>CAVBFJ010000095.1:0-2466 GCA_963594895.1 bacterium | reverse complement strand
TCCCAGCGTGTGGGCACGGTTGTAGGTGGGGGTGAATATGGTGAGGGTTTTCATGGGTCGATTGGGATTATGCGCCCCATACAGGAGCTATGCTATGGGAATATTTTATTATCTTGCCATCAATTCAAATGCAACAGTCGGTTACTCCATCGGTCAACGCGCATAATGACATACCCCACTGCCAAGCTGCTGACCAGCGTTGCCGTAAGCATCAACAAGGGGTAGTGCAGGGAGTAGATGTACTGTTTGAAACAATAATAACATATCCACGTATGGATAAACCATACCACTGTGCTATACCGTCCCAGCAGTCGCCAACCACGCATTACAAACGTCTGCCACTTGATGCGAAGGAACAAGATTATCAAGACCAATGAACTTAGTTGTCCATAGGGTGCGAAGTCAATAACACACATCGACAGGAACACCAATGCAAACAAAGTCAACAACGCCCACTGCGGAAGCGTCAGCAACCGTACTGCCGGACCACGAAAATCCCGGTCAGCACACTTGCAAAACACCGCACCCATGACAAACATGAACAGGCAGTCGAAATAAAGCACCACTTGATAAATGGCGTAATGATTGTTGAAATATGCAGTATAGTAGCGGCTTACCAAAAACATGGCAGCAAAATTCAACACATAGCTCACTGCCATCATACGCAAGCACCCGAACCTGTCCAATAGGCAGAACACCCATTTGCTTGTTAGCACCAGCATCACATATGGAAAGAGAAACCAAATCTCTCCGTTCCAATACGTGCGAAACGCCGTGATGCTACCCAGCCAATGTGTCCAATGGCCGGGATAACACTCTGGTCTCAACCAACATGCCAAGGGTACAAACACCAGCAGCGTCAGCCAATAGAGCTTATATAACTTTACTATTCTTCTAAAATTACCCCCCCCCGACAGATCTGTGTTTGCATGTATAATACAATCCGTAGCCGCTGATAAAGAGATAGCATCCAACGGGATTGCATGCCCGTACCAGCCACGAGGCCAACGGCACGCCGTGTATTGAGCACAGACTGAAAGCATCGCCCATACCATCCGCAATGTAAAGATGGCACACGACCATGCAAAGCAACGCATAGCCTTTTAGCATCAGCGAACAGTCTTTGGAGATGTAGGTTATTTTCATGATTGTCTTGTCTGAAAATGTTTGATTTCTTCTTATTACCAATACACCGTACTCATCAGGAAGGTGAAGCCGGCGTAGGCGAGGAGCACGTAGCCGGTCTTGCGGTCCTGGTCCTCCCACGTGTCGATGTTCACGAGCGGATAGGCGATGATGATGGGATAGAGGAACCAGGAGAGGTAAGCGAAGCGGTTGCTGAACGAGGCACGGATGACCATTACCCAGAAGGCATTGGCCAGACAGTAGGTGATGGAGAGCACGCGGTACCAGTTGTCGTAGCACTTGCGCTTCACACAGTTCACCCATGTCATAATGACTGGCCACATGCTGTAGAAGAGGAAGTCCCAACGGAAACCCGAATGAGAGAAGCCCGACGTGTCATTGCTTGTGTCGGCATAGCCCGACATGCGTTCGTCGAGGCCAAGTCCTGAGAAGAATGACGTAACTGCTCCGCCTGCCACGAGCGAGATGGGGATGGAGAGGAGCCAAAAGAATACGGCATAGCGCGCGTCGCGTATCAAGAAGCGTCCTGCGACAAAGGCTGCGATGGGCAACATCGTACTTCGGTGCGTGCCGAAGGCAAGTAGGCATAGTCCCGCGCCCGTCCATAAGAGCGCCCGTCCTTTCAGAATAAAGGCGAAACCAAGAAGGAGCAGGTGGCACGCCGTTCCATTGCGAATGCCGTTGATACCGAAACTGTAGTACATCAGTGACGTCCACACGAAAACCATGCCAAGCATGGTCTTGTTGGGCATGAGAATCTTCACGCACACCAGTGCCGAGAAGACGTAGATGGCATAGATAACAGTGAAATAGCCGATGTAGTTAAGTCCCAACAGTTTGCATGCCACGATAATCCACTGCCAGAACCACTCCTCTTTCCAACTGAACTTCACATTGTAGGGATCGGTGTTTATGTATCCTTTAGCATATGTTCCAGTGTCGCCAAATGCAAATGATGTCAGTGGACGGTGGGCCATCCACACCGAAAGGATGATTGCTATGATGATGGGCCAGATGATGTTGTCCTTCTGCTCCTTGATCATATAGCTGTCAGTCGACGAGACATAGCGTATGGCTATGATGAGCGCCAAGAGACAGGAGGAGTAGAGGAATAGGTCACCCCAAAAGAAATCTGACATAAACGTTACAAATGCAAAGTTCTTTTCAATTTAGCAAAACATTCAACACCAAACGCGCGATGTAAGTACCGCATCACCCATTTGCGTATAGGTCCGTAGTTCTCGCACCACGTCTTTGCAAACCAGTGGATGCTACGCGTGTTTTCTGTCATGTTCAGACGTCCTGTTGCATCTTCCAAAG
>CAVBFJ010000094.1:0-2509 GCA_963594895.1 bacterium | reverse complement strand
ACGCTTTAAGCAGTATCGTATAACCGCAGGTTCCCTTCGGTCACCCGCGGTTATACACATTTGCCCCCTTCGGGGACATGCAACAAATGTGACGCTTTTTCGTATGCAAATTGGAAATGGCCATATTTCGCTATAATTTGCAAAATATAAATATCTCATTCACAACAACCTAAGTCGTGAAATTTAGCAAAAGTCATGTCCGAAAAACTTTCGGATTTTGAACACCCTACCCTACGGGGCTGGGATAAGACTTTTGCCCACCTCAAGGCATGATGACGTTGCTGCATATCACCATCACGCCGACACATGGCAAGAGGCGAATGGCGCTCTCGGGACATTGTCCCGAAGGCCATTCGCCTCTTCTCGTTATTGTATGGCTAATGTTGCGGTGCGCTTATCCCCACACCTCCTCACTGATCTCCCTCACGAGGTCGAGCTTGGCCCACTGCTGCTCCTCGGTGAGCTTGTTGCCGATCTCGCAGGAGGCGAAGCCACACTGCGGGCTGAGGCTGAGGCGCTCGAGGGGCACATACTGGGCGGCCTCGCGGATGCGGGCGATGACCGTGGCCTTGTCCTCCAGCACGGGCGACTTGGTGGTGACCAAGCCCAGCACCACGCGCTTGTCGGCCGACACCTCCTTCAGCGGCTCGAAGCTGCCCGAGCGCTCATCGTCGTACTCGAGATAGTAGGTGCTCACGTTCTCCTTGGCGAAGAGGTAGGGAGCCACAGGGTCGTAGGCGCCCTTCGTGGCGTAGCACGAGTGGTAGTTGCCGCGGCAGACATGCGTGTTGATGGTGAGGCCCTCGGGCTTGCCCTCGATGGCGAGGTTGTTCACGGCGAGGTACTGCAGGGCCTCGTGCTCCAGCGTGAAGCCCGTGCCGGCCATCGACTTCCAGAAGTCGTCGTCGACAATCATGCCCCATGTGCAGTCGTCGAGCTGCACGGTGCGGCATCCGGCGGCATAGATCTCCTGGAAGAACGTGGCGTAAGCCTTGGCGAGGTCGTGGATGAGATCCTGCGTGTTGGGATAGAACTCGCGGGTGTTCTTGGCGTTGTCGCCACGGAAGAGCTCTGCCAGGAACTGCGCCGGCGCGGGCACCGTCTGCTTAGCCTCCACGCCCTCCTCCTCAAACTGCTTCACGAAGAGGAAGTCCTTGATGAAGGGGTGGTTCTCGCCCGTGATCTTGCCGGTGAGGCGCAGCGAGCCCTTGGTGGTCTCCTCGCCGTGGAACTGGTAGCCGTGGTCAAGCTCAATGTGCTCCACGCCCCCGAAGCCCCACATGAAGTCGAGGTGCCAGTAGCTGCGGCGAAACTCGCCGTCGGTGATGTAGTGCAGGCCGTGGGCCTTCTGCTTCTTCACCACGTCCTCGATGAGGCGGTCCTCAACATCGCGCAACTCGGCGGCTGAGATCTTGCCCTCGGCAAACTTGGCACGCGCTTCCTTCAACTCGGCTGGGCGCAGGTAGCTGCCCACTGCATCGAAATACTGATTTCTCTTGCTCATAACACTTATCTTTTCGTTTGTTGTTTTGATTTCGAACGCAAAGTTAAGGGTTAGTTTTTTCTTCACCAAATTTTCTCCGTTATTCGGAAATATTTCCTATCTTTGCGTAATAATCGACGGTTTCGCAGAATATTATTCTGCAATATCCGCACTCCGACAGCATATCAACAACAAACAAGAAGCACAGACATGGCATACCAAGAGACCCTCGATGAGACAGACGTGAAGATCCTCCGCCTGCTGCAACAAAACTCGCACATGACCGTGAAGGAGCTCGCCGCACGCGTGCACCTGTCGCCCTCGCCCACCTTTGAGCGCCAGAAACGACTGGAGCGCGAGGGGTACATAACAAGGTACACGGCCGTGGTGGACCACCACAAGCTGGGGCACAACGTCATCGTGCTCTGCAACATACGCCTGAAGCAGCACACCCATGAGCTCATCCAGCAGTTCATGGACACCGTGCAGACCATCGACCAGATCACCGAGTGCTACAACACCACGGGCGACTACGACTTCCAGATCAAGGTCTACGCCCACGACATGAAGGACTACCAGGACTTCATGCTCAACACCCTCGGCAACATCGACTGCATCGGAAGCCTGCACAGCATCATCGTCATCGGCGAGATCAAGGACTCACACTGCATCCCCGTGAACCGCTTCCTGCTGAAGAAGTAGGCCCACAGGACATAGGCAAGACAACGGGATCGCCACGATGGGCATTGACGCCAACGGAGCACGGCTTTAGAAAGACAACCCAGACAACCTTCTCCTCTCTGTTGATTGGCAATCCTGGAAGGTAGGGTGTTCAAAATCCGAATGTTTTTCAGACATGACTTTTGCTAAATTTTACGATTTAAGTTGTTGTGAATAAGATATTTATATTTTGCAAGTTATAGCAGAATATGACCATTTCCAATTTGCATACGAAAAAGTGTCACGTTTGTTGCATGTCCCCGAAGGGGGCTAACTGTGCATAACCGCGGGTGACCGAAGGGAACC
>CAVBFJ010000093.1:0-2779 GCA_963594895.1 bacterium | reverse complement strand
GACCTGGAGACGCTCAACGTGCCGTTTGTCGGCGAGATACCGCTCTCCGGCAAGCCCGAGAAGCTCTCCTTCCTGCGCCGCCGCAAGCAGAAGCACCACGGCCACAAGGTGGTGGTGGAGGCCGGCAGCCGCAACCTCATCAACGAGGCCTTCCGCATCGTGCGATCCAACCTCGAGTTCCTGGTCAGCAGCGAGGGACGCCGACAGGTCATCATGCTCACCTCGATGTTCCCGGGCAGCGGCAAGACCTTCATCTCACACAACCTCGCGCTCACCATGGCCGTCAACGGCAAGAAGACGCTGGTCATCGACCTCGACATGCGCCACGGATCGCTCTCGCAGTACATCCACAGCCCCAAGAAGGGCGTGAGCAACTACCTCGGCGCGCAGACCGACGACTACCGCAGCCTCATCGTCAACAGCGGCGCCGTCGACATCCTGCCCTGCGGCACCATACCGCCCAACCCCACCGAGCTGCTCTACTCGCCGCGCTTCGGCGCCCTCATCGACAAGCTGCGCGAGGAGTACGACTATATCTTCATCGACTGTCCGCCCAGTGACATGGTGGCCGACGTGAGCATCATCACGCCGCACGCCGACGTGACGCTCTTCGTCATCCGCGTGGGTCTCTTCGACCGTTCGCTCCTGCCCAACGTGGAGCAGTGGTACGAGACGGGCAAGTACAAGAACCTGGCCATCCTCCTCAACGGCTCGACGTCCTACTCGTCCTACGGCAACCGCCGCTACGGATACTACGGCCACTACGGCTACTACGGGAAGGGATATTATAGCGGATATTATACGGACGAGAAGAACTCCGACAGTGGCAGAGAATAAGGAGAACAAGGAGCTCTCGGGCAACCGCCGTGTGGCGCGCAACGCCGCGGTGATGACCTTCCGCACGCTCATCACCACACTGGTGGGCATCTACACCTCGCGTGTGGTGCTCAGCACACTGGGCGTCGCCGACTACGGCTTGTATGGTGTGGCAGGTGGTGTCATCGGCATGGTGGGCTTCCTCAATGCCGCCATGTCGGGTGCCACGTCTCGCTTCCTCACCTATGAGATGGGGCGCGGCAACACCGACAAACTGGGCAAGGTATTCTCCACCGCCCTCATCTGCCATCTCATGCTGGCGCTCATCGCCATCGTGCTGGCCGAGACGGTGGGCCTCTGGTTCCTGGAGCATAAGCTCAACTTCCCCGAGGGTCGCCTCGGGGCGGCGCGCTGGGTCTACCAGTGCTCGGTGCTCATGCTCGCCGTGGGTTTCACACAGACACCCTACGGCGCGAGCATCATCGCCCATGAGCACATGCATAAGTTTGCCTACATGGAGCTGCTCAGCGCCGTGCTCAAGTTGCTCATCGTCTATCTGCTTATCATCAGTCCCTTCGACAGGGTGAAGCTCTATGCCGTGCTGGGCCTTTGCGTCTCGCTCATCATCTGCGGCATCTACCGCATCTATTGCATCCGCCATTTCGAGGAGTGTCGATTCCACTGGATATGGGACAAGTCGATGCTGCGCCCCATGCTCACCTTCTCGGGACTCGACCTCTACGGCAACATGTGCGTGACGGTGTCGCAACAGTGCAACACCTTTCTTATCAACATATTCTTCGGAGTGGTATATAATGCCGCCGCCTCCATCGCCCTCACCGTCAACGGCATGGTGATGGCGTTCACCACCACGGTGGCGCAGGCGTTCCAGCCACAGATCACCAAGCAGTATGCCGCCGGACACATCAGCCAGATGGAGACCATCATGCGCAACTCCATCCTCTTCACCGTGTCGGCCATCAGCATCCTCGCCGTGCCGTGCTCCCTCGAGGGCCACTACGTGCTCAACGTCTGGCTCGGACAGGTGCCCGACCACGCGGTCAACTTCATGCGGCTGGGCATCATCGGCATGGCCATCAACACGCATGTCAACGTGCTCAACTGTGCCATACACAGCACGGGCGACATACGGCGCCTGTCGTTCATCAACGGCACGCTGTGGCTTATCTTCCCTTCGCTCACGTGGACGGCGTTCAAGCTGGGCATGCCCGTGGAGATGGCGTATGTGGCCAACGCGATGACCTACGTCATCCTCATCATCAGCGACTTCCGCATCGTGCACCGGCAGATAGCCGACCTGCGACGCTGGCCGCTGCTCGTCACCATCTTCCACGTGTGGGCGGTCATCGCCGTGTGCATCCTGGCACCCGTGTCGATACACCAGGCCATGCCCGAGTCGTTCCTGCGCCTGGTGCTCGTCATCGTCTCCTACGTGGTCTGCTTCGGCGTCGTGGCATGGTTCGCCCTGCTCAACGCCGCCAACCGCCAGCTCGTCGTGGCCTTCGCCCTTAGCAAGTGGGGCAAGGTGACGCAGTGGATCAGGTAATTGGGTGTAGATTATATGCACAATCTTTGCCATCCGGTTTGTGTAAACTGGAATGATGTACACAAAGTCTTGAAAGGGCAACAAAACGATTCCAGCTTGGCATAATGTCCCTGAAACGGAAACCAACGACACCAACCGAGCAAGGCAAAATGCCCTGAAACGGAAACCAACGACACCAACCGAGCAAGGCAAAATGCCCTGAAACGGAAACCAACGACACCAACCGAGCAAGGCAAAATGCCCTGAAACGGAAACCAACGACACCAACCGAGCAAGGCAAAATGCCCTGAAACGGAAACCAACGACACCAACCGAGCAAGGCAAAATGCCCTGAAAGGGCAACACAAATCAGCCCAGGGTGAGCAGCACGGCGAAGCCGTGATGCGTAACCCTGGG
>CAVBFJ010000092.1:0-2963 GCA_963594895.1 bacterium | reverse complement strand
TACGCTGACTTCTGCGGAGAGAGAGGGATTCGAACCCCCGGTACCTCTCGGTACGCCGGTTTTCAAGACCGGTGTAATCGACCACTCTACCATCTCTCCCTTATGCAACTATGAATAAGTTACATTGGATAGGCGTGAAGCCGTACAATCAATTATCGGTGTAACCCTTGGTTCGATTGCGAGTGCAAAGGTAGTGATTATTGTTGGTTCCACCAAATGTTTCGGGAGTTTTTTTCAGAAAAATCGCTCTTTGCACATTAGAAGCGTGTGTGAGCACTTGTGTTTAACACTATAAAGGTGCTAGTCAGAGTGTGAAGAGTACTAACTCTGGGTGCAGACTGGGGACGTCTGTGTTAAACGGTCCCCCAGACTTTTCCCTCTGAGGATAGTCATGTGTTTCATATGACCATGTTGTTTGGTTAGGGTAGGGCACGGACCGTCTCCCCTAAGCCATGACCAAGAGACTTGTGATGAATAAATGCGACAAACTATAGGCTGAATTTTGCGTTATTTTCGACGAGGAAACCTATCGGCGCAAATACGTGAAAATGGAGCGTTGTTCGTAATACGCTAATAATGAGCACTTTGTGAAATTGGTCCTTCTTTTTGCGGTCGAAAGTAAATTCTTTTCATCATCATTGATGCCTTATCGCATCATGATTAGGCACATATCTCACCGAGATTAGGCACATATCTCACCGAGATTAGGCACATATCTCATCATGATTAGGCACTAATCTCGAGAAAACGAGCCGCGCGCGCTCCCGAGACAGGCCCCCAAAGCCATTTTCTCTCTCTAGTTCATCTGTTTTTGCGAACAAACTTTCTGGCCAAAAACCATGACAAATTACGGGGCGGAAGAGGCTGGTCGTGCAGGTGACAGATGCCTGCACGACCAGCAGACAGGTCAGGTGATCACCGCGGCATGGCCACTGGCCGGATGGAGGCGCCTATGTAGCGGGCGTTCATATAGTAGGAGTAATGCCCCAGGTTGAAATAGAGGCACCATGCCTCGCCGGGTGAACGTTCGGCACGCGTGCTGGTCCAATAGAGGCCATCGTCTTCGCAGAAATAGTTCTTGCCGTTGTGGGCGCCTGTTGCAGGCAGGAAGATGGAGTTGCCATTGCGCACACTCTTCACCTCGTAGCCCTTGACAGTCTTGCCCTTGTCGGTGGTCTTGGTCACCCAGGTCCAGGTGCAGTTGGTGGTGTCACCCAGTTCTTCCAGTTCGGAGAACGTGGGCGTTCGGCAGTCTTTGCCCCAGAGCGTGGTGGCCACGTCGTCGGAGGATGAGAGTGAGTCGAGGTGGTCGGTGGCGTTGTATTTGGTCATCTTCTCGAAGTCGGTGCCGTAGCGGTAGGTGGCTTGCGAGTAGTCGGCCTTCACCGCCGTCTCGCCCCAGGCATACTGTTGTCCGCATCCGGTGGTGTCGGTCGCCCCCAGGTTGGTAGCCGCCCAGAGCAATCCGCTCGGTAGCTGGAGGTCAACGAAGTGGTGCCCGTCGATGTCTGCGCTGCGGTCGGCAGCCGATGGGTCGCAGCCCGTTAGTGACAAGCCCAGGCAGAGGGCTACCAATAAGTTTCCCATGAGGGCCATGGCTCTCACATGATTGTTTTTGATGAAAGCATCCATGATCATACGCTTTTCACATTGATATTTAACAATTTGTATCTCCTCATGACTGGCAACTCTTTACACGCATGATGCGGTCGGTCGCCTTTGGTGTCAATTCGTTGCTCATACTTTATGCAAATGTAACATGAAAACTGGAGAAACCGTCATGTAGTGAGTTAAAATGACACGATCGCCCTTCTTTTTATGATGTAAGTATACCTTGAATAAAGATATGCCAACATTTCAGCTTGTGTTATAGGAGGATGCCAAGCAATTCATACCCAAACAAGCGCAGAAGAAAGTCTTGTATAACACTTGGAGAGTCGCTGGCGGAGAGAAAAACAAGGAGCTCTTCAAGAAGTTGGAAAATTCCGACATCGGGGAGTTCAGAACCCTCTACAACGGCATCGCTTATAGGCTGTTCGCTTTTTGGGACACAGAGAAAGAAACTTTGATCGTGGCGACTCACGGCATAATCAAAAAGACACATAAGACTCCCCAAAAGGAGATTGCAAAAGCAGAGGAAATGATGAAACAATATTTTGAGCTTAAAGTCAAGTGAATATGAAACAAGTAGGAAATATGAAAGTCTACACCTTGGATGAGGTTACCGATGAAATCATAGGAAAAAAGGGAACCACAGAGAGGGAAGAGTTTGACAATGGGGTCGAAGAGGCTTTGAATGCTCATGGAGATGGAGAGGCCATCAGAAAGGCTCGCATCCAACACAACCTCACACAGGAAGAGCTGGGGGAAAGAATCGGCGTGAAACGATCACAGATTTGCAAGCTGGAGAATGGGCGGTGCTCACCGACACTATCCACCGTGAGCCGGGTGTTCCGCGCATTGGGCATTGCAACGGCAACCCTCGACTTGGGCATTGGCGGCAAGGTCGCCTTGTGGTAATGCTACATATCTATGCAAAGGGCAAGCGACACTATCATCGCTTGCCTTTTGTCACATGTCACCAACCACTCGTCCCTCCGCTGGCGCACGTCGTCAAGCGCATCTGCCAACAATTGGTCGAGCGGATCCTTGGCAAGCGCGCGGGCAGCCTTCAGAAGCTCCGATGAGAACTCCTGCTCGGCCTGCCTGTCGGCCGCATGGCGGGCCATCACCTCGTTGCGCTCCAGGCCGTGCTTGGCCATCATGTAGTCCGTCAGCGCGGCACGCTCGTCGGCCGTCTTCGCCAACTTGGCCACCTCCTCAAGCATCGGCTTGAACAGGGTCTGCGCAAACGCCGCACACTCCGCTTGGTTCACCGACGACAGGCGGTTCTCGCCAAGATAGGCGTTCTCATAGCCCGCCACATCCTCGATGTACGTCTTGCCCCTGCCCTCGGCTTTCAG
>CAVBFJ010000091.1:0-3099 GCA_963594895.1 bacterium | reverse complement strand
GCCTCATCCCCATCGTGTCGCCGAAGGCGGCAAACAATCATAACCGCGGGTGACCGAAGGGAACCTGCGGACTCCCCTCGAGCCGGGGGCAGCGTCCTCGAAGAGGGCGAACCGACATTAACGCAGAGATACTGGTGAGCAAGTGCATCATGAGCGTGCTGCACCAGACCTACAACGACGTGGAGCTGTTCTTGGTCAACGACAGTTCTACCGACAACACGCTCGGCGTACTCAATGCCTATGCAACCAGTATTCTCCTCTCGCAACCCAATGGTGGACATCGCCAAGGGGCTGCTCATCCTCCTCGTGGTGGTGGGCCACACCTCGGGCCTCAACAACGACGTGAGCCGCTACATACTGTGGTTTCACATGCCGTGCTTCTTCATCATCTCCGGACTGTTTATGAAGAGTAGCGGCACGTTCGGCAGTGAACTGCGTAAGAAAGTCCTGCGCATCGTCGTTCCCTATGTCTGTTTCTCCATCATTCTGGGTAGCGTGATGCACCGTGGGCAAGTGCCGCAAACCATCCTTGCCACACTCTATGGTGGATGGGCCATACAGAACGCCTACACATATCCTTACTATTTCCTTACGGTGCTGTTCATCGCCTCGCTGCTTGTCTTCGCCTTGCGCAAGTACACACAACGGCCGTGGCTATGGATAATCGCTGGGTATGTGACGAGCCATATCTTGGCCGCACGGTTCACCCTCGCACAACTCATCTGGGTGCCGTGGGATGCCGACATGGCTCTGTTCGTGGCCGCCTACCTGATGATAGGCGCCCAGTGGCGCACGTTCTTTCTCAAGAACCCGTTTGGAGGTGGCTGCTTATGCTTGCTTTGTGTCTTGTACGCCCTTGATGCCATGGGCGCGATACATTATCAGTATAGCCTCAATAAGTTTGTCTGGCCCATTGGTCTCGACATCCTGATACCTGCCATAGCCCTCCAAGCGGTGTTCTTCGTCTCGGCATGGCTGGCCAAGATACCGGTGGTGTGCCGGGCGTTGTGCTATGTGGGGCGTGCGTCGCTCTGCATCATGTTGCTCCATCCAGTGTTGCTGCAAGTAAGCTATGCCTTGTTTCAAGGACAGGATGTCAATATCATGATTCACACCATGGTGGCCAGTATCGCCAGCCTCGCAGCCTACTGGCTCCTCACCCGCCACCGCATCACCCGCATGATGCTGGGTGAGAAAAGATAAGAAACGGTCCTCGAAAACATTAGAAAAAATGATATCAATCATCGTGCCCTGCTACAACGCAGAGAAACTGGTGGGCAAGTGCATCAAGAGTGTGCTGCGCCAGACCTACAGTGACGTGGAGCTACTCTTGGTCAACGACTGCTCCACCGACAACACGCTCGGCGTGCTCAACGCCTATGCAGCCAAGGACCCTCGGGTGAGGGTGATCGACTTGCCCAAGAACGGCGACAAGGAGGCAGCACGCTACCGCGGACTATTGGAAGCCAAGGGTGACTTCATCACCTTCATGGACAATGATGACACCTTGCCGAAGGACGCACTTGAGGTGCTGTCGCGGAAGCAACAAGAGACCGGAGCGGACATCGTGGAGGGCGGCATAGCAAGGGTGTTTGACCCTCTCGGCATCATCCGCAAATTTACCCCCCCCCGCGAGTTATGCGTTGATCAGCCGGAATTGTTCGACGAATATTACATCACGTTCTTCGGCATCAATATACTGAGCGTGGCTGTATGGGGAAAGTTATACCGCCGCCAGTTGCTCTTCGACCACCTCGACCTACTCAAACCCGCCGGCTATCGCTTCTGCGAGGATTTGGTGTTCAGCATGCGCTTGTTGCCTGTCGCAAAACGGTATGTGCGCATCGGCCATTGCGTATACAACTACCGTTGGGGCGGCACCACCAGCAAATATCATCCCAACTTCTACCCCAACCAGAAGAAATGCTACTTTGCCAAGCTCGACGCCATCAAGCAGTACGACTACCAGAAGGCGTTGCGCTGGACCAAGATAGAGATGTGCAACGTGTTCAACACCAACATCCATCAGATGGTGGAATGGCAGATCCCCTACGAGGAGATGAAAGCGTTCTTCGACGGAGAGGTGCAGTCGGGCTTTGTCGATAGCATCACCGACGGTATCACCTGTCGCGGTGCTTTCTTCCCCTATCTTAAGGCGCACAATCTCGACGGCATGATTACCGTCGCCAAGGCGGAGTTGAACAAAAAATGGATGAGCAGACTGCTGAGGCGCATCATGGCATTGTTCTATAAATAAAGACTATCATGACCTTCTCACAATGTGTTGATTTCATCCGCAGCGACTACTACCGCTATCTGCGGCGCAACGACGTGTCGCTCTTCCGCATGTGGCTCTACACTTGGATCAGTCCCAGCTTTGCTTTCCTCTTTTGGTTCCGCCTCACCAAATGTGACAATATGATAGTTCAGGGGGGGGCGAGGTTGCAATATGTAAGGAAGGCCGGTAGGGCCGGCGTGGAGATTTCCCGTCACGTGCATGTGGGTTACGGATTGCACATCGCCCATGGTGGCCCACTGATGATAAACGATACCACACGCATAGGTGACAACTGCACGTTCTGCAAGAGTGTCAACATCGGGTCGGCATACCATAAGGCAGCCGAGTTGGGCAACGAGGTGTATGTGGGGCCCAACTCGTGTATCGTGGAGCACGTCCTAATAGGCGATGGCGTGACCATCGGCGCCGGCTCCATCGTCATCAAGGATGCCGATGCCGGTGTCACGATAGCTGGCAATCCCGCACGCGTCATCTCCCACAAGACTCCAGGACGCCTCATCTACAACAAGTGGGACCGCAACTGGAACCACGCACCCGTGCCCGAGGGGTATTGAAAGACGTGCCACACAGGCACAACCACCCATTGCCACAGTAAAGGGGCACAAACCTAATTGCTGCATAAATTGAACCACGAATTATACTAATCATACGAATATTTATCGCGTCAGTCATTCGTTTAATTACTTCCTGCTGGTCAGTGGGCCTTCGGCGAATCTCGTCAAATTTGTGGTTAATTAAGCCAATGAATTCAATCGACTCATGAAAACCCTCACCATATTCACCCCCACCTACAACCGTGC
>CAVBFJ010000090.1:0-3478 GCA_963594895.1 bacterium | reverse complement strand
TGTGTTTTGTTCATGGCAGTTCTTTTTGGAGTTTGGTAGCCTTACAGATCTTGGCGGCGTGTTCATTGGCCCATCTGTTGGCCTGCCGGCCATAGGGCACGAAGTGATGTTGAACCACCGAGGTGGCCTTGTGCATAAGGCACATGTAGCGCCGCCAGCTTTTGGGTAATGGTGTTTCGTAGTACATCAGATTGCGATTGCAGTCGTAGATGCGACAAATGATTTTCTTTGCTTGTCTTAGTTTCATGATGATTATCTTCTGCTGTCCCCTTGTAGGGGGATGATGTTGTAGGTTTTGAAGCGGTCGAGCAGTCGCCCGAAGCCGTCCTTGTACTTTTGTTTGAGTTGTTCGATGGTGAGGTTGGTTGTGAGGTGTGCGAACTTGTGGTAGGACGTCCATATCTCGTTGCGCGCATGGAGGAACTCATTGGTGAGCGTGTCGGTGTCGATGCCGAAGAACTTGGTGGACTGCACCCCGATGTCGTTGAGGCAGATGTTGACGGGCGTGCACTGGAAGCCCCGGTTCTCCTCCTCGTAGAAGGTGTAGCGGTCGAGGTTGTTGTGCAGCGTGTAGTAGTTGACCATCTGCGTGACGGACAGGTTGTGGAAGAACCGCGGGTTCTCAGTGATGCGCAGGTACTCGGAGAACACCTGCATGAGCAGCGTCTTGCCTGTGCCAACGGCCCCTTGGAGCATGATGTGCTTGTGGAGCTTGTAGCCTCGCCCCGGGAATACATCCTCAGCCAACGGGCAGCCATTGAAGTAGTAGAGCAGGAAGCGCAGGACGTCGCGGTTGTTGTCGTCGATGACGAACTTGCGCCGCTGGTGTGCGAGCACCACATTGTCGGCCACCCAGAGGAGCGTGCGGGCGTGGGCGTTGTAGACATCCGGGTCGGCGAGGTCTTGCGCCTGCTGCCTTGCGCGCTGCATCTTGCGCCATACCGTCTGCAGACACTGGTCGAGGCGCTGGACGGTGGTTGATTTCTTTTTTTCTTGCATTGTCGTTTCGTATTTTAGACATCCTTGGATCCGAAGCCACCCTCATAGCTGTAGTCGGCCGCAGCTGGCGGCGCTTGGGAAGCGGGGCCTTTGGTCTTTAAGTCTTTCACCTTGATGCGCATGACGGATATGAGGTGCTGCGACCAGTCGGTGTAGCTACAGTGCTGGCGTTCCTGCAGTTCCCATTCGGCGACGACGTCTTTAGCGGCGTTGCGCAGCAAGGGCATGTCTCCGGGTTTGAGGCCGAAGTTCATCAGGAGCGTTTCGAGGTTGGCCTGGTTGGTGGGTCCGAAGAAGCGTTTGAGGCAGGCGCGGTTGTCGGCCTTGCCGTCACTGTGCCCTTGTTCCGTTTGGGGAGCGGGCGCAGGAGATTGCTTTGCGGGCTTGTCCTCGCATGTGGTGTCCTGCTTTTTGGTCTTAGACCACCGTTTCTGTGCACCGATCTTGCCGATTTCGGCGCGTGACATGTGCGGTGTGTCATTGGCATTCATCCGTCGGTTGAAACTCTCGGAATAGAAGTACTTACCGTCATCGGTAAAGACAAATAGCCCGAAGTCTTCGACAACTGACTTGACCATGGCTGCATCGACACGAAGGTCAAAGGCTATCATGTTGTAATCCTTGACACTCATGTAATTGTTTTCCTCACGCAGACGTTCGAGTATCATGAAGAAGACGCCGTATCCGGCAGCGCCGTGCCTCATGCGCAGGTTGATGATTTTCTCATCATGACGTGCGTTGCTGTCGTGTGTGAAATTGTTGGTTGTTGTTGTAGCCATAATGTCGATGATATTATCGTTCTGTGATTGTTATGCCATGCACATGCAGCATGAGCTTGCGCTTGATGCGGTAGACGTCGGTGCGTACGCCCTTGGTGTCCTCGACGACGGTGTTGCCGTGCTGGTCGGTATAGACGAAGTCGGCGATGTAGGAGCAGGCCCGCTCGATGACCTTGCCGTCGGGTGCGCGTTGCGTGGGTATGAGCTCGTAGGGCACCTGTTCGCGCAGGTTGGAGATAAGCCCGGCACGCTGGAGCAGGCGCAGCTCATTGGCTCGCCGGTGCTCCTTGCGCGAGGCGTAGCCTCCGGACTTCTGCGCGTGGTACTTGTTGGGCTTGCTAAACCTCGTGTCCATGCTTGATGCGCTCTTTGAGATTGCTGTATGCGATGAACTTGACCTGCCAGCGTGGCGGCACGTGCACGGCGGTGCCTTTGCTGACGTTGCGTGCTGTCTTTGCCGCCCGCAGGACGGTCTTGAACGTGCCGAAGCCCCGCAGGAAGACGGTGTCGCCTGAGGCGAGTGCGTCGGCGATGATACCGACAACATTGTCGACGGCATGTGTGGCCTGTGATGTGGTGAGGGAGGTGCGTTCCATTAGTTCTTGGATGATGTCTTTCTTTCTCATAATTGTTACGGGTTTAGGTTATTTGTTTGCCGAGTAGCACTTTGCCACTGGGATGTTGAGTTCGAGGATGTCCTTGTCGGAAGCGAGCCTCCAGAAGGTTTCGCTTGTCTGCCTGGTGTCCTCGTCGAGGAAAAGCTGCTCGACTTCGACTTTGAGCGCATGGATATGCGGGAACACCTTGACTATGGCGTAGCGTCCGGTGAGGCGTTGGTTGGTGACTTGTCGCATGACGGTAATTTTTTGGTGAGTTTGTTGATGAGTTGTCTTATGCACCAGGCGCGTGATGAGAAGCGCAGGCCCGGTTGCCGGTCGTAGAGGGCCGCTGCGGCATCGAGGTAGGTGATGATGCGTCGCAGGTCGGTTTTGCAGATGTCAGCCATCGTCGTTGGGGTTGAGGAACAGGTTGGCAAGCTCGTCGAAGTAGATTTCATCCTGTGGGATGTCGTCGTCGGTGGCCATTATCTGGTTGGCGATGGACTTCTTCTTGTGGATGATGGCATAGAGTGTGCGGTCGATGGTGCCGCGCCCGAGCAGGTAGTAGCACGTGACGTTGTCCTTCTGCCCGATGCGGTGGGCACGGTCTTCGCACTGGCAGCAGTCGGCGTAGGTCCACGGGAACTCAATGAATGCCACGTTGGAGGCGGCCGTGAGGGTGAGGCCGACGCCCGCCGCCTTGATGGAGCAGACGATGAGCTGCGCCTTGCCCGTCTGGAAGGCATCGACGGCAGCCTGCTTAGCCATCATGGTGTCGCGCCCCGTGACGGAGACGGCCTCGGGGAAGGCCCGCCTTATCTCGTCGACAATCTCGTGGAGAGAACAGAAGAGGATGAGCGGGCGGCCGTTGGCGAGGAAGGTGCGCGTGAAGTCGATGGCCTGTTTCACTTTTCCCTTGGCGGCGAGCGAGCGCAGCGTCATGAACTTGACGAGCGCCTCCATGCGCATCTTGCGTCGTATGTCGCGGTCGGTGCACTCGGTGTACTGCCGGAGGTATTCGGCAAGGTCTTGCTCGGCAAGCAGGTATTCGTCGCGGTTGGAGATGTCGACGATGAGGTCGGTGCGTGTCTTGTCGGGCAG
>CAVBFJ010000089.1:0-4115 GCA_963594895.1 bacterium | reverse complement strand
TTTTATTTTGCCCGGAGGGGTCAATCTTATTTTGCCCGAAGGGGTCAAAACAACTTTGCCTTTGGGGGTCAAATGGGCGTGGCTTTTCCACACCTGTGCAACCTTTTTGCACAGCAAGAATAATTTGGGAACATTTTCATTCAACGACCTCCACCTTCAGCCCAAGGCCCATTTCATCTGATATTTTCTTCAGGTACGTTCCTTTCTGGCTGGTGCTGAGATTGGTGAGGACATAGTAGTTGCCAATCTGTTTATGTTGGCGATTGTCATCTTCCGTCGTTGAGACAAGTTTCAGTTTCCCTTTCTTTATGCGGTCTTGTATTCCTCTAATCCGGGCAGGGCCGATGTGCTCTATTACGGCACAATAGGTCTTCGTGGCATCAGACTCATCGAAAAATACGCCCCCGTCTCTGGTGGTCACTTTGAGTAATGTCGGCGAATGTCGCTTTCCTGTCCGCTGTTGGGGCGAACGCCTGTTGAACTCCGGCACTGGGTCTGTGGTCAGGGGGGTGGCCTCACTCAAGTCGCTGAGATTGCGCTTACGGGAAATACGAACAGAGATAGGCTCTTCGGGATGATATTCTACAACCAATATCAACTCGCGCTTAATCTGATTGAGAACCGGTTCTATATTGTCACGCAGTACTGGCAGCACATCTTTTCGGATGAGTTGTTCTTCCAATGCTGCGGTCTTCTGCAGAATGTCCTCAGGTAGTTCTATCCCCAATTTCTTGGACGACTCAATGAAGTTGTATAGTGTC
This sequence comes from bacterium, assembly GCA_963594895.1. Lineage (GTDB taxonomy): Bacteria > Bacteroidota > Bacteroidia > Bacteroidales > Bacteroidaceae > Prevotella. The sequence goes on along the minus strand of CAVBFJ010000089.1, from coordinate 3,354 downwards.
TCAAGTGTTGCTTGTTCTTGTTCCATTGCCATTTTGCTGATTAAAGTTCTTGTTTCGTTGGTTGCAGCGGATTTGCCACCTGTTGATGGTTTTAAGGGTTCTCAAGTCCTTGTTAGCCATTTATAGAAATTTGGGCACTAAGATACATTTTTTACTTTGCAATTCCAAAGTTTTAATGAACTATTTGTCAGCAATCATTGCGGTTTGTGCTGTTTGGGTGGTGAGTCGTCCTATATTGAAATCAATGGTTCTGGCCAACCGCCTTCTCCAGCAGAACCAAGTCTATGCCCTCAATGCCGTTGAAGTTGCAGGGCACGATGCCTATCTCCTCATATCCGAGGTGACGGTAGAGCGTTCGGGCAGCCTTGTTCTTGGCCTGCGTGTCCATGCGAAGGTCTTTGCAGCCTTCTTGCCGTGCGTGTTCCTCATAGTAGGCGACGAACGCTTTGCCGATGCCTCGCCCCTTACAGTCGGGGTCCACCACAAGGGTGTGCAGCACCATCACTTCGTCGTCGCTTGCCTCCACCCGCCAGCTTCCCATAGCGTAAGAGTCCATCTGTTTGTGGTTGATGATGGCTGCCGCCTCCACGTTCCCATCATGCTCACACACGAAGAGGTCGCCACGTTGCAATGCCTGTAGGGCGGTGTCGCGAGTGGGGTAGACCCCTCTCTGCCATCCAATGCAGGCCAGCCCCTTTTCCTCCAGGTCCAACACCTTATCATATATGGCCGCTATGCCGTCGATGTCATCGTTTTTAGCTTTTCTTATCATCGTTTTCTAGTTCTTTTTGCGTGCAAAAGTACATAATAAAGATGATATGGCAAAATGTGATGGAATGCATTTGTGACTATCAGACAAAATGCGTACCTTTGCGCTTGAAAAGCGCCACAATGCGCGGCGCAACTTCCACAAAAGCTACAGTTTGTCATGGATACATTACAGAATATTTTAATTCAGATAAGCGATTTCCTTTGGACTTATGTCATCATCACCGTGTTGGTGTGTTGTGCCATCTTTTTCACTTGGCGCACCCGTTTCGTGCAGTTCCGTCTCGTTGGCGAGATGGTTCGCCTGTTGCTGCATCCCGACAAGGTGCAACCAGAGGACATAGGCCCCGATGAACTCTCCGCGGAAGTAAAGGTAGACGGGAAGATGAAGCACATCTCTTCCTTCCAGGCCTTTGTCGTGGCGTTGGCCAGCCGGATTGGCACCGGCAACTTGGCCGGTGTGGCTACGGCCATCAGCGTCGGTGGCCCAGGTGCCGTCTTCTGGATGTGGATGCTTGCCTTGCTCGGCTCGTCTTCAGCATTCATCGAGTCCACCCTTGCCCAACTCTACAAGCGGAGAGGCAAGGCGTCGTTCTACGGTGGTCCCGCCTATTATATGAAATATGGATTAGGAAAGGGTTGGATGGGCATCCTCTTCGCCGTCCTCATGATTGTCACCTTTGGCTTTGCCTACAACACCGTTCAGAGCAACACCATCTGTGCGGCATGGGAGAAAGCCTTTGGCTTCGACACCACCGTCATGGGCATTGTGCTTACGGCGTTGACCCTCGTCATCATCTTCGGTGGCATTCATCGTGTGGCGAAGTTCTCTTCCGCCGTGGTGCCGGCGATGGCGGTGGTCTATCTAGTACTTGCCGTAGGCGTGATGCTTTGGAACATCACGCTCCTCCCGAAGGTGGTGCTTACCATCCTTGAGAATGCCTTTGGCTTCAACCAGGCTGCGGGCGGAATGCTGGGCGTGACGGTGATCCAGGGCATCAAGCGTGGCTTGTTCAGCAATGAGGCGGGCGAGGGCAGTGCGCCAAACGCAGCCGCCACAGCGACCGTTTCCCACCCGGTGAAACAAGGATTGATACAAGCCTTGGGTGTCTTTACCGACACCTTGGTGGTGTGTTCGTGTACCGCATTCATCATCCTCGTGAGCGGTGTGGACATCACCGCCTCCAACGGCATACAACTCACGCAGGACGCCCTTACCCATGAGATAGGCGGCATCGGCAATGCCTTTGTGGCGATATTGATTTGGCTCTTCGCCTTCAGCAGTGTCATCGGCAACTATTACTATGGCGAGACCAATGTCAGATACATCAAGGATTCCAAATGGTGCATCTTCATCTATCGCCTTGCCGTGGCAGCGATGGTGATGATTGGTGCAGTGGTCTCGCTTGATTTCGCTTGGTGCATGGCCGACATCACCATGGCCATGATCACCGCCTGCAACCTCGTTGCCATCGTGATGTTGTCGCGCCAAGCAGTCTTTTTGCTCCAAGATTACCGTCGGCAGAAGAAAGAAGGCAAAGACCCTGTGTTCACTAAGGATCTGATGCCCGATATTGCTGACAAGCTGGAGGCGTGGTAAGTCCCGAAAGATGCGGGTGCGAAGGCATGGGCGACTCACTCACAGCTTTCCGTTGCAATATTTCATCTCTTTCAGATCGCACCATCCAGCATCCTTGATCTCTCTCAGAAAGAGCCGTGCGCACATCTCGGCATCGTCACCGGCACGGTGGTGCTTGCCCTCGGGGATGTCAAACTGTGCGCAGAGGTAGTCGAGGGTGTTGCAAAAAAAGTCGTAGTTGTGGCGGGCTGCGCGAAGGGAACAATAGTAGGCCACATCGGGCTTGTCGATACCGTAGAGTTCCAGAGACTTGCGGATGCAGGAGATGTCGAAGGCGGCGTTGTGGGCAACCAGCACGGGCGTCTCGTCAAGATACTCCATTATCTCTGCCCACACTTCGGGAAACTCCGGTGCATGGGCTGTGTCCTTGGGTTGGATGCCGTGTATCTGTGTGTTCCAATACGAATAGGCATTGCCCATGGGGCGTACGAGCCACGACTTGGTCTCCACGACCTTTCCGTCCCTCACCACACAGATGCCAGCCTCGCAGATGGATGCCCGCTGGCTCGTGGCAGTCTCAAAGTCTATCGCTATAAAGTTCAGTCCATTCATGTGTCAGTATTTATAATGTCCTTTAGATGGAAAAGTGGTCTAACCCCAATAAAGAGAACGCCATAGCTGCCATTTTATTTCAACGGTGATTCCATAAATTACCACCCCAAAACCTTAGTGGGGTAGGGGATTTCCTACACAAGAGTGCCTATTTCATACAATTTGAGGCCAAATGTTTTCTGTTCCCTTACAATTGTTTTATCTTTGCAAATGTCAACAAAAGGGAAACTCAAATTAAAACCTAAAAATATGACATCAGAAGAGAAAGCACAGAAAGCGCGTGACATCTTGAACAGCAATCCTTCAGGCGACGACCTGCAGATAGCCTTAGGACTTGTGAATGAGGCTGTGGCAGACAACAATGCCACGGCCTTGCATGTCCTTGCACAATTGCG
>CAVBFJ010000088.1:0-4131 GCA_963594895.1 bacterium | reverse complement strand
AGGGTCAACCGGAAGAAGGTGTCCATTATTCCAGTTTCCAAAAACGGATGGTGTCCACCTTTCCAGTTAATAGAACGAAAAAGTGTCTACTGAAATCAGGAAAAGTCAAAGCATTTACCATCCACCTCATTGATAACAAAAGTGTTCATGTAGTACCAACCGTAATTGGCAATGTTTGTCTGTATAGCAACATCCGAATTCTTATGTTTCTCGTATTCTATACCAAACTTATAGAACACATCATCGAGTAATTTCAGTACGGGATCTTTTCCCCACTTATACTCTCGCTGATAAAAATCAATATAGTAAACTGTACTGCCAAACAACTGGTCAATATCCAAATCTTTAGCTTGCAAATCCATAGCAACAAATGTTTAAAAATAGAAGTTAGTTCTCCTTAAGCCCCCTCTTGTATAGGAGCTGTGTGCCTTCATATTGAGTTGTAAGAAATACGAATTATCTTAAGGTGTAAGCCTCACATTTCTATCTCGAGGAGATTTTCTTGCCATTAAGGTTGCCTATCACCAATTCATAAGATTAGTCGTCAGGCATAAAACCTATAGAAAATTCGGCTCCGGAGTCTGCCACAAAGCTATATGCGTCCAATTGTGGATTAGCCTTCACCATATAGGGTGCATGCTCATTGGTCGAACCTAAATTCAAATGCTCCATTATGGCAAGACACTAAAAATGTGACATTTCCTAATAAATTGCTAGAACTCTATTTCAGTCTCTCCATTTCCTCCTCACGTAAGCCCGTCGCCTTGGCAATGGTATTCAACAGAACATGAAGGGCCAGAAGATTTCTTGCTATTTTTTCTTTTTCATCCTGTGCCCCTTCTTGATAGCTCCCAGAAAGTAACGTTCTTTCGCTACTGACAATATCCCAAAATTTATTGTAGGCGCGCAACTCCTCCTCCGTGAAGGCGGAGACCTTCACTTCCTCCAAAGCCTTGCTGACTTCTGGATTGTCCAATAACTCCTTAGGAGCCGTTTGGGTTTTATCATTGATCTCTGTCAAAAACCGTAGCCAAAGAATGGTCATGCGCTTTTCGTTCATCGTATGAGGTTGAAACTTAGGTAGCTCAATGAACGTAAAGCACAAGCCTTCAATCACTTTCCTGGTATATTTGTCATACACGATACGATAGTTGTGAATGTACTCGGGAATATCCTTTTCAAAGATGTCATTCACCAAATTAAGCGAATAGACTGGTTGCAAATCCTCATACTTGTACCCCATTTCCGCCTGGCTCACATAAGCCTTGGAAGCATTAACCATGTCCTCATTCGTCAAAGTTGATGAAGATGCTTCCCAGTTCGGGCTTAGCGCCCAGTCGCCCATTGCAATAGGAGTTGTAGAGCGAGAGGTTCTTGTGCACCCCATAAGTGTCGCCGCGCGAATACTCTGAGGAAGCCGTGTCATGGTTCTTCTCGACTAACCAGACGACACCTCGGTTCTCGTTGATCAAATCCTGGGACAACAGCGTGGTCTCCTGAGTGGTGATAATCAACTGCGACTGGTCTGAATTGGATCATACGGCCTTGACTTATTGATTATTACCTAATGCAAAAGTAACAAAAAGTCTCCTGTTCACAAAAAGTATTGGCTAAATTCGTAATTTTGCTACAAATTCGCCCCACAGGCACATGTCTATTGCAATATCTCAGGCCCATCCCACATCCCCATGGCCTTCTCGATGATGGGTGCCATGTCGTAATACTTGTATTCGGCAAGGCGGCCGCCGAAGATGACGCGTGGCGCGAGCTGTGTGGCCTGCGCGCGGTAGCGGTCGGCCAGAGTGTTGTTCTGCGCGTCATTGACGGGATAGTAGGGTTCCATGCCGGGTTGCCACTCCGTGCTGTACTCGCGGCTGATGACCGTGTGTGGGTTGTCGTAGACCTGCTGCCCGAAGCTCTCGAAGTGCTTGTGCTCGATGACGCGCGTGTAAGGCACGGCGGCGTCGGTGTAGTTGACCACGGCGTTGCCCTGGTAGTTGGGCGTGTCCTTCACCTCCGTCTCGAAGCGCACGGAGCGGAAGTTGAGGTGGCCGTGCTCATAGCCGAAGAACTCGTCGAGCTGTCCCGTGTAGACGATGCGGTCGGCCAGTCGCTCCCACTGTTCGCGGCCATCGAAGAAGTCCGTGTCGGTGCGTGTCTCCACGCCCTCGAGCAACGCGTCGATGAGTCGGTTGTAGCCGCCCACGGGGATGCCCTGGTAGAGGTCGTTGAAGTAGTTGTTGTCGTAGACCAGCCTGACGGGCAACCGCTTGATGATGAAGGCCGGCAGGTCGGTGCACTTGCGTCCCCATTGCTTCTCGGTGTATCCCTTGATGAGCCGCTCGTAGATGTCGCGCCCGATGAGCGTCAGCGCCTGCTCCTCCAGGTTGCGCGGCTCGGCGGCTCCCTCGGCCTGCATCTTCGCGAGGGCCTCGGCGCGCTGCTCCGCGATCTTTGCCTCGGCCTCCTCTGGCGTCACCGTCCCCCACATCTGGTAGAAGGTATTCATGTTGAACGGCAGGTTGTAGAGCCGTCCCTGGTAGTTGGCCACGGGCGAGTTGGTGTATCTGTTGAAGGGCACGATGCTGTTGACGAAGTCCCACACCCGCTTGTTGGAGGTGTGGAAGATGTGTGCGCCATACTTATGCACATGGATGCCCTCCACATCCTCGCAGTAGACATTGCCGCCGAGGTGCGGGCGCTTGTCAATCACCAGGCAGCGCTTGCCATGCTGTCGGGCCAGGTGGGCAAAGGTGGCTCCGAAGAGCCCCGACCCCACGATGAGGTAATCATATTCGTGCGACATGGTCATTGGTTTTATTTGTTGCCAAAGAGACCGGCCGTCTCCTTGTGCTTGTATTCATACTGGTTGACGCGCCTCAGGCGTTCGGCCTCGTCGAGCAGCGACCGGAGCAGCGCCTGGCGTTGCTCCGTCATCTTGCCGCCGCGCATCCGCTTGCAGTTGTATTTCACCCAGTTGAGCAGTTCTCTCTCCTCGGGATTGTATTTGGACGGGCGGCGTCTGTTCCTCTTGAGGAAGTCGAGCGTCATCGTCCGCATCATGTCCCACCGTTCATCTTGCGTCATGGCATTGGCGATAGGCAAAGCGTTTCGAGGCTATCGCTCCGGTCCACCATCATTTCACCATGAAGTGTTTCGGGACAAAGCGTATGCTGATGCCGCCCAGCCCCTCGAGCTCCACCACCACCTGCTTGTTGCCGTGTATGCGCTTGATGACACCCTCCACGCCTTGGAAGGGGCCGGAGACGATCCTCACGCTGCCCTGTTCGCGCCCCTGCAGTTCCAGGGGTGTCAGGTAGACGTATTCATCCTCGGGTCCTGCCGCCACCCGCAGGAAGTTGGTCATCTGCCTGTCGGGCACCACGATGATCTCGTCGCACTCGCGCAACGGGTCCAGCGTATGGCGTATCATGTAACGGAGCGGCTCCGCCTCAGCGCGCGTCTGCTTCAGCAGGGTGATGTGCTCCATGGTGTCACGCACGAAGATCAGGTTGGACAGCGCCGGCACGCGTTTCTTCACGACCCGGTGCCCCTCCTTGCTCACGGCGGTCCTCATCGGCAGGAAGTTTTCCACTTGCGCCGCATCAAGAAAGGTCTTGACCGACAACTCGCGCCCATAGGTGACGCGCATGGGAAACCAGCACACTTCGGTCTTGTCGATCATCCTTCGTGGGGAAAGGCATTAGGAGGGGGTCACCGCGTCACAACCGGACACGGCCTACAAACAACCTGTGGTGTCATCATTAGTGATCTCATGGAAAGCACTGACCTTCAGAAGCCGTCACACAGACGCTAATGTGACTGATGCGTCACAAAGGGGCACAATGAGTCCTCGATGCCTGAACGATTCCCAAAGCCCCCACATGCATTAGAGCCATCCGGGCGAATAAGGCCCAGCGACAATGCATGCTCTACTGCAAAGGTAAAGTATTTTTTAACATAAACCAAAAATATGACAAGAATATTTAAACAAAAAGGAACTCATCCTCCATTCAGCAGATGGTATGATGAAATAAAAAAAGCCTTCGGCTACATTGTAACCAAAGGCATAATAATTGTAGTGGATAGGGGAATCGAACCCCTATGCCAAGATTGAGAATCTTGTATCCT
>CAVBFJ010000087.1:0-4174 GCA_963594895.1 bacterium | reverse complement strand
GTGACTCCGCTGGGATTCAAACCCGGAACCTTCTGATCCGTAGTCAGATGCTCTATTCAGTTGAGCTACGGAGCCTCTTTGTTTAAGCGAGTGCAAAGGTAGTGGTAAAAGTTGGAACTTCCAAATTTTTACGGCACTTTTTTTAATATTTGTGCATTTATGGGCACATTTGAGGTTTTCCTCTTGGTTTGGGGGCTTATGTTGGCTATTCGTAGTCGTCGATGACACTATTGGTGAAATCCATCATAGGCTTGGCGACCTGAAACAGTCTGGTCATTTGCTTGAGCCAGTCGGGTTGGCCGAAAAAATCGTTGTTAACCCTTTTCCAGCAACAATAGTCTTTCATCTTCAAGTAATTGATGTGCTCGTAGTCAGCGGGGAAGTCTCGTGGCGCCTTTTTAAGGTGAATGATGCCGAATCCTTTGTCTGTCATGCTGTCGTCCTCATCGCTCCACTTGCCTTCGTTGGGCTTTCCGAAGGCGTCAACAAAATCGTCGCTCTCCACGCACGACCTCCATTCGTCGATGTTCCCCATGATCTCATTGCGCATGGCTGTCAAGATGTTGGTGGGGAGCCAGTAGGCACCTACAGCCAACAGGCAGTGACCGGGTTGCAAGTGGATGTAGTAGCCGCCATGGAGTCCTTTCTTGCCATGTGCGGAGATGTAGGCACCAAAGTGACGCTTGTAGGGGCTCTTGTCCTTAGAAAAACGGATGTCGCGGTTGAACCGGTAGCAACAGTCTTTGGGTGTCAGATGGACTACTGTGGAATCAAAGGTGGCTATGCTACTGATGGCTTCTGTGACGCCTTGTTCAAAATCTTGTTTGGCTTGTTGGTATTCGGACTTATGTTCGTGAAACCAATTGGTGTCATTGTGGGCTCCTATCTGTCGCAGAAAGCGGAGTATGAGTGTTGTGTCCATGTTTTGCTTTTGTGTAAAGAAAAAATAAAAAGCCCCAAGGGCTGATAGAAGCAAATTGGGTTACAGCTTGCTTCCATTCAGCAATTTGGGGCAAAAATCATCAAATGGGCAATTGTTGCAGAGAGGCTTGCCACTCTTGCATAAATAGCGCCCGTGCAATAAGAGCCAATGGTGTGCGTTGGGTATATCCTCATGTGGGATGTGGCGCATGAGATATTCCTCAACCTTGAATGGTGTGGAGGCGTTCTTAGGCACCAATCCCAACCTGTGGGCTACGCGGAAGACATGTGTGTCTACCGCCATCGTGGCATGTCCGAACCATACGGCTTCCACGACGTTGGCCGTCTTCCGGCCTACGCCCGGCAATTTCACCAGGTCATTGTGGTTTTCGGGTACCTCGCCGTTATACCTGTCAACCAGCATGCGCGCCATCTCCACAAGGTGGCGCGCCTTGGTGTTGGGGTAGCTTACCGACTGGATATGTTCCAATACATCCTCAGCAGTGGCCGTTCCCATGCTTTTTGCGTCGGGGTAATGGTGGAAAAGCTCAGGTGTCACTTGGTTGACGCGCTTGTCGGTGCACTGTGCGGACAACATGGTGGCGACAAGTAGCTGAAACGCCGAAGCAAACAGCAACTCTGTCGTCACGTGGGGTTGTTGCACCCTAAAGGTGTCGAGGATGCGCTTGTAACGTTCTTCTCGGGTCATTTGATCATTTCCACAGACCGCTTGAGGAACTTGTCGAGGGCCTCACCCTTGAGCATGCCGTTCTGCAGAAGGGCTAAGTCAATCAGCTGATGCACCACATTGTTGCCCTTGGCATAGTTGCCCAGGATTTGGTTTTTCTTGTTGCGCTGCTCATCGACGGCTTTCTCCGTTTTCTGCATGTCGTCCTTCTCCTCTTGCGTGATTTCCTCGGGCTTCTTGCCACTTTGCCCTTGGCGCAGGGCGGCCAGTCGTGCTGACAGACCTTTTAGTTCACTTTCCACGGGCTTGAGCGTCTCCTCTGTGGCTTTGTTGGTGTTGTCAAGCACTTCTTTGACCAACTTGTGGTCTGCATTGAGCACGATGGTGTAAGTGTCAGGCATCTGCCCATAGAAGCTCATGCCGGGTTGGAAGTGGCTCATTTCCTTCATGCGGCGCATATATTCGCTTTCAGTGATGATGACCGGCTGGGCGTTCTCGCCCAACGCCTCAATGTCTACGTTGAACTGAGCCTTGTCCATCTTTGGCATCTGTGAGCGGAACACCTCTGACAAATTGTCGCGGTCGTCACCCTTGATGGTCTCTTCCTTCTTGGCCTCCTTGGCAATCAGACGGTCGATGATGTCGGCATCAACACGTGCGAAATGGCTCTTCTCAAACTTGTTCTCTAGCATCGATACCATTGGCACGTCGAGTTGTCCGTCGAGCAGGAGTACACTATAGCCCTTGTCCTCGGCCGACTTGATGTAGGAGTATTGGTCTTGCTCGTTGGTGGCGTAAAGGTAGACGAGCTCGCCATTCTTGTCGGTCTGGCTGTCCGTGATAAGGGTCTTGTATTCCTCGAAGGTGAAATACTTGCCGTCGACGTCCTTGAGAAGGGCGAAGTCTTTGGCGCGGTCATAGAAGTCGTCCTGCGAGAGCATGCCGTAGTTGATGAAAATCTTCAGGTCGTCCCACTTGGTCTCATAGTCCTTGCGATCCTCCTTGAATGTTTGTTGCAGGCGGTCGGCTACCTTTTTGCTGATGTAGGTGGAAATCTTTTTAACGTTGGCGTCACTTTGCAGGTAGCTGCGGCTCACGTTGAGCGGGATGTCTGGCGAGTCAATGACACCGTGGAGCAGGGTCAAGAAGTCCGGCACTATGCCTTCCACCTGGTCGGTCACGAACACCTGGTTGCAGTAGAGCTGGATTTTGTTGCGTTGCAAGTCGATGTTGCTGTGCGTGCGTGGGAAGTAGAGGATTCCGGTCAAGTGGAATGGATAGTCGACGTTTAGGTGGATCCAAAACAAGGGCTCGTCTTGCATGGGATACAAGGTGCGATAGAAATTCTTGTAGTCCTCGTCTTTCAGTGTTGAAGGCGTCTTGGTCCACAACGGCTCCACATTGTTGATAATGTTGTCTTCGTCGGTCTCAACCTGCTTGCCGTCCTTCCATTCGGTCTTCTTTCCGAACGCCACGGGAACAGGCATGAACTTACAATACTTGTTGAGCAACTGTTCGATGCGGGCCTTCTCAAGGAAGTCCTTGCAGTCATCTGAAATGTGCAGGATGATATCTGAGCCGCGGTCTTCCTTCTCGTCGTCGTCAGTGGTGAACGAAGGCGAACCATCGCAGCGCCAGCGGATAGCCTTGGCATCTTCCTTGTAGCTCTTGGTCACGATTTCCACCTTGTCGCTAACCATGAACGACGAGTAGAAGCCGAGGCCGAAATGCCCAATGATGGCATTGGCTTCGTCCTTGTATTTGTCGAGGAAGTCGGTGACACCCGAAAAGGCTATCTGGTTGATGTATTTGTCAATCTCCTCGGCAGTCATACCAATGCCTCGGTCGCTGATGGTCAGTGTCTTGGACTCTTTGTCCAACGTCACATGGACGGTCAGGTCACCGAGATCGCCTTCGAAATCGCCTTTCTGCGCCAAGGTCTTCAGTTTCTGTGTGGCATCGACAGCGTTGCTGATCATTTCACGGAGAAAAATCTCATGGTCTGAATAGAGAAACTTTTTGATTACGGGGAATATGTTCTCTGTAGTAACCCCGATATTGCCTTTCTGCATGATAATAGTGTTTTATTTGATTTATGTTTTTTGACGTCTAGATTGCAAAAGGTGTGCCATAAAGCCGGAAGGGAGATGTGGAATGAGCGCGGGTGAAATATTTTTGAAAATTTACCGAATATTTGACATGATGTTGTGAAGAAAGATATATTTTTGCAACATAGATTCATTTCAATAGGTTAAGGTTAGTTTTTAAAAGGTTAAAGAGCCCCCAATCAGAGTAGTGATACTGTGGATTGGGGGATTTCTGTTTTTGACTCTGGCGTCAACATAATGACTCTTGGATTTTGGATGGAAGCCAGTCATTGTAACAGGAGCAACGGAACATATTCCCTTATGGTAGAAAGAGGCTGTCCTTATAGCGTATAATGTACCGTGAAGGGTGTCCGATACATCGTAACCATCCGAAAACGGACGCCTTGCCTATCAAAAAACTCGCAAGTTCTTCACTCGCGAGTTTTTTGATAATAATAGGGAAGCATTTGCTTCAGTT
>CAVBFJ010000086.1:0-4189 GCA_963594895.1 bacterium | reverse complement strand
ATGGGGTATAGAAGAGCTGTTCAAGCAAATAAAGCAGAATTTTCCTCTCAAATATTTCTACGGGGAGAGTGCTAACGCTATCAAGATCCAAATATGGGTCGTTCTTATCGCAAATCTCCTTCTGACCATGCTGCAGAGAAGTATAAAACGCAAATGGAGCTTCTCCGGGCTGGCAACGATGGCGAGGATATTGTGCCTGAGTTACCTCAATGTCAAAAGTCTGCTTGAACACCCAGAGAAAGACTGGGAAATGGCAGTGAAAAAGGCCATAGAAATACCCCCAGGAGAAGAGTGATTCTCCAACTGGGGGCTTGTACACCATCTTTATAACTGGGATCCCTTTAAGCAAAAGGGAACTCAGATGGATAACCTATGTTTAGCGGACACTAATATTTATAGAACTACCCTAAAATGGTAAGTGAACGTTTGCTCATATCCCCAGGTAAACGTTCACTTCTTACTAAGATAAATCCTCAGTAAAAACATTTGCATTATATGTCTTCTTGATTGTCAATCTGATAGAAGTGGAATCGACGTTTGGGAGGAAAGGAATTCCCGATGTTTGTTAGAGCGGACAAAATAACATCCATACAATGGCGGTTTGTAATTTTTAAAATACAAATTTGGCCACATTGATATAATATTTGCCGTTTACCTTCCATGATTACATATTTTTCTGTATCTTTGCACCAAGATTGCGACGTGAGGTCGTACAAGTAATTGTTCTTTGGAACTAAAGGACCTCTTATTCCGTTAAGAGTAGCCTACCGAAGCGTGCGTGGTTGGCAACGACCGGGTGCGGAGCCTTCGGGACAATATGATGAAGTCTTGAACATCACAGGGCGTAGTTGTTGGCTGACCGACAAGAATAACGTAAAGTAACCATCATATCAGCCGCGAGTGGCTGCAAAGAAATGTCATCATGGAATATGATGAGTACTTCAAACAACGACAACAAAACAAATGTCGTACACGCCCGCTCAAATGCAGTGCCTAACGGCACACAGAGCCGATTATTTAAAACGAGAAATAATTAACAGAATTACACGAGCCGTGTGCGGTGAAAGTCGCATGCACGGTTCTTGAAGGGGAAAGTGGGGGCAACCCCACAGACTACTTGGATAAGTATCGCATGGCAGATGGCCGAAATGATTTCAGAAACATCAATGTCACATGAATAGGCATAAGACAGTATATTTGTTGCTTTTTGTTGTTTTTCTGTTCGCTTGTGGCAGAGACACCAAGAATGCTACTTCAAAGCAAGCAGAGGTAGACAGCATACCGATGTTGGTAATGCGGGTACAAAAGTGTTCAAGATTGTACACTTCTGAGTACCGGTTGCACAAGATAGTAACCTATGATGATACTATGTCTGTCAAAGGCAAATTGTTTCACCAGCCTTTCAAAATCAACTTGCCTTTGGGGAAGCGTAGAATAGCCATTCCTATCAAGGCCAATGTGAAGGCATATGTCGATTTTGGTAATTTTTCGGAGAAGAACGTGAAGAAACATGGCGATAAGATTGAGATTATCCTACCTGATCCAGAGGTAGTGCTTACCGCCACACAAATCGATCATGAAGGCGTGAAGCAAAAGGTGTCGTTTTTTAGAAGCGACTTTTCGGACGAAGAAGTCACTCGCATACAACAACAAGGTCGAGAGGTTATCATAAAGTCAATACCCAATCTCGGTATCATCGAGAACGCTCGCCAAAATGCTGCAAACCAACTCATCCCCATCATCGAACAACTGGGTTATCAGCCTGATTTAGTGACAATTACTTTCCGCAAGCGTTTCTCCATCAGCGACATACCGTCACTTATTAAAAAAACAGAATCATGAAGCTATTCTCTCGACAGATAAGACAAGCAGTAATTGCCAAGATTACAGTAATTCTTGTGGGATTGGCGTTTCTTGTGGGGTCGGTGATGTATGTGTCAAGGATGATGAAGGACAACCAAATGTCAGTCGAACACACGGAGCGCATTGGCATAACACCTTTGCAGGTGGACATGATAAAAGGCATCGGGCAATGGGAGTTTCTTTCCGTTTCGGATGAGGAGCTGATTGACACTGTGCGACACGGTTTTTGGGGTGATTCTGAGTTGGCTCGCATCTATTATGGAACGTTACGTTTGGGCATCAACTTGCAGCAAGTGAAGGATGGCTGGATTCTGATGGATCATGACACGATTGTGGTGAACTTGCCCAAAATCCAGTTGTTGGACGACAATTTCCTTGACGAGACACGCACCAAGACGTTCTACGAAGAGGGGAAGTGGGCCGAGACGGATAAGGCTGCGCTCACACTCCGGGCTCGCGAGGCTATGAAGAGACGTTGCCTGACGGTCGACAATGTACGCAATGCACAACAAAATGCCATAAGGCAATTCGAAAGCCTCTTGAAAGCTATGGGCTACCCCTTCACAAAGGTCAAATTCCAAGAATAATCAAGCACAAGCACATGGTAACAATTAACACATTTTTCGCATCACTCAGTAGCATATTATGGGGCTGGCCCATGATAGCACTATTGTTGGGCACCCACATCTTTCTCACCATTCGCCTTCGCTTTCCACAACTGAAGATATTGACAGCCATCCGGCTTTCCGTGAAGCGAGACAAAGACGCTTCGGGTGACGTTTCGCAGTTTGGTGCCTTGGCCACAGCTCTGGCTGCCACCATTGGAACAGGAAACATCATCGGAGTGGCCACTGCGGTAGCCATGGGTGGTCCTGGTGCCGTGTTTTGGTGTTGGCTGACAGGCGTATTTGGCATCGCCACTAAATATGCTGAAGGATTGTTGGCTATCAAGTATCGTGAGGTAACTTCAGATGGTCGTATGTTGGGAGGACCGATGTATGCACTTGAAAAAGGATTGGGCTGGAAATGGTTGGCAGTGCTTTTTGCCTTGTTCACAGCGTGTGCTTCATTTGGCATCGGTAACACCGTTCAAGCAAATGCCATTGCAACCATTGCGCAAAACACGTATGGCGTGTCGCCCGTTTGGGTTGGGCTTGTGGTTAGTGGCCTTGTGGGTGCTGTCATCCTCGGCGGTGTCAAGAGTATCGCCAAGGTGTGTGGCATGTTGGTGCCGTTCATGGCCCTGTTTTATGTTATAGGTTGTATCTACATCTTGTTTGTCAATGGACATTTTCTATGGCCTGCCATTAGGTTGATTGTAACATCGGCCTTTACCCCACAAGCAGCTGGAGGAGGCTTTGTTGGCTCATCTGTCATGCTGGCAGCACGCTATGGCATTGCGCGAGGTCTCTTTTCCAACGAGTCCGGTTTGGGGTCGGCACCCATTGTCGCAGCTGCGGCCCAAACTCGCAACCCTGTTAGGCAGGCCCTGGTATCAAGTACGGGCACGTTTTGGGACACGGTTGTGATATGTGCCCTCACGGGGTTGGTCGTCGTGAGTAGCATCTTGGCTTATCCTGACATCTCATACTCGGATGGTGCAGTCTTGACGAAGATGGCCTTTGGAAAGATACCCTATGTGGGAACTCCGTTGCTGAGCTTTGGATTGCTCACGTTTGCATTCAGCACCATCTTGGGATGGAGCTACTACGGAGAACGCGCTGTGGAATACCTGAAAGGAAAGCGGTGGATGAAGATTTATCGTGTGCTATATATTGTGGCCGTGTTTGTTGGTAGTGTCGTTAGCCTGGATGTGGTATGGAACATTTCTGATTGCATGAATGCATTGATGGCCATTCCTAATCTCGTCTCACTATTGTTTTTGAGTGGCATCTTGGTGCACGAAACGCGTAAGTATCTGTGGCGTAATCGCCTGGATCGTGAGATGTGATGAGCGCGAACAGTTCAGCAACCCCAACACTGTCATAATTTTTTGCCAAAAAGTTTGTTCGCAATTTCTATTGAACTAGCGCGCGAAAACAGCATTTTTGCCTCGTCCCGGGAGCGTTTACAGTCCGCCGCCTCAAAGAATGTGCCTAATCGTCTTGCGATAGATGCCTAATCATGACATGATATGTGCCTTATCGCATCATGGTTAGGCACATATCATGTTATTAGTGTCCGCTAAACATAGGTTATCCATCTGAGTTCCCTTTTGCTTAAAGGGATCCCAGTTATAAAGATGGTGTACAAGCCCCCAGTTGGAGAATCGTAACCATCCGAAAACGAACGCCTTGCCCACCTTCAAAAACATAGCGACCTTTGC
>CAVBFJ010000085.1:0-4730 GCA_963594895.1 bacterium | reverse complement strand
TACATGAGTATATGGTGTATCGTGTGCTTGCCGACTGGCTGAGCATCACGAACCCGCAGGCCGCCGCCAACTGGGCCGCGAAGGCCGGGGCTACGGAGAGCGAGATAGCACAGGCCAAGAGCACGCACAAGGGCGTGTTCACGCGACAGAGCCACCCCTGGTAAGGACCAATCCCGAAAAAAGAAAACGCACCTATCTTCACAGACGGGTGCGTTTTTTCATTTTACCTCAAACAAGGTAACTAAAAACCTAATATATAACTATCAACTAACCTAAACATATCCTGAATTATCTCAACTGATTATCGTGTCTCCGCTCATAGTCGACGGAGGCCCCATAGATCGACTTGCCGTCGGCGAGCGTAGTGAGGGCCACGATGCGGAAGTACTTGTAGGCCGTCCCTCGCAAACCCCTCAGGTAATGGTCCTTTGATGACCACACGAGTCTCCAGTTGTAGAGGTCGCGTGATCCATAGAGCACCGTCGCCACGTCGCCGCGCTGGAAATGTCCGCGCTGTATGAGCGACGTGACGGTCTTGTGCACGTCCGCCTCCTCGAGCTTGATGGGCCGAGAGACAAGCAGTCCCTTGCATTGCGTCTCGTCTGTTCCTTGGAACGACACGAGCCTGTAGTCCTGTGTCATGGCCAACGCGTCGGGGTATGCGTTGAGCGTGTCCGCAAGGTTGGAGTAGGTCATGCCCCACTGCCCTGACTTTAGCGAATAGACGTAAGCGTATGTGTACTGTGGCGTTTTCTCCCCGTCTTTCGTCATCTGTGTGGGATTGAAGACTATGATGCGCTGGTGCACATAGTCGTAGACCATCCGGCATCCCTTTAGGAACTCGATGAACGGCATGACCGGCACACACGCGTCCGCCGCATGTCCTTCTCCGAGCATGGCATGGATCTTGTCCATCTCCGGCAAGTCGAGCACGTTGAACGGCGTCTCGGCGAAGATGCCATCTGTGATGCACTTCGTCTCGGATCCGCTGATCTGCATGATGCCCCTGTCAGTGGGGAACAAGACGGCGCTATCCAGCTGCGTGATGCCCTTGTCATTGGTGCAGACGTCTCGCGTGATGGGCTGCTTAGCCGAGTAGGTGCCTGTTGCCGACACCTCGAGGGCCCATACGCCATCGGTTGTGAAGGCGTATAGCGGGAACTGTCCGAACTGTCCCTGCGATAGCGCCTTGTTTGCCGACGACATGCCGAGTATGGTTCCACTGCCCACGGTGTTGATGCCGAGCAGTGGGAAGTAGAATGGGTTGTTGACCTCTGACGTGTAGATCTTGTTAGGCACCTTCACGAGTGCTCCGACGCTTCCCTCTGAAAGGTCGAAGGTTGCGGTGACGGTGGGCAGTGTCCCTGGTGTGTTGCTTCGTCCGGCCTTAAATCCGAGGAAGGCATAGGCTCCGTTCAGGAAGTCGTGCGCCTTGAGGTCTGCCACATACGCGAGCCTGTAATTGTCGTAGATGGCGATCTTGAAGGCGTTGCTGTTGGGATAGAACAGCCATGATCCCCACGCCACGGGTAAGAAGGTGCTCCCACCACTAACCTCCGATGTCAGTGTTCCGCTGCTGTCATATCGCTTGATGGTCATAGTGCCCGTGTCGTAATCGTATTCCGTCACCTTGGACGTGCCATCGGAAAGGGCTTGCGTCATGGTCCAGTTGTGCGTGTCGACGAAGTATCGCATGCTCGGCGCATAGTATCCCGCCTCGTTCTCGACATAGAAGACCTCTCCGTTCTCGCGCAAGTAGACTCGCATGCGCATCTTTCCGCTATCGAGTGTGGCCGTCGTGACGGAGACCGCGTTGGTCGACGCGTTGGTCGAGAAGCTGTACACATGCGTGCAGTGTGTGAACATGGCATTGGCGACGAAGCCTCCGAACACCGCCCTTTTCACGCCCGCGAGGTTGAGGCGGTTGTTGAACCCGTAGGAGTATGACGCGATGAGGCGGTCGTGTGTGAGGTAGTCGTCCGTCATGACCTCTCGTGATGTCAGGCTCTGCAGGTAATCATCCTTCACGTCGACAGTCTTTCTCGTACCCGCATCGATGTCCTTGATGTCTATCGTTGCGAGCTTGTAGAAGTTGGCGTTGTCCTCGATGCTCTCGTCTCGTTTGTCGTCGGAGAATTCCGGCATGTGTAGTGTCGCGCAAGGCACCTTCCTGTCCGTTGCGAAGTAGAGTGCGTAGATGTGGCTGTAGGAATACTCCATGTACTGGGTCATGAAATCCGTGCTTGTCAGCGGTCCGAGCATACGGTCTTCGGTGACGGCTGATGCCGCCGTCGTGTCGTGCTGGTCCTTGTCCTTCTCCCCGTTGTACAGCCGTCCTATGAACTTGCTCTCGAAGTTGTCCTCATCGTTGAAGCTGGTGAACTCCCCTCCTTGGTCGTAGGTGTATATCGGCTTGGAGATATAGATGTCGATGGCAGAGACGATGTCCTGCCAGTTCTCGAGGTCAAAGAAATCCCCATGCCTTGTGACGCAGTAGTCGAGGTCTGCCGCAACCATCATGATGTCGAGGTCTGCCGTGTCGTATGAGCCTTTGCCCGACGCCTTCTTCCACAAGACGATGGGCGCCGGTGTCGTGGACGGTGTCATGAGCACGGGCGCCGAGTGCATGACGTGCGACCCGTCATAGAGCCGGTATGCCCACCGTACGAAGAACGGGAAGCAGAAGCGCCCCTTGTTGACCGTCTGCTCGGCTATGAACTTGTTGACCTTCGCCATGACCTGCGCCGTGATCTTCGTCTTGTTGTCATCGCTGAACGTGTTGTAGATGTCGCCTTTGGTAATGCCATTGAACGAGATCGAAAACGTCCCCCTCTTTGTCGTGCTGTCGTCCTCCTTGACCAGGCTGTAGAGGCGCGGGTGCCCAATGAGCCCGAATGATATTGCTATCTCCGGCAGGTGTGTTCCGAGGACGTTGTACTTTTTGGTCTTCCACAGGATGTAGTTGATTGCCGATGACGTGAAGACGAGGAGCGTGTTTCCCACGGCGTTGACATGCGACAAGCCGTAGTATTCGCCAATCTTGTTGTCGTCTCCCAGTGAGACGGCCGTTGCTCCGCTTGCGACCCAATAGAGCACGTCACTGGCATCCCTGATGATGTAGTGCTCCTCGTTGGCGCCAATCTTGTGGATGTAAATGACGGAGCAGCCATCGGGCAGCTGCACCTTTGTCTCCGGCTGGAAGACGGGCTTAAGCTGGTTGTCCTCGCTGATGAGGTTGAGCGAGGCCGCCAACTGCCCGTCGGGGCACTCGTAGTCCGACGGTTCAGTGGCGTATCCTGCGTATTGTATCTCTTTGATCATGTCGCACACATTATTGGTGGTGCAAAGATAAAGACGTCTTGAGCGACGATCCTGTTAAGTTCAGTGTTTGTAAGGGAAAAAATCCATGTACTTGGTTTCGCTGACCGCCTCAAGCACGACATCGTAAGCCCATCGCTTGATATGTTGCTTATAGCGTTCGCGCGCATCATCGACACTGGCCGCCTGTATGATGATGTACTGCGGTTGCCTCTTTTCCTTCATGGTCTTCTCGTCAAGAGTGATGAGAGTGTGCTTGATCTTGTAGTACGTGTCGGCTTCATCGTCTGTAGTGGTGACCACCTCCTCGTATTTGACGATCTTCTCGGACACGACCTGTAGATCCTCGGTGAAGGGTGGCACCTGTTCCGTGAACCGCCGCTCGGCCTCGGTGAATGTCTCCGCCTCGATGAGGACCGTCTTGGATACCTTACGTTTGGCGCCATCGGGCAATGTCTTGGCGTACTTGGCGCCGACTTCAAAAAATCTGTTCATGATTGTTGCTGTTTGTTATTGGTTATAAGAATTGTTGTATCGTTTCACTTCGTCTCTCATCTCCGCGAACTGGCGTTGGGCCTTCTTTCGTTCCCCGTTGGTGCGGAACACCTCCGCGTAGTCGTCGCAGGTCTTGATGCGCGATCCGAAGAGCGTCTCCTCGTCAAGCCATTTCTCCATGAGCTGCTGGTATCCCATCTCAATGTTGCGTCGCTCGGCCTCGCTGAGGTGCACCCTGATGTGGCCTGCGAGCAGTTGGTGCGCGTTGTCCCAGAGGTGAGCCACATGAGAGATGTCGAACGAGGCGAAGACCTTCTCCCATCCCTTGTGCGTCACACCGATGTGTCTCCACTCCTCAGCCTCTGCGCATCGCCGTATTGCCGACTGGTAGATGTTGCCAGCCATGCCGAGGCACCACCTGGCCGCCTTGCTCCATGCGAGGATGTCGGCGTATGGGACATTGTTGTGCAGGTATGCGAGGCGCAGCTTGTTGACGAGGCAGGAGTAGAAGGGGTAGTTGTCTGCGTAGGCTGTATGTCCGAATGCCGCCCAAAAGTCGTAGTATTCGCGGTCGGTGATGTCACCATAGACCTTACGGACTTCGGGTGACATGTCGTCGACGTGGAAGAAGCGGAAGGAGGAAGCGCAGACGAGGTCCCGCTCGTATGCCTTCAGTGCCTCGAACGCCTTTTTGTATGCCGCCTTGACCTTGTGCCTGTATGCCGGGTGCTGACGGATATGGTCGAAGGCGTCGAGGCACGCCATCCATGCGGCGTTGTTGCCCACTCCGACGGTTGTCTTGACGAGCGCAGCGGCCTGTGTGAAAGCCAGTGCCATCTCGTTGTACTGGCTTTCGGATAGTTGTGTTTTGTTCATGGCAGTTCTTTTTGGAGTTTGGTAGCCTTACAGATCTTGGC
>CAVBFJ010000084.1:0-4837 GCA_963594895.1 bacterium | reverse complement strand
CATGATTCGGCACTTATCATGATGAAAAGTGTTGACATTTGGAGAGAAATTAAAATGCGATTTTTGTAAACGCCTGACCGATAACAAGTTACGAAAATCACTCTATTTTCGCGTATTTCCATCAAAATATTTTTTGGTTGAGAATACGCGAAAAATCAGCATGTAGTTTGTCGTCTTTTTTGTTCACATTAAGGAAAACGTGTACCAATGACATGGCCAAGAATGGAAGGGGTGCGGATGGAACAAACCAAAAAGAAAAGCACCTTCACACAATATTATAATACCCCGCAGCGTTTTAACATTAATAAACAACTATTTTGGGCCAACATGCGCATGGGGAGAGCGCCCCATTGCGGCCATGCCGAGAGCCCATGTGGTAAGAGCAGGAAAATTTGAGAACACATATTATCAGAACAACAAGACAAGATGAACAGCAAGTTAGATTTTAAGCCCCGTCTCCTCGACACGCTAAGAAACTACAACAGGAAAACATTCATGGCAGACCTCATGGCCGGCATCATCGTAGGCATTGTGGCCCTTCCGCTTGCCATAGCCTTCGGCATTGCTTCAGGTGTGACACCAGAGAAAGGCATCATCACCGCCATTGTGGCCGGTTTTATCATATCACTGCTTGGCGGAAGCAAGGTGCAAATAGGCGGTCCCACCGGAGCTTTCATCATCATCATCTATGGCATCATACAACAATACGGCTTTGAGGGATTGACCATCGCCACACTGATGGCAGGTGCCTTCCTCATCTTGTTTGGACTGCTTCATTTGGGCACCATCATCAAGTTTATCCCCTACCCCATTGTCGTCGGGTTCACCAGCGGCATTGCCGTGACCATCTTCACCACACAGATAAAAGACCTTTTCGGCCTCTCGATAGAAAAGGTGCCAAGCGACTTCATCGAGAAATGGCAATGCTACCTTTGCCATTTCGACACCATAGACTGGTGGTGTGCCGCTGTTGGTCTTCTCAGCGTGGCCATCATCGCCCTCACTCCCCGCATCAGCAAGAAAATTCCCGGTTCGCTAGTGGCCATCATTGTCATGACCGTTGGAGCGCTGGCACTGAAACACTATGCCGGCGTAACCACCATTGAGACTATCGGCGACCGCTTCTCGGTGAGCAACTCCATACCCGATGCCCACATGCCCGCGCTGACATGGGAGACCATCAAGAGCCTCGTCTCGCCCGCGCTCACCATCGCTGTTCTTGGCGCCATTGAGTCGCTGTTATCGGCCACCGTTGCCGACGGTGTGATAGGCGACCACCACAACTCAAACACCGAGCTCATCGCCCAAGGCGTTGCCAACCTCGCCTCACCTATCTTTGGCGGAATCCCCGCCACCGGAGCCATCGCCCGCACCATGACCAACATCAACAACGGCGGCAAGACACCTGTGGCTGGCATCATCCACGCCATCACCCTCTCACTCATTTTCCTCTTCTTCATGCCCCTTGCCAAATACATCCCCATGGCCTGCCTAGCCGGTGTGTTGGTCATCGTCTCCTATGGCATGTGCGGTTGGCGCTCATTCCTAACCTTGATGAAGAACCCTAAGAGCGACGTCACCGTGCTGCTGATCACCTTCTTCCTCACCATCATCTTCGACTTGACGGTGGCCATTGAGGTGGGTCTGATTATTGCCTGCCTATTGTTCATGAAGCGCATGTCGGAGACCACTGACGTAAAGGTTATCATGAATGAGATCAACGAGGACAGCGACATGGTCAAGGGCAGCATCGAGCACCTCTCCATCCCAAAAGGCGTGGAGGTATACGAGATCAACGGCCCCTACTTTTTCGGAGCTGGCAACCGCTTTGAGGAAATCATGGCAACGTTTGGCGACCGTCCCAAGGTTCGCATCATCCGCATGAGGAAAGTGCCCTTTGTCGACTCGACCGGCATCCACAACCTCACAAATCTTTGCGTCATGAGCAAGAAAGAAGGCATACAAGTGGTCTTGTCAGGCGTCGTCCCGAAAGTTCACGCCGCCCTGCAGAAAGCCGGCTTCTATGGTTTTGTAGGAGAAGAGAACATTTGCAGTCACATCAACATAGCCTTAGACCGGGCCAAGCAAATCCTCAATAAGGAATAGAAGAACACAAAAAAGAAATCCCAACGACACCAAGCTCAAGCAGTTTGGTGTCGTTGGGATTTTCACAATATGCCTTTTCGCATTATACCGTCATTCGTCAAAGTTGAGCACTGGAGCTTTCTCCGCTCCAGTGGCTGCCTCAAACTTCGTCATCTTCTCGAACCCGAAGACTCCAGCGAAGATGACATTGGGGAACGACCGCACATCTTTGTTATAGGTTTGCACAGCATCGTTGTACTTCTGCCGTGCCTCATTGATGCGGTTCTCCGTGCCCTCGAGCTGAACCTGAAGACTTCTGAAATTTTCGCTTGCCTTCAGTTCCGGATAATTCTCGCTCACGGCCATCAACCTACCCAATGCCTGCGACAGTTCACCCTGCGCATTTTGGAAAGCCTTCAACTTGTCGGGCGTAAGGTTATCAACGTCAAGTTTCACCTGCGTGGCAGCTGCGCGCGCCTTGACTACCGCGTCAAACGTCTCCTTCTCATGTTTGGCATAAGCCTGCACCATCTTGGCAAGGTTGGGTATGAGGTCTGCGCGACGCTGATAGGTGGCTTCCACATTGGCCAAAGCTGTAGTGGCCGCCTCCTGGTCGTTGACCATGCCGTTGTAAGCATTGCACCCACCCATGAAGGCGATGACCACAAGCACCACGACAGCCAAGAGAATTTTGTTACCTTTCTTCATATTTGTTTTATTTTAATAATTAACCAAAAAATCACCATCCACCGCTGGAACCACCTCCGCCGAAGCTACCTCCGCCGAAGCTACCTCCCATGGAACCACCACCACTGAATCCGCCTCCGCCACCGAACATGAACGGCGGAAACCAGTCATCATTGTTGTGATGGCGACGCCTCGTCTTCGCAGGTTTTTTCATGATGCCCAAGGCGATGAGCAGCAACTTGACCAACTGCCATGTGGGCCATCCCAAGAAAAGCAGAATGACAAACAAGGCCAACATCCAGTCGTCAGCTGACACCTCTTCGCTCTCATCGACCGATGGCACACCCGTCTTCCCTGTTTTGAATTTGTTGTAGATGGCACGTGCCGTCTCCACCACCATCTTATCCGTTTGGTTTACCCTCATGTTTTTAACGATACAGGCTCTGGCTATGTCATCACACTCAACATCAGTCAGGTCCGCCTCCAAGCCCATCCCAGGCGCGATGGTGTATCTGCGGTCTTCAATGGCCACCACGACCACCAACCCCCGATTTTCCTTTTTCGTGCCAACACCATACTTGTTGCCCAAGTCCTGGGCCATGCGAAACGTGTCGCCATCCTTCACATGCCGCACCACCACGAACACCGCCTGGATGCCGCACCCCACCTGGAGCTGTCGCAGATAGGCATCGGCCGTGTCGCGCAGGGCGGACGTGAGCACACCATCGGGGTCGCATACATAGCGGTTGCGGTCTTGGAGATGCACCATCTCCAAGTTGTCCGCTGACCACGTGGTAGCGCCTGCACACAAGGGTGTCCAGACCACAACGACCATGAGCAGCCATCTCACGACAAGCGATCCCGCGAAACGAGCATACCATTTCATGCGCAATCCTATTTAACTGTTATTGACCGGCTCGACACGCTACTTGATGACGATCGCCTTCAAGATTTTCACATCCCACACAGGACGGTCATAGTCATCGGTCTCCACGTAGTCGATGTCTCGCACCACATTGAGCCCTTTCACCACCTCACCAAACACCGTATACTGTCCGTCGAGGTGCGGGGTTCCACCATATTTGCGATAAACATCGCGCACCTCCGGTGTCAGCTGCACCTTACCGCCCGTGCTCTGATCAAGACGGGCCTGCACTTTGTCGAGCGACATCGAACTGAAGGTGGTACCCCAGACGAGATAGAACTGTGCCGCAGACGACTGGCGCTCAGGGTTCTCGGCATCACCTTCACGTGCCGCGGCGAGCACCCCTCGCTTATGAAAATACTTGGGGTAGACAATCTCTGCCGGTATGCGATAATCGAGGTCATATTCGCCAACGCTGGCTCCAGGCTTTGCATGGCGAGTGGTGGAGTCGCCTGTCTGGATCATGAAATCGGCGATGACACGATGCCACAGGATGCCATCGTAGTAGCCTGCCCGAACCAGTTTCAGGAAGTTGTCGCGGTGTCGCGGTGTCTCATTGTAGAGTTCTACCACGATGCCACCCTTCGAGGTTTGCAACAACACCTGGTGGCGCACATCCGAAGAGTCGGTCTTCACCACCAGCGAGTCCACTTGTGCCAACAAAGGCAACTGTGTGAACGCCAAAATCAATAAAAGAAATAACTTTTTCATCTTTTCTCTAACTTTTAATTGCTACAGCCCGTTGGCTTCAACCAGCTGGCACTTTCAGTCGTAAAATTACGAAAAAAGGCTTTAAATCCAGGCCAAACGCGCCCAAATTTATTAATTTTTCAGAAATTAGATATTTGAAAGGGTCTTTGCCTTTGTCCTTCTGTGGAAAAAGGTTAAATTTGCAAAGTGTTTCGGCCCGCCACAACATTGTGGCACCAAAAGGCCAAACGACTAACGATAAACACAAGAACATGAACAAGAAAATACTGATCCCCCTGATCCTTGTCATCATTTTGTTGGCTGGTGGGGCGGCATGGCTCTACATCAACCTCAACAAACAAAAAGATGAGAACAAGGCCATGCAAGAGTTGGCGGCACTCGACAAGAAAGAAATGGAAAACGAGTATCAGCAGTTTGCCAACCAATACA
>CAVBFJ010000083.1:4564-5522 GCA_963594895.1 bacterium | reverse complement strand
ATAAGGGTCTCTCACTCCATCAAGTTCATCGCTCAACGAGAAGTGTATCGCCCATTCCAAGCCGATGTTGGTGCGGTCACCCAACTTGTATTTTACACCCAATCCTATCGGTATGTTGGCTGTGAAGGCATTTTTTGTTCCCGACACCATGGTGAAGCCCAATCCTCCGGAAATGAATGGAGTCAGTCTTTGAGCCCCACGATAGTCGCGTCCTGTTCCATAGGGCCAAAAGTTGTATTCGTAGGTCAGTCCCACATCAACGAGTGAGTTGCTGAATTCATACTTGTTGTCCTTGAAATCGGGATAATAGGTGGGGTTATCTGTTGATGCCCCTTTCAATTTTCCATAGCTCACATTCATCTTGACTGCAGAGTATGGGTTGAAAAGGTAGCGACCTATGATAGATCCCATCGGTTGCAAATCTTTGGTTAGCGAACCATTGAAATCCCCTAAATATCCAGACAATCCCACTCCTGCTCCTATCTCCATACGATATATGTCGTCAGTCTGGGCGTGGCTTTTCATGGCGCCTGACAATAAGAGAAGAACCAGAAGTAGTTGTTTCATGTGTGTTCGGTCTTATACCATTAGTCTTGTCTTTCCCATCCAAGGCGGTTGATGCGGCCGCACCAGATCTTTCCGTTTGTGCCACTTACAATCCAAATACGATTGGCGTGGTCGGCAGTAACGGCAAAGTTATTGGCATTGCATTCGCTCTGGAAGTTTTTGGGCAATATCATCTGTGTGTGACTTTTCCAGGTAATGCCCTCATCTTGGCTGAAGTAGAACTGTGAGAAAGCAGTAGCCGTGCTACCATTTTCTCCATTGCCTCCCAGTGCAGCAATGCCGCCGTCATAACCAAAGGCAGTGAACCCTGCGAGTTGAGGGGCTGCATATCGGTTGTTCTCTTGTGGAAGGAATGTCCATTCAAAGGTGTGGTTGTCGCCACTTTCGTCTA
>CAVBFJ010000083.1:0-4554 GCA_963594895.1 bacterium | reverse complement strand
ATACCTTTTCCGTCGGCGTAGCATCTTGGGTGCTCGATCCAATCAAGACAACTTTATACATGTTGTCATTGGTCTTTACGGGCAAGGTTATCATACTGATGTTCTCGTCAGGAACGAGTGTCAAGTCTGCATTGTCTTCCATGTTGTCGGCTGTCCATGTGCTTCCTCCATCTTTGGAAATCATGATCTTTCGATCGGTTCCGAGGGCATAGAGCGCATTTCTACTTGCGCCGAGCAAGCGACTGATGGCATCGCTCGATGCTACATCTGTCCACGAACACCCATCATCCGATTTTATTATCTTACCATCTGTATAGGCATATAGACTTGTCCCGTTTGTGATAACACCCTTGTAAGCATTGGCATCGGATAGGCGGGACTTAAGGGTCCAACTTTCTCCATCTTCTGATGCATATATAGCTGTCTTGGCATCTTGCTGTCCAATGGCAAAGAGAAGGCTATTGCTTTCCATAATTTTCATTCCATTAAGCGCACCAAGTTCTGCACAAGCACTTTTTTCGTGCCAAATCAGTGTATCACCGATTTCCTTGTGCACGTTGATGGTCACCTCATACTTACGGCGGCTTTGCATGTTTTGAGCATAGACATACATGGTGCGAGGTGTGGTGAAATCAAGTGAGTCTGTACTACTCACATATTTCAAAGTATCACTATCTACATTCTTGATGGTCGCAACGCCACTATTCTTGGTGCCCACCGTTATTACAACCTTGCTCACATCTGCTCCGCAGGGCAGTGAGTCAACGTTGTATATCAATCCATTCAGTTGGTCTATATATAAGGTATATGCACTTCCATCGAATGTGGTTGTGTAGGTGCTATCCTCATCAGAATACTTCTTTGTGGTGTGTACAGTCTGGTTTATGGTGCCAAGTGAGAAACTGGTAATGGCTGTATCTCCGTAGTAAGTCACCTCGTCTTCGTCGGAACCAAGGCAAGAGGCAAACAATAAGATGGTCGCAAGGAGCAACGTGAAAGACAAATACTTTCCCTTCATTCGGTCTACTATATGTTATGTTTTAGCTGCAAAATTAAATAGAAATCCGCAAATAGCGTTCTTTTTCGCTTTGAATTATGTAATTTAATGGTTACAAGCACTTTTTTTAAGTTCTATTTAGAATTTTTCTTGCAATGAAGGATGGTACAGTGTACAACAAATAAGGGGGATGTGTCAAAACTGGCGCATCCTCTTTTTTATGCGCAAAGCCCCGACTTTCTCAAGCCAGGGCTTTGTTATTTCCCAAAGATTTTGTATCTTTAGGCATACATTTAAAAACTATGGCAAAGTTACATTTTCGTCCTTACAATCCCAACCAAATGGTTCTTTTTCCTCAAAGAATCGATGAAGATATTGCGGAGAATGCTCCTGTCCGCATTGTCAATGCGATAGTGGACAACCTTAATTTGGATAATTTCAAAAAGCTCTACAAGGAGACCGGCCGATGCCCCTATCATCCCAAAATGATGCTTAAGGTCATTCTCTATGCTTACATGAACAATGTCTACTCCTGCCGTAAGATAGAGCAGTCGTTGCTGCGTGACATTCATTTCATTTGGCTTGCCGGCTATGAAAAGCCTGATTTCATCACCATCAACCGTTTCCGCAACCGTGTGAAGGAAGAGATCAACAATGTCTTCACGCAGTTGGTTCTCATACTTGCCGACAAAGGATTTGTCAGTCTTGACGTGGAGTATATAGACGGCACGAAGATAGAGTCAAAGGCCAACAAATACACTTTTGTCTGGCGGAAGACGGTTGAGAAGAACCGGACGAAGCTGATGGAAAAGATACGTGTACTTCTGTCTCAAGTGGATGATGCTATCGCACAAGAGAACGTTGTGAAGGATCAGCCTGTTGAATTCACACCGGCCATGCTTACTGAAATCGTGGACGAGCTCAAGGAAGCCTTGGCAAATGAGCCTCAGGCGAATGACAAGGAACAGAAGAAAGCACAACGGGAAAGGAAGAAGAGGATAAAGGAACTCGAGGGACACCGTGACAAACTGGCCGAGTACGAGAATCATCTAGACATAATGGGGGAACGCAACTCCTATTCAAAAACCGATAACGATGCCACATTCATGCGTATGAAAGAAGATGCCATGAACAATGGACAGACAAAGCCTGGATACAATTTGCAGATAGGCACAGAGAACCAGTTCATCACCGATTTTGCCCTCTTCCCAAACCCCACCGACACGCTCACGCTCATTCCTTTCTTCCATTCATTCCAAACCCGTTATGGAAAACTCCCAAGCACAGGTGTGGCAGACTCCGGCTACGGCTCGGAGGAGAACTACCGGTTTATGGACGAAAACGGAATGGAGGCTTTTGTCAAATACAACTTCTTTCACAAAGAACAGCGCCCACGCTATACACCCAACCCGTTCCATCCCGAAAGTCTTTACTATAATGCGGATGGGGACTATTACGTTTGTCCCATGGGCCAGCACATGAATCGTATAGGGACCAAGCGAGGCAAAACCGCAAGTGGCTATATTACCCAGAGCGCCCGCTACCAAGCCCAAAGATGCGAGGGGTGTCCTCTGCGTGGCAGTTGTTTTAAAGCCCGAGGGAACCGCATAATCGAAGTCAACCACCGGCTGAATGAATACAAACGCCAGGCACGCGAAAGACTGACTTCAGAAGAGGGAATAAAACACAGAGGCAAGCGGTGCATTGAACCCGAGGCGGTGTTCGGGCAAATGAAATACGACATGGCATACCGACGTTTCCGTCATGTGGGAAAAGACAAGGTCGCAATGGACTTTGCCTTCTTTGCCATGGCCTTTAATCTCAAAAAAATGTGTGCAAAACTGGCAAAAGGGGGAAAACGCACCAATTATACCGTTATTTATCGGCTGTATAGACGTATTATAGCCCTTTGTATGCTATATTTGAGTGCCATGAAGCCGAACGAGCAAAAAATGGCAGCATAGGACGAAACGCTTATATCGAAGTTTATACTAAGACATAAAAAGAGGATGTGCTAGTTTTGACACACCCTCTTTAGGTTATTTAACTGATTAGGCGAAACACATGATGAGTATCTGGGCGATAACCACTCTGATAAACATACCGAGGGGATAGACCGAAGCATAACTCACCGAGGCGTGGTCGCTCTTCACCGCATCGTTAGCATAGCCAAGCGCCATGGGGTTCGCCATTGATCCGCAGAGAATGCCGCAGATGGTGCCGAAGTCATACTTCTTGGTCTTCAGTGCTATCGTGCCTACCACCACCACTGGCACTACCGTCAGAATAAAACCGAGTCCCACCCAAAGTAGTCCTTCGGGGCGTACCACGGTGTCGAAGAACTGTCCGCCAGAAGCCAAACCGAGGCAGGCGAGATAGAGGGCAAGGCCTAACCGTCGCAACATAAGGGACGCGCTGCGGGTGGTATAGGAGATGAAATGGGTGCGCGGACCGAGTGCGCCCACCAGAATGCCCATGATGATAGGACCGCCTGCCAACCCCAGTCGCACGGGGGCACTCATTCCAGGGATGTTAATCGGAATGGTTCCGAGGGCGATACCGAGCATCACGCCGAAGAAGATGGAACCTATGTTGGGTTCGTTGAGGGTCTGCACGGCGTTGCCGAGGAAGGTTTCCACGTGGTTGATGGCTTCGGGGGCACCCACCACGGTGACACGGTCGCCATATTGCAGGCGGAGTTCATCGGTGGCAAGCAGTTTCACGTCACCACGAATCACGCGACTCACGTTCACGCCATAGGTGTCGCGCAGGCGCAAACCGCCCAACATCTTACCGTTGAGGGCGGCGCGCGTGATGACGATCACGCGACTTTCCACATGCGAATCGATGGCGTTCCAATCTATCTTCTCCTTGTTCCAGTCTTTGTGCACGCGCTCGCCGAAGAGTATTTCCATAGCTCCCACCTCGTCGCGCGTCATCACGATGAGCACGCTGTCGTTGATGTGCAGTTGGGTAGACGCCAGCGGCACGATGACTTCGTTGCCTCGCCAGATGCGTGAGGCGATGAATTTCAGGTGGGTCATGTCTGTCACCTGTTGTATGGTCTTGCCAGCGAGGGCTGGGTTGATGACCACAAACTGGGCGATATATGTGTTGTCTTCATCCGAGGTCGACTTGGGCACTAAGTCTGCGGGCTTGACAAAGAGTTTGCGAATGAACATCATGGCGAGGATCACACCCACCACGCCGAGTGGATAGGTGACGGCGCAACCCAAGGCGGCTCCATTGCCCGACAGTCCCACTTGCTGCAAGGCTTGTTGGGCGGCACCGAGTGCGGGGGTGTTAGTGGTAGCTCCGCAGAGCACACCCACCATGTTGGGCAGCGACACGGGGGTAACAAAGCATAGTCCAACAGCCATGATGGTGCCAAGGGCAATGACGGCAAAGCTCCACAGATTGAGTGCGATGCCCTCGTTGCGCATCAGTCCGAAGAAGTTGGGACCCACGTAGAGTCCCAGTGTATATACAAATAAGGTGAGTCCGAACGTTTCGGCAAAGTCCAGCATCTTGGGGTCTATGTCGAGGCCGAAGTGACC
>CAVBFJ010000082.1:0-5829 GCA_963594895.1 bacterium | reverse complement strand
CAGAAACTATATCGTGAAGCGCAAAGGTTCTTGGGGGATAGTTGACAAGAACAACCATCTTCTATTGCCCATTGAATATTCAAGTGTTCATTGGTTTGATGGGAACTATGCCGGTGTTCTAAAAGATAAGCGTTGGGGATTAGTGAATAGTGATGGAACGATTACTATAGAGCCTCAATATGAAGTCCTCATGTATGATGCCGATCATCAGGCGTGTGAGGTAGAAGTCGACAGCCAAGGCGATAGATTCGTTGTTGACGTCTACAACAATGTCATCATGAGAGTTCCGGGGAAAACCGTGCGGTTTTCTGGTGACAAGTTTATGGTTTGTTCCAAGGGTGAGTGGCAACTGGTTAATATGGATGGTACGCCTTTCTCTAATGTGCATTCTCTTATTTCGTCCGAATATGAAGGCTATTATAATGCATATGATGATTGCGAAAGGACGCTCATCAAAAGCGATGGCAGTGAAGTGAAACTTCCTGCTTTTGAAATAGGAGTATTTGCTGATGGCATAACGCAATTCCGGTTTCATGATAAATATGGCATCATTGACGATAATGGAAATATTGTTGTTCCAAACCAATACGACTATATCTATTTAAGTTCTGGTGTAATTGCCATTAATGAGGGGAACATATCAAAAGACAAGGACTACTGGTTTTATGCCACGCCACGTGTAGGCAAGTGGTTCTTTTGGAATTATGATTTCCAAGAAATCACCCCATATAAATATGATGAAATGGGTAGTGAGTGCTGTAAAGAGGGATTGGCTTGGTTTGGTAAGAGGAATGGTGTCTGGTATCGGATTACACCTGGAGGCGAATCCCTTTTCGCTGAAAATGACAGTGAATATAAAAGGAAAAAGAATGCGTTAGGAAGAGGGCGGGAGAGGATGCCAGGATGGGGAAAGTTCAGAATCCTTGAAGACACAAGATTTCAAGGGGAAGGGCGCAAACTGTTCGTCAGATCATGTGATGGGTTTTATATCAGAAAGTATTACTTCACACCCTATTTACCTGACACAGATATAAAGTGGCATTATAAGATAGGGGAATACTTTGTCAACAAATACGGGCAAGGAATGTTTAATCCCCATGCTTTCAAGATGCCCAAACAAAAGAAAAGAAGAAGTGGGAACTTGGGATAGGATGAATAGACGGGAGCCTATAGGGTGTGTCTTAAATCAGAACCCCCACGAAATAATATAACTCCGATTGTTATGAACGAAGCACTAATAGACAAGCTGAAAGGGACGATATATGGCCAAGCCATTGGGGATGCGCTTGGACTGGGCACGGAAGGCATGACTGACGAGGACATGGCATGGAAATATCCCAATGGCATCGCTCATTACAGCGACATCTTCCAAGACCGCCATCGCAAGAGATGGAAGATTGGCGACTGGACGGATGATACGGACATGATGCTGTGCATTGCCAATGCCGTGGTGAAAGACAAGGGTGTCAACCTTACGTCCATCGCTCAGAATTTCAAAGACTGGGCAATGGGTGAACCAATGGGTATTGGTGAAACAACATACAAGGTATTGGCACTCGCCGACTATGTGGAAAAGCCTTTCGAGGTCTCCAAGATGATTTGGGAAATGGGACATCGCAAAGGTGCAGCCAACGGAGGGCTGATGAGGACTTCGGTTGTCGGGACGTTTCCAAAGGCTGTGGAGGAATGTGCTGCCAGCATCTGTAGGTTGACCCATTACGACCCTCGCTGTGTGGGATCCTGCGTCATCGTCTCCCAACTGATTCACAGTCTGATATACAAGGACGTTGGCTTGTCATATCATGAGATTATGGCTATTGCCATGAAATACGATGATCGCATCATGGAATTTGTTGACTTGGCATTGTCCCACGACATACGGGCCCTGGAACTGCAAGACGAAGATTCCGTGGGCTATACGCTGAGATGTTTGGCCGCGGCGTTATGGGTTTATTGGCACGCCCAATCATTTGATGAGGGGCTGCTTGCCGTTGTAAGGGCTGGCGGTGACGCCGACACCAATGCCGCTGTGGCATGCGCCATCCTTGGGGCGAAATACGGTTATGACGCCATCCCCGATGAGTACAAGGAGGGCTTGATTTATCGAGACCAGTTGGATTCTGTGATTGCAGGGCTGAAGTGTATTGTGTAACCAGTTGTCCCATAGGAAAATAAAAGCAGATGAAAACATAAATTAAAGTTTATGGCAAACATAAAATTGCATCCTGAAGACAGTGTCTTTGTTCCAGGAAAAGGATTGGAAAAAGAACTGGCTGATATCATACAAGAATATGCTGTGGTGTTGACAGAGCGAGGCATCAAGTTTCCTTTTGATGTAGCGGCATTTTCAAAATTCAACAAATCTTTTGAAAACGCGTTTGATGACACATACGACTATATCGAAAATGCCGCAAACAACGGTGATGTTGCTGCTGAGAAAACGCTAACCAGGATCAAAGATTTGTTGGACTATGATTATCCCAATTACTTTGTCATACAGAAGGATGCCAAGGCAAATATGAGATCCGCAGCTTTCGGTGATGTCTATTCACAAGGCATGCTTGGAGACAGGTACTATCATGGCATTGGAATTGAAAAGAATTATCGCAAAGCCGTTTATTGGTACAAAATTGCGGCAGAGCAGGGTGTAGGGTTAGCCCAATATAATCTGGCAGGTTGCTATGAATTGGGGCGTGGCGTTGAAAAAGACAAAGACAAAGCTCTTGAATGGTACAAGGGAGCAGCGGAACTTGGAGTCCGGGAGGCGAAAAGAGCATTAAGACGCATCGAACTTGAAACATCTCTTTCCGAAGAAGATCTGCTGCCATATCTGCCCACTTATATCTGGGAGGGTGAGCGAGACAAGTCATGGAAGGATGAGTATGGCGTAGAGTATAGTGAGGACGGCAAGCGACTGATAGAAGCGCCCTCGGATATTAAAGAGTATGTCATCAGAGAGGGGACACAAGTGATATGTGACGGGGCTTTTGGCAGGTGCGAGAAGTTGGCTTCTGTCATATTCCCCGAGAGTGTCGTAATAATCGGGGGATGGGCCTTCAAAGACTGTCGGTCTTTGAAAACCATTAGTCTCCCTCTGTATTTAAGGGAAATCGGCGAGTCCGCTTTTGAGTGGACAAGACTCAAACACTTGGTGATTCCCGAACATGTGGAGATTATCGGCGACGCAGCGTTCTCAGGATGCTACGAAATGAAATCACTCTCAATATCAAAGAGCGTCCGTGAAATTGGAGACAGGGCGTTTGCATGGAACAAAGCCTTGAAATCCATCCGCATATCACCTGACAACAACCACTTTGATTCACGCAACGACTGCAATGCCATCATTGAAACGAGAAGTGACACACTGATTACGGGCTGTCGTGCGACAATGATTCCGCAAAGTGTCAAAGCCATTGGCAACAATGCTTTCTTCGGATGCTTTTCCTTAAAGACGATAGAAATACCTGCTGGAGTTGAGTACATAGGTGACAAGGCTTTCTTCAGGTGTGAAGGAATGGAGAAAGTCGTAATGGCGGATAATGTGAAAAAGATTTGCCGTGAAGCATTTGAAGAATGCGATACCCTCAAAGACATTCAGTTGTCCACGACATTAGAAGAAATCGGTAATAAAGCTTTCAAGGGATGCCATTCATTAGCACAAGTGCAACTGCCAGGTTCTCTGAAAGTCATAGGTGATGAAGCCTTTGCCAATTGCTTCAACATGACCTCACTTGTTGTCCCCAATAGTGTCACGCTCATTGGAGATGGGACTTTTGAGGATTGTTCCAACCTGAAGGAAGCCATTTTGTCTGATTCTGTCAAAAAGATTGGTGACAATCTTTTTTGTGGTTGCAACAAATTGTCGTCAATCAGCATACCAGGCGGAGTGAAGATAATTGGCCGCTTCGCATTCCAATACTGTGTAGGAATTACAAGAATCATAATCCCTGAGAGTGTCGAGATCATTGAAGAATGGGCTTTTGACAACTGTGACGCTATTGAAGTTGTGCTGAATGGAGACAACACTTATATTGTCAGCTCCAACGAAAAAATATCGAAGAGTATGGTGAACGATACAAAAGACATCGTAAGAAAAGTAAGAATCGGTGCGACAGGCAAACCTGTATATACAAAAGGATGTAAAGACTCTCCATCTTAAGAAGCTGACTGACTTATAATACAAGGAAGAACCATGTGGTGGATGACAGTTGGCATCCTCATAACCGCTCACGGACTCCAGTTTCCGTGAGCGGTTCTTTTTTCTCGTCTTTCTCCACCGGAAGGTCATCAGGTCGTGCGCCACAAGCTTCTTCTCCGGCTACGGTCAATCGGCCGTCATTTGCTTATCAGATGGGGAATTGTTCGCTTGTCTCAAAACATTTTGCTACCTTTGCATCATGTTGATGTCGCATCCGTATCGATTGTCGACCTTGATGTAATGATTTTCTTGGAAAATACTGATTTTATGAACCATCTGCAATTTACCCCCCCCTGTAGACTTACAGTTCTTCGTTGGGTAGGTCTTTTCGTCTTCTCCTTTTTCTTGTTGGCCTTTCTCTCGCCCGACTCTTTCTTGACCCATTTGTGCACGTTGCGAGAGGACTCGGCGTGGCTCTTCACCTGTGGCAAGGCGTGGATGGAGGGCATGACACCATACGTGGACTTTGCAGACTCCAAAGGTCCGCTGCTTTGGCTCATCTATGGCATCGGTTATCTTCTTTCCCCCACTTCTTATATAGGCGTGTTTTGGCTCAGCGTGCTGGCCTATACCGTGACCTTCGGCGCCACGTGGCGCACGGCGCGGTTGTTTGTCGGAAGGCGCGAGTCGCTGGCTGTACTTGCCGTGATGCCAATGCTGATGTTCTGCCGCATGTTTCGTGAAGAGGTGCGAGCCGAAGACTTTTGCATGCCGTGGGTTTGCATCGGCATCTATTGCACCTGTCGGGCGCTGATGTCCCCGCCGTGCGCGTCAGTTAGGAAATATGCCTTTTGGCTGGGCGTGGGCATGGCGGGGTGCCTGCTCATCAAGTGGAACTTGTTTGTGCTGATGGGTGGCATGGCGCTTGTAATGCTTGGCGTCTCGTTTGGCAGGAAGCGTGCCGACGGCCTGCTCTTCGGCCTGCTCGGCATTGCCGCGTTGACGCTGCCCTTTGTCATGTACTTCCTGTGGAAGGGCAACCTGGCAGCGATGGTGCAGGAATATTTTATCAACACGTTTCAGACAACAGGCCGGAGCAGCACCTCAGAACTATGGCGCACTGTATTCTATAACGTACTGACCGACCGCATGGCGCTCTATCAGTCGGTGACGCTTGTCGGGGCCATTGTGGGCATTGTTCTCTTTTGCCGCCGTCATCAGTTTTCACACTGGTTGTCGCTGGCCTTTCTGCCGTTCTTTCTTAGCCTTGGATTGCAACCATCGTGGTATTACTACTTTTCGATAGTCATGCCCTTCTATGTGTTCTTCTTGATTTACCTCGTCGGTTGCTGTTCGCATGTCATTTGCGCGCTGCCCAAGCCGGCGTTTGCCGCCATTGCGGTTGTTGCCTGTCTGGGTGGCACGGCGTACAACACGCGTTGGGGCAATCTTCTGTTCTTCCCGTCGGCCGACCAGGAACGGTGGGACGAGATACAGCAGGTGGTGCAACGCAAGCAGCGTCCTCGAATACTCGTCATCAGCGGCGATTATGGCTACGGACTTCTTGCGCGCGGCCTGCCGGCCTGCAAATATTGGGCGTTGCAGTACAATCCGAGCGAGAACATGAAGGAGGAGCGTTATGATGCCCTGCGGAAGCACAAACCGGATTTCGTTACGGTTTTCGATAGGTT
>CAVBFJ010000081.1:0-6225 GCA_963594895.1 bacterium | reverse complement strand
ATACGACCAGACAAAACTGGCAATACAGCAAAGCAACCAGAATTTGCTTCCTCTGCCCCACTAGCAAAATAACAAGCTCCCCTGAGCCGAAATATAGTCTAATTAGCGGCAGGAAATGACAGGCATTCTCAAGGACATTGCGCAGAGTTACGAGGACGGGAAATGCAGGAACGGAGAAGAAAACTGAACATCAACGACATCCGTGTCAATGTGGTTCAGTATTTTCTCAACACCCTGTAGTTGACCGGGTAGATGTGGTCGAAGTAGGGTGTCCACTGGGTGCTGTTCTCACCCTGTTGCCGTATGCACAGGCCATAGAAGCGCGTGCCGGTGCGCCGGTAGTCTTTCATCTTGTCCAGCATGTCAGGTTGTGGCAGGGGCATGAGGAAGTCGGATATCCACAGGACGTCCGCGTTCACATACGCGTCGCCATCGTTGTCGAGCATCTGGTAGGTGGCGTTCATCATGCCGCGCGCGTCAGTCCCTCCCCCGATGAACGGTATGTGCCCCTTGTCGAACGTCATCTCGCTATCCTTGAGGCCCACCGAGGCGTAGAGCTGTTTCTTCGCGCGCAGCTTGAGGTCTATGGCCTTGACGCTCACGGAGAAGTCGATGAGGTAACAGTCGCGGTGGAGCCGTTCGGCGGCCTCCTCTATCAGCGCGATCATCGACTGCAGGATGCGCTGCGGCGGGCCGTACATGCTTGCCGATGTGTCGGCGCAGACGATCATCGGCCCCAGGCGGCGGGCGGAGATGAAGCTCAGCCTGCGTGTGGGCTTCGACATCTTCGACTTGTAGTCGAACGTCTGCAGGCGGTGGCGCGTGTAGCGATAGTAGAACAGGTTCTCCATGTCCTTATCGGCATAGATGGCCAGCTCTATGGGCAGGAGGCTCCCCAGGTCGTTGCCGACGGTGACCCCCTCGATGTCGCTTCCCGACGAGTGGCTGATCTTCATGCGGTCGCCCTCGCTCACGGCCAGGCGGTCGCGTCCACCGCTGTCGGCCACGCGCCCCATCTTCATCACCACCTCTTGTAGCTGCGGATACCTGTCTTGCATGCGCACGACGCTGAGGCGGCGCATGAATTCCGACTCCGACCACCTGCCGTCCATCATCTTCCAGGCCTGCACGGCCTGTTCGTCGCTGGCGCGCTCGTCGCTCATCGTCTTGCTCACGTTGTCGAACATCCGCTGGAGGTTGCGCTTCATGTTGGCGCCACGGCTGCCTATGTGTTTCTCCTCCTGCTGCCTGAGATGCTCGGTGATCGACTTGGCCCAGTCGTCCATCAGCTTGTCGATCTTCTCCTGCGTGACCTCCTGGCTGAACATGCGCTTGTAGAACTCGCCGTCGAAGCCGTCGTCCTCATGCTTCTCGCCTATGGAGGTGATCCATTTCAGCCAGGCGCTCTCGTCGCCGTTGCTGTAGTCCTCCACCTCCTTCATCTTTCTCGCCTCCACGCGCAGGGTCTGCGAGAGGAACTGCTGGTGGTGCATGCAGTCGACGACAAAGCGCCCGACGGTGGTGAAGAACACCTTGGCGCACATCCTGCTCGTGAGCACCCTGACCTTCACCTCCGGGTCGCTCATGAGCTTGGCGAGATACTGCAGCATCGGGTCCTTGTAGGCGCGCCACGGCTCGTCCTCCGGCCACGCCACGCCCTGGCCGGCTATCTCGCCAGTCTCGCAGAAGTGATGGATCATGTTGAAGTAGTAGGACAGTTCCTTGCGCTTGCCGCTGTAGTTCTGTGTGAACCTCGCGAAGTACTTCTCCCCGGCGGTGAGCATGTCGCTGTCTTCCAGCTTCAGGTGGTCAGCCAGGTCAGTCATATAGTTTCTGTGTGTCTTGTCGTGTGAAGGCTATTTCGCGGTAGATTTCCCGCGCATACTCCGCCACCCTCTGTTTGTCGTCGCCATCGATGAAGATGTTCTCCTTGACATGCTCCTCCATGTCCTTCAGCATGTTGTCCAGCGCGTCTATCTCTTGCTCATAGTCGCAGCCGCTGTCCTGCGCTCCCGTTGCCAAGGGTAGCGACATCTCGACGGTCTTCTCGATGGCGTAGCGCTCGCCGAGGACGTACACATGGTCGTCGTCGCGGTTGAGCATGACGGGTGCGCTGCCCAGGGGAGCGCCGAAAGAGCCGTCGTAGGTGCGCAGGACATTGACATTCTTGCGTTTGCGGTCTTGGTAGAGGATGCCCTCCGTGTCCAGCTCATCGGTGCCGTGCTTGGGCAACGACTGGTAGTCGCGTGCCATGATGTAGCAGTCGCCGTTGGGGTATCCTTCCAGCTTGTAATAGAGCTCCCCGTAGAGCTTCTTGTCGGCGTCGCGCACCACCTTCCTGCTTGAGAGGCGGTTGGCGGCGCGTGCCGCGCGCGCAATCTTGATGTCCTCTTCCAGTGATCGTTTCATCTTCGCCAACCGCTCATTGAGCGGCATGAACATGGCTCGGATGACGATGCGGCGTATCTCGTCCCTCTCCTCGGGCTCCTGCCACAGGCAGTTGTAGATCGGCAGGAGGTCCTCCGGTGCCACGCTGTCCCTGTCCTGCAGGAATGCGGAGGTGCGGAGCAGCTTCACGATCTTCTTCCACCGTCGGTCACTCACGTAGACCGAGCGCCGCTCGTCGGTGCCGTCGATGGCGACGGACCGCAGCGACTTGCGGACCTGGTGGATGATATGCAGGGCGTCCTCGCTGACGCCGACCTTGCCGATGCTCCTGCGCCATTTGGTATAATCGGTGTCGGTTATCTTCAGTTTTGGCGGAATGCGGACGTCCTCGCCCCCATCGTCGAGCAGCATCCTGTCGAAGTTCTCCTCCTTCTTGATGCTCTTGCTCTCCAGGCGTATGATCAGTCGGTCCCACAGAGCCTCCAAGCCCTCGCCCTGCGCCGGCAGCTCGTTGCTGGCCGCGATGAGCAGCTTCAGCGGCAGGTGGACGAGGCGGTTGCCGTTGCGGAAGACCTTCTCGTTGATGACCGTGAGCAGGGTGTTCTGTATGGCTGGCCCCGCCTTCCATATCTCGTCGAGGAAGACCACGTTAGCCGTGGGCAGGTAGCCCTCGGTGACGCGCTCGTAGTTGTCCATCGTCTTCAGCTTGCTGATGCTCACCGGACCGAAGATCTCGTCGGGTGTGGAGAACCTTGACATGAGATACTCAAAAGGCCGTGCGCTGGCAAAGGCTTTTGCCAACCTCCTGGCCACCATGCTCTTGGCCACTCCCGGTGGTCCGAGCAGGATGATGCTCTCTCCTGCCACGGCTGCCAGCAGCGCCAGGGCCATTTCGTTTTCCTTCTCGTAGATGCCTTGGTTCATGGCCTCGAGAAGTTGTACCATTTGTTTCTTGATCATTTGTTATTATTTCATAACAGTTTAATAATCAGTAACAATTATGCCACAAAGCATACTACATGACCACAAAATTCCGCAGTTTTTTCGGCAGAAAATCACAAAATTCCGCGGTTTTCCGTCTCCTCCATCACAAAATTCCGTGATTTGCCTGGGGGCAAGTCACGGAATTTTGTTGAATGTCAATCTGGTAAAAGAGCTGAGAGTTAGGGCTGCGTCGACACCGTTGTGGCAACCAGCGCCATTACTTTTTCATGACTTTGTCGGTAGTGGTCTTGCCGTTGTGCAGTGTTATCTTGCGGATGCTGGCTCCGCGCTGGGGTGCGGCGATCCTTGTGCCGTCCAGCGCATAGTATTCGATGGACTTGACCTCCGACGTCTGTGCGGCGGCGCCTATGCGCGACACCACCGCGGGATAA
Source organism: bacterium (assembly GCA_963594895.1). Taxonomy (GTDB): domain Bacteria; phylum Bacteroidota; class Bacteroidia; order Bacteroidales; family Bacteroidaceae; genus Prevotella. Next base: position 2,461 of record CAVBFJ010000081.1, on the reverse strand, counting down.
TATTCGTCGACAGGTGTTTCCGCATCCGCGTTCTCGGCCTTCATGATGTCCTCGACGATACCGTTGAGGTACACTTCCAGGTTGGTGTACCATCCTTTTTCGGTGTCGAGCGTCGTCAGCGTGGCGTCGGAGGCATCGTAGGGGTTCAGCCCGTTGGCCGTCTCCCATGCGTCGGGCATGCCGTCGCCGTCGGTGTCATACCCTTCCGGGCGTGTCTCAGGGGTGAGGTCCGGATAGCTGACGGTGGTCTTGTCCACGGTGCCTTCCGGGTCGTTGACCACATCCACGATGCCTTTGGTCTTGCAGAGGGCGCCGGTGTAGGTGACGGTTCCGTTTTTCGCCTCGTCGGCTATGCGGGCGTCGACGGCGTCGCGGTAAAGACACGCCCCCGCATAGGCCACCACCTTCTCATAGGCCTGCTCGGCCGAGTGGGTAGTCACTTCGCCGGCGTCGAAAGGCGCATCACACTTGATCTTGATGCAGTCGTTGCCGCTGCTGTTCTTCACGTATGTCTGGTCGTCGCCATAGTAGTGGTTGGCGTCTTCCATGCAGTACTCGCCGTTGACGAGGATGGTCTTGTCATACTTCACGCCTTTCCAGTCGTAGTTCTGCGCTGCCTTGCCTGCCGCCGTGACATAGTTGCCGCTGATATAATAGCGGCTTGCGTAGTTGGGGAAGGGGTTGCTGCCCCCGTTGGTCGCGTCGGAGAAGGATATTTGCGTGACACGCGTCTTGTTGGTCGTGCCGGGGCCAGCCTTGTAATAGTTGTTGATCATGTTCACATATCCGCCGCCGGGTCCTCCGTAGCAGCCGTTGCCCTTGCCCCAGTTGTACATGACGCAGTTGCGGAAGTCCACGCGCTCCGCCTGTATGGTATTGGCGTACTTGCTCGTGTCGTAGCCCTGCCAGTCGTAGCGCGCTCCGTTGAAGCGCGGTGTGCGGTTCTGCGCGTGTGCGATGAAGTTGTGGTGGAAGGATGCGCCTTTTCCGCCCCATATGCCTCCGAAGCTGTGCTCACCCTTTGAGTGTCCGGGGTTGGCCAGCGCTTCGGCCAGGTAACACCACTGCATGGTGAAGTTGCGGTTGTCGTAGAACGATCCAAGCTCGTCGATGCTCCAGGAGAACGAGCAGTGGTCGAGGATGATGTTGTTGTGGCGGCGCCCCCATGCGGCGTCGGCGCCGTCGTTGACGTTCTTCACCTGTGAGCGCCGGAAGCGGAGGAAGCGCACGATGACGTTGTCACACTTGGTGAACTCCACGGTGTAGTAGCGCAGCGTTATCCCACACCCGGGCGCCGTCTGCCCCGCGATGGTGGTGTTGCTCTGTATCTGCAAGTTTGACTTCAGGTCTATGTATCCGCAGACGTCGAACACGATCGTGCGTGGCCCGGCCTGTGCGACTGCCCAGCGCAGCGATCCCTCGCCGCTGTCATTGAGGTTTGTCACGTGATACACATGTGTGGCGCCGTTGGTCCCGCGTCCACCGGTCGTGGTGTATCGGGCGAAGCCCTCCGCCCCAGGGAAGGCCGGTGCGGCGTTCTGCGCGTTTGTGGCGATGGCTACCGCAAGGGTGGCCATCATGGCGATTGTCTTTTTCATATGGTTGTCTTTATGTTATGTCAATAGGTTTTTCGCTGGTCCTGTCCTAAGTAAGGTCACACCGTCAATATCCTTTTTGGCAAAATTACACATTTTTGATGGGAAAAAGGAACAAACTCCCACATTTTTGCTACATTGGCACCTCAACCTAAGTGGCTTGTTGTCTGCGATATTTTTACCGGACACTAATATTTATAGAACCACCCCTTTACAGTTTCAACTCTTTCAGCCATTTCCCCACCGCGGCCTTGGCCTCCGTGCGCTCGTTTTGAGCCGTGTGGCCATACATGCCGAGCCCCTTTTGGAATGTGGCGCCCTTGCACGCTTGGCGTATCTCATCCTCGTTGGAGAGGCCACTGCCCTCGTGGGTGCAGAAGGGGATCACCGTCTTGCCAGCCCACTGGTGGGCCTCGATGAAGGTGTAGACGGCCATCGGGGCGTCGCCCCACCAGTTGGGGTAGCCGATGAACACCACGTCGTAATCCTCCACCTTGGCGTCGCCCTTATATGGCGGGCGTGCTTTGGCGTCGTGCTCCTTCTTCGCCACTTCCGTACATTCCGTATAGTCGGCGGGATATTCCTCCACTGGCTCGATGTGGAAGAGATCTGCACCTGTGGCGTCGGCTATCATCTGAGCCACCACTTGCGTGTTGCCGGTCTTTACGTTGCCCACGCTGTAGTTCTCTCCGGCACGCGAGAAGAAGGCAACCAATACTTTCTTGCTGTTCATATCTTTATCACTGTTTTTGTTGTTGGCGCTTTGTGCGCATGATGTGAGATGGAACATTGCGCAGAGCGCGAATGCCATCAGGTAAAAAACTTTCTTCATCATTCTCCGATATTTAGATTTTGTATCTCATCCA
>CAVBFJ010000080.1:0-6592 GCA_963594895.1 bacterium | reverse complement strand
TACGAGAACCGCTATATTTTGCTGCAGAATCGTGTCCGATTTTGAAACAGATTTTAAACAACCTACCCTACGGGGCTATGTGTCAAACCCTGGTGGTTGTAAAGAGTCGTCTGTGTTGTCCGTGTTGTCTTTTCCACGCCGTGCCCCCATAAACGTCTCACGAGTTGCGATACTCCGAGGGCGTCATGCCAAACTTCTTGGCGAAGAGGCGGTGGAACGTCTGGCGCACGGGGATGCCGCAGTCGCAGGCGATGGCCTCGATGGTGTAGTTCTGCTTGTCTTTCAGCAGCTTGGCTGCATACTCCATGCGCAGGTCGTTGATGTAGTTGTTGAACGACCGCATGGAGAACTGGTTGAAGAGCGTGTTGAAGTTGTTGGTCGTCATGCCCATCTCCTTCGCCACGTCGCTGCGGTCCAGCTTGGGATGCGTGAAGAGTTTTTTCTCGATGATGAGCTTCTCCATCTTCATGAACTTCTCATGGAGCAGCTCGACGTCCTCCGTCTCATTCTTGTCCTCGTTTTTGTAGGGCTCAATGCGCTCGAGCAGTTGACGCTTGTTGAGCAGCAGCTCGTTGATGAGGGCTGAGGCCGCGCGGTTCTTCTGCTTGATCTTCTTGTTGGAGCGGAAGGCGTAGATGATGAGCGCAATGCAGATGACGAGCAGCGCGCCCATCACCACGTTGAACGTCTGGCTGACAGCCAGGTGCTTGTCCTGTTGGCCGATGTAGTTGTTGAGCATGTTCTTGCCCAGTCGCTCGTTGATCCAGAGCGCGTTCTGCTCCTTGGCGCGTCTGTCGAGCGAGTCGTCGAGGGCGTAGGCGCGCGTGCCGGACACCATGGACTCCTTGTATTGGCCGAGGGCTTGCAGGGCGCGTGCCCTGTTCATGAGGATGGTGCGTGTGAAGGTGTAGTTGACGGTGTCCCTGCCGCTTTGCAGCCATTGCCGCTCCTCCTTCTCGATCAGTGGCAGCGCTTCGGCGTAGCGGTGGGTGCGCATGAGGTAGGGCACGATGAACGTGGCGCCCTCGGCGGTGCCTGCCGCACGGGTGGCCGTGAGCTTGTCAAAGAGGGCGCGCGCCGTGTCGTGGTGCCCGGTGTCCTCATAGCCGAGGGCGTAGAGCGAGTAGAAGGTGGCGTTGAGCTCGTCGTTGCCGCCGTTGATGCTCTCGGGCAGGGCGTTGGCCTTTTTCAGGGCCGCCTCGTAGCCGCTGCGCATCCGGAAGAGGGCGTCGTAGCGTTTCATGTCGAGCAGGCAGTCGGCCTTCAGCGCGTAGGTCGTCACCAGGTTGTAGTAGAGGTCCCAGCTGGGCGCTTGCGCGGCTTTCTCGTTGAAGATCTCGATGGCCCGGGTGTAGCAGTTGATTGCTTGCCTCACGTTGCCGATGTCGTTGTGGCACTGGCCCATGGTGGTCAGGATCTGTGCCGCGAGCATGCGGTCCTCGTGCTTGTAGGCCACCTCGATGCCTTTCTCGGCGTATATGAGGCTCTTGGCAAACTGTCCCACGGCATAGTATTCGAGCGCCGCCATGTTGAGTAGCTTCTGTTGCAGGTCCTCGCGCTTGTCGTAGTCGGGGTCGCCGAGGGCGGCCTCCATGCTGGCGACGGCCTTGCGGTAGTCGCTCATCGAGTTGAAGTAGACCATGCTCCGCAGCATGTTGATTTCTATCAGGGGCATGGCCTGCTTGTCCTCGGCGGTCTGCAGGATGCGGATCGCCGAGTTGGGTTGTGTCTTGCAGATCTGCCTCACGTATTCGGGTGAGTATTGGCCCACCTTGCCCTTGGCTGTGGCTGTGGACGTCGGTGCTTGCGCCTTGTGGGTGCAAGCTGTCATGGCCATCATCATGGCCAGGCATAACGTTATAAGCTTGATGTGTCCTTTCATATTACCCCCCCCGGAGGTCTTTGGTGTGTTGATAAATATGAGGGTGCCAGATGGTGTTGGCCTGGCTGGTTCCCCTCGCTTCACGTGCAAAGGTAAGATAAAATTGGGATATTCTCGTCGTTGGCTACATGTTTTTTGCGAAGGGATGTCATATTTTGGTTGTCGCAATTTGATAATGGTGTTTCCTTCAAAATGTTACATGTCGCTTTCGCCTGTATCCATGGTTTGTAAACCATTGAACCATAGCGTGTTCGAAGTTTATTTCCTATCGGGAGGCGGTGTCGTTGTTTGCGATCGGCTGAGGGTGTTTCCTTGTGATGAGACAAGGAATGAAACACCCATTGGGGCAAATGATACATTTTGAAACACCGAAGGCGCTACAATGTCGCACTGCGGTTGTTACATCAATGAGGAAAAACATACATCCGCCTTTCCTTCTTATTATTATCTTTGCTTCACTTCTGATTGCGGTGGCCGGCTATGACACATGGTGGGGCATATCGTCAGGAGCATGACTAATGACAAAAGGAAAACCAAATCGAACTAAAGGTTATGAGAATGATTATGAAGAAATTGTTTGTTGCTCATTGCAGGGCCTTACTCTGGTGCTCGGCAATGGCAATCTTGTTGTCGGTCTGCAGCGGCGTGTCTGCACAGACCGTGAGCATCAGTCCGCAGACGGGCAATGTTATCTCAGCGGCCAGTTACTCAGAAGAAAAACACATCGTCGGCTACGGAGGAACATGGATGCACAACCAGATGCCGATGACGCTCATGTCATCAGATGAGTCCACACTCACCGAAAATGGACTTATGAGCGTACACGCCAACAATATCGGCACCGCCGGCAACTTGCTGGCATTCGCAGCGGGAGAGAATATAAGCAACTACATGTCGCTCTCCCTTCCCAAAGGCTACCGCTTTACTGGCTACAAGCTGGTGCTGGCCTACCAAAAAGGTCAAGGAAGCACATTCGAAGAAAAGGATGCCGCCTTCTCCGCCACCAAGCGGAGGGTGAGCATAGCCTCCGAAAGCACAACACAAGAATACACGCTCGCGCGCACTTCCATGACGGCCGACGACATGGACAATGTCCTGTATTTCAAGATGAAGCCGAACGGAGGGATGGCCTATGTCACCGTCAAGTCGTTTGTCATCACCTTCGAGTGTACTGACCCCTTCACTGAGGCGCTCGCCCCCGGCGCAAGTGCCATCTACGGCTCCGACTGCGTGGCGCTGCCCTTCGCCACCCAGCGTGTGGACCTCGGGCCGATCACCAGGCAGACAAAGAAATACTACACCTCCTACAAGTACACCTACACCAACGTGCGCGACCTGCATGCCAACTTCCTGCTCTACGACAAAGGCGGCATCACTTCAGGAACGGCCATCGAAGGCCAGAAGGCCGATGGCCACATCACATCTGCCAACACTGATGGTGGACATGCCTACATGGGTCTGGCCAACGACACCTACTGGCTCGAGGTGCCCGCTGACGCCCTCTCGCAGGACGGCACGACGCGCATCCCCTTGGGCTACCGCATCGTGGGTGCCACGCTGCGCTGTGCAGCCGCCGTCAAGTCCGCACCCGTGCTCGGGCAGGACATCTACATCACCGACAACCTGGGACGCTATCTCAACGCCTCGCTCGAGTACACCACGACGCCCGTCGTATGGCATACCGACACGGATGGCCACGTGTGGACGGGTAGCAACACGTATCTGACACATGACAAAACATGGGGTGGGAGCCGCACCAGTGACTTGAAGACCACTTCAAGGAAGAGGGATGCCCGCGAATACCAGATCGATGCCAACGGCCTGCACTGGAACGGCGACTACGTAGGCTACTCCGACGGCAAGGCCACCTATGAGGGCGCTGCTGCCATCATCAGCGATACGACGGGTTCCGACGGCTCCTCATACACCGTGAAGCTCTACGACAAGACGGGCAACACCGTGGCCGCTACCGCCGCCATCAGTGGGGAGAACCCCATGCAGGAGATCAGCATCGACCATCTCAACAATGACGCCATCAAGTTCCAGGTCGAGGGTCTCGCCGAAGGGCAGTCCGCCCACGTCAGCCTGGAGGTGCAGCTCGAGGCGCTCAATCCCTATATCGACAAGATGGACATCTCATGCACGCAGCCCTCGGGCGAGAAGAAGCTCAAGAACCAGTACCTCGCCGACGACTTCACCATCGGCACCAATGGCAAGGTCGACTTCTCCGTGCCCACCAACTTCGGCACAACGGGCCTGCGCTTCGCCTTCGAGGGCTTGCACAGCAAGCGCGCCGATGAGACCTATCCCGACGGCTCCTCGGATGAGTTCTCGCGCTACCACTTCGTGCGCTCGGCTTACTACGACCTCATCGGCGAGAACCTGCAGGGTCATCGCGCCGACGCCGCCGACCATGTCTACACCGACAAGGTGGTGGTCACCGTCGCGGGCGACAAGGCCTTCCGCAGCAACAACTCAGACGAGTTCAAGGCGGGCACGTCGGGCAACAGCACGTTCTACTATGAGGAGACGCGCTACACCAACGACGCCTATGCCAGCCAGGGCGGCTCTTGGCAGGATATGACGGTCAACGCCAGTGACGGCTATGTCAAGCGCTACCTCGTCGTCTGCGACGAGACGCGCTACAACATCGCGCCCACCACCACGCCGCGCCATGCCTTCTACGCCTATTACTCCACCGACCTGAGGCTCTCCACCGTCGACTACAAGCCCGTGCTGACCTACAAGAAAGTCTACAACGACGCGGTCATACCGTCGGGCCACGATGACAACTACTATGTGGGCGTCAGCGTCTCGCTGACCGACGCCGACGACCAGCCGATGGACGAGGGCGTGGGATATGTCTACGCCAAGCAGGTCGTCGAGCAGATACAGAGCGACATTGAGGCGAAGAAGGACAACGCGCCCGTCGACGCCAAGCACATACTCTATTTCGACGCCAGCAAGATCAACTCCATGCTCTTCAGCGACACCGACGCCTCATGGGGCAACCTCACGGACCTGCAGAAGGTGCTGGGACAGAACGCGCTCATCTTCCTGCCGGAGGGTGTCACCGACAGCCACGACAACGTGACGTCGAAGTCGGCATCGGGCGACGACTTCGTGGCCGAGAACAACATCGTGCTCACCGACCAGTGGCCTTTCTTCTCGCCTTACGACATCCGGGTCAACGCAGCCAACGAGGTGAGCTACGCACGTAAGGTCACCAACACGAACAACACCAAGAAATGGGTGTCGCTGGTCTTGCCGTTCACCATCGCCGTGGACCCCGAGACGGGTACCTACGCCAATGACGACGACCAGACGGAGTTCACGTTCTACCAGATGAACGTCGACAACGCCTTCAGCCGTCCGCAGGGTGGCGACCTGACCTTCGCCGACATCGACGGACACTTCTCGCCCTACACCGGGCAGACAGTCACCCAGCCCAACGAGGCCTATGTCGTGCGCATCGACAAGACCATGGCATCTGACGATGACCCGACACTGATGTTCGTCGTGCGGCAGAGTGGCGCCACCATCATCAGCACGCCGGCCACTGCCGACCAGCCGCTCATCGAGAGCGGGACGTCCACCGGCACCGTCGACGGATCGAGGATGACGCTTGTCAATGAGGCCACGTATGCCGGCGCCTACGTGCCGTCGGAGCAGGGCGTGTTCTACTTCAACAAGGACAAGTTCGTCTCATCGCTCAATGTCAAGGACATCTACCCGGCGATCTTCGTCTTGCCGTTCCGTTCCTACTACGCCTGTGCCAACGCGAACCTCAATAGCATCCGCTATATCCATATCTCCACGGAGCCCAACACCGACATCACCGGCATCAGCGGCGCCACAGCCGAGACAGCCGACGACGGCCTCGTGTTCTCCGCACAGGAGGGACGCCTCTCCGTCAAGGCCAACAAGGACTTGAGGGTCAGCATACGCAACATCAGCGGACAGACCGTCAACATCGCTTCGCTCCGCGCGGGCGAGACGCGCACGGTCGCACTGCCCAGTGGCATCTATGTGGTCAACGGCGTTAAGGTCGTGGTCAAGTAAGAACATTAATCATGCGTGCCATCCCCCGAACACGCCTAAATATAGATCACTATGAAGAAGAAAACATATATAAGGCCCGCAGCCGAGCTGGTGGCCATCAAGACACAGACATCCATGCTCACGACATCGCAGACCCCATGGGCCGATGCCAAGCCCAACAATACCGATGCCGGCAACCTCTGGGAAGACGAACTGCCGACGGACGACGATGACACCAATTGGGCTGGTTACAAGAAAAACATGAGCATTTGGTAATTCGATTTATTGCTTAGTCCGGCTTTTGGCTTACTTTATACCCCCTATTTTGTTGGAGCCAAAAGCATCAGCCCTGTGCAAAGCCCATACTCTCGCTTGCACAGGGCTTTCTCTTGCCCACCACTTCGATCGCCCATTAGCCCCGCCCCGACCATTAGCCCATCGTGCCTTCAGCCATCGTGCCTGCCATCCTGCCCCCGCCCATTATGCCCATTGTGCCCACTTTGCCCGCCGCCTATATTATAAGGTATCCTCCCCCATATCCCTTCAATTTGTCAAATAAATCGAAAGCTTTGCATAAAATCCACATTTTTTCTTGCGAACATTTGGTTGGTATGCCAAAAACCCGTACCTTTGCACTCGCTTTTCGGGAACACCGCCACGGCGGCAAGA
>CAVBFJ010000079.1:0-7371 GCA_963594895.1 bacterium | reverse complement strand
TCAGACAAAACGGGAGTCAAAATGAAAACGGTTTCGTATTGATTCATACTACTTTGAATAGAAATTAATTGTTGTTTTGCGAAATGCGGGTGCAAAGTTACAAATTTGTTTGCAGAAAATTGGGGGGTGAGCGTATGTTTTTTTCTTATTTAACACAAAAAAAAGCTTGGGCACACCTTTTCTTGTTAATTTTGCAGCCGTCATGAAGAAACACTTGCTCAATATTGTTGACTTTTTGCAAGCACACTCCGCATGGGTAGGCCTTCCCTTGGTCTATGTGGGGGTGTTGCTCATGGTGGCCTTTTATGTGGCTGGATTGACTGACCACAATTTTTTCCTTCTGTCCCCCTTGTCGCTCATTGTTGTGGGCGTTGTGGGGTATGTGCACCACGAGAAAAGCAAGGGGCAATACTGATGCCCATTAGCTAAAAAAATAAAGGGCAGAAGGCATACCGGAGGGCAGCCTGTTGCCCTTTGTTTTTTTAGGATTAGTCCTCTTCGGGAACAATCAACTTGTATCCCTGGCCGTGGATGTTGATAATCTCAATCTGGTCGTCGTCCTTCAGGTGCTTGCGTAGCTTGGTGATGTAGACATCCATGGAGCGCGCATTGAAATAGTTGTTGTCAATCCAGATGGCGCGCAAAGCGTCATCGCGCTTGAGGATCTCATTGGCGTGTGAGCAGAGTAGGGCCAACAACTCGTTTTCCTTGGTGGTGAGCTTGGTCTGCTTGTCGCCGATGATGAGCAACTGTTTCTGTGTGTCAAACGTGAACCGGCCAATCTTGTACATTGTGTTCTCCTTGTTTTTCTTACCTTTGACGCGACGCAAGATTGCCTCCACGCGCTTCACCAGTTCTTCCATGGAGAAAGGCTTTGTCATGTAGTCGTCGGCTCCAATGTCAAAGCCTTCGAGCACGTCTTCCTTTTGCGCCTTTGCGGTCAGGAAGACAATGGGCACCTGAGCGTTGATTTGGTGGATGTCCCGAGCTAGCGTGAAACCGTCTTTCTTGGGCATCATCACGTCGAGGATGCAGATGTCATACTTGTCCTTGGTGAATTCGCGGAAGCCCGCTTCGCCATCCGGGCATAGCACGGCGTCGTAGCCCTTCGCTATAAGATATTCGCAAAGAAGTGTGCCGAGGTTTTCGTCGTCTTCACAAAGCAGGATCTTAACTTTTTCGTCCATATTGTTTCAATTTTAAGTTTGTAATCTTATGTGTTGTGCTCCAAAGGGGGATGGATGTCTTAATCTTTGATGATTGGCAGTTTGATGGTGAACTTGGTCCCCTTGCCATATTCGCTTTCCACCTTAATGTCACCGTCATGGAGATCGACAACTTTCTTGACGTAGGCTAGGCCGAGCCCGAAGCCTTTTACATCGTGCACGTTGCCTGTGTGCACACGGTAGAACTTGTCGAAAATCTTCTTCAGGTTCTCCTTCTTCATGCCCATGCCAGTGTCTTCCACCGACAAGTAGAGATGCTGGTCGTCGTTCCAGGTCTTCAGGTATACGTTGAGGGGCTTGTCGGGGTAGCGGTATTTGACTGCATTGTCGAGCAGGTTAAAGATGACGTTTTGGAAATGCACCTCATCCACGTAGATGGACGAGTCGACCGCGCCCACGTCCACGTAAACTTTGCCGCCAGTATGTTCAACCCGAAGCGTGAATGAGTTGGCGATGGCTTCCGCCATCTCGTTGAGGTCGAGATGCTTTTTCTTGAAGGTCGACTTCTTTCTGTCGAACATGGACATCTGCAATACCTTCTCTACGAGGAAGCGCAAGCGTTTGGTCTCGTCCGTGATGATGCCTGTGAGATGCTTCATCATGTTCGCACTCTTAGGCACGCTGTCGTCGTTGAGCATCTGCGCGGCTAGGGAAATGCTAGCGATGGGGGTCTTCAACTCGTGGGTCATGTTGTTGATGAAGTCGTTTTTCATTTCGCTATAACGTTTCTGTCGGAATACCACCACGATGGTGAAGATGAACGTAATGAGGAGAATCAGGGCAAACACCACACTGGGAATCATGAATCTGACGCTCGAATAGATGTAGCTGTTGATGTCGGGGAAATGCACGCGGACCACGCCCATGTTCGACGCGGGGTCGTTACGGAAGAGTACTTGCGAATAGGTGAACTCGATGCCCTCGTCTGTGTATTCGGGGCAACGATATACCTCACGGCCGTCTTGGGTGGTAACGGTGAAGTGGTAGGGGATGTTGACACCATTATTCATCAGTTCCGCCTTGAGGTCTTGGTCGAGTATTTTAAAGTTAACTCGTTCTTTGAGAGGCTTTCCAGAGGCCGAGTAGAGCATGTTCATTACCACCTCGTCAAGTAACGCCTTTTGGTACACATAGCGGTTTTTAACGATTTCCTGTAGTGATTTGCTAGCCGCGTCGTTTGAATTGCGGTCATTCTTTAGGATCATCGCTTTGGGCATTTGCGCAGGTTTGGTGGAGATGGTCTTCAATTCAAAAGAAGAATATACCTTTCCGTCCTTGCCTTTGACGGCAAATTGGTGTGAGGGTTGTGTAGTGCCGTCATTTGGATTGCCTGGTCGTGTGCCCGTGCTGTCTATGCGGTAGGCGTGACGCTCGGTCTCGTTGACGTCTTTTTCCAGGTAGCGCAACGTCTCATTGAGCTCCAGATTACGCGATGCCTGGTAGAGGGCGCGGTTCACGCTTTCGTCGAACTGCTCCTTCTTCATGTTGGCCATCTCCCAAATGTATGTCAGCTGCAAACCCAGCAGGATGACAAAGGATAAGCCCATGATGATGGCTATGAACCAAATGGTCTTTTTCTTCATGCGGACAAAGGTAAGGAAAATCTTAATTCGTTAACATCTTTCTGTTAAGAATTTACTGGTATTTTAACGAAATTAACCAAAGTTTGTGATTATAGATGCAAATAAGCAGCTATCCAAAGTTTATTCTTGCTTGATAGCAGAAGCGCCAACGCCCAAAGAGGGCGTTGGCGCAGATGAGGAAAAGGTGCGGTCCGTTTCGCTTGTAACCGCCCCCCCAAAAAAAAGGAGGATTATGCTAGGATGGCCTTTACGGCCTCCAGCATGCCCTTTTCCTGTATGAGGTCAAGATGCTCTTTCACCATGGCACAAAGGCCAGGCACAGTCTGGTTGAGATCCTCGTGCCATACGTAGTCGAATGCAAGTACGCCCTGGGCCACGGTTTGCGTGTCACCGGTGGCCCAAAGCTGAGCCAGGCGGTCCGTGATCTTGCAGTCATCATTTGGAGTGATGGGGGTTCCGTCGCCGCGTTTCCCTCCTTTGTAGTAGGTGATGATGGCGGCCAGTCCGAATACAAGCCCCTCGGGTAGTGTGCCCTTGCGTTTGAGATAGGTTTTCACGCCAGGCAAGTCGCGCGTCTCATACTTTGGGAAACTGTTGAGCATGATGGATGTGACCTGATGGTCGACGAAGGGGTTCTCAAAACGCTCCAACACATCGTTCGCAAACTGTTTACACTCGTCGAGCGGCAAGTCGAGCGTCTGCATGAGCTCGTCAAACTGTACCTTGTGGATGTAGCGGCCTATGATGGGGTGTTCGCAGGCGTCGCGCACAATATCTACGCCGCTTAGGAAGGCCACAGGAGACAGTACTGTATGGGGCCCGTTAAGCAGGGTCACCTTGCGGGCGTGGTAGGGCTTCTCGTTGTCGGTGATGAGTACGTGCAATCCGGCCTTCTCGGCAGGGAACTCCTCCTTCATCTGTTCGACCGTCATATTCTCTGCCTTCTCGATGACCCAAAGGTGGAAGTTTTCCGCCTTGACCACGAGGTTGTCCTTGTAGCCGATTTTCTGCTGGATGTCGTGGATGGTGTCGCGAGGAAAACCTGGCACGATGCGGTCCACGAGCGTTGCGCAGACATAACAGTGGTCGGTAAACCATGCCTTGAAACCCTCGTAGTCATCGCCCATGTCGTCTTTCCACAACTCGATGTATTGGTAGATGCACTCTTTCAGGTGATGACCATTGAGGAAGATGAGTTCGCAAGGCATGATAATCATGCCTTTGGTGGGGTCGCCGCTAAAGTATTGGTAACGGTGGAACAACAGTTGTACGAGCTTGCCGGGGTAGCTGGCGGCAGGGGTGTTGGCCGACTGGCAGGCGGGGTCAAAGGCGATGCCGGCCTCCGTGGTGTTGGAGATGACGAAACGCATCTCCGGCTGCTCGGCGAGTGCCAGGAATGCCGCAAACTGCGTGTAGGGATTCAGGGCGCGGCTGATGACGTCAATGCGTGTAAGCGTGTTGATGGGGACACCATTCTCCTTGCCCTGCAAGTTCACATGGTAAAGGCAGTCCTGGCCATTGAGCCAGTCAGCCATGCCGTGGTCGATGGGCTGCACGACGACCACACTCGAGTTGAAGTCGGTCTTTTGGTCCATGTTGAAAATGATCCAGTCGACAAATGCGCGAAGAAAATTGCCCTCGCCAAACTGGATGATACGTTCGGGCATCGCGCTCTTTGGGGCGGTGCGGCGGTTCAGAGCTTTCAGTTCTTTCAGTTCTTTCATGATTGGGTATCGTGTCATAGTTCGTTATGTTGTCGGCAAAGTTAATAATAATTTAATAGGAGGACAGGCTGCGGCGTGTTAAATCTAACGTAAACCTTTGCGTATGAGATTTTATGTCTCCATTGCGCCTGGAAATCCAAAAAAATATAGTAACTTTGCACGTACACAAAATGGATCAAAATTATGAAACAGACAAAGATTGTATGTTCCGTCAGTGATCGCCGTTGTGATGTGGATTTCCTGCGTAAATTGTTTTTCGCGGGAATGAATGTGGTCAGGATGAACACGGCTCACGCTTCCCAAGATGGCATTCGCAATATCATTAGCAATGTTCGCGCAGTGTCTCCGCATATCGGCATCCTCATCGACACAAAGGGGCCTGAGGTCCGCACGACTGACGTCAAGGATAAGATTAATTACAAGACAGGTGACGTGGTGAAAATTTTTGGCCGCCCGGAGATGGAGACCACCCACGACATCATCAATGTGAATTATGCTGATTTCGCTCGAGATGTCAAGGTGGGTGACCACATCTTGATTGACGACGGCTTGCTCGACATGCAAGTCATGGATATCGTGGGCCCCACAGTCTATGCCACCATGCAGAACGATGGTGTGCTGGGTGCCCACAAGAGTGTGAACGTGCCAGGTGAGCATATCGACTTGCCCGCCCTCACAGAGAAGGACAAGCGTAACATCTTGTTGGCCATTGACGAGGACATTGATTTCATTGCCCACAGTTTTGTAAGGTCTGCGGCCGACGTTAAGGCAGTGCAAGACATCCTCGACGAACATCACTCAGACATCAAGATTATTTCGAAGATTGAGAATCAAGAGGGTGTCGACAACATTGACGAGATCATTGATGCTAGCTATGGTGTGATGGTGGCACGTGGTGACCTGGGCATTGAGGTGCCCATCGAGAAGATACCGGGCATACAGCGCATGATCATCCGCAAGTGTGTGCAGAAGAAGAAACCCGTCATTGTGGCCACGCAGATGCTCCACACCATGATAGAGAACCCCAGGCCAACGCGCGCCGAGGTTACTGACATTGCCAATGCCATCTATTCGAACACAGACGCTCTGATGCTGAGCGGTGAGACAGCTAGCGGCAAGTATCCCTTGGAGGCCGTGCAGACCATGGCGGCCATCGCCGAGCAAGCGGAGAAGGATCGTTTGAACTTTGGTCATCAGGATGAAGTGCCGCTCAGCGAACACTGCTCACAACGCGAGTTCCTGGCACATGCGGCCATCGACTCCACGCGAATGTTGGGAGTGTCGGGTATCATCACAGACTCGGAGACGGGGGAGACGGCGCGCAACTTAGCGGCTTTTCGTGGCCCCAAGCCAGTCTTGGCCATCTGCTATAAAGAGAAGACACAGCGATGGCTTAACCTGTCCTATGGGGTCATTCCCATTTTCCAGAAGGAACATGTCAGTCCCGACCATATGTTCACTGCCGCCCTGCGCATGCTGAAGCAGAAAGGGTACATCAAGTCGGATGACAAGATAGCCTATCTTTCCGGATCATTTGGAGAAGGTGGGGGTACCACCTTCCTGGAAGTTAACAGAGTGAAAGACTACTTCGACAAGAGATACGAGTTCCACTTGCCCAATATGAAGGTAAAGTAAACTTGCTACCTATCAGCCGCAAAAGGCGGGAGCCCCCCATTGGGGTTCCCGCCTTTTGCGAGTATGCTCGGCATGAGCATTGTCATGGCTTTTGGTCAAAAAGTTTGTTCGTGATTTCTGTTGAAATAGCGGGTGAAAATGGTGTTTTTATCCCGTTTTGGGAGCGTATGGGGTGTGCAGACATGACATTGATGCCTAATCATGGTGAGATTGATGCCTAATCTCGGCATGATAGGTGCCTAAAGACAACGAGATTGATGCCTAATCATGACGCGATAAGGCATCAATGATGATGAAAAGAATTTACGTTTAAGGGTAAAAAGATCGTGCGTTTTTGTAAGTTGTTTACTGATAGCGACTTGCGTAACATGCTCTATTTTGGCGTATTTGCGCCGAAAGATTTGCTCGTGAGAAATGACGGAAAATTCAGCCTATAGTTTGTTGTCTTTTTTGCAGTGTGATGCGCTTTTGGTCTCTCGGTCATGGCCTTTGACTGATGGTGGTCGTCTTGGATGTTTTGAAACGTCCCCTAATGGCCCCAGGTTGTTTATGGCGCTACCATTACAGCAGTTTCTCGAAGGCCATGCGGCTGCCCTTGGGGTAGAAGATGGTGCCGCAAAGGCTGAAGCCGGTTTTGTCCAACAGGCGCAACATGCGCTCGTTGTCGTGGTTGGTGTCCACCCTGAAGCTATGGAAGCCTAAAGAGAGTGCCAGCCGCTCCGTCTCCTTAATGAAGAGAAGTCCGACTCCGTGCCCCTTAGCCGCATCGGTAACGGCAAGCCTGTGGAGCACCACGTAAGGGTGGTCTGACAGCCAGTGGCCCTGTATGGTGTTGTAGGCCGGCTCGCCAGTGAAGACAGTCGCACCGTAGGCAAGGGGGCGGTTGGCGTGGACTATCACATGGGCGACACCTGCCTGTATGTCATTCTCTATGTGGGCGCGTGCTGGATAAGTCTCGTCCCATTGTTGTTTGCCCTCGCGGGTCATCTGTCTCTTGGCTTCCTCTATGATTTCCATGATGCCATTGAGATCGGCCAAGGTAGCTTTTCTGAAGGTGTGTTCCATCTGTGGTCTGCTGTTGTTTGTTGTGGGAGTGGGTGAAAGGGGAAAATAAAAAGAGAATGCTAAATGAATAACATTCTCTTTTCTGTGACTCCGCTGGGATTCAAACCCGGAACCTTCTGATCCGTAGTCAGATGCTCT
>CAVBFJ010000078.1:0-7759 GCA_963594895.1 bacterium | reverse complement strand
TACAAGAGACGGTGTGGGGCACAGTGAGCTACGCCAACTCCCTGGCGGTGAACGTACAGATGACCTACCTTCGTCATGCTTTGCAGCACGACGCCACCGTCAGGATAGAGTCGGTGAAGAAGAAGGGGTATGTGCTGAGGGTAAGCTCTTGAGGAAATGAATCTTACTTTTCTTCCTCCACCGCCCAGTCGGTGATGTTCCCCTGGGTGGAGTCGAAGTTGATGCCCACCTTGGTGATGGGCTTGCCGCTCAGGGCGAACCGCCGGGCGTAGTTCTTGAGGTTGATCTGCCGCATGGCGGTCTGCGCATCCTTGTTGAGCTTCATCTCGATGATGTAGAGGTCGGTGCGAGTGAGCAATACGATGTCTACCCTGCCCTTGGGAGTATGCACTTCCACGTCGACCACGAAATTGGTGAGAAGCGTGAAGATGATGAAAAGCATCTGCTGGTAGTGGCCCTCGTGGTTGGTCACGTTGCAGTAGGGCACCGTGTCGAGGAAGTCTTGCAGGAGCTGCAAGGCACCGTCCATGTTGTTCTTGCGGATGAGCGAACCCATGCGGGCGATGGCTACATCGCCACGCTCGGCGAGCCTTCCGTCGAGATAGTTGGGCAGCAGGTTGTCGTATAGCCCCACCTTGATTTCCTTGTTGGGGATGTCGAGGGTGTAGAGGGTGGTGTCCTCGTCGTAGTCCTTGATGGTGACGTATCCGCTCTGGTAGAGCAGGGGAGTGATGGTCTTCATCTTCTCAGTCGGTGCGTCGAAAGCCGATTCCTGTGCTTCTATGGGGGCGATGTCGGTGGGAAGAACGTCAAATTTCCTCAACATATTGATAAGGTAGGTTGGCGTCCCCGAACTGAACCAGTAAGCGCCGAACTCTCTTTCGGCAAAGCAGTTGAGCAAGCTGTAAGGATTGAACACATCGGGCGAAGGGCATGCGAAATGATAGCCGTCATAATGTTCCTTCAGCCGTTCGATGGTTTGCTCCCTTGTGAGTTTCAGCTTTTCTGCCAGCATATCTATGTCCTCGGACATCTCGGTGAGCAGCTCCTCCTTGGTGATGCCGCAGATGCCCGCATAGTCTTTGTTCATGGAAATGTTCGTGATGTTGTTCAGCTCGCTGAAGATGCTGAGTTGCGAGAACTTCGTGATGCCGGTGAGGAAGACGAAGCGGAGGTATGACTCGCGCGCCTTCAGCGGACTGAAGAAATTGCGCATGATGTTGCGGAGCACCTCCATTTGGCTTTCCTCATGGGCCACGTCGAGCAGGGGTGCGTCGTACTCGTCGATGAGTATCACCACCTGTTTGCCCGTCTTCTCATAGGCGGTCATAATCAGGTCTTTCAGACGGAGGTTGGCATCTATCTTGTCGCTCTTGTAGCCGAACTTTTCCTCTTGCTCGGCCAAGATGTCGGCCAAGTATCTCTCCAGCTGTTCCTTCTCCATGTGTTTTCCCCCGCTCAGGTCGAAGTGGAGCACGGGATAGTCCGTCCAGTCCTTCTCCAGCTTTTCGATGGCCAAGCCCTCGAACAAGTCCTTCTTTCCCTCGAAATAACTCTGCATCGTAGACACGAGCAATGACTTGCCGAAACGGCGTGGCCGTCCTAGGAAGAAATGCTTTCCACCGCTATGAGCCATGCGGTAGATGTATTCCGTCTTGTCGATGTAGAGCAAATCGTTTTTGCGAATCTCCCCGAACGTCTGAATGCCTATAGGGTATAACTTCAATGCCATATATTGTCTGTCTTAATGGTTTGACAAGGGCCGCCAATGGATGACGGACATTTATTATTTTTCTTCTTCCACCACCCAGTCGGTGATGTTCCCCTGGGTGGAGTCGAAGTTGATGCCCACCTTGGTGACGGGCTTGCCGCTCAGGGCGAACCGCTGGGCATAGCTCTTGAGGTTGATCTGCCGCATGGCGGTCTGCGCATCCTTGTTGAGCTTCATCTCGATGATGTAGAGGCGGGTGCGGGTGAGCATCACGATGTCTACCCTTCCCTTGGGAGTATGCACCTCCACATCCACCACATACTCCGTGAGGAGCGAGAAGATGATGAAGAGCATCTGCTGGTAATGACCCTCGTAATTGGTCACGTTGCAGTAGGGCACCGTGCCAAGGAAGGTTTGGAGCAGCTGCAAGGCACCGTCCATGTCGTCTTGGCGAATCAACACCGACATCTGGGCGATAGTGACGTCTCCGTTTTGGGCGAGCATACCCTCCAGGTAGTTGGGCAAGAGGCTCTCGAAGAGACCCACCTTGATCTCCTTGTTGGGGAGGTCGAGGGTATATAGGTCGGACGGCTCATCATAGTCCTTGATAGTGAGATAGCCGCTCTGATAGAGCAGGGGCGTGATGGCTGTCATATTCTCGGTCGGTGCGTCAAAGGCTGAAGACTTGGCGTACATCTTGCCAATATTGGTAGGCAGGGTTCCATACTTGCGCATCATGTTGATGAGATAGGTGGGCGTGCCCGATGTGAACCAATATGCCCCGAACTTTCTCGTGGAGAAGCAGTTCAGTAGGCTAAACGGATTGAACACATCGGGAGAGAATGCTGAGAAATGGTAGCCGTCATAGTTTTCCTTCAGTTTCTCCACCACGTCTTCCTTGGTCATTTTTCTCTTTCTGCCCAGTTCCTCGATGTCTTCCGACATTTGCGAAAGCATCTCCTCCTTGGTGATGCCGCAAATACCCGCATAATCATCGTCCATGGAGATGTTGGTGATGTTGTTCAGCTCGCTGAAGATGCTGAGTTGCGAGAACTTCGTGATGCCGGTGAGGAAGACGAAGCGGAGGTATGACTCGCGCGCCTTCAGCGGACTGAAGAAATTGCGCATGATGTTGCGGAGCACCTCCATTTGGCTTTCCTCATGGGCCACGTCGAGCAGGGGTGCGTCGTACTCGTCGATGAGTATCACCACCTGTTTGCCCGTCTTCTCATAGGCGGTCATAATCAGGTCTTTCAGACGGAGGTTGGCATCTATCTTGTCGCTCTTGTAGCCGAACTTTTCCTCTTGCTCGGCCAAGATGTCGGCCAAGTATCTCTCCAGCTGATCCTTTTCCATGTGCTTTCCACCGCTCATGTCGAAGTGGAGCACGGGATATTCCGTCCAGTCCTTCTCCAGCTTTTCGATGGCCAAGCCCTCGAAGAGCTCTTTCTTTCCCTCGAAGTAACTTTGCAGGGTGGTGACGAGCAGTGACTTGCCGAAACGGCGTGGCCGTCCCAGGAAGAAATAGGTGCCGCTGGTATGAGCCATGCGGTAGATGTATTCCGTCTTGTCGATGTAGAGCTTGTCTTCCTTTCGGATTCGCTCGAATGTCTGTATTCCTATGGGATATAACTTCAATGCCATAATTTCTTGCCTTTTAGCTCGTTGAGAATAGCAATCTCACTGCGAAGATAAACATTATATTTGTAATAATCGCTTTTATGGGGGAAAAATCGTCTGACCTTTGGTCTTCTCGATAACTTTTCATTAAGTTTGCATAGGGAAAAGGAATATTGGGTCACCTGCAAAAGCATGTGTATTTGCACAATAAACATTCCTTTTTCCGTTAATTATAAAAAAGCAACAAAAACACGGCCACATCATCGCACCAAAATACAGGACAAAAGGTACCGAAAAACAGGCGATTTTTGCCAGCACGAGGTCAGTTGGCCGCAAATACGCCCTATTTTCGAGATTTTACATAAACAACTGAAAGACAGTGCATTACAACTTCTGCTCGTTGTTTTGTCATTTTTCATGCGCGAAAAACCTGCAAGAAGGTATCGAATCTCACTGCAATAGATGCCTAATCATGGTGAGATTAGGCACAAATCATCGCATGATTTGGCATCTATCTCATCATGATTTGGCATCTATCTCCACCGACAACGGCCCAAAAGTCACTTCTTCCATGTCGCAACGGTCCAAAAACGCCTTTTTCTTCTCCTAGAAGAGTCACCTCTGACGACACGTTTTATTCAGAATATTCTTGACATTATAGCAACACAGGGTATCCATGGAGGACGCCATGACGCGGAAACAACCTGCCGACACCGTAAAAAAAACGAGCACTGCCCGTGGAAGGGGAAAAATCGGAAAGCTGACATTAAATATCCGCTACAATGACAAAAAAAGCGCCAAATGCACTTGTATTCAGAAAGAAAATACTACCTTTGCACAAATAATTCGATATCGACTAGAAGGGGACACGGTGCCATTCCATGCATGATGTCACTGGGCCTTATGCCGTTAGAACATGTTACTCAACAAAAGGTTGGAGTCAGGAACTTACGACTGTATTAAACATAACTGCTTGATATGTTGTCTTTTACGCATTTGAGCAGGAATAGATAACGTGCCCCTTTTTCCCATAACTACCACCCATGGCGTCTCTCCTACAATGGTTTGTCATGCGCGACCTAAAGCGCCCCAACTCCCTCACGCCAGCCTTCAGGGAACTGCCAGGGATGGGCGTCGAGACCTTCACGCCAACGCGCCGTTGTGTGGTCACACACAAAGGCGTCAAGACGCGCGAGGACTTGCCCTACATCCATGACCTGCTCTTTGTCCACTCCACGACCGAGGAGATCGACGCCATCCTCCTGCGCATCCCCACATTGCAATACCGCTTTGTGCGAGGGGCCGGCTATCGCAAACCCATGCTGGTGAGCGACAAGGAGATGGCCCGTTTCATCAAGGCCGTGCAATCGGTGGACACCCCACAGTATTTCGCGCCCGACGAGATCACGCCCGAGATGATAGGGCGGCAGGTGGCGATCGTCGGCGGACAGCTCGACGGCTACGAGGGCAAGCTGCTCAAGTGCCGCGGCTCGCGCAAGCGGCGCCTCCTCATAGCCATACCCAACATCATCGTGGCCGCCGTCGAGGTGGAGCCGGAGTTCATACGCCTGTTGTGACTCCCCCACCCCATCACCCCCAAACAGAACATCAAGCAAACACACACATTTACCAAAATGAACTACAGACATATCTCTTTCGGGCATCTCATGCTCATGCTTGTCGTGGCGTTGTTGGCCTCGTGCAAGAGTGCCACAAACATCAGTTACATGCAGAACCTACAACGCAACATCGCCGTGGAGGTCCAGCAGGCGAAGACCATCAAGCTGCAGCCCGGCGACCGGCTGAACATCACCGTGAGCAGCCGTGACGAGGAGCTCGTCCGCATCTTCAACGTCAACTCCAGCGGGTCGTCATCCAGCGGCACGTCGGGAGCGGGGACCTACACCGTCGACCCGCAGGGCAATATCGACTTCCCCACGCTGGGACTCATCGCCGTCGGGGGCAAGTCACGACTTGATGTCACCAACGAGATCAAGTACCGCCTCCTCTCCGGCAACTTCGTGCGCGACGCCGTCGTGACGGTCGACTATGCCGACATGGGCTTCTTCGCCCTCGGCGAGCTGGGCACAAAGGGCCGTGTGCCCATCACCCGCGACAAGGTGACCATCCTCGAGGCCATCGCCGAGGCCGGCGACCTCACCATCGACGGCAAGCGCGAGAATGTGACGGTGCTCCGCACGGAGAACGGTGTGCAGACGCCCTACACCGTGAACCTCTGCGACGCGCAGAGCGTCTACTCCTCACCCGCCTACTACATCCAGCAGAACGACATCATCTATGTCGAGCCGACGCAGAAGAAGGCCAACGAGTCCACTCCCACAGCCAACATGTTCAACACGCCCGGCTTCTGGATGGGCCTTGCCTCATTCGCCATCACCATCATCAACTTCCTCGTGAAGTAAACCGCATACGCACGATGAGTCATAGAACCACGAATTTTACTAATCTTGCGAATATTAATCGCGAAAGCCATTCGAGAAATTAGTGATATTCGTGGTTGAAACTCAGGCGCAGCATTGGTTATGGAACACGAATTACACAAATCACACGAATGTTAACCGCGTGAGCCATTCGTGATATTACTTCCCGTTGGTCAGTGGGCCTTCGGCGAATCTCGTGATATTCGTGGTTAAAAAAACTAATGCGGTTGGTGATAGAACCGTCATTTACCCTGCAACATAACTGAACCCACATAACAGAAACGCAAAACACTCATGCAACGAAAAATGGACACAGCCGAGACACCGGCTTCTAACGTGCAAGGCAACAACACCACAGCCAACCGGGCGCCGCGCAGCCAGACCAACATCATGGTCCAGGTGCGCGACATCCTCTTCCTGTGTCTTGCCCAGTGGAAATGGTTTGTGTTGTCTCTCCTCATCACCCTGGGCTATGCCTACTGGTATCTCAAGAGCACACCCAAGGTCTACACCTGCACCGCCAGCATACTCCTCAAGCAGAACGACAAGAGCAGCTCCACCGCCGAGCGCCAGCTGCAGGAGCTGGGTGTCGACGACGCCTCGCCCAGCCTCACCAACGAGATGCTGCTGCTCACCAGCTCACCGCTCTCGAAGGAGGTGGCGACCCGCCTCAACCTCGACGTGAACTACTACCACAACGGTGTGCTGAAGGATGATGTCGCCTATGGCCTCAACCTCCCCGTGAAGGTGACCTTCTTCGGCCTTGACGACGCGGAGACGGCGTCGTTCCATCTCAGCCTCCACGCCAACGGACAGTGTGAGGTGAGCAACATGATGCGCAACGGCAAGGCATACAGCCAGACGCTCACCGCCCAGCTGGGCAAGACGGTGAAGCTGCCCATCGGCAAGGTGACCATCGCGCCCTCGGAGTTCTACGCCAAGGGCACAAGCGACGAGCTTGACGTGGTGCGCATCAGCAAGAACAGCGCCGTAAGCCGTGTGCGGGGCGGGCTGTCCGTCGACGTGCAGGTCAAGAACTCCTCCGTGCTCGACATCCGGTACCGCGACCAGAGCGTGGAGCGCGCCAACGACATCCTCAACACCCTCATCGTCGTCTACAACGAGGCGTGGATCAACGACCGCAACCGCATGACGCTCTGCACCAACGACTTCATCAAGGAGCGCCTCTCGGTCATCGAGGGCGAGCTGGGCCACTTCGACCGCACCATCTCCAACTACAAGTCGCGCAACCTCATGCCCGACGTGAGCGCACTGGGATCGCAGGCCATGAGCCAGAGCACCGCCGCCACGCAGGAGTCGCACGCCCTGAGCAACCAGATATACATGGCGCGCTACATCCGCACCAACCTGCTCGACGAGCGCCACAGCAACCAGCTCCTGCCCTCCAACTCAGGCATAGGCAACTCCAGCATACAGTCGCAGATCGGCGAGTACAACGACCTGCTGCTCAAGCGCAACAAGTATGTCGCCAACTCCTCCGAGCAGAACCCCATTGTGATGGACCTCGACGCCAACCTCAGCGTCATGCGCCGCGCCATCATCCACACGCTAGACAACGAGATAGCCCTGCTCGAGGCACAGCAGGCGAGCGCACGCAGCAACAAGGCCGAGGCCAACGCCAAGATCGCCGCCAACCCCAAGCAGGCGCAGTTCCTCATCTCCGAGGAGCGCCAGCAGAAGGTGAAGGAGGCGCTCTACACGTTCCTGCTGCAGAAGCGTGAGGAGAACGAGATGTCGCAGGCCTTCACGGCCTACAACACCAAGGTGGTGGAGCCCGCCCACGCCGGTGGCGGGGCGACAACACCCGTCGACAGCAGCGTGCTGATGATGGCGTTCCTCATCGGACTGCTCGTGCCGGCCGGCGTCATCATCCTCCGCGAGCTCATCAACACCACGGTGCGCTCACGCAAGGACCTGGAGACGCTCAACGTGCCGTTTGTCGGCGAGATACCGCTCTCCGGCAAGC
>CAVBFJ010000077.1:0-8418 GCA_963594895.1 bacterium | reverse complement strand
GCGTTTCAATAAGTTCAGCCGGTTGTAGGTCACCACAACCGCAGTGATATGTTGTTTCATAATGGGTGTATATGAAGAATATTGTCTTTTACTATCTTCTCGAAGCATTCTTTGGAGAAGTGGCTTTGCCCTGTGGTGTATTATACCGCATAGTCGGTCAACGCCGTAGTTCCTTTATCACATCCTTGTATGACCGCTCTGTGTCAAAGATGACCGAACCATGCATTGATGGGGCTTTCACGGGTGTCATGTAGTCTCCGTAGTAGTTGTGCAATATCTCGTCGTAGCCCACGGGGACAGGCACCATCATGTCCTCGAATGGCATCATCAGCGTCGAACGGAACCACTCACGCCGGTGTCGGTTCTTAAACACTGATGCGGCATAATAGCATGGGGCTGAGAGAATGTCGGAGAGGGGCCCGTTGTAATGAGTGTAGTAGTCTTGGAACTTCGTAAACGTTTTCTTGTAGTCGTGGAAGGCAAAATAGATACGACTCAACAGCCAGCGTATTGCCACCTTTGGATTCGTGATGCTGAAGCCCATGCTAGACCGCCATTGCATGAGTTTTCGTAGCGGTTCGGCCCTCATCAAGGCATTGAGCAGCTCGTCACCGTTTTTCGGTAAGGCATCATACACGAAGATGTCTATAAATATGCCTTGGTGAAATGGGCAACTCAGCTCGGTGGGTATCACTGCGGCCGTGTCGTCGAGCCGCAATTGGGCATGTCCGCGCGAGTAATACTTATCGGTGTAGGCCGTCTGAAAGAACATGGGGGGGGGTAAAATGCTGGGGAGCAATCTGTAGCAGCCGTTCATAGTCGTCACGCAGCATAACAAGGTCTAGGTCATCGTCCCAGGGGATGTAACCATGGTGGCGTATTGTGCCAAGCAACGTGCCACCGTCCACCCAAATATGCAGGTTGTTCCGTTGGCATACATCGAGCAACTTAGCCATGAGGCGCATCTGTATGGACCATATCTTTTTCATTTGTGCCGAGACAACATAGCCGTCACGCACTTCTTCGTTCATATCCATAAACGTTGTTTTCTGATTTGTAGTTGAAGCATTTTCACCCTTGTAAGGGGCTTGTGTTATTGCGTGGAGGGCTGAAGCAAGCAACAAAGTTGAGCGCACCCCCACGTGTTTAGGCCCACGCTATTTTTGGTGTCCCTGTAAGGGGTGTATAAAATGACGCAGAGGTTGAATTCTTCGCCCCCTACAGGGGCAATGCGTGGTTATGGCATTGGAAGATAGGGCCGAGGCCCTATCCTGTATTGTGTCGCCCCTACGGGGCTGGGCGTGCCGTTATGCGTTGTCATTCCTACCCTACGGGGCTGGAATGGCAACTGCCTTTACAAGCTTTGAAACAACCGCTCCCACATGGGGATGACGCTCTCGGCGGTGTATTTCATGGATGTCTCATGGGCAGCCTTACCCATAGAGGGTAGCTGCTCTTCGTGGTCCATCATGCGGAGGAGGGCGTTGGCGAGGTTCTCCACTTGCTCTTCTCGCGTAAGGTTGCGATAGGGCACCAAGATACCGTTCTTCCCGTTTTCGACGATGGCACGCGGACCCGACGGACAGTCGAACGCCACGCAGGGCAGTCCGCAGCGCATGGCCTCGATGAGCACAAGGGGGAAGCCCTCATTTCGAGAACTGAGCACATAGAAGGCGGCCGTTGCGTATGCCTTTGCCACATCGCTCGTGAAGGGGTGTATGCCTATGTGGTTTGAAAGCCTTAAATCGCTAATCTGTTGGTGTAGAGCGTTTTTACCCCCCCCATTACCATATATATCAAGATGCCAGTCGGGGCGATATTGTGCAACTTTCTTCCATGCGTCTATGAGCAGGTCGTAGCCTTTCTCTGGGGAGAAGCGGCCAAGCGACACCACACGGCGGCTATGGTAGTCGCATTCGCTGACAGGCGCAAGACCTGTAAAGTTTGGAATGACCTCCACCCGACGTGCCGCAGTCCATAGCGCCGCGTCACCTTGTGTCAGCGTGGCGACGGCAGTGGCCGAGCGGGCTTCGCGTCCGATGGTAAGTTTGCTGTACCAAGGCGACAACCGCTCGCGGATGATGTCGCTTAGGCTACCGTGACACTCTATGACCGTCTTGACCTTGAGCTGTCGGAAACCGTCGGGTATGTAGTTGAGCGTCGTCACGACGATGTCGGGATGCAAGCTGTCGAGAGCCTCCAAGAGTCTACGCTTTGACTCTCGCCGCCAACGTAGCCTGCCTATAAAGAACTCTATGGGATTTGCCCAAAACGACTTCTTCGGGTCGAATATTTGGCCGAGGCTCAGTTGCCGCACCTTGTCGGAGAGCGCATAGACGTTCTCGCTGTTGTTGCGTTGGCAGAGACACACCACGCTGACATTCCAGCGCCCAGTGTCGGCCAAGGCATTGAGTTTGTCGGCCTCAATGCGGTTCAGTCCGCCCCACACGCTTAATGATTGCAGGATATATACGATGTTGGGTTTGCTCTCTTGCATGGTCGGGAAAATCAATAGAAAATCTTTTTGTTGGCAAAATAAAGAAGGAAATTGTTGTCTTCCAGGAATTGATTTTGCAAGTCCATAAGTTCAGCGTTTGCTCCTGTCACTTCGAGAGTTTTGTCAAATACAACATAAAACTCTATCGTCAGCACTCCTTCTATGTCACTAAATCTGGCACATCGTGGTCTCACTATGCCATCATAGGTATGCCATAGTTGTCCAATGGCTTCATTAACCCTTTGTATTATCGTCTTATAATTGGGAGAGGCAACGTTGGTCTTGAATTCGACCAGGCACATCTCCTTCTCCGTAAGGAGCATGCCGTCACATACGCCTCCTTCCACTATCTTCTTGCCGGTGATGATGCAACCGTCAAGGGGAAGCAACGCGATGACCGAATTCCCTGGATTCTCCGCCACAAAACACTTCTCTTCGAAATGTGGCACAGTGTCCGTCCAATCCGTATGGCCCAACACATTGTCATCATAAACAAAGAGTATGTCTGCGTTGCTCTTGTCGAAAGCATCTGCCACATGCCGATTGCCGCAATCTTGCAATGCGGACCCCAATCTGATGTTCTTGATGGCTTCCGGCAGTTCTCTATCTTTTGAGAGTCTTGGCATAGCTTTGATAAAGAGAGTTGAAGATACGCATAATGTCATCAGAAGCCGAGTCCAGTTCATTCTTTGCAACAAGCCCCGTCTTTGGATTGATCACCGACTGGCAATAGGTGGCGTCAGTGGAAGACAATCGATACGCCGCAATGTCATTTTTGTCAATGTGGTAGCGTGTAGGAAGAACTTGGGCTATCTCGTTCCTCAAACTGTTGTCTGCGTTGGCATAGGCCTTTCCGCCCATAATCATGGTATTGACAATGGCAAGCGAATATGGGCTGTGCGTTGTCAATACAAGCATGTTTTTGTCGGATGATGTTGCATTGTCTACCAGCGAAAGCAAGACTTGCATCTGCGAAGATGGGAACAGATTCAGTTCGGGCTCTTCCACGATGTTGATAAATTGGTCATACCTATTGGCCAATGACAACTGACGTA
The DNA here is from genome assembly GCA_963594895.1 of bacterium. Taxonomy (GTDB): domain Bacteria; phylum Bacteroidota; class Bacteroidia; order Bacteroidales; family Bacteroidaceae; genus Prevotella. The sequence continues at coordinate 4,866 of CAVBFJ010000077.1, read as the reverse complement.
TCATCATGTCTTTGACACTGTCAGTATAGTCTTCGTTCTGCATGATTTCGGCTACCCTCTTCTCCAATTTGTCTTTTTCTTCCTTCGAGAGTTTTGTCTCTTCCCGTTCTGTTATCTTCTTGCTCAGATATTCCGACACCATGGACATGGGCAGAGAGGATTGTACGCCACTTGACGCATTGATAAGCCTAACCTTATATCCTTCCCCATAAATCCAGCTCGCGTCATTCAAGGCATCATACTCAAAACGCAATCCTTCAAAAGGAAGGGCATATCCGCTTTGGAAGAATTTCTTCGCATTGACAAATTCGTCAGAGAATGTCTCGCTGGAATCCGGCAGTTCCTTCAAGAGCTTCGTCTTGTTCTCTGCCACGCTCACGATAGACCTTTCAGCAGGGACATACATGATTTTGGGCAATCCGTCTGTCTCCACTTCTTTGTCATACACGTGAAAGTTGCCATTCTCATACACAAAATCATACAACAGACCTTCAAATCTGATGTATGTGTCAGGGTGAATGAAAGAGTCTATCCTGTGATAGGCACACAGTTTGGTCTTGAACCGATTGTATTGCTCGAAATACGACTGCTTGTATTTCTTTTGGCTCAATACTTTCTCTGTCCACTTGAACATGGAGAACAGTTTCGCCATACAGCTCTTTCCCGTACCCTGGTCACCCACGAACAAGGTAACCTTCCGAAAGGTCACGTCTATGTCTTTGACAGGTCCAAATGACCTGACTATTATTCGCTCGTTCATGATAATTCTCTACAAAATGTTGTTGCACACCTCTGCACCCTACACAAACACCGCATCGTCATACCGCAGCATGAGCATGCCGTCAGTCCAACTGTCGTCATAGGCGATGGACTCGCCGAGCAGATACTCACGGATGAGGAGCTCGGGATAGTTGGCGCCGCTCATGTAGGTGAGCGGATAGCCGCCGCCGAAGCGGGGGTTGACCTCTATGCCCACGATGTCGTGGGTGTCGGGGTGGAAGAAGAGTTGCATGCAGATGCAACCCACGCATCCCTCGATGCGAGAGAGCCGTTCTTTCAGATAGGGCACGATGGCGTTCTTCGCCGTGCGCCCCTTGTTGATCTCACCGGCGCGTATCTCGATGCGTTCGCGCGGCACAATGCTCTTCACCTCGTGGTCGCGATCGAAATACATGTCGACGGTGTATTCACGATACACCTTGCGGTCGATGTACTCCATGAACATCAGTTTCTCGTCGTGCAGGATGTCATCGGTCAGCTCCTCTGGCTTGGTGATGAAGTGGAGGTTGGTGCTCAGCGACCCGTCGTAGGGCTTGGCGAAAAGCGGAAAGGTGGGATGGTGCTTGTCGATGGGCTGCGGCACACGGATGTCGTGGTTGGCGAAGAAGTCGCCCGTCAGCCGTTTGTCACGGCACACGCCAACGAAAGCCTCGTCGCCCACGATGACGTGGATGCCCTCGGCAAGGAAACGCTCCTTCTGCGCCGCAAGCACCATCAGCTCTGTGTCGATGGTGGGAACGACGATGCCCACGCCATGCTCCAGGCAGAGCGATAGCAGGAGGTCGGGATATTCGGGTGCCGTCACACGGGGCACGGCAAAGCAACCGTCACTCACGTAGGCGGCGGGCGCCATGTCGGGGCGCATGTCGGTGGTATAGACTTTGGCCTCGGGGAAGAAACGACGGAGCGTCTCCTTGAAATAGCGGGTCAGCGCCACACGCTTGCCGGCGGAGGTGATGAGTATGTTAGTTTTTTCCATTGAAATAGTCCATTGTCGCCGACGTGCCGTCGGTGGTGTTGATGTCCTTGCGCGAGAGCACGTTGCGGACGGTGAGGAAGAGTATCTTCAGGTCGAGTGCCAGACTGATATGATCGACGTAGTACACGTCCAACTCAAACTTGCGTGTCCACGTGATGGTATTGCGGCCGTTCACCTGCGCCCATCCCGACATGCCGGGCGTAACGAGGTGGCGGCGGTGCTGTTCCTCACTGTAGAGCGGCAGATACCGCACCAGCAGCGGCCTCGGCCCGATGAACGACATGTCGCCGCGCAAGATGTTGATGAGCTGCGGCAGTTCGTCGATGGACGTGGAGCGCACGAAGCGGCCCACGGGTGTCAGGCGGTCGCCGTCGGGCAACAACTCTCCTTTGGCGTCGCGCTCGTCGGTCATGGTCTTGAACTTCAGTGCCTTGAAGATGCGCTCGTTCTTGCCCGGCCGATCCTGTGCGAAGAACACGCCCGCCCCCTTGTTGGCAAAATGCAACAGGATGATGACCGCCAGCATGAGCGGCGAGAGGACGATGAGCAACAGTAGGGCGCCGAGGAAGTCGACCGCGCGCTTTATGTAGCGGGAGTAGATGTGCATGTGTGTATATATTATTCTGGCAACCATTTTGTTGACCATTCCGCCAAAGGCGAGGGACAAGCCAACATACCACAGTTTTGCTGCAAGTTGAGAAAAGAGAAGCGTATCCGGTGCTTTGGGTGATAACGTTCGTTATACACTACGATACTTCTTCCACTGACACAATTCTCGGCTTTTACTTCCACAGGAATGACCTCGCTCTCATGTTGCAACAGAAATTCTATTTCCGCCTTTCCTTCCGATGACCAGTAATATGGTGTTGCTCCGTAAGACGGCAACAGGCACTGCAGAACGGCATTCTCGGCCATAGCTCCCTTAAATTCCGTATAGTTGGCAGTAGGGTCGATGACAATGCTGCCGGGCAATCCCGAAAGGCGACGCAACAGTCCGCAATCTGAGGCATAGACCTTGAATGCGTCCGGTTCTTCGTAGGCAGCCAAAGGCATGCCAGGTTTTGAAACTGCATTCACCCGGTATATCATGCCTGCATCTTCGAGCCACAACAGGGCGTCCTCGTAGTCACGGCTGCGTGCGCCCTTCTTTATTACTTTGTAGACAAACTTGCGGTTTTCCTTTGCAAGTTGTGACGGCAACGAATGCCAAATGGCATGTATGCGCGGTATTTCGCGCGGCTCGGCATACTTGGCAAAGTCAAGTTCATACAATTCGAGTATGCCTTGCAGCACCTCGTCTACGGCTTGCATGCCTTGATTTTCAAGCATGGTCACAACCGCCTCGGGCATTCCGCCAGAGACCATGTATCTGCGGTATTCCGATTTCAGTTTGTCGAGTATGATAAGAGGCAATTTCTGCGGTTCCTCCATTTCCTCAACGAAACGGAACGTAGCGGCATCGCAAGCACGAAGATACTCCCTAAAAGTGATGGGAAACATCCGCATCACCTGCACTTTGCCTACCGGCACCGTCATGCGCCGTCTCTTCACGGCCACCCCCAACAGAGAGCCGGCGGCAATAATATGCCATTCGGGGGCGTCCTCGCAGAAATATTTCAGGGAGTTGAGGGCTTCCTCACACTCCTGTATCTCATCGAAGATGATCAGCGTCCGGCCTGGCACGAGCGGCACGTCGCAGTACAAGGTGAGTTCTTTGATGATGCGGGCAGGCTCCTTCGACAGGGTGAATGCCGCCTTCAGCTCCTTTTGGCGGTCGAAATCGAATTTGGCGGTATGGTCAAAACATTCATTTCCAAACTCCTCCATTGCCCAGGTTTTGCCAATCTGGCGTGCACCTTTCAGTAGGACGGGCTTGTGTGTTTTGGCGTCTTTCCACTCTTTTAGCCGCTTGACAATGTCTCTTTCTATTCTCATGCATTACACTGTTATGTTCGGATTTGTGCTAAATTTGACACTTTTCCGAACTTGTTGAGTGCAAAGGTACAATCTTTCTCAGATAAACAACAAAACAATATCGGAAAGATCAGTTGTTCTTTTGCTACGGACGTTGAGCACGCTGCGAAAGGTATCCAATGCGTGACGTCATTCCCCAGCCACCTCACGGTAATAGTCCTTGAGGCACTGGCGCACGAAGCCTTGCTCGTAGCGGTCGGCCACGAGGCGGCGGGCGTTGGCGGCCAGGCGGCTTGTTGTCGCCGCGTCGTCGGCATAGAGGCGCATGGCAGTGTAAAGGTGGTCGGCATCGTGAGGCGGGACAATGGTACCGTTCTCATTGTCGATGATGATCTCGCGCGAACCGTTGATGTCGGTCACGATGCACGGCAACTGCATGGCCCCGGCCTCGATTACCACATTAGGAAAGCCCTCGCGGTAGCTGGCGTGCACCAAGGCATTGGCTGCCGCATAGTAAGGACGCACGTCGGCTTGGTTGCCCACGGCGTGTATGTTGGCGCACGCTGCGATAGCCGCCTTCGTGTCCGCCGGCAGCGGGTCGAGCAGCGGTTCCTCGTCGCCCACAAGCAGCAGGTGCGCCTCAGGGTGGTCGGCGAGCAGACGGGTGAACGCCGCCGTGAGTTCGGCTATGCCCTTGTCTTTCACCACGCGTCCCACGGCGATAAAGACGAAACTCTCTTCCGTAGCGCCCATCTCGCAGCGTATCTCCTTCGCTTGCCGCATCACCTCATCGGTGCGGTCGTAGTGGCGGAGGTCGATACCGCGCACGTTGCCATAACCCAGCACACGCACGGTCTTCCTCGTGATGCCGAAGCTCACAAGGTCGCTTCTCACGCCCTGCCCTTCGGCCACCACATGTGTGGCGCAGGCACAGGTCAGCGCATCGGTGAGCATGAGCAACCGGCGTTTCAGTCCCGTGGCCGTGGGAAACACTAGTCCGGTGAAGGTGTGTATCCTCACCGGCACGCATGCCAGCCATGCCGCCATCATGCAGAGCAGACCTGCCTTGGGCGTCATGCTGTGGATGATGTCGGGGCGCTCGCGGCGCAGCACCCTTGTCAGGCGGCAGAGCGACACGAGGTCGTTCAGCGGCGAGATGTGGCGTTGCATCTTCACCGCCACGGTGCGCACGC
>CAVBFJ010000076.1:0-8941 GCA_963594895.1 bacterium | reverse complement strand
ACAACATATCACTGCGGTTGTGGTGACCTACAACCGGCTGAACTTATTGAAACGCAACATTGACCACATCCGCCGCCAGACATTGCCTGTGGACGGCATTGTCGTGGTGAACAACGGCAGCACAGACGGAACGCACGAATGGCTTGACACACAAACCGACCTCACCGTGGTGCACCAGACCAACGTGGGTGGAGCCGGTGGCTTCTGCACCGGCATGAAGACCGCCTATGAGCGCGGGGCGCAGTGGATATGGTGCATGGACGATGATGTCTATCCCACGGAAAACTGCCTCGAGACGCTCTACTCGTACACCATAGGCAATGAAAAGCTGGGAGTGTTATGCCCACGACGTTTGCAGGCTGGCAAAATCGTGGGTGGAGAAACGTTACGTTTCAACCACACCAATCCCCTTCTCCCCACGCACAAGTTTCTTCCTGCCGATTATGTCGGCGACAAGGAATTGGTGAACATCGAAGGCATGGCTTTTGAGGGACCGCTGATCTCCCGCAAAGTAGTGGAGCGAATAGGGTATCCCAACACGGATCTGTTCATCTTCTATGATGACTCCGACTATTCATACCGTGCGGTGCTTGCCGGCTTCGATGTGGTGTATTGTCAGAAAGCCATTCTCGACAAAGAACTGTTTCCGCCGAAGAAGAAAGACGCAAGCAGTGCAACAAGCAACTGGAGACGGTATTATTTCGTACGGAACATGTCTTATTTCTGCCGAGAATATGGGCAGACCTTCGCAAGCCGTTGGTTGGGTGGAATAAGGTTTTGCGTGCACGAAATGTGGAACAGCCTCCATGACCACGAATATAAGGATATCATGAAATTTTGGAACGTCTTCATGGACGGCAAGCGAAAGAGATTAGGCCGAAACTATTGACATCCCCTCCAAGGGGAAAGGCCCATGATATACCCAGGGTTCTTGCTGGCGCAAGCGGCAAAGCCGAGCGACACCTCGTCGCTTCGCTCCGTCCTCACCCTGGGCTGATTTGTAACGCCCTTCCAGGGCTTTATGCACAAACAAACGGTCGAAACTATTGGGTTTAACCATGTGGTTCGAATGACGCGATTGTTGTACCCCTGCGATATATCACTCACATGAAAATACTTCTACTGTTGTCCCGCTGCGACCAGACGGGAGTGACGACCCACACCCTTGACCTCACAGAGGCGCTGGTCGGGCAAGGACACGACGTTATGGTACTCATCGGCAAAAACATGGGCGGACATGCGGATGCGCCGGAGAGCGAGATGCTCTACCGCAAGTTCCTGGCGACGGGCGCCACCATCGTGCCTTATCCCTTGCCCGAGGGCAACTCGATGAAGGGCAAGGTCAAGTCGGTGTGCGCCATCGTCTGGTACCTGATCCGCCATCGGTATGACGTTCTGCATGTGCAGTCGCCCTACCTCTCCTTCATCCCTTGGTTGCTGCGCCGCAAGTTCGTATCGACCCTGCACGTCACCGACCTCGTGCGCTGCTTCTACTACAAGAACGCCACGCACCTGATAGCCATCAGCAAGGAGACGAAGGAGTTCGCCAAACAGTTGTATGGCTACCGTGACGAGGACATCACCATCGTGCACCACGGTGTGTCGCGGCGTTTCGCCACCATCCTCTCCGACGAGGAAAAGACTGCGACCAAGAAGACGCTGGGTCTTCCCGAAGGGAAAATCATCGTGGGACTGGTGGGGAGCGTGGAGCGCCGCAAGGGTCACGACGTGCTGTTGGCAGCCGTACGACAGATGCCATCGGCCTTGCGCGAGCAGGTACACATCGTCTTCCTGGGCAGTTCGAAAGACGGCAGGACGGTGGACTGGTTGAACGGCGAGATAGAACGTTCGGGACTGAAACAACAGGTGTCGTGGTTTCAGTACCAGCCACCGGAGAGGTTTTATCAGACCTTCGACATCTTCGCACTCCCGTCACACCAAGAGGGCTTCGGCTTGGTTGTCTTGGAAGCCATGCTGAGCGGTTGTTGCGCCGTGCGCAGCAACACCGAGGGCGCCTATGAACAGATAGAGGACGGTAAGAGCGGCTTTGTGTTCGAGGACGGGGACGTGAGCCAACTGAGCGGCATCCTGTCGCGGCTGGTGGGCGACGCTGCACTACGCCGGCAAGTGGCAAAGGCGGGCAGGGCGAAAGCCCTGCGCGAGTTCACCTCGGATGTCATGGCACGTAACACCGTAGAGGTGTACAAGAAGGTGATGGGGAAGCGATGAGTGATTTATAAAACCACGCATGCGGTTTATCGATTGAACCACGAGATTTGCCGAAGGCCCACTGACCAACGGGAAGTAATATAACGAATTACACGAATAACCAACGCGTTAGCCATTCGTTCAAATAGAAGTGCATCATGCCCTGAAAGGGCAACACAAACCAGCCCAGGGTGAGCAGCACGGCGATAGCCGGGATGCGTAACCCTGGGTATGCGACAATCGTTTAACGCTGGCCTGTAAGGTCAGCACAACAAGCAATCGATGGTTGTGGTGACCTTACAGGCCACATTCCACCACCATACTTACCCAGGGTTACGTCCGTCGCTTCGCTCCGTCCTCACCCTGGGCTGATTTGTAACGCCCTTTCAGGGCTTTACGCTAAAACCAACCCTACGACATGTTTTAACCACAAATTACACCAATCCCACGAATATTCGTTCCTAAAAATATTCCCATGCCTACATACCCCCACACCCTCGTGGCCTTCGACCTCGACGACACATTATATAAGGAGATCCACTATCTGAAGTCTGCCTACCGCGAAATAGCCCATCATGTGGCACATGGTGACGGCATGCTGGCCAGCGACCTGCTCTGTCTGATGATGCAGACCTACCGCAGTCGCGGCAACGCCTTCCGGCGGCTCAACAAGGTGATGAAGACCCGCACGCCGATAGACACCTACCTGCAGATGTACCGCTCACACCGTCCCGACATCCACCTCGATCCCGAAACGACGGAGATGCTGGACGTGCTGAAGGCCGCCGGCTGCACGCTCGCCCTCATCACCGACGGCCGATCCCTGCAGCAGCGCAACAAGATTGCCGCACTGGGCCTCGACCGCTGGATAGCCGACGCCGACATCGTCATCAGCGAGGAGATAGGCAGCGAGAAGCCCGACGAGGCCAACTATCGCCGCCTCATGGAACGGCATCCCGAAGTGGAGCGGTTCGTCTACGTGGGCGACAACCCCGCAAAGGACTTCATCGCCCCCAACCAGTTGGGCTGGACCACCGTCTGCCTGCTCAACAACGGTGAGAACATCCACCCGCAGCGGTTTGCCGACACGCCACCGCAAGCCATGCCGCAACACAAGGCATATACGTGGCGCGAAATGTTGCAATGCCTAATGACAGCCCTGTAGGGATGGAATGACCAACGCCCCAACAGCTCCTGCAAGGGGCGGTTATGCCACAAACATTCATTGTTGGGCTATATTGTCCTCGAAGAGGGCGGACGTGCATAACCGCGGGTGACCAACGGGAACCTGCGGTCTCAACAACAGGGGGACCAGGCGTCCTCGAAGAGGGCGAACATAGGTGACGGATTTCTTTCGCCCGACCGCCTCTCCCCAAACAACAACCATTGTTTTCACGGATAATATTCTATATACTGATATGACGCAAAACAAACGCATCCTCCTCTGCCTTGCCCACATGAGCGGCAACGAGCAGAAATTCATCCATGAGGCTTTCGACACCAACTGGGTGGTGCCACTCGGTCCCAACGTAAACGCCTTCGAGGCGGACCTGGAGAGCTTCCTCGGCGAGGGGAAGTATGTGGCGGCGCTCTCCGCCGGCACTGCCGCCATACACCTCGGCCTCGTGATGCTCGGCGTGGGCAAGGGCGACGAGGTGATCTGCCAGAGCTTCACCTTCGCCGCATCGGCCAACCCCATCGTCTATCAGGGGGCCACCCCGGTGTTCGTGGACAGCGAGCCCGGGTCGTGGAACATGTCGCCCGAGCTCCTGGAGGAAGCCATCCGCGACCGCGTCGCCAAGACCGGCCGCAAGCCCAAGGCCATCGTGGCCGTACACCTCTACGGCATGCCCGCCATGCTCGACGAGATACTCGCTGTGGCCGCGCGCCATGACATCCCCGTGCTCGAGGATGCCGCCGAGGCGCTCGGCTCCACCTACCGGGGCCGCCAGTGCGGCACGTACGGCGAGTACGGCGCGCTCAGCTTCAACGGCAACAAGATGATCACCACGTCGGGCGGCGGCGCCATCGTCTGCCCCACGGCCGAGAAGAAGCAGCGCGCCACGTTCTTCGCCACACAGGCGAGGGAGGCGTTCCCCTACTACCAGCACGAGCACATCGGCTTCAACTACCGCATGTCGAACATCTGCGCCGGCATCGGCCGCGGGCAGATGACTGTGCTCAGCGACCACATCGCCCACCACCGCCATGTGGCGAGCCTCTACGAGGCGGGGCTGGCCGACCTCGACGGCGTCACGCTGCACACCAACGCCTCCGACAAGCAACAGAGCAACTACTGGCTCAACACCATCACCGTCGACGCGGCGACATGCGGCATCGACTGCGACACCCTGCGCCAGCGCCTCGACGCCAAGGGCATAGAGAGCCGCCTGCTGTGGAAGCCACTCCACCTGCAACCCGTGTTCGCTGGGTGCCCGGCATACGTCAACGGCGTGAGCGAGCGTCTCTTCGGCTGCGGACTGTGCCTGCCCAGCGGACCGATGGTGAGCGACGAGGATGTGGAATATATCATAAAGGAGATAAGACTATGCTGCACAAGAAATTAATCAACTGGTACCTGTCACGCGACTCGCTGCCCTACTGGTACGTGCTCGGCGGCGACTCGCTCATCGTGGTGGTGGCCGGCGTCACCGCCTTCGCCGTCAACTACGGTCCCCGCTACACCCTTGACCACCTGGCGACGCTGCTGCTCTCGCTGCTGCTCTCGCTGCCCTGCTTCCTCGTGGGCTTCCGCCTGCAGCACACCTACAGCGGCATCATACGCAAGAGCACCTTCGCCGACCTGGCGCGCATCACCATTGCCCTGGCCATCGGCATGGCCATCGTGATGCTCATGCGCCTCTACCTGCCCGCCCCCACCTACCTCACGCCACTCAGGTGCCGCGTGCTGGTGCTCCAGGCCCTGCTGGCCATGATGTTCATGTGCGGCATGCGCATAGCCATCAAGATCTTCTACGACCGCTACATCAAGAACCACATGGGCATCTACGGCCTCGACAGCGACAGGCTCATCGACATCGAGATGAAGGACCTGCTGCCACGCGAGCCCATCACCGTCGACACCGACCTCATCTCCAGCCAGATGCGGGGCAAGTGCATCATGGTGACGGGTGCGGCGGGAAGCATCGGATCGCAACTGGCCAAGATCCTCACGCAGTTTGCGCCCAGCCGCCTGGTGCTCATCGACCAGGCCGAGACGCCACTCCACGACGTGCGCATGTGGATGAGGGACCACTGCCCCGACCTGCCCTGCCTCACCATCGTGTCGAACATCTGCCACAGCCACCGCATGGAGAAGATCTTCAGCGAGACACACCCCGACATCATCTTCCACGCCGCCGCCTACAAGCACGTGCCGATGATGGAGGACAACCCCGTGGAGAGCATCCTCAACAACGTGGACGGCACGCGCAAGATCGCCGACCTCGCCGTGAAGTACGGCGTGGAACGCTTCGTCATGGTCAGCACCGACAAGGCCGTCAACCCCACCAACGTCATGGGGTGCTCGAAGCGCATCTGTGAGATCTACTGCCAGACCATCACCGGCAAGACGCAGTTCATCACCACGCGCTTCGGCAATGTGCTGGGCAGCAATGGCTCGGTCATCCCCATCTTCCGCGAGCAGATACGCCACGGCGGCCCCGTGAAGGTCACCCACCCCGCCATACAGCGTTTCTTCATGCTCATCCCCGAGGCCTGCATGCTGGTGCTCGAGGCGGCCACCATCGGCGAGGGCGGCCAGATCCTCGTCTTCGACATGGGCAAGCCCGTGCGCATCATCGACCTAGCTCGCCGCATGATACAGCTCAGCGGGCACACCGACGTGGAGATAGAGATCGCCGGGCTGCGGCCGGGAGAGAAGCTCTACGAGGAGGTGCTCAACGACGAGGAGACGGTGATACCCACCAAGCACAGCAAGATCAAGCGGGCCAAGGTGCGCGAGTACGACCGGCAGGAGGTGCTCGACAAGGTGAACCACCTCGTGGAGGTGGCGCGCACCTACGACGAGGAACAGACGGTGAGGCTCATGAAGGACCTCGTGCCCGAATACATCAGCCAAAACTCCAAATATTGCGCCTTTGACAAGTAATTGGCACGAAAAGTGTTAAATAACACATCATTTCGGAAATAAAAACACAAAAAGACAAAACGTTTCTGAAAATATACGTAATTTTGCAGTATGAGGCATAATAGTGCCTGTCCGCAAGCAAGACCGCGGACAGAGACACGCCTTGACAAGCGACCTGCAAGCACAGTAATGAATTAATATTAGCGTACGTTATAACAAGAAAAGATGAAGAAGAATTTGTTGATGTTACTCGCGCTGGTGATGCTGCCCCTGGCAAGTGCCTTCGCCCAGCGTGACAAATTCAAGGACTACAAAGTGGTCTACACCGACACCGTCGACTACACGGCACCCACGGAGGTCACCGTGAAGAGCGACACGGTCTTCGACCCGATGCGCGTGGTCACCAACCGTTTCGGCAACAACTGGTTTGTGTTCGGTACGGTCGGCGCACACTCCTTCCGCGGCGACTACAGCAAGACGGCGGGCTTCTGGGGCACCGTGTCACCCGACTGGAGCGTGGGTATCGGTAAGTGGTTCACGCCGGGCATCGCCCTGAAGCTGGAGTTCATCAAGTCCGACTCCCGCGGCTACACCGAGTACCTCACCGGCCACTACGGCCACGGCGACGTGAAGCTCACCGACGACAACACGCCCTACCGCAAGATGAAGACCAGGTGGTGGGACATCAGCGGCAGCGTGGTGCTCAACCTCACACGCCTCTTCTTCGGCTACGAGGGCGCCTACAGCAAGAAGCACATGAACCAGTTCATGTTCGCGGCCGGCATCGGTGGTGTCCACCACCTGGGCTTCGGACACTCGAGCGGCTCCGACAACGAGTGGAGCGGACACGTGGAGCTGCAGTACAGCCGCTTCTTCACGCCGCGCAAGAACTTCTCCATCGACCTGAAGGCACGAGGGTTGTTCTACCAGACCAACTTCGACCTGGAGTACGGACAGGCCAACCACTACGCGGAGAAGTGGGACTGCAACCTCGGCGTTGACCTCGGCTTCACCTACTACCTCGGCACGAAGAAGACCAACGGCTGGAAGCGCAGCTCACAGGCCATCTACCGCCGCGACTACCGCGAGCGCGACATCCTGACCGTGAAGGCCAAGGACACCAACGTGGCCTACCGCACCATGACGTTCTACGTGTTCTATCCCAACAACTACTCTGGCCGCAGCGATGCGCCCACCATCGCCGGCAGCAAGGTGAACGCCATCGACTACCTCGCCGGCGGACTGTTCACGCAGAAGCGCTACGCCAACAACGCACAGGTGGCCGCACGCCTGGCCGACGGCAAGTCGCCCATCGGCCTCAGCACCGAGGACATCGCCACCGAGACGGCCAACCGCACCTTCGACACCGGATCGCTGCCACGCGGCTACGAGATGTCGAAGCAGCCCCTGTCGCTCAGCCTCAAGGACACCGACATGGCCAACTTCCGCCAGCAGCACGGCTACTACTACGCTCCTATCTACGACGGTCAGCACACATGGCAGTACCGCATCGACAAGGAGACGGAGGGACAGAAGTTGCTCTCTGACAACAACTACATGGAGACCACCTCGTTTGGCCTCAACCAGCACGAGGGCCTCGCCACCGTGCGCCAGAACATGGACGTGGAGAAGGGTGAGGAGCTGGTGAGCTTCGCCGACGTCTACGCCGCCATGAACAGCAACGAGGGCTACATCGCACAGTACACCGACACGGCCACCGTGGCACACATCAAGGACATCCTGAAGAACGGCACCATCGCCATGATACAGTGTGAGGGTCTCGCCACCAGCCAGGACAACTACACGGGCGACAACGCCGAGCAGGTGGGACGCGACCGCAACAACGCCCTCTCGCAGAACCGCGCCGCAACCGTCATCTCATGGCTCAAGCAGAAGCCCTGCATGAAGAACGTGGCATCGCAGATCTACATGGTCGGCACGCTCAACGGAAACATCCGCACCGTGAACGACAAGTCGACACGCGGCCTCAACGCCAAGCTCAACCGCTGCGTGAAGGTGCGCATACACTATCTGCTCAAGTAAAAGACTGAGCGGCATAACAGAAACAACGCGTGGCGCTCGCCGCCACGCGAACAAAGAAAAAATCAAATCAACAAATAAGAATGAAAGCAAAAAACACTAAAACACTGCTCGCCCTGGCGCTTGTCGCCGGCGGACTGGCTTCGTGCTCAGTAGAGCAGCAGGAGTTGCCGGCCGAGGAGCTTTACACGCGCGAGTTCATCAAGGAGTTCGGACTGTTCGACAAGAACCAGGACTGGAACGTGGTGGAGCAGAAAACCCTTACGTTTGACGTGGCCGCCCCCACACATGTGAAGATCTACGAGCAGCAGGGAAGCGAGTTCCGCTTGGCTGCCGACTATGAGAACGTGACTGGTGGGCAGACCGTCACCTTCGACGGCATGAAGGGTGACGACCGCAGCTTCCTCGTGAGCCTTGACGGCAACTTCGTCTCGGCGAAGAATGGCGAGACGGTGTCAATGAACCAGAGCACTGGCAAGCGCCGCACATCGGTGATACCCCAAGGAAATGACGATGTGATATTGTCTAACGACTATACAAACATCCCTGTGCAAACCGGTGAGGACAACGTGCTTACCACGCTGGCCAAGAACGATGGTGTCA
>CAVBFJ010000075.1:0-9043 GCA_963594895.1 bacterium | reverse complement strand
TTGACTCCCGTTTTGTCTGATGAACAGATGAAGGAAACGGTCGCTAAATTCAAGAAGATGCTCACCGATAAGGGTGCAGAGATTCTGAACGAAGAGGCCTGGGGCTTGAAGAAGATGGCTTATGCTATTCAAAAGAAGTCTACAGGTTTCTACTGCCTGTTGGAATTCAAGGCTGAGCCATCAGTGATTGACGCTCTTGAGATTGGCTATCGCCGCGACGAGAGAGTAATTCGTTACATGACCGTGAAGCTCGACAAGCATGCTGTTGCTTACGCCGAGAAACGTCGTGCCAAACTGGGTAAAAAATTGGAGGCTTAATTATGGCAGAGCAGAAAAATTCAGAAATCCGTTATTTGACCGCTCCTTCTATCGACACCAAGAAGAAGAAGTATTGCCGTTTCAAGAAGAGCGGCATCAAGTACATCGACTACAAGGATCCCGAGTTCTTGAAAAAGTTCCTTAACGAGCAGGGCAAGATTCTTCCCCGTCGCATCACTGGCACATCCTTGAAGTATCAGCGTCGTGTGGCCCAAGCCGTCAAGCGTGCCCGCCAGATTGCACTGCTTCCATACGTAACCGATTTGTTGAAGTAATTGAAAAGGAGGCTAAGATATGGAAATCATTCTGAAGGAAGATATCATCGGACTTGGATACAAGAACGAGATTGTTAAGGTAAAGAACGGCTATGGCCGCAACTACCTCATCCCCACAGGCAAAGGTGTCATCGCCTCTGAGAGCGCAAAGAAGGTGCTCGCAGAGAACTTGAAGCAACAGGCCAACAAGATTGCCGCAGCCAAGGCTGACGCTGAGAAGCGCGCCGCCGCCTTGAAGGACGTTGAACTTGTCATAACCGCAAAGGTTGCCGCTACAGGTCACCTCTATGGTTCAGTCAATGCTGCCACCGTCGCAGAGGAGCTGGGCAAGCTTGGCATCGAGATTGATCGCAAAATCATCACAATGCACGACATCAAGAAGGTCGGTGACTTTGAGGCCACCGTGCATTTCTTCAAGGATGTTGAGGTAAAGGTTCCCGTGAAGGTTGTTCCCGAGAAGGCTGAAGTTGTCGAGGAGGCTCCCAAGGCTGAGGAGGCTCCCAAGGCTGAAGAGACTGTGGATGTTGCTCCCACTGCAACAGAGGAAGAGGCACCCGCAGCTGAATAAGCTAAACACATGAAGGGGCCGTGCAAGCAGCTCCTACACACAACCCATATAAAATCCCGTTTGTCTTTTGCGACAAACGGGATTTTTTGTATTGGATACCATTTCACCAACATTTAACAAACCACAACAAAGTATCTCACGCCACATCCACATAATTCGGATATTTTTGTTACCTTTGCAGCAATTTATTGAGTATTAACATCGTAACAATAAGAAATGAAAGCATTTGTATTTCCCGGACAAGGTTCACAGTTTGTCGGCATGGGCAAAGACCTCTACGACAATAATCCTCTAGCTAAAGAGTTATTCGACAAGGCCGATGACATCCTCGGCTTCAAGATCACAGACATCATGTTTGCCGGCACCGATGATCAGCTGAAGCAGACTAACGTCACCCAACCTGCCGTTTTCCTGCACAGCGTGATTTCGGCCCTCTGTTTGGGCGAGCAAGACGCCAAGATGGTTGCAGGACACTCACTCGGAGAGTTCTCCGCCTTGACATTTGCAGGTGCGCTCAATTTCGAAGACGGTTTGCGCCTCGTGGCAGCTCGTGCCAATGCCATGCAGAAGGCTTGCGAAGCCAACCCCGGCACCATGGCAGCCATCATCGGCCTGCCAGACGAGAAGATCGAAGAAATTTGCGCAGAGATCGGCAAGGCCGGCAAGACTGTCGTCGCTGCCAACTACAACTGCCCCGGCCAACTGGTCATCTCTGGAGAGAGCGAGGCCATTGCTGAGGCTTGCGAGAAGCTGAAGGCCGCCGGCGCCAAGCGCGCCCTGCCGCTCCGCGTGGGTGGTGCCTTTCACTCACCTCTGATGCAACCCGCAAAAGAAGAACTCCAGGCCGCCATCGAGAAGACAGAGGTGAAGGCACCCAAGTGCCCCGTCTACCAAAATGTGGATGCTGCAGCACACGTGGACTCCGCAGAGATCAAAGCAAACCTCATCGCACAGCTCACATCACCCGTGCGTTGGACGAAGACCGTGCAGAACATGATCGCTGACGGCGCCAACGACTTCCTGGAGTGCGGACCGGGCAAAGCCCTCCAAGGCATGATTGGCCGCATTGACAAGACAGTCACCACTCACGGAATTGCTTAAGAATGATGTTTCCGGCAATAATCAATGAATAGGAAAATAGTCATTTACCAAATTCTCCCCCGTCTCTTCGGCAACAAGAACCAGAACCGCAAGTTCAACGGTACGTTGCAAGAGAACGGGGTGGGAAAGATGAACGACTTGGACACGCCCCATCTGCGGCGTATCCACGACATGGGATTCACCCATGTGTGGCTCACAGGTGTAATCCGTCACGCTACCACTACTGACTATAGCCAGTATGGTATTCCGCACCAGCATGCGGATATCGTGAAGGGAAAGGCTGGCTCTCCCTATGCCATCGTCGATTACTACGATATCGACCCAGACATTGCAGTAAATGTTGACCACCGCATGGACGAGTTTGAGCAACTGGTGGCCCGCATCCACAACGCTGGGATGAAGGTTATCATCGACTTTGTACCGAATCATGTTGCACGCGAATATCACTCTATCTGCCTCCCAGAAAGGGTGACGGACTTGGGTGCAAGCGATGATGTCAACAAGCACTTCTCACCCAGCAATAACTTCTACTATTGCCCAGGGCAGCCGTTTGTCAATCCCGTGGCCAAGGCTGCAAACGAGGATCCTTACGTGGAGTTTCCAGCCAAATGCACAGGCAACGACCGCTTCGACAACCACCCCCACGCGAACGATTGGTATGAGACGGTAAAGCTCAACTATGGTGTTGACTATTGCGACGCAGGCGGCCGCAGTTACCACTACGACCCCGTCCCCAACACCTGGAACAAGATGACGGAAATCTTGCTTTTCTGGGCCTCAAAGAACATTGACGGCTTCCGGTGCGACATGGCGGAGATGGTGCCGCACAATTTTTGGAGCTATGCCACACGAATCGTAAAGGAGCGCCATCCTCAACTGGTGTTCATAGGCGAGGTGTACGACACAACGCAATACCGAACCTATGTCGGAGCTGGCTTCGATTACCTATACGACAAAGTGGGCATGTACGATTGCCTGCGTGACGTCATCTGCAACCGCCGCCCTGCAAGCAGCATCACCTACTATTGGCAAAGTGTGGACGACATCAAGGACCACATGCTCTATTTCCTTGAAAACCACGACGAGCAGCGCATTGCCAGCGACTTTTTCTGTGGCGATGGACAAAAGGCCATTCCAGGATTAATCGTCTCCGTCTTGCTCTGCGACAATCCAGTCATGATCTATGCCGGCCAAGAATTAGGCGAACGTGGCATGGACGCCGAAGGGTTCTCCGGATGCGACGGACGCACCACCATCTTCGACTACTGGTGTGTAGACACGCTTCGGCGCGGCCATTATGACCGACGTCACCTCACACAAGGGGAAAAGCGTCTCTTAGGCATCTACCAAAAGGTGTTGCGCATGGCCAATCAAGAGAAGGCCATCCGTGAAGGCGACTTTTTCGACCTCATGTATGTCAATCCACAGTCGCATCTGTTCAATCCACGACAACAGTATGCGTTCTTGCGCAAAAAAGACGATGAGGCTCTATTGGTGGTAGCCAACTTCTCAGACGAAGCCGTCCATGTCGGAGTGACCATTCCTGGTCATGCTTTCGACTTCTTGGGCTTGCCCGAATGCAAAGTCGAAGCAATTGACCTGCTGACCGACAAGCCATTCACACTCAACCTCAAGAAAGACGGAACAGTAGAGATGGACGTAGCCGCTTACACGGGTAACATACTGAAATTTAACATACAGATGGAGAACAAGACTTACGAGCTGAATGCCCACAACAAGGAAGAGTTCCCACCAGCTCACACGGCGGAACATCTGCTCAACCAGGTCATGGTCGGCATGTTTGGCTGCGAACGCTCATCAAACGCTCACATTGAGCGCAAAAAGAGCAAAATCAACTACAAACTCGATCGCAAACCCACAAGGCAAGAGGAAAAAGCCATTATGGACAAGATGAACGAGTTGATAGAGGCAGACCTGCCCGTCACCTTTGAGTATGTGGACCGCAACCACTTGCCCGAAGGCGTGAATACCGACCGCCTGCCCGAAGATGCCTCGGAAACCCTCCGCCTAGTCCACATTGGCGATTTCGATGTGTGTCCCTGCATTGGCAAACACGTGCGCTCCACCGCACAAATCGGCCGCTTCGAGATACTCGGCACCAATTGGGACGAGATGACGCACACTTTCCGCATCCGTTTCAAGGTCCTTCCCTAATACCAAAAGTCAACGTTACCACAAAGCCTGTAGAGTGAAAGAACTAAATAGGCTAAGAACACAAATCCCAACTTCCAGAATGTGGGTAGTTGGGATTTGTTCATTGTGGATGATGCTAGAGAAAACACTCGCACGACCATGCAAAATCGGCAGGACTTACGCCGAGCATTCCTTTCCCGCACCGTGGCAAGCGGGCTCAGCGTGCTGAAGTGGGACGCAAGAGGATGTGGAGAACGAAAATGAAGTGAAACAAGATATGGAAAAGGAATTTGAAGACTACTGGAAGAAGCACAGGGACAGCCTGTTTCTTGTGGCTCCGAAAGCGTTGCAAGATGAAATGAACAACACGACCAAGTCCAATACAGCAGGCGACTGGTTGCTTTATGCGGTCCCAATCATTGTGATGGTGGCTTTTATCAATGCTAAGCTCATCAAGGATGAGTTTCTCAATTTTTTAGTTTCCATGGTTTTGGGTATCCTGGCGACTTTGTTGTCGACATGGCTCAAGCCTTATGTGACGGGTAAGCGCCGTGCCACGGATATCGATGCGGACATCAAGTCCTATTTCTATCAGATCTATCAAAACCAGGGGCTTGATGCACTTGAAAAAATGAGAAAATGAAGAGCCTCTCCTACCCTTACGCTCACACATCCATCAAGTCACACATGATGGTGTTGCTGATGTTGATGCCTGCACGTGTGAGACTGAGGTGATGGTCGTCCGCACGCAACAGTTTTCTGTCGATGTGTTCCTTCGCGTTACTGAGCAAGAAAGTGCGGTGACGGTCGTCGAGGCTGTCAAGGTCGATTCCTTCGCGAGTGCGGAGGGCTGTGGTCACAATGTCATTATAATGGGTGTCACAGTCAATGGTTTCCTCCTCATAGGGCAGTAAACCTTGTTCCACTTGTTCCATGTAGCACATGATATCTGAGGGGTTCCAACGTCGCGCACGCAAGTCATAGCTATGCGCAGCCGCGCCAAGACCGATGTAGGGCACATCGCGCCAATAACTACTGTTGTGACGGCTTCGGTAACGGCTCTTTTCCTTATCACCAGGCGCCAACAGTGCGAAATTGCTGATCTCATAGTGCTCATATCCAGCCTCCGTCAGCTGATCGATGAGCCTATCATACATCTTCAGGCTCAAGTTCTCATTTGCCTCTTGCACATCTCCCCTTTTCCATAACCGATGGAGTGGCGTACCCTCCTCTATCATCAGTCCATATGCCGAAAGATGTTCGGGCATAAGTGTCAAGGCATGACAGATGTCACCCTCCCAGTCACAAAGGCTCTCACCGGGAAAACCGAACATAAGATCAATACTGATGTTATCAATTCCATCTGTCCGCAAGAACTCCATTGCCCGTTCCACTTCTCTTGCTGTATGGCGGCGATGCAGAAATCGCAGGCGGTCATCGTCAAACGTTTGCGCCCCCATGCTCACTCGGTTCACAGGCAATTGGTCGAACATGTGACGACTGATATCATCAGGATTGCACTCCATAGTCACCTCGGCATCAGGCGCCACGTCATACACCTTATATATATGTTGGAAGAGTCGCTCCAGGTTGGCGGCCGACAATTGCGAGGGAGTGCCACCACCCAAATAGATAGTCATGAGCTTTGAAGAGCCGTCTGTTTCCCTCGCTTGCCACAAGTCCATCTCTCTGCAGAGAGCGCTCACATAGCGGTCTTGCAGGTCAGGGCGCACAGTGGAATAGAAGCCGCAGTAAATGCAACGGCTTGCGCAAAATGGAATGTGAATGTAGAGGCCTGCTTTCATAATGTCTTCAAAAGGAGCTTCTAAAGTCCCTTCTATGGACAAAATTACTAATTTGTTTTAAAACACAGACAATTTTCTTTGATTTCTTTTGGAGATTAGTCAGAATATATCTATCTTAGTGGGCGATTTTGGAGTATCACTCCCGACCTAAACTAAAAACATATTAACACTTAAAATCTTTTGATATGAGAGTATATCAGACTAACGAGATTAAGAACATTGCCTTACTTGGCAGTGCGGGAAGCGGCAAGACCACGCTTGCCGAGAGTATGTTGTATGAAGCAGGCATCACCAAGCGCCGTGGCTCAGTTGAAAATAAGAACACCGTGAGCGACTATTTCCCTGTGGAGCTTGAGTATGGCTATTCTGTGTTCCCCACCGTGTTTCATGTAGAATGGAACAATAAAAAACTCAATATCATCGATTGCCCTGGTTCCGACGATTTCGTAGGCGGCGCAATCACATCCCTCAACGTGACTGACCAAGCCGTCATCCTGATTAACGGACAGTACGGCCCGGAGGTAGGCACACAGAACAATTTCCGTTACACTGAGAAATTGCACAAGCCCGTCATCTTCCTCATCAACCAACTGGACTCCGACAAGTGCGACTTCGACAACATCGTCAGCACCATGCAGGACATCTACGGTTCGAAGTGTGTGCAGATTCAGTATCCCCTGGAGACGGGCCCCAACTTCCACAGCCTCATTGATGTGCTCATCATGAAGAAGCTGTCGTGGGGTCCCGAGGGAGGAGAGCCTAAGCGCGAGGATATCCCGGAGGAGGAGATGGATAAGGCCATGGAACTCCACAAGGCTTTGGTGGAGGCGGCCGCTGAGAACGATGACCACCTGATGGAGAAGTTCTTCGAGGAGGACACGCTCACGGAGGACGAGATGCGTGAGGGCATCCGCAAGGGATTGGTGACGCGCTCCATCTTTCCCATCTTCTGCGTCGACGCTCATAAGGACATGGGTGTCCAACGCCTGATGGAGTTCTTGGGCAATGTGGTTCCTTTTGTCAGCGAAATGCCCAAGGTCCGCAACACACGCGGTGAGGAGGTGACGCCCGACAGCAATGGGCCCGAGAGCCTCTACTTCTTCAAGACTGGCATGGAACCCCACATCGGCGAGGTGAGCTACTTCAAGGTGATGAGCGGCTCCGTGAAGCCGGGCGATGATCTGAGCAACGCTGACCGCGGTTCTAAGGAGCGCCTGGGACAAATCTACGCCTGCGCTGGTGCCAACCGCATACCAGTGGATCAGCTCAACGCCGGTGACATCGGTTGCACCGTGAAGCTAAAGGATGTAAAGACTGGCAACACGCTCAATGGAAAGGATGCTGACTGGAGATTCGACTTCATCAAATATCCCAACCCAAAATACAGTCGTGCCATCAAGGCGGCCAATCCGCAAGACACGGAGAAGATGATGGCAGCCCTGCTAAAAATGAGGCAGGAAGATCCGACGTGGGTGGTGGAGCAGAGCAAGGAGCTGCGTCAGACCATCGTGCACGGACAGGGCGAATTCCACCTCCGCACATTGAAATGGCGCATGGTCAACAACGAGAAGATTAATGTGGAGTTTGAGGAACCCAAGATCCCTTATCGCGAGACCCTCACCAAAAAGGCTAAGGCTGAATATCGCCACAAGAAACAGAGTGGTGGCGCTGGCCAGTTTGGAGAAGTGCACCTCATCGTGGAGCCTTACGCCGAGGGTATGCCCGACCCTGTGAGCTACAACTTCAACGGACAGGAATATAAGATGAACATCAAGTCGAAGGAGGAGAAGGACCTGCCATGGGGCGGCAAGCTCGTGTTCATCAACTCTGTGGTGGGCGGAGCCATCGACCTTCGCTTCATGCCCGCCATCCTCAAGGGTGTCATGGACTGCATGGAGCGCGGTCCGTTGACGGGCAGTTACGCCCGAGATGTGCGTGTGGTGGTCCACGACGGCAAAATGCACCCCGTCGACTCCAATGAGCTTTCATTCACCTTGGCTGCTCGCCACGCCTTCTCGGACGCTTTTAAGGCTGCCGGCCCGAAGATTTTGGAGCCCATCTATGACCTCGAGGTCTACGTGCCTTCCGATTTCTTGGGCGACGTGATGAGCGACTTGCAAGGACGCCGCGCCATCATCATGGGCATGGACGCTGAGGCTGGCTACCAAAAGTTACAGGCCAAGATTCCCTTGAAGGAACTGTCCAACTACAGTGTAGCGCTCAGCTCACTGACAGGCGGACGCGCCAGCTTCACCACAAAGTTTGCCAGCTATGAGCTCGTGCCCAACGACCTTCAGCAGAAGCTGATTGCCGCACACGAGGCAGAGGTGAAGGACGAAGACTAAACATGATGATCAATTTTGGGATGCCATCGTCGCCGTGAGGCAGTGATAGTGTCCGCCATAACTGATGCGCTTCCCAGTTAAAAGTCTGGGAGGCGCATCATTCCTTGCCATACATCTATATCTGCAGTCCATACCATCATGGGATGTAACGCATGCCTGCAACTTTGTGGCACCCCCGAAAAGAATTTGGCTGGCTGAATGAAGATTTCATAAAAAATGTTTTTACCTTTGCAAAAAACATTTCATATGACATATTCACAAAGGTTAGCTCGTCTACAAACTCCTATTCAGTGGGCCGGTTTCATCATTTTCGCTTTTATCATTTTGCTTTTCCTTTCGCCAGACTCTTACCTCATGGACACATGCAGTCAGCGTTGCGATTCTGCGTGGTTTTTCGGCTCAGGGGAGATAGTCCGTGGATGCCCCCCCTAGCCAAATATCGTGGACATGCGATACATGAAGAATGGCATGTCTGCG
>CAVBFJ010000074.1:0-9280 GCA_963594895.1 bacterium | reverse complement strand
ATGAAATTAGATGAAAAAGTAACAAGAAAGCAACGCAAGATTTTCGCAATTAAACGCCATAAAAGACTGATATAGTTATCATTTACTTTCATCTATTTTCATTTACCATTGTTGCATGGTCTTTGGCGTTGGAAAGAATGCGCACAGAATAAACAAGTGAATGCCTGCGATAGCGTGGGCGTTCAGCTTGTCTGTGCACATAGGTTTCCGCCAAGTACCTCTGAACGTGGATGAGTTGCGATGTCCACGTCTTGCATTAGGTACTTAGCGGAAATTTTCGTTTTATAACTGAATAACAAGCTCTCGCATTAAAACTATCAAAGGCTTTAATGCTATGGCGAAATCACTGATTGAGGAGCTTCCTCGCATTGCGAGTGAGGGGCGCCAAGAGGCTCAGCGCATCATCGAGCGACTGAGCAGCGGCACGCGCATTGGCTTGCAAACCAATGAGCTGGTGTTGCCACGCAAAGATGTCTCGGGCTTTTTCCGAGGACAGGTACCTAACATCCCCAATGCGTTCAACGCCGCACTCGACGGTGGCGAGTGGATGAACCGTCTCATCTATGGTGACAACCTGCTCACCATGCAAGCCTTGCTGGCAGGCGACCCGCAGACAGGACTGCCCTCGCTTCGCGGCAAGGTGGACCTTATATATATAGATCCGCCCTTTGACTCGAAAGCGGATTATCGAACCAAGATCTGTTTGCCTGGAGCTGACTTGCAGCAGAAACCTACTGTTGTGGAACAGTTTGCTTACGCGGACACTTGGGAAGAAGGAACTATCTCATACTTGAAAATGGTTTATCCAAGGTTGGCCTTGATGAAGGAGTTACTCTCCGAGCAAGGAAGCATCTATGTGCATATTGATTGGCATGTGGGAGCTTATATGAAGATTATCCTTGATGACATCTTTGGGAAAGAAAATTTTGTCAATGAAATCGTTTGGGGATATAAGGACATCGGTTCTCGCACTGTTAATTATTTCAAGAGAAAACACGACATATTACTATTTTATCAGAAAAGCTCGCAACGCAAATTCAACATCATAAGACAACAATTGTCTGAAAGCACAATAGAACGCTATGGTTCATATTTTGATGCAAATGGACAAATTTCATATCAGTGGCTCAAGGACAACAATCCTGGTGTCTTTGCGAAACTAAAAGGGCGTCCTGAAGATTTAGATCAGCCTTGGCTTGACATAAATGCTGGGCAACCATTGTCGGATTGGTGGGATCTTATATCACCCCTAAAAACGCATTTCAAAGAATCAGTTGGCTATGCCACCCAAAAGCCCGAGGCCCTTCTCGAGCGCATCATCAAGGCCTCTTCCAATGAGGGCGACTTGGTTTGCGATTTCTTCGGAGGCAGTGGCACGACGGCTGCCGTTGCCGAACGGCTGGGACGCCGTTGGATCACTTGCGACATCGGCAAGCCGGCTTCGCTCGTGATGCGCAAGCGCTTCATCGACCAGGAGGTGAAGCCTTTCCTCTACCAGAGCATCGGCGACTACCAGAAGGAGGCGTTCCAAAACAACAAGAAGCTACGCCGTGTGGGTGACCTCTCGCAGGTGGTGCTCGGCCTCTTCGGAGCCCTGCCCTTCTCTCCCGAGCAGGTGAGCGACCGCAACATAGGCTACATCAAGGGCACGCGCACCCTGGTGATGGTCGACAGCCCCAACCGCCTGACCACCGCCGCCACCGTGCGCCGCGCCGTGGAGGCCAAGGCGTCACTGCTGGGTGGCGACTGGGACAAGGTGGTGGTGCTCGGCTGGAACTTCGCCTTCGACATCTCGCAAGCCATCGAGAAATACAAGAACAGCAACGTGGAGGTGCTGGTCATACCGCCCGACCTGCTCGACAAGCTCTCGAAGAAGGGCTACAAGAAACTCATCACCGACAAGACCGTGCGCTTCTCCTCACTGCAATATCTCGTGGTGAACCCCGTGACGGTACGCACCAACGACCGCGGCGAGGACGAGCTCGACATCAGCCTCAACAACTATGTCCTGCTATCGCCCGACAACATCCCCCTCGACGACAAGGACAAGCAAGAGCTGCAACGGGCCATGGAGCATGACCCGCTGTCGCTCATCGAGTACTGGAGCATCGACCCCGACTACGACGGCGAGACCTTCCGCAGCACTTGGCAAGACTATCGCGAGAACACCGACAACGACAGCGCCCCACTCCACTGCGTCAACTCGACCCGCATCACCATGCCCCACAAGGCGGAGCGCAAGGTGTGTGTCAAGGCCGTCGACGTGTTCGGCTTCGAGAGCCAGGTGGTGCTCATCGTGAACCATGAACCCAAAGACTGACGGCTATGGCGACAATCAACCCCAACAACATATCCCTGGAACTGGCGCGCAGACTCACCGACATGGTGAACGCCGCATGGCAGAGCGGCGAGATGCTGCAGAAGGTGACACCCACCACGGCCGCCCTGCTCCACTACTGGTTTGGTGAGGGCTTCTGTGAGCAGCGCGCACGCAACTTCCACGAGGGGCAGCGACAGGCCATCCTCAACATCATCTACCTGCACGAGGTGGTGGGAGAGACCACCGTGCTGGATGCATACGAGAAAGTGATCCCCGAGCTGATGGACCGCGCCGACCTGACGCAACTGGCCAAGGAGAAATACCAGTTTCCCAAGTATGCCGTGAAGATGGCCACGGGCACGGGCAAGACATGGGTGATGCACGCCCTCATCATCTGGCAACTGCTCAACGCACGCCACGAGGACACCGTGAGCGGGCGGTTCACACAACGGTTCCTGGTGGTGGCGCCGGGCCTCATCGTCTATGACCGGCTGCTCGACGCCTTCTGTGGCCGCAAGCAGCTCGGCCAGGAACACCGCGACCCGCAGACCAACGACTACTACATGAACCAAGAGGTGTTCCTGCCCGAGCGCTACCGCGACGAGGTCTTCTCGTTCATCCAAAACAACGTGGTGACCAAGGAAGACGGCATCGGGCGCAAGACCACGGGCGACGGACTGATAGCCCTGACCAACTGGCACCTCTTCGAGAACCAGGTGGCAGACGAGGCAAGCGATGGCGAACAGGACGACGCCAGCACCGTGACACCCCAACAGATCGTGGGCGACCTCTTGCCCATCCGCCCCGGCAAGGCGGCGGGCAACGACCTGGGCATGCTCGACCGCCGAGCGCTGGGTGGCACGGAGCTGGAGTATCTCGACGACCTCGACGACCTGATGGTCATCAACGATGAGGCACACCACATACACGAGCTGAAGCGGGGCGGAGAGGTCGAGGAGCTGGAATGGCAAAAGAGTCTCAACGCCATCAGCCACAACAAGGGAACCCACTTCGTGCAGGTGGACTTCTCGGCCACGCCCTTTGACACCAAGGGGAAGGGCGAGAAGCAGGCGAAGATATTCTTCCCACACATCGTCGTGGACTTCGACTTGCCGATGGCCATGAAGCAAGGCCTCGTGAAGCTGCTCCTGCTCGACCGCAGACAAGAGCTCACCGACCTGGAAAACCTCGACTACAACGCCTCACGCGACGAGCAAGGCCACGTGGTGGGACTAAGCGAAGGCCAGCGCATGATGATCCGTGCCGGACTGACCAAGCTGCAACGGCTGGAAGAGGAATTTGTGAAAACTGATGCCAGCAAAAACCCGAAGATGCTCATCGTGTGCCAGGACACATCGGTGTCGCCCTTCGTGGAGAATTTCCTGAAGGATGAGGGCCTGCTGGACGACGACCTGGTGACCATCGACTCGAACAAGCAAGGCGAGGTGAACGACGAGGAATGGAAGGAGATCAAGGCCAAGCTCTTCGACATCGACCATCACAAGCGCCCCAAGGTGGTCATCTCTGTGCTGATGCTCCGTGAGGGGTTCGACGTCAACAACATCTGCGTGCTCGTGCCGCTCCGCTCCTCGCAGTCGCCCATCTTGCTCGAGCAACTGGTGGGCAGGGGCTTGCGACTGATGTGGCGTGAGCCTGACTATGTGGACGTGAAGCGCGACGACCGCTTGCGCGTGCTCAAGTTTCACAAACCGCCAACCACATACATCGACACCCTGTCAATCGTGGAGCACCCTGCCTTCATCAGGTTCTATGACGAACTGCAGGAGCAGGGACTGGTGGCCGTGGACGATGGAGACGTCGGCACAGGCGGAGCCACGGGCGACATCATCACGGTCGGCCTGCGCGAGGACTATGAGGATTATGATTTCCTGTGGCCGGTCATCCTCCATGACGCCGAAGAGGAGCTGGAGGATGCGGAGATTGACCTCGATGACTTGAAGCCGTTCACGATGTATCCCCTGGAGCTGCTGCGAAAATTCCTCGCCAAGGAGGGGGAGACCTTTGTGTCGCAGGAGTCGCTCACGAAGACCCTGTTTGGACGATACAAGGTGACGGCCAATCTCTTCACCGCCACGGGCTACAACGAGTATCTGCAGAAACTGCTACGTGTGGTCACCCTGCGCTTTGAGCACTGCCGTCGCCAAGGATTCCCCACCATCCAGGTGAATGAAGCACAGACGGTCCGGGTGATCGACTGGTACATCAGGACACGTCTCTTCTCCCGCCCCTTCAATCCCTTCAAAGGCAACGACTGGAAGATTTTGCTGGCCAAGGACGGCATCGTGACCAAGCACATCGTGGAACAACTGGCGGTGGCCATCTACAAATTGCAAAACCGCCTGACGACAGTGCGGGCTGAAGTGTCGCACACGCCCTTCTCCTCCTTGCAGGCCATCAAGATGAGAGAGGCCTACTCCATGGAGGTGCACAAGTGCATCTACCCACGCCTGGGCTATCCCTCACACGGCGGAGGACTGGAAAAGGCGTTCATGGAGTTTCTTGACCGGGACACAGGGGTGGAACGGTTCTTGAAGATCAACGAGACGGGGCACTCGTTTGCCATCATCTTCTACGTGCGCAAGGATGGCCTGATGGCCACTTATCATCCCGACTTCATCGTGGCTACGGCAGGGAAAGTGTACTTGATAGAGACCAAGGGCGATGACAAGGTGGAAGACGCGAATGTGAGACAGAAGCAGACGGCCACCCTCGAATGGATCAAGAAAATCAACTCGCTGCCCCACCAGGAGCGGATGAACCGCACATGGGAATATGCGCTGATAGGCGAGAGCGTGTTCTACGCCTTGAGCGGGAATGGCGCCATGCTCGCTGACATCTGTGACCAATGTAAAGTGTCCTATTCAACCGCTACTGGAAACCTGTTTGAATAAACGCGAAAGGGTGTCCTCCTTGCTGGAGAACACCCTTTCGCGTTCATCTTTCGGCCCTTACCGTCGCGGGCCTTCGGGCCCTCCACGCTTCACCATTCTCTGGAATGCTTGGCGGTGAAACTTCTCATCGGCGCGGATGATGTTCCACACGACTCCCGCCGGGAGCACCTTGCAAAACTTCTTGTGATACTCCTGTTGCAGCTCCTTTATCTGCAAGTCGATGAGATCACACTCCTTAATGGCTTTCTCCGCGGCCTTCTGGTCACGGGTGTCCACGTGTTGGTAACAACGCATCTTGTTGAACAAAAGGCGTTGCTTCTTCTGCATCTCACGATAGAGCGGGAAGAACACCGCCGCTTGCCGCGGATTGAGCCCGGCATCCGTGGTGATGAATTGTTCCAAATCGGCCTGAAACCTTGCGGGATCAAACTTGGGCCTGCCTTGGGCCTGCAGCTGAAGGGCAATCAAAGCAGCCAGCAGGATAAAGAAAATCTTTTTCAGCATAAGCGTCATCGTCACTATCGTTCATTACTTAATGTCTGCCATGTATGCATACATGTCATCAGAGTCAAGCATGGCGTAATCCGCAAAGGCGTCTGCTGATGAGTATGAAGACGTAGCCTGCGAGGTCGTGCCAGCCAACTGCGCCCTGTTGGACGTTGTGGTTTCGTGGTGCATGTATGCGCCGAGCCCCGTCACGGCCACCACCACACTGGCCGCCGCCACGGAGATAGCCTTGCGATAGCGCTTCCACAGGGATGGCTTCAGGTCACAGACCACAGCACACGGTGTGGCGCCCTGACCTGGCAACTGGTCCATCATACGGGTGGCGAAGTCATCGAAATAACCGTCTGGCACCTTGAAAGGCGCCTTACGCCCAAAAGTAGCCTCGATATGTTTCTCTACCTTGTCCATATTCTCACTTTTATATGTTAGACGTTACAAGAACGTTATGGTTTAAAATATTCTCAAAAAATATTCACTTTTAAGGGATGTTTTCATTCTTTCCCAGTTCAGTCATGCCGATGGAAAAATTCCTCTATTTTCTTCACGGCATGATGATAGCTGGCCTTCAGCGCTCCCTCGCTGGTGTCGAGCACCTTGCTCATCTCCGAGTATCTCATCTCATCGTAATAGCGAAGGGTGAAGACCGTACGTTGCACATCGGGAAGCGTGGCAATGGCTTCTTGCAACTGTGCGGCAGTCTCGTCGCCATCAAAATACTCATCAGCCATCAGCTGAGCTGCCACTGTGGGATTCTCATCCGTGCTCACTCGCGGACTATTCTTCTGCTTGCGGATGAAGTCAAGCGACTCGTTGACGGCTATGCGATAAAGCCAGGTGGACAATTTCGACTTGCCTTCAAACGTGGGCAGGTTGGCCCAAGCCTTCATAAAGGTGTTTTGCAGCACATCGTCCGCATCCTCATGCGTCAAGACGATATGGCGAATCTTCCAATAAAGTGATTCACTATAAGTCCTAACCACCACCGAGAAAGCCGCCCGTTGCGTTTGAGGGTTTCCCAGCATGCTGATGATTTTGTCTTCACTATATGCTTCCACCTAAATGATGAGTTGTTTTACATGAAATGATGAATTCGCTCAAGAATGGGGGCATCGTATCCGTATATGTCCCGATGGCTGTCCCAACCTCCGTCGTCATTGGGATACAACGTGAAATACAAGATGAAAATAGGAACACTTGGTTCCACCTTCACTTGTCCAACCAGTCGCTTTCTGTCCAACGTATCGAGCACAGCCTGTTGCTGCGCTGTCAGCGTCTTCGGATTCTTGCCCAACGGTGACACATCTGCATGGATGGAATAGCCGATACGGTCCAACATCTCCTTTTGACCATCGCCCAGCAGGAAGCCTGCCAATGCAAACGGGCGCTCCAACCGTACACACCCATGGCTGACATCGCGGTCGTTTTGGGAGAACACGCCTCTATTGGGCGTGTCGTGCAGAAAGATGGATAGGCCATTGTCGAACCGGAAGATAATCCTGCCCAACGAGTTGCCCTCACCGCCCTCCTGCACCACCAAGTAGTCACCGCTGAGCAGCATGTCGCACGTCACTTGGCTCACTGGGATTGCCTTGCCTGCCTGCCGTCCGCGGACGAAATACCGATGCGACGCGAACCACGACGGGTTGCCCACATGATGAACGATGCTACTCTTTACAATGCTCTTGGGAACAATCCATTGCGGATTGACGTCCACCCTCGTGACATGGCTCACGATCAAGGGCGTCTTTGTCTTTATGCTGCCACATCCCATGCGCATGGAAAGCGTATGCTCCTTGTCCTTTGCCAGGAGATGAAACGAGGGTATGTTCACCAAGATGTATCGCTCGTGTTTGTATATCTCATCGGGTAGCCTCCATCGGCACCGCTCCATATTGGCCAAGACAAGATTGCGGCCATACTGCCTGGCCAAAGCACCGTGCAACCCCTCTTGCAACTTATAGTACAAAGGATTGTCTGGTTGCACTTCCCTCATAAACTCCACAACGCTGTCGCGTTGCACCTTACGGAAAGCCTCCTGATAGAAGCGTTCGCGCGGACGCTCAACCTTCACATCAAACAAAGTCTTATAGGATACGCCAGAGGAGTCACTATCCTTCACGTCAAGCCGATTGTAAACCACATTGGGATCGACAAAACCAAAGCGTTGACCTACCACATATCTAAGATAAGCTCTTGTCAGATAATACTCCAGTCGCGCAAAGACCTTGCTGGCCTGGTTGTCACCGCCATCAAAATCCAATTCTTTTGCCCTTCGCAAGTCTGCCTCAATCTCCATTGCACCAAAACGCTTTGGGGAGAAGCCCATATGCCTCACCGTGGCCAACTGCGTCAACAGGCTATCGGCACGCTGATCAACGCCTATACGGGTGACCCAAACAAACGTCCCTCCACTCCGGTAATAGGTTCTGAGGAATTGGTCGGCTTGGCAACACACCTTATCAGCCGACATCAAGCGCTCCATTTCATGACGAACCTTATGTGGGCTGATGACATATTCGCCCACCCTCAGCGAGTCATAATCGCCCAGCTGCAAGTCTTTGTTGGGATTGCTTTTTTCTACACAACCCGTCACCAACAAAAACAACATAAAGAATGGAACAAGCAGAGCGTCCCGAAAAAACCTCCTTCCGGTTTCTACCGTATGGATATTTTTCGAACCGTCTTGCCCACCTTCACGATATAACATCCTTTCGACAGATTGAGGTTATAGCTCTTATCGGATCCGTCGACCTTCACGCTCAAGACCCTCACGCCTGTGATGTTGTAAACATAAAGCGTCTGCCCCGAAGCACCAGTCACGCGCAACACGCCTTCGCCGCTAACGGAAATCGTCACCTGTTGGGGTTCATTGTCAATTATCTCTATGGACGTGGACGCCTTCACCATTTGGGGCAAACCGCCCATGGACAAGGCTAAAAAAGAAGCAACAAATATCTTTTTAATCATACGCGTATTCCATTTGTGGCCCATTCGGTCTTCTCAACCGAACCTGCCCATTTATTGTCTTTGCAAAGATAGAGAATTTTGAATAGAATAACCGACTAACTCTATATTTTTTACCCGTATTAAGAATAATTAACGCGACGCATACAATAAGCGACAACTTGATCTCAAACAAAAGTTAAAATATTGTTAAACCAACAAATACAGTATCATTAAATTTCACAGTATCAAATAAAATCGTTAATTTTGCACAGCAAAACTGATGGTTCCGTAGCTCAGTTGGATTAGAGCAACAGCCTTCTAAGCTGTGGGTCTTGGGTTCGAACCCCAACGGAATCACAAGGAAACAACATTTGACCAATGTTTCCCTTTCCCCTTTGACAATGGATATTTAAGCGCAAAACTCCCAAAAACCGTCCGTCCCGAATAGCTACTGGACCAAACATTCATTATTCGGCGGTAGTTTATAGAACCACCCTAATTTGTTTGGTAATCTCATCCACGGCCATATGCCTTGTATGAAGTTTCTGTTCGTTAGGCCAGATGTTTGCCGCCAGCTTCTTTCAGATTTCACCTC
>CAVBFJ010000073.1:0-9595 GCA_963594895.1 bacterium | reverse complement strand
AGTCTTCTGCAAATTTCGCCCTCTTCGAGGACGCTGGTCCCGACACCATTTGGAAACCGCAGGTTCCCTTTGGTCACCCGCGGTTATGCACAGTTAGCCCCCTTCGGGGACATGCCACGAGCAGAAGAATGTAAATACGATAACCGAAATATTTTGCGTCAGAATCGTGTCAGATTTTGAAACTGATTTTGAACACCCTACCCTACGGGGCTGGATGATCAAAATCTACATTTTGAACGAGATTCTCTGTGATGCGATTTCGGCGCGACGCCATTACCATTGCGGCAAAGGGGCGGCGCGGTTTGTGGCGCGAGGGGGATCCAAGGAATCTGTCACGACTACATACTCCTGCACGAATCGACATAATCCTCCGAAAAGCGAGCCAACAGTTTAAATTATGTTAAAACATTAACCATATTGTACTTCTTTATTATGATTTGTTATAAATTTGCAACAACCTAAAATGCAACAATTTACATTACTAATCTATAAGCGATTATGAAAAAGAAGTACCTAACTTCACTTCTCTCATTGGCTTTATTGGCTATTGGGGGGGGTAAAACACTAGCACAAACCGATGTGACGGAGACGTACATCGTGAACCCGGGCTTTGAAAAAAGCACGGCAGCAACAACAAAAATTACTGGAGGGAGCAATGCCACCAACAGCACAGACTACACTGACACTGGCTGGAAAAACGCACAAACTGCAGCATGGAGTTGTTCTGCAGTGATGTCCTACACCAGCGACTCCACGTCATTAGCTGATGTAAAGGCACCAACAAGCGACAACGCAGGAAACACGGGAAATGCGCTTGGCATTTCTGTTGGATGGTCTGGCACCGTAACATACCAGTCCGCTTCAAGTTTCAAGTTGCCAGAAGGCACTTACAAGCTCAAAGTAAATGCCTACAACGCTAACACATCAGCCACCTATTTCAAGTCATTATTTGGTTTTGTAGCCACTAATGGCACTTCTTACCTATCGAATGCAACCTCTTTCACATCGGGCAAATGGACGAGTGATGAGGTGACCTTCACGCTTGACGCAGAAACGGAAGGTGTCATACAGATAGGTGGCACCGCTTCGAATGCAGGAAGTGGAAATCAGGCAAAAATATTCTTCGACAACATCACACTGACTAAGGAGAAAGAACCTGAGAAAGAGGATACCGTCATCCAGAACGGCACTTACTACCTTTACGACAGTTCTTCTAAAACATTCTTGTCACGCGGTTGCGCCTGGGGCACTGAGGCGAGCATGGACAAGTATGGCATCCCCGTCACCGCAACCCTGAGCAGCGGCGCCTACACGCTCAATCCCGCCGACTGGAACGGCACCGTTTACATCAACGGCGCAAACGGCATCTACACGGACCAGACCACCTTCTCATGGAGCGTGGAGCAGAGCGGCGATGGATACATCCTATACAACGGCGAGAACTACCTGACCCACGCCACAGGCTCGCTGGGCGAGTATGTCACCAAGACGACTGACAAGGCCGCAGCGACCGTATGGACACTGATGAACGCAACGGACCGCAATACCATCATCAACAACTATCCCAATGAGAACTACGCCAACGTGGCCAAGGCCGCAGGCATGACGGATGTCACAGCAGACAATTTCCTTACCACACTCAACAAGGACAACTCGACCATCACAGCCAAGGAAATTGCACCGACGGAATACACATTCACACAAGTTAGCCGCAGCAACGCAAGTACTGCCTCACCTCGTGAGCTCTACCAAGGGACCGGTAACTTCACCTACTCCGCCACTGGCCTCAAGCAAGGCGTCTATAAGGTGACCATCCCCGCCTTCTACCGCAACGGCACCAACGCATGGTGCGTCAGCAAGAGCGCCGACTTCGCCATCAACTCGAATGCCTACATCCTCGCCAACGGCGAGCAAGTGCGTGTGAAGGGTTGGGCAGAGGAGCGCACCAGCGACACTGATCCCAACAGCGTCACACAGGCCAACACCGCATTCACAAGCGGCAAGTATGCCAACGAAGTCTACTGCTATGTCGGTGAAGACAGCACTCTGAGCCTCACAGTGGCCATCCCCAACTACCAGAGTGCAGGCTGGGGCATCTTCGGCACCACCACCCTCACCTACTACACCTCCAAGGCCACGGCTTACCAAGCGGTTCTCGCTTCAGCCAAGGAAACACTGGAGAACACGGATTACGCCAACGTGACGGGCGAGGAGAAGACCAACCTGTCGAAGGTCATTGAGGAGAACAGCAATGTCACATCCAACTATGACGACGCCATCGAGGCACTGAACAGCGCCGTGAAGACCTTCACCGACGCCAAGGCCGCCTACGACAGCTACGCCGCCAACCATGAGGCCGCCGACGCCATCGCCACGGCACTCGGCGTGACCGTCAGCGCACCGACCACTGCTGCCGCCGCCAACGCCTACTTCGACAACCTCAACGTGGCCGAATACGAGGCCGTGAACAAGGGTTACGGCAACGACCTCACCACCCAGTACGACAAGACTTGGACCTCCAACAAGTTCGGAAGCACCAGCGGCCAGCACTGGAGCGGCAACAGCGCCACAACCTACCCGGACAGCTGGAGCGGCTCGGCAACGACCGTCACAGCCACGAAGACCGTCACCCTGCCTGCCGGCAAGTGGGTCATCAAGGCCGCCGGCCGCAGCAGCGCCAGCGCCAGCATCTCACTGACCGCAGACTCCACGACCGTGGCCTTCCCAAGCAAGGGTGATACCGGCTACGGCATCGCCACCAACGGCGCAGCCACCTTCTCCGCCGACTCCACCTACACCAACGACGGCAAGGGCCGCGGCTGGGAGTGGCGCTTCATCCCGCTGGCGATCACCGAGCAGCAGGAGGTGACCATCACCATCACCGCCAACCTCAACAGCAACTCATGGGCAAGCTTCTGCGACCTCACCATCCTGGCCGATGACG
Source organism: bacterium (assembly GCA_963594895.1). Classification (GTDB taxonomy): domain Bacteria; phylum Bacteroidota; class Bacteroidia; order Bacteroidales; family Bacteroidaceae; genus Prevotella. The sequence goes on along the minus strand of CAVBFJ010000073.1, from coordinate 6,651 downwards.
CGACAGCACAGTCGCTCATCACAGGCGATGAGGACTACAAGAAATACCAAGCGGTTCTCGCTTCTGCCAAGGAAACACTGGAGAGCACGGATTACGCCAACGTGACGGGCGAGGAGAAGACCAACCTGTCGAAGGTCATTGAGGAGAACAGCAATGTCACATCCAACTATGACGACGCCATCGAGGCACTGAACAGCGCCGTGAAGACCTTCACCGACGCCAAGGCCGCCTACGACAGCTACGCCGCCAACCATGAGGCCGCCGACGCCATCGCCACGGCACTCGGCGTGACCGTCAGCGCACCGACCACTGCTGCCGCCGCCAACGCCTACTTCGACAACCTCAACGTGGCCGAATACGAGGCCGTGAACAAGGGTTACGGCAACGACCTCACCACCCAGTACGACAAGACTTGGACCTCCAACAAGTTCGGAAGCACCAGCGGCCAGCACTGGAGCGGCAACAGCGCCACAACCTACCCGGACAGCTGGAGCGGCTCGGCAACGACCGTCACAGCCACGAAGACCGTCACCCTGCCTGCCGGCAAGTGGGTCATCAAGGCCGCCGGCCGCAGCAGCGCCAGCGCCAGCATCTCACTGACCGCAGACTCCACGACCGTGGCCTTCCCAAGCAAGGGTGATACCGGCTACGGCATCGCCACCAACGGCGCAGCCACCTTCTCCGCCGACTCCACCTACACCAACGACGGCAAGGGCCGCGGCTGGGAGTGGCGCTTCATCCCGCTGGCGATCACCGATCAGCAGGAGGTGACCATCACCATCACCGCCAACCTCAACAGCAACTCATGGGCCAGCTTCTGCGACCTCACCATCCTGGCCGATGACGCGACAGCACAGACACTCATCGCCAGCGACGACGACTACAAGGCCATGAGCACAGCCCTGGCTACCGCCGAGGGCAAGACCCTCGGCTTCGCCAAGGACGAGTACGCTCCCTACAACAACGTGGAGGCCCTCCAGGCCATCGACGCCGCCAAGGCCATCAACACCGAGGCCACCAACGCCAAGGAGACCATCACGGCCCTGACCGAGAAGCTCGGCCAGTGGACCGCCAACGAGGATGCCGTCAGCATCGTCTACAACGGCAGCTACGCCACCGTCGAGGACGGCGCCAACTATCCGAAGGGCTGGACCCGCACCAATAACTGGGGCCAGATGCAGACCGACTCCCTGACAACCGCCTACTACAACCAGCCGGGCAGCCTGAAGTATGGCGACCGCACGGGCTACACCATGCCGCTGAAGGCCAACACGCTCTACAAGCTCACCTTCCAGTATGCCTCATGGGAGGACAACTCTAACAAGGGCATGAGCGCCTCGGTGCTCAGCAGTGACAACGAGGGCCTGGCCACCAAGAGCTTCGCCGCCAACGGCAAGCAGTGGAAGACGGCCGACGCCTTCGCCACCGCCACCGCCTACTTCACCACGGGTGCCGCCGCCAACTACGTGCTGACGCTGGCCAACTCTGGCAACACCGTCATCACCGCCGTGGCCATCACCGAGGAGAGTAGCATGCCGCTCGACGAGAGCGCCACAACGGCTCCCGACGCCCTGACCGCTCCCGCCACCGTGACCTACGACCGCAGCTTCAAGGCCGGCTGGAACTCCATCGTGCTGCCCTTCGCCACCACTACCAGCGAGCTGGGCGCCGACGAGGCCGTGACCTTCGCCGGCACAGAGGACACAAAAATCAATTTCACCACCGTCACCGAGCTCGAGGCCAACAAGCCTTACATGGTCCACTTCGCCGAGGCCAAGGAGGGTGTGACCTTCGCCAACAAGACCGTCAGCCCCACCGACGAGCTCACCACCGAGGACAGCGGCGCGCAGTATGACTTCGTGGGCAGCTACGTGGCCAACAACGCACCTGTCGCGGGCGACTACATCGTCGTGGCCAAGGGCATCCAGAAGGCCAAGGGCGGCAACGCCATGAAGGCGTTCCGCGCCTACTTCAAAGCCCAGGGCGAGGAGGCCGCGGCCAAGGCCATGACCATCATCATCGACGGCCAGGACGTGACGGGCGTCGACGCCATCAACTTCAACGACGCCCTGCAGGGCAACGAGCCTACCTTCAACCTCGCCGGACAGCGTGTCGGCAAGAACTACAAGGGCATCGTGATCCGCAACGGCAAGAAGACCATCAACAAGTAACCAACACCAACGGCTCCCCCCACCCTCGCTCCCGACGTGGGAGCGAGGGACGGGAAAGCCCATAAAACACAAAAACCATGAAAAAGAAGAATTATATCCAACCCGACATCAAGTGGATAACCACGTCAGAGGAAGGCCTCATGGCCGCCTCCATTACCGGCACAACAACGGACGGCCAAACGAAGGTTGAAGTGGATCCCTACCCGACCGACCAAGAGGGTGGCGCCAAGGACAACACGTGGCACACCACATCCGTCTGGGACTGATTTTTACCTGAAGAAGCGAGACACCAACAAACGATGGGGGCACGTCCGATGGGGCGCGCCCCCATTTTTTGAGTTCACAGGCAATGTCGATGGCCTACCGAACGGCAAGAAAGGCATTTTCGGCGGCCACGCGGGGCGAAAGACCTCCAAGGCGACCAACCAGCGCGGGGAGCGCGAGAGCGCCGCAGAGCGCCTCTTTTGCGGCCTGGTGGCGTAAAAAGACAGACACATAGAGATGGGACGGGGCGAAAAACAGAAAAAAGACGGGAAAAGTGATCCTTTATCGGGGAAAATCCGTAAATTTGCAGATATGACCATCTACGAGGCACAACAGACGGTGGACCGCTGGATCAAGACCTACGGCGTGCGCTACTTCTCGGAACTGACCAACATGGCGGTGCTGACCGAGGAGGTGGGCGAGCTGGCGCGTGTCATGGCGCGCCGCTATGGCGACCAGAGCTTCAAGGCCGGGGAGACGGACAACCTCGGCGAGGAGATGGCCGACATCCTGTGGGTGCTCTGCTGCCTGGCCAACCAGACGGGCGTGGACCTCACCGAGGCCTTCAGCCAGAGCCTGGAGAAGAAGACGCGGCGCGACGCCGAGCGCCACAAGAGCAACCCCAAGCTGCGCGACCGCTGACACACAGAGGCCACACAGGGGGAGACCACACAAACCGCAAACAAACAATCATCATCAGATATGGGAATCATCAAGGAGAACGTGTCGAAAGACACACTGGCACAGAACGTGTCAAAGAGCAAGGTGGAACAAGCCTTTGAGAAATACAACCTGCAGGTGGACGACACGGCCGTCGCCGAGGCCGTGAAGCGCATCATCGCGGAGAAGGTGGCGGAGAACGACACACGCGACGTCAAGAAGTTCCTGCTGGGCAGCGTGGAGCTGACATCGCTCCACACCACCGACACCGAGGAGAGCATCCTCGCCATGGTGGAGAAGGTCAACAAGATGGACGCTACCCACCCCGACCTGCCCCATGTGGCCGCCGTCTGCGTGTTCCCGGTGTTTGTCAACCTCGTGCGCAACTCGCTGGAGGTCGACGGCGTGGAGATCACGAGCGTCTGCGGCAACTTCCCATCCTCGCAGAGCCGCATGGAGGTGAAGGTGGCCGAGACGCAGCTCGCCGTCGCCGACGGCGCCACCAACGTCGACATCGTGCTGCCCGTGGGCAAGTTTCTCTCGGAGGACTATGAGGGCGTGGCCGACGACATCAGTGAGATGAAGGAGGCCTGCGGCGACGTGCCGATGAAGGTGATCCTCGAGACCTGCTGCCTCGGCAGCCTGAGCAACGTGAAGCGCGCCGCCCTCCTGAGCATGTATGCCGGAGCCGACTACATCAAGACCTCCACGGGCAAGGAGAAGGCCGGCGCCACGCCCGAGGGCGTCTACGTGATGTGCCAGGCCATCAAGGAGTATTACGAGCAGACAGGCATCATGATCGGCCTGAAGCCCGCCGGCGGCATCAACACCACGATGGACGCCATCATCCTCTACACCATCGCCAAGGAGGTGCTGGGCGAGAAGTGGATGACCAACGAGATGTTCCGCCTGGGCACGAGCCGCCTCGCCACCAGCCTGCTGGAGGAGCTCAACGCCTAACGCTCACACAACGGGATACTTACTGACAATGAGCGGGTTGCATGCGCAATCCGCTCATTGCTTTTTATGGACGCAAATAGCACATCATGAAACGCTCACGTGGACTTTTCGAACACGAATTTCTCGAATTAAGTAATGTTTAAAAATTAACTTGCGCAGAAATCTGCGATCAAGAGCATCTAATGAGATAATTCCATTTAGGAAGCTCATCGTCAAAAACGATGCGTTTGCTCTTCTCTGATTCGTAGGATTCTTTAATGGGTCTTTTCGTTTCATACGTTCTTTGATTTATTGTAGGGTGGTTCTATAAATTACCACCGGATATTGGGCATGTTCGCTCAAGTAGCGTTTTGTCATCTTTCGGGCTCTTTTCCGCCCCATTTTCTTGTTCGCTCAGTCGCATAGCCCGCTATGCTCCTTCGTTCACAAACAAATGGGACGGAAAATAGCACCGAAATCTGACAAAGCTAATTTATAGAACCACCCTATAGTCAAACAACCATTTTTCGCTGTCAATGCTCTCTGTTTCTGCCGTCATGGACAATGCCACTACTTCCAAATCTGAAAATTTGGGAACTGGTCCACGACGTGGAATGTTACCCAATTCATTGACGAGATTTTCTGATAACTGCTTGCATATCTCAAGTATTTTGACGAATTTTGTATAAAGGTTGTACATACGATGATTTAAACTTAATGGTTTCGTCATCACTAAGTTACTAAAAAATCAACGATATGGGCAACTTTTTACTCATATTTGTCAAATTAAATTAATTCCGCCAACGGGTTTTTTAAACATTACTTAATACGCATAAATGATGAAACGACTCTTTCTTTCTCTATCACTCGCCTTTGGACTTCTCTACGCCGAAGCCCAAATAGGCTCGCTCCCTCGTGTAGCCCCAGAACAAACAGGCGTAAGGAGCGAACAGGTAGTGGCTTTCTTCGACTCCTTAATGGCGTTTCCCGAGACCGAGATCCACAGTGCCATCGTGATGCGCCACGGCAAGGTGATAGGCGAAATCCATCCCGCACCGTTCAAGGCGGAATACTGCCACACGCTCTTTTCATGCTCCAAGACCTTCACTTCGGCTGCCATTGGCATCGCCATAGGTGAGCATCGGTTGAAGTTGACCGACCGTCTCGCCACATTCTTCCCCGAATACATGCCGAAGGAAGTGAGCGAATGGCTCTCGGACATCACCATCGAGGACTTGCTCACCATGCGCTCCGGCTTCATCTTCTTCGATGAAGTGAGGAGCGAACACCTCGACTGGATAAGGACATACCTGAACCATCCGACAGACTGCAAGCCCGGCACGAAGTTCAAGTACGACTCCATTGACACCTATCTGCTTTCGGCCATCATTCAGAAAGTGACGGGCATGACGTTGCTCGAATACCTGAAGCCACGGCTGTTTGAACCGTTGCACATCGACAACGTGAAGTGGGAAGTGAGTCCGGAAGGCATAAACACAGGCGGTTGGGGACTCTACATGCAAAGCGAGTCGTTGGCCAAGTTCGGACAGTTGCTGCTGCAACAAGGAGAGTGGGAGGGCCAACAGCTGATACCTGCCGCATGGGTGAAAGCTATGATGGCTCCACACGTGGACAACTATTACGGCTATCAGATGTGGATGTGCGAATGGCCGGAGTCGGCAAGGGCTGACGGCGCATACGGCCAATACATCATTGTGAATCCTCGGCAAGACATGGTTGTGGTGATCACCCAATGCTTGAAGGGCAACGGCAAGAATGAACGGAGCCTAATCAAGAACGTTTTGTTCCCGGGCATCGTCGACTCTGCCGGCAATGGTGCGTCGTCCACCGCAAGGAACATAAAGCCAGGCCGGGTATACAGCGTCTTGAAGAAGAAGCAATCGTTATACTCACTTCCGCTGTTGGACGGAAAAAAGAGCGTGAAGCAGATGAGTGCGCATCTCAATAAGGTATACCGTCTTGACAAGAACCCGTTGGGATGGAAGCAGATGACGTTCCTTACTCCCGAAAAGATAGAGGTTGTGGACAGTGCAGACCGAAAGGGCATTATAGAGATGGGCTTCAAGCAATGGAAAACTTCCTCCATCGGTTTCTATCCGCAGAACCCGCGCGGCACCACCTTGAACTGTTTCAGCACCATAGGTTTCCCGTTTCTCGCCAGTTCGTGCTATGCATGGCAAGGCGATGAACTCGTTATCAAGACCCACTTCGTGGACTGGATTACATCCATCGAACTCCGCATCCGATTCAATGGTGATAGTGTCTCGCTCCAACTGGCGGAAAACTACCATCGCAAGAAAGTCACTTTTGGAGGCAATCTGTGGCGTTAAGCATTTGACACGTGTTTGTTTTCATTCGTCTGAAACGCATTAGTTACATGCAATCTGTATTCCTTGATTTAGTAATGGGTGGTTCTATAAATTACCACCGGATATTGGGCATGTTCGCTCAAGTAGCGTTTTGTCATCTTTCGGGCTCTTTTCCGCCCCATTTTCTTGTTCGCTCAGTCGCATAGCCCGCTATGCTCCTTCGTTCACAAACAAATGGGACGGAAAATAGCACCGAAATCTGACAAAGCTAATTTATAGAACCACCC
>CAVBFJ010000072.1:0-9788 GCA_963594895.1 bacterium | reverse complement strand
CGGGTCGCTTCAACTCATGGATCATCGTATGCACAAAGTCGCTCCGCATCTTATCCACCTTCTTCTGCATCAGCATCACCTTGATGAGGTAGGCGAAGCTGAGGAGCAAGAGGATGGTAACCAGGATGCTGCCTGCGATTTGCCAAAGCATGCTTTGCAAGAGCGGTTGGATGGAGACGTGCAGCCTCACTTGCATCGACTGATACTCAATGGGGTTGAAAGGTATCTCTACCGCCATCTCGTGATGAAAGAGCGAGGCTGCGCCCACGACCTTCGACTGCCATAGCCGCTTGGAGGATGTCTTCAGCCGGGCATCCAGGAACGCCTCTTTCAGTTTGCCTTTCATGAACCTATGGAAATGGTGGGCATCGAAACGAGTCATCTGAAAGGTGATGTAGGTGTTGATGCAATCATCGGAGTTGGAAGAGTCCGTCTCACGCAGGTCGAAGGTGTCCCTGCGCTCCATCATGTCACGATAGGCGGGCTTCCTCATGACCACCCCGTTCACGATGGTATCCGTACCCTCGGGCGAGCAAACAGTGGTGACAGGCTTGGAATAATCGCTGAAATATACGGAAACCACATAGCCAATGTGAGACCTGTCCTTGACGGAGTCGCCCACCTGGTTCAAGTAATCCATCACGGCCCTCTCCACCTTCCGCACGTTCGCCTTCTCCATCTCCCCCATCGAGTAGGAGATGCTGTTGTAGAGCCAATAGCCTTGGAGCGCTATCAGCAAGAAGGAGGAGAGGATGGTGAGCAACCATACGTTTTTGATTCTCTTGTTCATCGTTCTTGTTTTTCGCGAAAGGGCTTGTCCGTCGCCCTTTCGGATGCAAAGGTACGGGGCTTTCCCCATATACACTAAGGTGAAGCCCGATTATTTCATCAGCGTAATGTTTCAGTAATGATTATTTGCCCTTGTGCAAGGAAAAAGCCATTCCTTTGCAAACGAAAACAACGAAGAAGACACATGAAGAAAGAAAGCATCCTGACCCTGGCGGCGCTCGCCATCGCCTCCTGCGCCAACGCGCAGACATCGGACCCATCGCCGAAGACCCAGGCTGGCGACTCCCTGCTGGTCACTTGGCAGGACACCATCCGAGCCGTCACCGTGGTGGGCCACCGCCCGATGTACAAGATGAAGGACGGCGCACTGGTCACCCATGTGCGCAACACGCCCCTCGCCCAAGAGCCTCGATGGGAAGACATCCTGCGCCACATCCCCGGCATGAGGCAATCGCAAGACGGCACCTTCGAGGTGAGCGGACTGGGCGCACCCACCATCTACATCAACGACAAGAAGGCCACCGCCGCCGAACTCGCCCATCTCGAAGTGAAGCAGATAGAGGACATCGAGCTCATCACCACGCCTGGCGCCCAATATGACGCCACCACGGGCGCCGTGCTCCGCATCGTCATGCGGAGAAGGGACGAGGGCGTCTTCGGAAAGGTGCAGGCATACGACCAGCTGAGCGAGGTGAACACCACCAACGAGGACATCACCATCGGCTACACCAGCCAGAAACTTTCCATCTCTGGCTTCTACGGTTACCAAGACAATCGATACAACGTACACCAGCCACAGGAGTTCCTCGTCAGGGCCACCGACGGCGAATACCTCTTCGGCGCCGACCGCCACGGCAAGAACAAGGCTTACGCCAACGCCTCGGAAATCAACTTCGACTGGCTTGTCGACAAGCGTCACGAGCTCGGCGCGCAATGGGAGGGACTGTGGCTTAGCGGTGGCAGGAGCGAGGAGCAAGGCCAGTATTACCGCAATCCCGGGGAGGACATGAAGCGCTTCGACGCAGAGAGCCGGCAGTGGGCACATTCCCGACAGAACCACTTCAATCTCTTCCATCTCGGCAAGTGGTCGAAGAACATCTCCTCACAACTCTACCTCGACTATGTGAAGAACACTGGCCGCGACTCCCAACCCATCACGGAGACGGAGGGAAGCGAGGAAAAGATGACCGTGAACAGCTCGCGCACCGAATACGACATCTACAGCGCAAGACTTGTATTGAAGCAAGCGTTGTCCGCCCGCCACACCCTCGGCTACGGAGCCGAATGGAGCCTGGTGGAAGGGGAGGGGAGTACCTACAGCAGCCACGACCAGCTCGGCACGACACAATACAAGAACCACGACACCAAGACCGCCGCCTACCTGCAATATCAAGGCTCGGCGGGCAAGTGGACGTGGTCGGCAGGCATCCGATACGAGCATCTCACCTCCCGCTACACCGACCTGGCCGACGCCGCCAACAACATGACCCGCACCTACGACCAGTGGTTCCCCTCGCTCAGCGTCAGCCTCAACGAACCGACCTGGCACCATTCGCTCAATTTCCGTTCCATGACCGCCCGCCCTTCGTTCAGCCAACTGAGCGGCGACATCTACTACATCTCGCGATACCAGTATGAGATAAGCAACCCCAAGTTGCAGGCTTACAACACCTATCGCCTCACCTACTCCGCGCAGTGGAAGGATTTTTACGGGATGCTGAGATACACCTACATCGACCACCCCATCCTGTACATACACGACGTGCCCGATGGCAAGCCCGTAAGGACTGTAAGCACCTTTATGAACTACGGCAAGCAGCAGCGTCTCTACGCCTATCTCAACTGGGGGCACGCCTTCGGCTTCTGGCGCCCCAACGTCAGCCTCAGCGCCACCTACCAGTTCTTCAAGGTCGATGACCACGGCGAGCGCATCCACTACGACGGCCTCTCATGGAGCGCCTCGATAGACAACTACTTCACCCTGCCCCACGGCTACCAGCTCTCCCTGTCGTATCTCTTCGAGCACAGGGGGATGAACGGCCGAACCCAGTTCCGCCCCGACCAAAACTGGAGCATCGGAGCCAGCAAGTCGTTCCTGGGCGACCGCCTACAAGTGGCCTTCTCCGCCACCGACCTCTTCCACCAGTTCATCTTCCGCGAGAAGACCCGCGAGCATCTCGTCGACTTCTCGCAGACCGAGGACTACAAAGTATGGAACTACAAGCTCACCGTGACGTGGAAGTTCAACAAGCGCACAGGCCGATACCGTGGTGAGAACAGCGCGCAGGAAGAACTGAACCGGCTGTAGGTGGGGACTTGCTTCAACCCGGGTGCGCAGTAGGGTAGAGCGCCTTGCGGCAGAAATCCCTATATGGAAGACATCCTCTGTAGACCACGACTAACTGACAACAACCATGCAAAACTCGTGGGATGGCAAAAAAATCCCACGAGCACATCCCTGTTTGGCGGTGTTTTCGCAATATTTATTGTAATTTTGCAAAAAAATATAAAAATAGACAAAGGGAAGTCATAACGATGAAGAACATGGCATTGGCGCTGACATTGGCGCTCACCACCCTTACCGCCTCTGCGCGGACCACGCTGGAGAAAACGCATGACGAGGGCGCAGCCACCATGGAGCAGGCTGGCAATGACCAGACAACCTCGCAAGACAAGGCCGACGACCTGGCATCGCTCACATGGCGACGCCCTGCCAAGCTGCCGCTCATGGCCGACAGCATGCCTGCCGGCCAGCCTGCCGCCCCGCTGTTCAGCACGGTGCGGCCAGCCCTGCGATGGGCCGCACCCAACGCCTATGCCAACAGTTCACGGCAGCCAAAGGCCTACCGCTTCATTGACGACATGACGTTTGCCGGCGTGCCGGTGTTCGTGGCGGGCATCATCGCCAAGAGCGAGAAGGCCAGCTTCCGTCAAGACTATGCCAACAAGCACCCACGGACAAGACTCATCACCAACTTCCACAACGAGACAGACAACTACACGCAGTTTGCCCCAGCCTTGCTGGCTGCAGGCCTCAATTTCGCGGGCGTGGAGGGGCGCAGCGACCACTGGCGCTTCCTCGCCAGCAGCGCCATGGCCTATGGCATCATGGCCGCCATCGTCAATCCCATCAAGCACACGGCGAAGGAGATGCGCCCCGATGGCTCCTCGCGCAACTCATGGCCGTCGGGGCACACCGCCACGGCATTCGTGAGCGCCACGATCCTCCACAAGGAGTATGGCCTGACGCGCAGTCCCTGGTATTCGGTGGCGGGATATGCTGTGGCCACCGCCACGGGCGTGATGCGTGTGCTCAACAACCGACACTGGGTGAGCGACGTGCTCTCGGGGGCGGGCGTCGGCATCGTGTCGACCGAACTGGCCTACGGCTTCAGCGACCTGATCTTCAAGGGCAAGCACCTTAAACGCAATGACCTGCCGGGCTCCAGCGACATCATCGAGCATCCGTCGTTCTTCAACATATCCATGGGCATCGGCCTGGGTAGCCGCAACCTGGCGTTCTCTGCCGAAGACCTGCACCTGCAGACTGTTGGCGGCGAGGCGGGTGACAATGTCAAGCTGAAGTTTGGCGCGGCCACCGTGGTGGGCGTCGAGGGGGCTTACTTCCTCAACAAGTACATCGGCCTGGGAGGACGGCTTCGCGTGAAGAGCTCGCCCATCAAGGGCTGGAGCAACATGACCTTCGAACAGTCGGACTTCTGGAACGACTGGAGCAACAACATGAAGGAAAACGGACTCGACCCGCAGCGCCTGTGCCCCACACGCGAGCTGACCGTCGAGTCTGACCACATAACGGAGTTCGCCGCCGACCTCGGCGTCTACTTTAACCTGCCGATCTCAAGGCGGTTCGCCCTGGGCAGCAAACTGCTCTTGGGACGGAGCATCATACAGGATCTAGACATCAATGCCCACTTTGCCGGCGAGTGCTACGACCTGGTGGACGAGAATACCTACGCCTACGGCTTCACCAAACCCTACGACGTGTCGTGGGACTATCTCTCCGTGAGCGGCAACAACACCGCAAAGTTTGGCACGGGCCTGTCGCTCACCTACGCCTACAAGCACAACTTCTCGTGGAAGGTCTTCGTGGACTACGACTTCACGCGCAAGCACTATACCATAGAGTATGCGCCTGCGGAATTTGCCAAGACGGCCTATGTTCCGGTTTATGACGCGTTCATCGATGTCTATGGCACGGGCGTGTTTACCTCCATGACCAAGAAAAACATGAACAGCTATGTGCTGGGCGCGGCGTTCACCGTGTCGTTCTGACGCCTGCCGCTTGCGCTTGATGGGCGCAACTTCTTCATGCGCACCTGTTTGGACACCAAGAACTCTTTGGGACCGTAATGAATAGAACCAACCTAAATGGGTTATTTCAAGATGGCACTTTCACTTTGCCTGTGTTCATAGACAGGTGTCTTTGATGTCTTTTTGCCATAGTCAAAGCAATAGACAACCTTCAGGGTCGCATGTTGGTTGAACACACGACTTTGTTCCGCTTGACGGAAGTTGTAAGATGCGGTAGCCAATTCATCCACAATGTTGTTCCCCGTAAGAAACATGTTGTAGGCGTTAGCCTCTACAGCCCAATTTCCATGGCTCCACATTGCAGACAATTGGTATTGCCAAAACGTCTTTCTGTGGGTTTGGTAGTCTATCAAGTCACGTGTTGGCGTGACTAGGGATGCGCCGAAAGAAAAATCCCCAACATAGTAATTTGCCATTGCTGTCGCTAAGAAGGATGACTGGTTGCGATGCCCGACACCCCCTCGCACCAAATGCTCATTCCATTGTCCTGACAATTTCATGTTGAGAGAGTTGGATGGCTTGTATGTGACTGACACATCCACACTCGGTCTGTGATAAATGCAGTCATCTCTAAAGGAGCTGATGAGATTATCATTGCGAACATAATAATCAGAAACGATAGCATGGTTTTGATAGAAATATGACGCACCCATCTGTAATGCAAACTTACTTATATTCAACATGTAGCTTAAACGTGGGCTCAAGAGAATCGAATTGTCCATAGTGGAATTTCCCTTGAGGATGATCACGGGGTCGACTTGTTGCTCGACATTGTTGATGGTGCTGATTCTCGGATAGGTGTTTCCCAAAGCAAACCTAAATTGAAGTTGCTGCGTCTTGTCGATCATGAGCGATGCCCTTGACTGAAAACGAGGCGTTAGATGGCGGATGGACTCCATGCCCTTTAAACGATAGGTCAGGAAAGACAAGCCTGGATTGATGTCAAAGAAGAACTTCCCGATACGTTGGGAATAATCAGCAAAAAGAATGGATTCCGAGGAGCGCAATTCTTGATCGTATGTAGAAGTGCCCATGTATTCCGAATCGCTGATTTTTAAGAATTCAAACAAGCTGATGCCCAATCTGTTTCTGTGTTTGAAAGACATGGAATAGTTGGCGTTAACCTTGGCATTATAGTAGTTCTCTCTGACTTGGGAATGAAATGACGCTTCGTCCTCATTGTACAGACGGTTGTGGTCGTTTCGGGAATAATAAGCGTCAATAACATAGTCCAATGACTTTGTGTTGGAAAAGTGATGCAATCCATAGTAGTATACGCTTGGGCGAAAAGACTTGTCCCGACTATTTACGCTCAAAACACTGCCATTGTCAAGTGGCGCATCTGTCTGCCACGAATGGGTCATGCCGTCACTGATGCCATTTCGCTTGTCGTCCCATGACAAGCCGCCTCGAAGCATCCAGATGTATTTCTTTCCCCGATTGCTTATCGATGCCTGCACATAGTCTTCCGTACCCTTGTTGTCTGCATTATGATAGGATTGCAGCCTATTCAACGGGTAGGAAGGAAAATTAAAAACTTCACGTTCTGTCATCGAAGACTTTGGATCTTCAACGGAATGGCCTGCCCAAAGATTCAAGCTTTTGCTTCCCGTCATAAACTTGGAAATAAGATTGTAGTCACCATTGAGATAGCCCACCCCTTGGCATGCGTCAAGCTGGGTGTAGCCGCCATTGTTGAGCGGTTTCGTTACTACATTAATGGCATAGGCATCTTTGGCGTATTTCCCAGTCGGTATGTCGAAAAATTCCACACGAGAAATGTCTCGGGGGCGTAATGCCTGAATCTCTCGGTAATCGACTTCACGACCATCAATATAGAGCGTCGCATCCCCAACTGGAGTTGTGACAGTTCCTTTCAGACGGTCGACGGAAATTCCCGGAATCATGAGGTTGTTCAACAGGTCATAACCCGTCACGGCATGTTTGCGCTGTTCTCGGGTTGGCATAGCGACAAGGTGGTCATCTTCCCGGGAAAGATAAGATGCCTTGACAACCACTTCGTCAAGTTCTCTTGATCGGCTTGATACTTTTGCTGTGTCAAGCCCTTGAGCGTACGATGTGCTTACGCATAGACCTAAAAAGATGGCTGATAATATCTTCATCTTGTGTGGTAATTTTGTGGCATCCCTACCTTCTCGCATAGATCGGCAACGACTGCACTTGCTTCACCCCATTGGCCACAATGGTGGCTTGGCATCGCCGGTAGCCACTGGCAATAAGCAGGCGCTCTTCTTCCGGCAAGAAGGCATTGCCCAGGAAGAAATCCAGTTTACGCTCGCGGATTGCCTGCGCGCGTTCTCTCTTCATGGCCTCGGAAGCTCCGAATTGCAAAGCCCAGTACTTGCATCCGGGCAGGGCGCGCGCACGAAGCCCCCAGCCTATCTCATAACACGAATACACGATCTTGCAAAAGGGCTTACGCATGAGAATCTGTTCGGTCGCTGAAAAATCTGCAGGTGGGTCGCCTGCCATGAAGGCAAGACGGTCGGTATGCACATTGAACGCAGTCCCCGCGAGGAAAAGGGCTGACATGAGCGCACAATACTTCCTTAGTGATATTCGGCGCAACAGGTTGGAACCCATTCGGGCAATCTCACACAAGGGATAGACGAAGAAGGGAATGGTCGCTGCCGTGTAATGGCGACTGCAGGGCTTTAGCACGATAAAAAGGAAAAAGGGAAGGTATGCCAGCAAGAGCCACCACGAAAAACGGCGGCGCAGACAGAACACCACGATGGCGGCCAAGATAACACACTGGCCTGCGGTCTTCAGTGTGGTGGGTAGATGGGTGCTGTTTTTGACGATGAACGCTTTCCACATGGCCTGTCCTAATCCGTTGTCGGTAATAAGGAACGTATTGACGAAATATTCATTCACCATGTCGGTGAAGCATCCTCTTGCCACAAAATACGCCGCAAACGGCAATAAGGGGAGAATGATTCCCGCCAACCCATAAGCGATAGCGCTGACACACCGTCTCTGCAGCGCGACAATGGCAACGACAATGGCCATGCCGCCCATCATGACAAACACGTTCCACTTGATAAGCAGGCACCAGGCCATGCTTACACCAAGCCAAAAAGCATGTTCCCTTAGACCCGCGCCAGACGCATGCATAAGCACATGGGTCATGCAATATATGCCCATGCATATCCACGGCATGCAGAAGTCTTCGGCACGCACCTCATCGTGATATTCACGGAGAAACAACAGGATGGACATCATGATCATGATAAATACAGACTCGCGCTGGCCGGAAAAGAGCCTCGCCGTGCGCCAGATTATTGCGAAGGTGAATGTGTATGCCAGCACGCTAAGCCAAAACACGCCAATGTAGGATGTGGGGGAAATGAGATAGCCTATGCCGTAGATGAGCCAAAGCAACGGACCCTTGGAGTCGGCGAAGTCCACGTAGGGTGTCATGCCCTCCATCCATGCCTTTCCGCAAGTGAAAAACCATGCGGAATCGCAACGCGGACTCCAGAAGGCCATGAGGAAGGAGTCGGGCGAGAGAAATGTCAGCAGGAAAAAGGAAAAGAATAAAAGACCTGCCCAACGAAGAACAGTAAGCCTGCAGGGGGGGGTAAATTGCAGATGGTTCATAAAATTAGCATTTTTCGAGAAAAATATCACGTCGCGGCCGGTGATTGAAACGGATGCGACATCAACACGCTGCAAAAGTAGCAAAATGTTTTGAGATGGCCTAATGTTCTAACCCGCATTATTCGTGGCCCAACAAAAAAGAAGGGCGTTTTCTTGCGTACCCGCAAGAAAAGTGCTAACTTTAGGAGTTAAAACCAATAAAAGAAACAAGCAGGATGAAAATGAAAGTGTTGTTGACCGTACTCACGCTGGCGTTGTCATGCCATGTGGTGTCCGATGCCCAGACGACGGCAACGTCTGGCTTTGAGAAACTTGACAAGTGGGCTGCCGACTGCATCAGCAGGAACAAGATGTCGCTGGGCTATCCCGGCAACAACGACATCAAACTGCATGAGTTCTACAAATGGTATACCGACAACCACCTGGAAGAGATGATCATCAACAACGCCGGTGACCCATTTTCCAAGGGTGACCACACAAGTCCCACATTATCTACTTTTTTGTCGTGCTGCAAATGTGCTGCAAATAAGCGGTAAACAAACGTATAGCAAAGGCATAAGAACCATGAACCCTATAAACGCAAAATGCGTGCAACTCATTGAGCTGCACGCATTTGCTTATTGTTTATTATGTATTTGCTTGGTGGCATTATTTCACCTCCTCGAAATGCATCCTCGCTCATTATAAGCCATTTAGCGTCGAAGTGCTGCAATTTGTGAAATAAGCATCCGTAAGCAAACACTTGCTAAACGCTGCAAAATTACAGATTTTCCATCAATATCCGATGATATTCCGCTAAAAAAGCATAAGATTTTCGTCAATTTAACAGAATGTCGGCACTTTTCCGTAAATTTGCGCCATATTGGGGTGTTATACCCAAGAGTGAATCATCAAATAGTAAACAAGATGCTGAGTGAAAGCCAGAACATAGAATATAAGGAGTCGTGGAACGACAAGTACCTGCAGTGGATTTGCGGTTTCGCAAACGCACAGGGCGGTCGTATATACATTGGTGTCAACGACGACAAGGAGATTGTCGGTGT
>CAVBFJ010000071.1:0-10459 GCA_963594895.1 bacterium | reverse complement strand
GGACCCTGTGCACTTCAAGAAGCAGAAGGACGCTCCGGACATACCCTACCGTGTGGTGGAGAGCCGCGACCTCAGGCAGCACCAAGTGTTGGTGAAGCGCAACGGGCGTGACATTCTCCTGACCATCAACGGCAACCCGCGTGCCGCGCAGGCGTTGAACGGGCAGACCAACCCCGACAATGACGTGTCGGGAGCAATCGGTGCGATCATGCACGCCGGCGAGGCGGTGAACCGCCAGTTGTCAGCGTTCTACACGACAAGGAACCCCGACTTCGTTGTGTCTAACTTCGTGAGGGACATGATATACTCAAACACGATGACATGGGTGAAGGAAAGCCCGGACTATGCGCTGCGTTTCCACAAGAACTTCGGCAAGGTGAACCCCGTGAAGATGAAGCTGTTGTTTGCGAAGCTGCGCAAGGGCACGCTCGACATGTCGGACGAGACGGAGAAGATGTTCCACCAGTTCATCATGAACGGCGGTGAGACGGGCTATGCGAACATCCGCGACATCGAGCAGCGTAAGAACGACATCAAGCGTGAGATGAAGATGTACAACGGCAAGCTGCCCTTGCGCAAGGCGTGGAG
The DNA here is from genome assembly GCA_963594895.1 of bacterium. Classification (GTDB taxonomy): domain Bacteria; phylum Bacteroidota; class Bacteroidia; order Bacteroidales; family Bacteroidaceae; genus Prevotella. Next base: position 9,871 of record CAVBFJ010000071.1, on the reverse strand, counting down.
GCTGCTTGGCGAGCGTCTTGACGAGTACAACCGCTCGGTGGAGACATGCGCCCGTTTTGCTGCGTTCGTGACGTCGCGGCAAATGGGCCGCACGATAGAGCGGAGCGTATGGGACGCCAAGGAGATCAGCGTGAACTTCAACAAGAAGGGCAGCGGCGCCAAGTTCATGGGCGCAAAAGGTCAGACAAAGGTTGGCAATGCCGCGGCGTTCACATCCAGTCTTGGTCGCAGCTTCTACGTGTTCTGGAATGCCGGCATCCAAGGCATGACGAACTTCGGCCGCCAGTTTGGTCGTCACCCGAAGAAAGCCGTTGCTGGTGCCGCCACGATGTTCCTTCTCGGCGCGCTGATGTCCGCAATCGGCGGTGGCGACGATGATGGCGACAAGGATGCCTACAACAACCTGCCCGAGTATGTTCGCAGGAGCAACATCGTGTTCCGCGTCCCTGGCATGGACAAGTCGTGGATAAGCATGCCGTTGCCTATGGAGTACCGTGCGATGTACGGTCTTGGCGAGCTTGCCATGAGTGTGGCTGTCGGCAGGGAGCATTACACGGATGGCGAACTGGCTCACCAGATGGCAAGCCAAGTGAGCCAGTTGTTGCCGATAGACTTCCTTGAGGGCGGCGGTGGCGTGAAGCCTTTTGTTCCGAGCTGGGCGAAGCCGTTTTCGGAGGTGTGGATGAACGAGAGCTGGACGGGCATGCCGATATACAAGGACACGCCCTACAACAAGGAGATGCCTGAATGGACGAAGGCCTACAAGAGCGCGAACAGCTATTTGGTGGGCTTGTCAAAGGCTTTGAACGAGGCGACGGGCGGTGACGCCTACACGAGCGGTGCGGTTGACATCAACCCGGCTCAGGTGGAGTATCTGCTGAACGGCGTGTTCGGCGGCCTGTCGCGTAGCGTTGACGAGTTGACGAAGATGGGCGAGACGGCTATTGGCCAGCGTGAGTATGACCCACGCGGTTTCATGTTCTTGAACAGGCTTGTGAAGAACGGCGACGAGCGTACGGAGTACCGCGCTGTGAACAACGAGTACTTCCGGATAAAGGAAGCGAGCGAGAAACTGCGCAAGCGGCTGAACCACTATGAGGACGACACGGCCGACGGCGTGTATGACTACTCAGAGAAGATCGCTCGGCTGAACAACTCGCCCGAGTACCGCATCCTGGAGACGTACGAGGATTATTCCGCGGACATCGACGCCATCAACGATGAGCTGAAAGACGTCATGCCTGATGAGGAGCGCAAGGAGCTTGAGGCCGAACTCAACCAAAAGAAGAAAGAACTGGTTGACGCGGTGAATGAGATACGCAACGGCAAGCAATCCAATAGATAAAAGAGGAATGGTGTCGGCATGATGTAACTTTGTGCCGACACCATAAAAAGACAAGACAATGGAGATAGTACTACACAGGTTGAATACGGTGACCATACCGAACGAGAACGACGAGGCCGACAGCGTGAAGCGTAGCCGCCTGATGTGCCACGGCGACCGTGCGCGCGCCCAAGGCATCCTCATAGAGGCGCAGAACTACTACAACGCGATGTACCGTTTCCGCAAGGAGCGTGAGCGCAACAAGCGTTACAACTACGGTGACCAGTGGGGCGACATCGTGTGCGTGGACGGGAAGAAGATGACGGAGGAGCAATATATCATGTCGCAGGGCAACATACCGCTGAAGACGAACCTCATCCGTAGGCTTGTGCGCAACGTGATAGGCGTGTACCGTAGCCAGGCTATAGAGCCGACGTGCACGGCGCGCGACCGTGACGAACAGCAGCAGGCGGAGACGATGAGCACGGTGCTTCAGTATAACATGCAGCTGAACCGCATGACGGAGCTTTACGCGCGCTCGATGGAGGAATACCTCATCAGCGGCATGGTGGTGCACCGCAAATGGTTTGGATGGAGGAACGACAAGATGGAGTGCTGGACGGACTACGTGCAGCCGAACAACTTCTTCATCGACAACAACATGAGGGACTTCCGTGCATGGGACTGTTCGTTTGTCGGCGAGATACACGACGTGAGCTTCGAGCAGCTGTGCGAGCAGTTTGCCAAATCGCCCGAGGACTACACGCACCTTGCGGAGATATACCGCCAGGCTCGTGACAAGGGCGTGAGCACGCATGCCTGGGAAGAGTTCGGCTATGCGAGGGACTGGATCAACACCGACTTTCTCACCCCTCGTGACGAGAGCCGCTGCCGCGTGATAGAGGTGTGGCGCAAGGAGAGCAAGCCCCGGTACCGTTGCCACGACTACAACAACGGCGAGATATTCAAGATAGACACGGAGGACTACGGTGTGATGGTGGAGGCCGAGAACAACCGCCGCCTCGCTCAGGCGGAGCGTGCCGGCATCCCCTATGAGGAGATACCCTTCATCAAGGCTGAGTGGTTCATGGACAGCTACTGGTATTACTACTACCTGTCCCCATTGGGTGACATCCTCGCAGAAGGCGAGACGCCCTACGAGCACAAGAGCCACCCCTATGTGTTCAAGGCATACCCTTTCATCGACGGCGAGATACACAGTTTTGTCGCCGACGTGATAGACCAGCAGCGCTACACGAACCGCCTAATCACGCTGAACGACTGGGTAATCAGGGCGAGCGCGAAGGGCGTGTTGCTCATTCCCGACGAGTGCATCCCGAAAGGCGTGGCGCCGGAGGAGTTTGCCGACACGTGGGCGAAGTTCAACGGCGTGGTGGTGTACACTCCGAGCAAGACCGGTGCGATGCCCCAGCAGGTGTCGAACAACTCGACGAACATCGGCGTGCACGAGATGCTGAACCTTATGTTGAAGTTCTTCGAGGACATCAGCGGCGTGAACGGCGCGTTGCAAGGCAAGCCCGGCTACTCGGGCATGTCGGCGAGCCTGTACAGCCAACAGACACAGAACGCCACGACGTCGTTGCTTGACATACTTGACAGTTTCCAGGAGTTTGTGCGTGACGCGGCGTACAAGGACGTGAAGAACATCCAGCAGTTCTACGACCAGAAGCGGACGTTCAACATCGCCGGTCGCGCCAGTGCGCATATAGAGTATGACCCGATGAAGCTGCGTGATGTGGAGATGGACATCAGTGTTGTGCCGAGCCAGGCTACGCCTGCCTACCGTGCCATATCGAATGATTTCCTCATGCAGATGTTTGAGCGTCAGGCCATCAGTCTTGAACAGATGCTGGAGGCCGGCGACTTCCCCTTTGCCGACGCCCTGCTGCAAAGCATCCGCAGCCAGAAGGAGCAGATGGCGAAGGGGCAGGTGCCCGACGGCATATCTCCCGAGCTCATGCAGCAGGCCGGGCAGGGCGCCAATCCCGAGGCTATGAAGATGTTGCAGCAGACGATGGGCGCATAGGCGACCATGCGAACCTAACCGATAGTGGCAGCAGACACGGGGCGATTGACGATGCCTATGTGTCTGCTGTCACTGCGTTTGACGATGCTCGGCGGCTCCATCTCGTTGAAACAGACATGGAGGCCTATGGCCCGTGTCATGACGAGGTCGTCGTGCTCACCCTGCACCGCGCCGAAGGAGCCGTTTTGCTTCTTCTCGTAGACGAGCATCTCGTTGAGGCAGCGCTGGTCGCGCTCGATGTACATGCCCTCACGCACCACCTTGATGAGGTTGGAGATGATCATCGGCTTTGTGGCGACATTCGTGTGGAAGCCGTACTTGCGTGGTATGCCCTGCCGTATGTCCTCCTCAGACTGTCGTCGGGCATAGAGGTTGGGATAGACATCCTTGATTTGGTTGAGCACATAGTGTGACTGGTCGCCATCGACATCGCGCTCGCGGTCGTGCGTCTCGAGCGTGTTGCTCTCGATGACCAGCAGGGAGTTGTCGTAGAACGCCGCAATCTGCGCCGCCTTCCATGCCAGCAGGTCGATGTCGATGTGTCCGTACCATTGCGCGACGACACAAGGCTTCCCTCCATCCATCATGGCGAAGCGGTCGAAGACGACGACGACGGACCAGTCGGCCTTGTTGGATCGTCCTCCGACATCGACGACGGTAAGGTAACGATTGAGCACGATGTTCTGCGGGTCGGGCGCATCCGGCATGTCCCACAGCCACAACTGCCCCTGGTGGTCCTCACGGAAGCGCACCCCCTGCAAAGCCCCCTCGCCCTCATCCTCATTGGCGTAGATGTCGCCCACCTTTCGCGGGTCGCGGCATGCCTTGCGCAATGGCTCGACGCGATACTTGTCGAAGACGGAGGCTCCCGAATTGACGAAAGCCTCGACATCATCGGACGGACATTCGGCGGCCATCTCGCCGTGCGTCTGCACTCCGGCCCGTTCGATGATGTACCAGTTGATGCCCTCCAAGGTGGCGCCCCGTTTCCACAGCCACCACAGGTAGCGCCCGCTTTCCTCACGGTTGGAAGGTTCGTTGGTGTTATCGCGGTTTTCGTAAAGCGCAGTGGCAAACTCTTCGATGTTGTCAATGGCGAGGGTGTTCTGCTCGATGTCGTACCACGGCACGAACATGGAGCGGAACTGGCTTTTGGGATTGTCTCGCGCGTCGATGTACTCGCGATGGAAGAAGTTGCCCACTCCGTTGGCCGTGCTCTCATAGATGATCATGGTGTAGGGCTGGTAGAGCACGCCCTTGCATGCGGAGCGCACGATATCCTCGGGCCGTTTGCCGTCGGTGGCCTTCCATATACCCACCTCGGAAAGGTGCACGAGGTTGTAGTCGCCGCCACGGCAGCTGTCGGGTCGTTCTGCGGTACCGATTTTTATCTTGCAGTTGCGTTGCGGCACGCGGTAGATGCTTCCCGACTTGCCCACTCCGGCCATCTTCGGTTCATTGGGCGGGTAAGCCTCCCCCAGCTTGTGGAGCATCTCCAAGGGGTAGGCCTTGATCATGCGGTCGAACATGTCCTTGATTTCATCGGAGCCTGCCCCCTGATGCGCTATGATAAGCGAGTTGAGGCCAACCTTGTGTACGAGTTGGAGCCACGCCATGTAGATCTGCGACGTGGTGGAGCCTCCCCACTGACGCGCCTTGAGCATGACCAGCCGGATGGGCTTGCCCTGCTTGCGGAGATTTTCCAGCCTCTCGACAAACTTGCGCTGCGGGTAGGTGAGGCGGAAGAGGACGTCGTTGCCCCCACCTTTGCGCTTGATGAACACGAACGTTGCCGCCCAGAAGGGGAAGTCGTAGCGTGAGCGCAGCCGTGTGAATTCCTCGACGACCATAGCCCTCGCCTCATCGGTGGCGGTGAGGCAGAGCACATCGGAGATAAGGCTGTTGACACTCCCCGCCTTGGCGAGCGCCCTGACCAGCGGCTCGTGCATCATCTCGACCGGGAGCATCTGTGTGGGTATGGGGAAGTCGGGAATGGAGAAGGCCGTTCGCTCGCCGATGCTGCACTCACCGGTGATAGGGTTGAACGGCGCGAAGAGGACGGAGCGCCGCCGCTCGTTCTCCTGTAAGATTTCGCTAATAGCGTCGTTTCTGCTTTTCATAAAACCCCTTCTTGATTTTGTATATGATTTCCATTGCGCACCGTGGCTTCATGTAGAACTTCGGCGCCGGTGAATTGACGATCCTCGTCACGATGATGGACAACGGGAGGCCGTCGCACTCTTTCCTCATGGCCATGACGCGCCGGAATATCTCGGTGAACATCTCCCGTTTTGTTGGCCGCATGACGTTGAGCACCGGTTTGCCCTTGATAAGGGCAGCGACTACGCCAGTAGCCCGCTCCTCTGACACCCAGAAGCGCGAGCACGGCATGTTGACTACTGTTTGTGAGATTTCGGCGATGTCGATGAATTTTCTTTGTGACAAGACTTGACGGAACGCCCTCATGAGCTCCCTGTTCCTTTCATCGGTGAACTCGAGAATACACCCACTGTATTTCACGGTCAGGATTTTACGCAAGAGAAAGATTGGAAAACTCAACATATACGCATTACATGTGTAAAGATACGGATTTTTTTTGAGATACAAACACAAAAGATAACAAAGGTCACACATTGTTAGGTTGTAATTTTGCCATCGTATAATTGTGCAATCCCATAACAACAAAGAAGATGGCTGAAAATCAATCCCCGGCGCCGAGTAAGAGCAAACGCGAGAAGTTTGGCGAGCGCCTGAAACAGAAATACCCCGACCGCGAATATGCGGACGACGAGGCTTTGTTCGGTCAGATAGACGATGACTATGCAGACTACGACAACCAGCTCAACGAGTACAAGGACCGTGAGAGCAAGTTGGCCGACCTGTTTGCCAAGGACCCGAAGAACGCCGAGTTTATCACCGACATGGCCAAGGGCAACGACCCCTGGATCGCCGTTCTTGAACGCCTTGGCATCGACGGCGTGACCGATCTGCTGAACGACCCCGAGAAGCAAGCCGAGTATGCGGAGGCCAACAAGAAGTACGTGGAGCGTCTTGCCAAGGAGAAAACGCTTGAGGAGGAGTACCAGAAGAACTTCGCGGAGAGCATGGACCTGTTGGAGAAGATACAGACGGAGCGCCAGCTCGGTGACGAGACCGTTGACGCCGCGATGGACCTTGTGATGAAGATCGCCAACGAAGCCGTTGTCGGCAAGTTCACTGAAGAGCCCATCAACATGGCCCTGAACGCCGTGACCCACGACGCAGACGTGCAGAACGCTCGCACCGAAGGAACGGTGGCGGGCCGCAACGCCAAGATAGACGAGCATCTTCGCAAGCCCAAGGCAGGCGACGGGCAACCGAACCTCGCGGGCAGCAACAACGCTCCGACACGCAAGAGCAGCGGGCGCAGCATGTTTGACCTTGCCGACGAAGCGCGATGATAGAGGAGCGCGTGCAGGTAGTGGACCCCGTTCCCATGCAGCCCTCTGCAGGAAGCGCCGGGCTGCGCACGCAGTTGGCCGGGCAAGCCACGACGGTGAGCGCCGTGGCAATGGCGACAGGCGGCATCGGTCGCGGCAAGATGATAGAAAGAGACACCAAATAGTTTTTAATCTGTTAAAATTTTAATAGCAATGGCAGAAAATGTAAATGTTAGCACTGGAGCGGCCATCGCACCGACCCCAGGCAGTGCTGGGCTGAAGACCCAGGTACCCGGACAGAGCTCCACCGTGAGCGGCCTTGCGGACGCAAGCGGTGGCATCGCGCCCGGCAATCTCGTCGAGACCGACATCGACGACCAGTTGTTCCGTTTTCAGAGTGAGGACACCGCGCTGATGTCGCTCATGCTGAAATCGAAGAAAGTGAAGGTGAACTCCCCCGAGGTGGAGCATTACATGATTGACGAGCAGCGCGCCACGCTGACCACCAACACGGCGGTGGCATCAGGCACCAGCAACTCGTTCATCCTCCCCCTTGAGAGCAACGACCAGCAGATCCCGCGAGAGTACCACACGTTGCTTGTGTGCGGCGTGAACGGCTACAAGGCCGACGGCAGCACCGTCACCCCCGGCAAGGACCTGATGCTGTTTGTGACGGGCCGCGACACTGCCACGGGCAATCCCGTATGCCGTGCGGTGAACGGTCCGAAGGCCAACGCGTCAGCGCAGTGCAGCACGCCCGCCATCCCCGCAGGGACGAAGATCAAGCTGCTTGGCAACGCCATGTACGAGACCCAAAAAGAGGTGGACCCCGACCTCATCATCCCGCAGCCCTCGTTGGTGTACCTTCAGAAGCGCGGCATGAACCAGATTGTGTCGGACTACTTCGAGGCACAGAAGAAGCACATCCACTTCACCCAGGCGATGATTGCGGAGCAAGCCATTCTGAACTTCAAGCGCGCCGGCAACCGCACGTTGTGGGCCGGACAGAAAGGCAAGCTGACGGTGAACGTTCCCAAGCTGGGCCAGCAGTCGGTGTACTTCACGGAAGGCATCCGCTGGCAGTTCAAGCGCGAGCTTCAGCACACTGGCAACTGGACCATCGAGAAGCTCATCGCCCTTGCGAAGCTGTTCTTCACTGGCGAGGACGTGCCCAAGACCGCGCTCCTGCTTGCCGGCAAGAACCTGTTGGAGGAGATACAGTGTATCGACTTCTCGAAGCATCCCGAGATACAGATCATCTCGGCTCAGAACCCCATCGGCTGGAGCGTGACGCGCATCCACACCGTGTTCGGCGACATCGACATCAAGCGCGAGCCCACCCTTGACACCCTTGGCTGGAGCAACAGCGGCGCCTTGATTGGCGAAGACCGCCTTGTGCACTACACCTATTCCTCGCAGCATGAGTTTGCCGACCGCGTAGAAGGCGAGGAGGCAACGCGCAGGGGCATGGTTGTGTGGGACGCACTCGCACTGAAAGGCTCGTGCCACATCTGGATAGACGGCGAGGGCGAGACCAACGGCGGCGCCACCACCTACTGCATCTGGGAGAGCACGACCGCGCCGACCACTGACGATGTCACTGACGGCACCGTGTACTACTTCACCGTTGACTGCAAACTGAGCTCCACTCAGGCCGCCCAGAACGGCACGATGTGGAAGGCATCCGTCAGCGGCAGCACGCTGACCTGGACGGAGTACACCGGCACCGTTGACGCCGGCGATTGAGTATCGACACACACAGGATAACCATTAGTGGCGGATGGCCTCAACGCCATTCGCCACTTTTTCATTTATTGGACATACACGAACCATAAGACAACAGAGAAAATGAAACGCAAGACATACGGAGTGTCCGGTCTGATGGACTGGACCACAAACATCAAGGCCGGCAAGGCGACCATCAACGTTCACTTCTCGGGCGGCGCGCTGACGGCTTACGGTGTGACGCCCGCCACCTACTCGACGACCAACCCGCTGTTTCAGTTGGTGATAGAGAACTGCGAGTTCTTCAAGAGCGGCCGCATCACGCTACTCAGCGAGATGGAGGTAGCCGGAAGCTCGCCCGTCAAGACCAGCAAGGCCAGCACGGCGCCAGCGGTGGCCACTGCAACAGAGGAGGCCGAGCCGCAGACGGAAGAAGGCACAGACAACGCCGACGGCATGAGAGAGGTGGAGGTGACAGACAAGAGCGACGCCATAGAGTACTTGAAGGAGCACTATCCCGAGAAGGGCTACGGCGCGGTGAAGCTTCGCACGCATGCCGCCTTTGATGCAGCGTGCTCGGAACACGGCATCAAGTTCATCTACACAACCTAACCCCGCCCTGCCATGATATATCAAATCGACAAGATCATGCAGGACGTGCGCATCTGCATCGACCAGAACATGACGAGTGATGCGCTGCTTGACACGGGCGACATCGACACCCTCTCGCTGGATGAAATCATCCGCTCGAAGATACTGGAAGCCATACAACGCGTACATCTAAGCGCGCCCAGCCACCTGTTGGAGGGCGGGCACAACTTCGGTGACGCCGTCTATTGGGGAACGCTGGAGAGCGGATGGGTGCTGCTGCCCGATGACTTCATGCGCCTTGTCGTGTTTGAGATGAATGACTGGGATCAGGCCGTGTACCAGGCCATCAGCACCGACGACGCGGAGTATGAGAAGCAGCGGAGCCGCTTCAAGGGTCTGCGCGGCACGTCGCAACGTCCGGTGTGCGCCCTTGCGGTGCGTCCCGAGGGCCGTGTGCTGGAGTTCTATTCGTGCAAGAGCGAGGAGGCTCAGGTGAGCCGCGCCATATACATCCCCTACCCGACGATAGACGATGACGGCGGTGTGGATGTGAGTGAGCGATGCTACAACGCCGTAGTGTACACTGCGGCCGGTCTGACGCTGATAACTTGCGGAGAGGTAGACAAAGGCAACACCCTCTCGGAGATGGCACAAACATTCCTAAAGTAACGAAAACATGAGTTCAATACCCGCAAAAAAGATAGACGGCGATGTGGCCGTAGGCCGCAACGTCTCGACAGGTGGCAAGCTGAAAGTAGCCGGCAG
>CAVBFJ010000070.1:0-10464 GCA_963594895.1 bacterium | reverse complement strand
CAAAGGTCGCTATGTTTTTGAAGGTGGGCAAGGCGTTCGTTTTCGGATGGTTACCTATTGGCTATGTAATTCCCGCTATTAGGGCTTACTCGGGACTTTCACCCGTTAGACAATACTCATGCCGAGCATACACAGAATGGGCCGCCCGTCACGACATGTGACAAGCGGCCCATTCTGTTTTTCTGGCAGCTCCGGTGGGCTGCAAGCGCATGGCTTATTTGCCTAACGTCTCATCGAGATACTTGTAGAAGTCATCGCTCTCGCCCACGACGACCTTGCTGATCTTGCCTGCGGGGTCAATGACGATCTTGGTGGGGAAGCCACTGATGCCATAGAGCACCGTCACATCGGGATTGCCCTCGTTGCGCACGTGGAGCCAAGGCAGCTCGTGCTTCTTCACGGCGTCGCGCCACTTCTGGTCCGTGTCGTTGCAGTCGATGCCAAGGATCTCCAGCTTGCCCTTGTACTTGGCATAGTATTCCTTCATCTTCGGCATGCCCTTGATGCACCAGCCGCACCACGAGCCCCAGAAGTCGAGCACCACCGTCTTGCCCTTCAGGCTGCTCAGGCTGATGTCCTTGCCGTCGATGCTCTTCAGTGTGAAGTCGGGAGCGGCGTTGCCCTCAGCCACCTTCTTCTTTGCTTCCTCACGATCGAGGCTCTTCTGCGCCTTGTCGGCATACGCCTCGATGCGGCTCTTCAGCCTACCCTCGCGCACGGCGGGTGACAGGGCGGCGATGGCTTCCTTGTAACGCTCGTCGCTGACATAGGAAAAGAGATACTCGCAAGCCTCCTGGTCGGGGTGTTGCTTGATGTAAGCCAATGACTCGTCGGAAGCCTTCTTCTTCAGCTCGTCGAACGTCACGTTGAGGGCTTTCTCCAGTGAGTCGCGGTCGGCGCCCTGCTTCAGCTTCTCCTCATACTGCACCTGGATGTTCCACGAGCCTTCCTCGAAGAACGACACCGCCTTGCGGCACTGTTCCAGCTGCTGGTAGTAGGTACTGCCGCCAAGCTCATACTTGCTGAACGAGCCGGTGACCTTCAGGTCCTCGCCGGGCATGGCGGCAAGCATCAGGTAGCTGCGCATGGGCTCTGCCGTGGAGCTCTTGGGACGGCGCACCTGCAACACGAGGTTTTCGGGCTGGTCCACGGGCACCTTGAAATCGAAGGCGCCGTCCTTGCCCATGACCTTGACTTTCTGTCCGGGCTGGCGGTCATGATAGGTGAAGGCGACAAGCGTGTCGTTGCCCAGTTCGGACAGGTTGCCCGACACATGGAGGTCATCGGCCATGCAGCTGGAAGAGAGCGCCAAGCATGTGACGGCCAAGATAAAAGTTTTCTTCATAATAAAAAGTTATTAATAGTTGAGATGTTTCCATGTTATGCGTCTCCCGTTCCGAGCCGGAGGCACTTGGGTCCTATTGGCCTTCGTGCGACAGCTTGTCGAAGAGCTCGTCAAACACCTGGTGCAGGCGAGCCTTGTCGGCGATGATGTCGCGCAAGACCTTGATGCGTTTCTCGTTGGGCGAGTTGGGTATCCACAGCTTGATGTAGCCATTTGACCCGTATTTGTTGTCCATGTGGCTGACAAACCGATCCCAATGTCCCTTGCGGTCGTACTGGGGATAGTTCTCCAGTCCATACTCTATTGTCCGCAGGAACACCACCTTGGGGTCCAGGTCGCGGTCGGCCTCGGCCACGATCATGCCGTAGACGCTGCGCGGGGCGTGTGAGGCCGAGGCGCGGTGGTCCTCGACGGCCTCCTTCATGACGCGTATCTGCTCGGGCGAGAACCAACGGCGAAGGCGCGCGTCGGCAGCGAGGATCTTGCCGCCGGTGACGTGGTGGATGGCGCGTGGGCCCTCCATGCCCAAGTCGTGATAGGCGGCGATGACGTAAACCATGTTGATGTCGGCGCCCGTCGTGGGCACCAGCTCAAGGGCGTTGGCGATGACGCGCTGCACATGGACGAGCCCATGACTGCGGCCAAAAGCGTTGTAGCGTGGGAGTATCTCACGCTCCACGAAGTTCATGATTTCGAGATTGACGTGTCGTTGCATGGCTTATGAGATATTACAAAACAAGAGAATCTGTGCCACCGTGACGAGACCATAGATGAAGAGGTTGCGGGCCGTCATGCCGAGCACCTTGTTGAGCTCCCTCCCCTGCCCTATTGCGATCATCTTTCGGGTAGTCATCTGGTGGGGGGCAAAATAGAGCAAGCCTAACACGACGAAGCCTACCGTCTTCCACCAGGGCGTGTTTCCATCCAGGACGAGGAAGCTATATAAACAGATTTCGGCCACGAGCGGCAGCGTCTCGTAAAGTTTCTCGGCGCTCTTGGCACCCAGGCGCACCACGAGGGTCGTCTTGCCGCAGGCCTTGTCGTTTTCGCGGTCGCGGTAATTGTTGACAAGCAGCAACGTGTCGATCACCAGTCCGCAGCACACGCCCGCGATGAGCACATAGATGTTGAAGCCCTGCCAATAGATGGGCATGAGCACATACCACGTGAAATAGACGGGCACAACGCCAAAGAAGACGATCACCAAGACATCGCCCAGGCCCTTGGAGGCGAAAAATGTGGTGTAGAGGAAGGCGCACACGATGCACACGGCACCAACAAGCACCATCTCGCGACCGCCGTAGGCGATGAGCGGCAGTCCGACGAGGCATGCGGCAACCGACGTGATGGTGATGGCGACGCGCATGGCAGGCATCGTCACCCACCCCTCGGCGCATGCGCGCTTGGGGCCCAAACGGGTGTCACGGTCATCGTTGCCCCGCACATAATCAAAGTAATCGTTGATCAGGTTGGAGTCAACCTGCATGAACCAGGCGAACAAAAGGCACAAGACGGCTGGCAAGACCGGCAAACACGCCCAGCCGATGGTCTTGACGGCCAGGGCTATGCCGATGAGGACGGGCACTGCCGCTGCCGAGAGCGTCTTGGGGCGCGTGGCAAGGAGCCACGCCCGCAAACTGTTGACACGGATGATATCGTTCGTTGGTTGCATAGCTTTCGAGTTTCGCTCCGTTCGCCACATCCCTCCTAGACGCCTCGCTGCGGGTGTCCTTCGGGAACGGGCGAAATCAGTTGAAGAAGTTCCAGCTCACGCCGAAGCGGAACACCCGACCGTTGAGCGGGTAATGGGGCGTGAAGAAGTAGTTGCCACTGCCGTTGTTGATGTGGCTCATCATGACGAAGAAACGCGTGTGCTTGAGATGGAAGTTGGCGTAGACATTGATGAGCGGATAGTTGCCCACCTCGGTCTTTTGCTCGCCAGCCTGCACAGCGTATTGTCCCAGCGACGGCACGTAGTCGGGTGCCTTGTACTTGGTGAAATAGCGCACATCGGCGCCAAAGTCGCACTTCAGCACATGGGCGATCTTGAACTTCAGATAAAGGTTGGTGTAGATATTGACCAACGGCAAGGGCAGCGCGTCCTCGTCGGTCGACTTCTGCAGTGTGACCACACTCTCCCAGTTGAGTGGCCCGAACGTGAGGTCCTGCGTCAGCTCGGCCGTGAGCACCGAGATGGGGCTTCCCGCTTGGCTGACACGCATCGCGTTGGCCAGGCGTCCCTTGTCGGTCGTGTTGTAAGCGTTGGCAAAATACGTGTAGTTTCGGATCTCGTCAAACGCCACCCGCAGTGAGGTGCGTGTCTTCCGATAGCGGAACACGCCCTGTGCGCGGAAATGGTCGACCATCGAGAGGTCGTCATTGTCCCACCAAGCGTGGCGCGACTGGTAGTGGCGATAGTAGAATGAGGGCTTCTCGTGGTGGTAGAAACCCGATGCGGCCAGGGTCACCGTGTCCTTGAACAAGGGGAAATTGACATCGATGCCGCCGTCCACATGTATCTCGCCAGCATTGATGCCCAGCACGCCAAACTCGCCCGTCACATTGTAATGAAGGGTCTTGCCTTGCGTCTTGATGAGCTGTGCGCCAACGCTTACGGCGTTCTCATTCCATGAACGCGCAGCCGCGGAGTCGGGCAAGGTGAAGTGGCGCAACTCATGGGTGCCGAAGACCTTCAGTCCCGCCTTGGCCCACTTGTTGAAACCCTCCAACAAGGAGATGGCAAACGTGTTGCGGAGGCTCCAGTGGGTGGTCTTGTCATAGATGGAGTCACCCGCCAGTTTCTCGGCCACTTGATAGTCGTTGAGATAATAATTGTCTGTGGTCTGGTAAGCCTCGTAGATGCGACGATACTTGTTCAGGTCGAGGGTGTGGATGAAGCTGGTCACTGGCACATACTCGTCCTTGAGCCAGGATGTGTCTTCCTTGGCCTTTGTGGCCTGGGCGATGAGACTGTCGGCGGCCGCCTTGCCGTTGACCGCCACGCGTCCCGCGGCCGTCTGGGCCGCTGCCGCGGAGTCGTTCTGCAGGCTGTCCGGAGCCGTCCGCACACCGATCTTGGCGTTGTCGGGCCGCCCCGCAAAGGTCTTTTTGGTTTCAGTATCCCCCTCTTTCACCTCGCGGCCAGCCTCACGGGCCTTGTTGGCGGCATCGGCCTTGGCCTGGCGCTCCTTCGCCTCCTGGCGTGAGGCCATGGCAAACTTGCGCGCCGCGATCTCCTCGGCAGTCATGGGAACCTTGCGCTTGAAGCCGACGCTATAGCGCTGGGTGAAAAAGAGGTGCTGGTTGTCGTTGCGGTTCCAGTTGCGTGAGAGCATGGTGGGTATCTCTGAGGTCTGGAACGACTCGTTGAACGACTCGGGATGCGTGATGTAGTTGTCATCGGTGATGCCGCCATTCTCCGTCACCTTCTGGTGGTTGGTCGACATCAGAAGATGCGCCTGGTAGCGGTCGCCGATGTAAGAGCCATACATCGTGTAGTCAAAATGGGATGTGGACTGGCTGTCGTAATAGCCACGCCCATAGAGATAGTCGAACTTGAAGCCCACGCCGATGCGCTTGCCCGCATTGACGCCAAACTTAGCCGTGAAGTGGTCCTCGCCATTGGTGCGGTCGCCGCAGGTGTTGTAAGAGAGGTTGGTGAAGGGCGACAACGTGTTGGTGAAGTGGAAATCCTGTACGGGCGTGATGAAAAAGTCGTAGGGATCGGTAAACAAGAACTGCGAGCCCTGTCCACGGTCGATGAAGACACGCGCCTGTCGGGGTGATCCGAGGTTGC
This sequence comes from bacterium, assembly GCA_963594895.1. Classification (GTDB taxonomy): domain Bacteria; phylum Bacteroidota; class Bacteroidia; order Bacteroidales; family Bacteroidaceae; genus Prevotella. Next base: position 5,323 of record CAVBFJ010000070.1, on the reverse strand, counting down.
CAGTGGTGTTGTATTCACCGCGGAGTCCCGTGGTGAACAGGGTGTTCATGTACATGTGCGACAGGGTGTCGAGCTGCGCCGGGCGGCGGTCGCCGAAGCGCTGGTCGACCGTCCAGACATAGATGCCCTTCGGTATCTCCTTGTGTGCGGAGGTGGAGTCGGAACGCTCGCGGCGCTGGCTGGCAGTGGTGACGTTGCCGTCTGGCCCCATCGAGTTGTAGTCGTCAGTAGTTGTGCGGCGCACCTGGGCAGACGCGGAAACGACTGCCAAGAACATGAACACGAAGGAGAAAAGAAGTTTCTTCATCAAAATTTAATTCGTAAGGCACTCTCCACAACCTTGAATACCACCGCTACCAAGAGTATGATGGTTCCTGTGGTGTGGTCTGACCAGTAGTAGACCGCCGCACCCACAACGGCGAGAAGCATGAAAATGATGTTCAGCACATTGCGCAACCTCAGATGGTTGTCCTTCGGCTCTTGCTCGTCACGATGCCTTCGTTGCAAATATTCGTTGCCTGTTTCCATGTGAGAAAAGGGAATTCCTGATTAGTAAGCCACATTGAGCGCCTTGCAAACACTGCCAAAGATGTTGTCCTTGCGGTCGATGGTCTTGCGGCGGAACTTGCCACTGTACTTGGACAACTTCTTGCCTTTCTTGGCGAGGCCCATCTCGTCAGTGATCCATTCTTCGGCCTTTGTCTCCATGCCCTGCGTGTCTGTGCGCTCCATTTCGTACTGGTATCCGATACGCTCCATGGTCAGGTGCAGGTGGCCGTCGCTCACCTTGGCGATGAGCGAATAGTTGAAGACCGTTTGGTCGAGGTTGAGTGGGCTCTTCCTGAACACGAGCCACTCGGAGATGCGGGCGCCGAGGGTGTTGGAAGCCTTGTCGTCGAGGGCGATCTTGCTGATCTCCTTCAACTGGTTGGGTTGCGCGACGAGGTCCTCCATCACTGTGCGCACCTTGTCATATATTTGGCCTGCGCTCATGCCCGGGACGTCCTTGTCAAGGGTGAACACCACCTTGCCATCAACCTCAGGCACGGCACCTGCAAGATACTTGGGGTCGACAGTCTTGTTCTTCTTCTTCTCGAAGAGTGCGCGACGCTCACCTTTCTGTTCTTTCGTCTGCTTAGTCTTGGTCACCGGATTTTCCCAAGTGTTCTGCGCCATGCCCGTCAAGGGGAGGAACATCATGATGGCAAAAAGTATTTTCTTCATTTCAATGCGTTTTTATCTTTATAATAAGCAAAGTTAATAAATCTTGCCCCATCTTGGGCCATGGCAAGACACTTTTAACGTTTATTTTATTTGGGTACGGCTTCATTTGGCAACAATCGGCCAATGATGTGCACTCAAGGTGCATGTCACCTTCCAGCCTGTCACACGGCTTGTCGCGCTCATTTCATCTCCAACTGTTTTTCGAGCCTGACAATCTCGTCTCGATATTGTGCGGCCTGGATGAAGTCGAGGTTCTTGGCGGCCTGCTCCATGAGCGCCTTGGTGTTGTCGATGCTCTTTTGGAGTTCTGCTCGGGTCATGTGGCGCACGATGGGATCGGCTGCGAAGGCCCCGTTGTCCATGCCCTTCGCGGCGTATTCGGCTGCCACCTGGGGCGTCTCATAAGTCTCACCGGATGCGGTGGGCAACATGCCCTTGATGTCCTTGACGATTTGTTTGGGGGTGATGTGGTGTTCCTCGTTGTATTTCAACTGTATGGTGCGCCGCCTTGCCGTCTCGTCGATGGTGCGCCGCATGCTCTCTGTGATGGTGTCAGCATACATGATGACCTTTCCGTTGACGTTGCGTGCGGCACGTCCGGCCGTCTGCGTCAGGCTGCGATGGCTTCTGAGGAAGCCCTCCTTGTCGGCGTCGAGGATGGCCACCAGTGACACCTCGGGCAGGTCGAGGCCTTCACGCAGGAGGTTGACGCCCACCAGGACATCGAACACGCCCACCCGAAGGTCGTTCATGATCTTCACGCGGTCGAGCGTGGCCACGTCGCTGTGTATGTAGTTGGCCTTCACCTCATGGTCGAGGAGATACTCGGTGAGCTCCTCCGCCATGCGCTTGGTGAGTGTTGTGACCAACACACGCTCGCCGCGATGGCTGCGTGTAAGGATTTCGTCGAGCAGGTCGTCAATCTGGTTTTCCGACGGCCGCACATCAATCTCGGGGTCCAGGAGGCCCGTCGGCCGGATGAGTTGCTCGACGACGACGCCCTCGGCCTCCTGCAGCTCATAGTCAGCGGGGGTGGCAGAGACATAAATCACCTGGTGCATCATGTCGTGGAACTCCTCGAAACGCAAGGGGCGGTTGTCGAAAGCGGCGGGCAGGCGGAAGCCATATTCCACCAGGTTCTGCTTGCGGGCGCGGTCTCCACCGTACATGGCGTTGATCTGCGGCACGCTGACATGGCTCTCGTCAATGACCATCAGGTAGTCTTTGGGGAAGAAGTCGAGCAGACAGTAAGGCCTTTCGCCAGGCTCGCGTCCGTCGAAGTAGCGCGAATAGTTCTCGATGCCCGAGCAGTGCCCCAGTTCCTTGATCATTTCCATGTCGTATTCCACACGTTCCTTGATACGCTGCGCCTTGATGCTGTCACCCAGGTCAGTGAAGTATTGCACTTGTCCCACGAGGTCGTCCTGTATCTTGCGGATGGCACCCTCTGTCTGCTCCTTGCTGGTCACAAAGAGGTTGGCGGGATAGATCTGGTACTCCTCGAAGCGTTGCAGCGTGTGGAGTGTGACGGCCTCGCATTCCTCGATGGCATCGATCTCGTCGTCCCACCAGCTGACGCGCAACACGTTGTCACTGTAGGCCATGGCCACGAGCACCGTGTCGCCCTTGACCGCGAAGTTACCGCGTTGCAGGTCCATGTCGTTACGGACATAGAGCGAACTGACCAACTTGCGCAAGAACTCATTCCGGTCGAGCAGCTGCCCTGTCCGGATGGTGATGATGTTCTCTTGCATGGCGATGGGGGCGCCCATTCCATAGATGCACGAGACCGATGACACCACCACGACATCCTTGCGGCCGGAGAGCAAGTCGCTGACGGCCGCCAGCCGCAACTTGTCTATCTCCTCATTGATAGCCAAGTCTTTCTCAATGTAGGTGTCGGTAGACGGCAGGTATGCCTCGGGCTGGTAATAGTCGTAGTAAGAAACATAGTAGTCGACCGCATTGTCGGGGAAGAAGCCCCTCATCTCCTCATAGAGCTGGGCGGCCAGTGTCTTGTTGTGGCTGAGTATGAGTGTTGGCTTGTTCACATTGGCAATGACATTGGCCACTGTGAACGTCTTTCCCGACCCCGTCACACCCAGCAACACCTGGGCGGCGTCTCCCCGGCGAATGCCTTCCGTCAGTTGGCGGATGGCCTGGGGCTGGTCGCCGGTGGGCTTGAACTTTGCTGACAGTTTGAAATCCATTGATATGCAAAGTTACAAAAAAGAGCAGACCCGCGTCACCATATTCCGCATTATTTTTAGTGTGGTTCTGAAAATTACCACCCTAAAATGAGCATGTTTGCTCTTAGTGGCATCACTTCGCGCTCATCTCGTTGAGCAACCGTTCGAAGCCATTGACCAGGCGTGCCGATGTGTTGTGATAGTTGAGCTCGCCCGACCGGAACGCTTGGAGGGCGCCGTCGAGCCGCTTGACACCCTCATGGTCGCCTTCGGCCAGGCGCTCCTCACGCAACAAGCGGTACTTCTCCACCTGCTGCACGCCCTCTATGAAGCGTTCCCAGCGCACAGAGCTGCGCGGTCCGGGGTAGATGAGGTAGGTGTCGCCAGCGGGGAAGAGTTTGAAGCGGCAGTCCTCCAGCGGCTGGTCGGTCCAGTTCATCCACGACCAGTGGAGGTATCCGTCAAAGCCGTTGGCCCAGCAATAGAGCGGCAGGTAAACGGCGTCGGCGGGATCGTTGTAGGTCTCGAGGTTGGGTGTGAGCTCAGTGCAGCAGGTATAGGTCGTGCTGACCATGCCCTTGGCGCCGCGCGCTGCGCGCTGGGCCTCGCTGAAGCGTTGCTGAAAGGCCAGGCTATAGTCGTCCAGCTTGTCCGCCAGTTCCTCATGCAGGTTGCCGGCGAGGGCCATGCGGAAGTCGGGCACCGCCTCGCGCAGCAAGGCGTAAGCGCGTTCCATGTCCGCCAATCCACGCTCGTCCATGGCTATTCGGGTCTTGTCAAACCACCCCATCTTTTTCAGGTGCTGGGCAAAGCTCTTCAGGAATGGCACCCACAGGGCGCGATAGGCCGAGTCGGCAGTCGAGGTGTGCAGGCTCACCTCACGCTTGAGCGTCTCGTCATAGTAGTTGAACGTCATGTCCCAGGGGATCATCGAGTAGCAATTGATCTGCCGGTTGATGCCACAACTGTCACACAACTTCACATAATGGTCGAAGACTGAGTAGTCGTAATGCCACTTGCCATTCTTCCTGCGTGTCGTCCTGATCATCGCGTCAAACTTGTCATTGCTCTGTTCGCCCCAAGGCTCGTAGAACAAGACGGTCGTGACAACCTTCTGTCCGGCGCGCGCCAGGAGGCGTAGATAAGGCTTCAGCAGGTCGAAGTGGCGCTGGCTCCATCGTGTTGCGCCCTCATACCGAGCCACGCTGTAAGGCTGTTGCCAAAAGTCAACGTGGAACCGATAGCCGGCGGGCGCTGGGAGGGTGCGGTCCACGACGTTCAGCGCCAGGCGCAGGCGTCCCTGCTCACGCCCCGTCTGCGCATCGGTGACCGTCAGCCAAAGCGTCCACGCGCCCGCCCTGACGTCGCGTGGCACAGTGACCGACACCCACACAGGGCGCGTGGTCATGGGCGCCACGGCCCATATGGTGTCCGTGTCGATGATGTCGGGCACCAGATAAGCGGGTGTGCTCATGGCATTGGCGCCACAGCCACGCTTCTCATCACACAACACATAGCGAACAAACCGCGCCGTGGCAATGCTGTCGGGACACGGCTTGTCGCCCTCGTCCGTCCTCATCACCAACCGGAGGGGCCGTGTGCCCTGTCGCGAGACGAGAAGCGCCAAGGCCGACACCGTCTCGCCGCGCCATGCCGTGAGCGACTGTTCGGCCTTCGCGTTGATGCGGGGCACGGCCGACTGCGCATAATGTGCGTCACGGGAGCCCCAGCTCAACACAAAAGGCTTGTCGGCAGGAAGTGTCGACCAGGCCGCCGGGTCAGTTGGCTCTCCCTCTGCGACGACCTGCGCCATCATGGGGATGGACAACAGCGTCAAGACGGCAAGCCCTATTCTGGGTCTATGTTGATTCGTGTGGGTAACGGAAGCAGTCCCCTCCGTTGATATAATA
>CAVBFJ010000069.1:0-10574 GCA_963594895.1 bacterium | reverse complement strand
GTGAAACACACGCACCTGAAACGTGCGCGTCTACCAATTCCGCCACCTGGGCATTAAGACTTATTCAGTCACTTGGTTATTCAGAATGTTGAGCGGCAAACGGGGCTCGAACCCGCGACCTCGACCTTGGCAAGGTCGCGCTCTACCAACTGAGCTATTGCCGCACTTTTCTGTTTCCAGAAGCATTTCCCTAAATGCGAGTGCAAAGGTACTGTTTATTTTTGAAACCACAAACTTTTCCGAGCTTTTTTTTCAAAAAAGTGCAATATTCTTGTTACACATTATATATAATATATGGGAGCCTCCTTCCCCAGGCCCGCAAAATCGCACAAATCATTTTCGGGGCCTCATGGCTTCGGCAAGAAAAGACTTCCCTTTCCGCAACAAACCATCGCCAGATGTCACCCAACAGAGCAAAGGCGCATGTCTTTTCGATGCCAAAAGGAGCGAAAAGAATTCTCAATCCATCCTGGAGCGGTAATCGGCATAGCCGTATTCGCGGAGCATCTCCAGCTCGCCATCTGCATGGGCCAAGGCGATGGACGGATGGGTGATGCCATTGAACAGGTTGGTCTTGACCGTGGTGTAGTGGATCATGTCCTCAAAGATGACGTTCTCGCCGACTTGCAATTCATGGTCAAACTGCCATCGACCCATGAAGTCGCCACTCAGGCAGGAGCAGCCTCCCAACCGGTAGATGTGCCCACCCTGGCCTTCAGGAATGCGCCCCTCGGCGTCTTCCGCTAAGGTACGCGCAAAGCGCACGGCAGGATGATAGGGCATCTCCAGACAGTCGGGCATGTGGCAAGTGAAGCTGACGTTGAGCACAGCCGTCCGCACACCGTGATTCTCCACCACATCAACCACCTGGCTGACCAGCGGCCCCGTCTGCCAAGCGAAAGCGCTACCCGGCTCGAGGATGACATGCAAATGGGGATAACGACGATGAAAGTCTTGAAGTATTTGCACAAGGAGCGACGTGTCATAATCGCTGCGCGTCATGAGGTGGCCGCCTCCAAAGTTGATCCACTTCAACTGTGGGAACCACTTGGCAAACCGCTCTTCGATGTGGGCCAGCGTGCGCTGGAAGACATCCGGGCCACTCTCGCAAAGGGTGTGACAGTGGAAGCCCTCAATGGACGAGGGCAACCGCTCGGGCAACTGCGAGCAGAGCACACCGAAGCGCGTGCCAGGCGCACAGGGATTATAGAGCAACGTCTCCACCTCACTATACTCAGGGTTGACGCGCAGCCCCAGGCTGACCGACGGATTGGCCGCTTTGGCACGGCCGCCAAGACGGCGCCACTGGCTGAGCGAGTTGAACGTGAGATGGCTGGAGCAGCGGGCTATCTCGTCAATCTCATAGTCGGTATAAGCCGGAGAAAACGTATGTGTGCGACTGCCAAACTCCTCAAACCCCAACCGCGCCTCGCTGAGCGAACTGGCTGTGGTGGCCGTGATATACTCGCGAAAGATGGGGAACGTGCGCCACAGGGCAAATGCCTTGAACGCAAGGATTATCTCTGCGTCAGCGGATTGCGCCACATGCGAGATGAGATCGAGGTTGCGGCGGAGGCGTGATTCCTCCAAGACATAAACGGGTTGATGAACTTGCTCGAAGGTCGTCAGATTGATTTTCATCGTTATATTTTTCTGCAAAGATAAGTTTTATTTCCCAATATTATTGCTGATTTAACGGAAAATTCATACATTTGCACTTGAAAAGAAATGTCTACGATGAAATTAGTAATCATGACTAAATCCACGTTTTTTGTGGAAGAAGATATCATCCTGTCAGCCCTCTTCGACGAGGGGATGACCAACCTGCACCTGTTCAAGCCAGGCTCATCCCCACTCTATGCGGAGCGCCTGCTCACCTTGTTGCCAGAAGAGCATTATAAGGATGTCACCGTACACGACCATTATTACTTGAAAAACGAATACGGGTTGGCCGGCATCCACATCGACAACCCCACAGAAGACGTGCCCAGCGGCTACAAGGGCAACGTCTCGCGCACGTGTTGCGACCTCTCCACCCTGAGGATGATGAAGAAGAAGTCAAAATACGTGTTCCTAAAGAACATATTCGACTGCATAGAGTTCAAAGACGAGAAGCAGACCTTCACCACCCCAGAGCTCGTCGAGGCATCGCGCAAGGGCCTCATCGACCGCCATGTCTACGCCCTCGGCGGCATGAGTGTCGACAACATCAAGGCCGCCAAAGACCTTGGGTTTGGGGGCGTGGTCATCTGCGGTGACCTCTGGTGCCGGTTCAACATACACAACGAGATGGACTTCAAGGGGCTCATCAACCACTTCAAGAAGCTGCGCAGCGCAGCCGACTGACAGGCAAGAACACTTTTACTAAAACATAAACGCTATTCAAAATGAGTGAAAATAACTCTTTCTTGGTCTTCTCGGGCACAAGCACGAGATACCTTGCAGAAAAGATTTGCGCCAGCTTGAACTGCCCATTGGGAAATCTTGTGATGACAAAGTTTTCCGACGGTGAGTTCTCCGTCTCCTACGAGGAGTCCATCCGCGGACGCGATGTCTTCCTCGTGCAGAGCACCTTCCCCAACTCCGACAACCTGATGGAGCTGCTGCTGATGATCGACGCCGCCAAGCGCGCATCAGCACGCCACATCATTGCCGTCATCCCCTACTTCGGATGGGCACGGCAAGACCGCAAGGACAAGCCAAGAGTGAGCATCGGTGCCAAGCTGGTGGCCGACCTGCTGGGCGTGGCGGGTATCGACCGCCTCATCACCATGGACTTGCACGCTGACCAAATACAGGGATTCTTCAATGTGCCGGTGGACCATCTCTATGCCAGTGGCGTGCTGCTGCCCTACGTACAGAGCCTGCACCTGAAGGACCTAGTCATCGCCTCGCCCGATGTGGGCGGCTCTAAGCGCGCCAACACCTTCGCCAAGTACCTCGGCTGCCCGCTGGTGCTCTGCAACAAGACGCGCGCACGCGCCAACGTGGTGGAGAGCATGCAGATCATCGGCGACGTGAAAGACAAGAATGTGGTAATCATCGACGACATGGTCGACACGGCCGGAACCATCACCAAGGCCGCTGACATCATGAAGGAGGCCGGCGCTCTGAGCGTGAGGGCTTTTGCCAGCCACTGCGTCATGAGCGGCCCCGCCTCGGAGCGCGTGCAGAACAGTTGTTTGGAGGAGATGGTCTTCACCGACTCCATCCCCTACACGCACCGTTGCTCAAAGGTAAAGCAACTGAGCGTGGCAGACATGTTTGCCGAGACCATCCGCCGCGTCATACACAACGAGAGCATATCATCGCAATACCTAGTGTAACCCCCATTTACACAGAAACATAACGGGAAAGCACGGAAAAACATTTCCCCGGCTTTCACCGAACGCAATAAAAGCTGTATCATCACCCGAAATGGTTTTGATACAGCTTTTGTCATATACCAGTGAAAAAACATCCGGGGCGCTAACCCCGGATGCTTTTATTTATCAAATTCATGAAAACATTAGTCAAGCCACTTCACATAGCAGAAGTCCTGACGGTGAGGCAGGTTGGCGTTCTTCGGGAACATGCGCACGCATGAACGGTAAGCACCGGCATGATCAGGCTCCACAGTGAGCTCGAAGGTGTAGTTGTTGTCCTCATGTCCGGTCATCTTAAACTCATGTACACTGAACACCTCGCGGTCCGACTTGTCGGTCTCAGACTTCAGCGAGACAAGCTCCAAGCCAACGGCATCGTCGAGACCCTGCTCGTCGATGACATACTTCAGTGTGTACTTCTCACCTGTCCGAGCCCCATTGAGCATGCTCTCGTCCTTGCTGACCACACGGATGGCATCCCAACGCTCTGCCACGGCCTCCTTCCACAAGGCGATGCTCTTGGCAAGGCGGCAATCGTTGGCGGCAAGCTTCTTGAAGCGCTCGGCCTCCTTGTTGTAGAACTTCTCGTAGTAGTCATCGAGCTGGCGCTTCATGGTGTAGTGGGGAGCGATGGTAGCGATGGAGTTCTTGATCACCTTCACCCAGTTCTCGCTGTAGCCCTTGGCGTTCTTGGAGTAGTAGAGAGGCTTGATCTCATTCTCCAGCAACGAGTAGATGGTAGCGGCATCGAGCTGGTCCTGGTAGCCCTGGTTCTCATAGGTGCGCTCCTGGGGCAGGGCCCAACCAGCACCCTCGCGGTAGCCCTCAACCCACCATCCGTCGAGCACGGAGAGGTTGACAACACCGTTCATCTCAGCCTTCTCGCCAGATGTGCCTGAAGCCTCCAAGGGACGGGTCGGCGTGTTCATCCAGATGTCGACACCCGACACCAAACGACGAGCCAACTGCATGTCGTAGTCCTCGAGGAAGATAATCTTGCCCAGGAACTGGGGCATGCGACTAATCTCAAAGATACGCTTGATCAAGCCTTGGCCCGCGCCATCGGCGGGGTGGGCCTTACCCGAGAAGAAGAACAGGACGGGACGCTCGGGGTCATTCACAATCTTCTCGAGACGCTCGAGGTCGGTGAACAACAGGTGGGCTCGCTTGTAGGTGGCGAAGCGACGGCAGAAGCCAATCATCAGAGCATTCGGGTTGATGCGCTCCAAAATGCTCACCACCTTGGCGGGATCGCCTTGGTTGCGCAGCCATTGCTGAGAGAATTTGTCGCGGATGTATTTGATGAGCTTCTCCTTCAAGGCCATGCGCGTGCTCCAAATCTCCTCATCGGGCACATTGTAGATGGCGTGCCAAATGCTCTCGTTGCTCTGGTCGTAGAGGAAGTTGGCGTCAAAATACTTGTCGTAGACCTTGCGCCACTCTGTGGCTGTCCAAGTCGGGAAGTGCACACCATTGGTGACATAGCCCACATGGTTCTCCTCTGGATAGTAGCCCGACCAAATGGGGGCAAACATCTTCTGGCTGACCCAGCCGTGGAGCTTACTCACGCCGTTGACCTCCTGGCAGGTGTTGCAGGCAAAGGTCGACATGCAGAAACGCTCTCCGTGGTCGTCGGGGTTCTGGCGGCCCATGCCGATAAACTCATCCCATGAGATGCCGAGCAACTGGGGATAACCACCCATGTACTTGCCGAAGAGTGCCTCGTCGAAGTAGTCGTGACCAGCGGGAACCGGTGTGTGAACCGTGTAGAGCGATGAGGCACGCACCAGTTCCAAAGCCTGGTTGAAAGTGAGTCCCTGCTTCACATAGTCGCAGAGACGCTCCAGATTGCAGAGGGCAGCGTGACCCTCATTGCAGTGGTAGACGTCTTTCTTGATGCCGAGCTTCTTCAGCATGAGCATACCACCGATGCCAAGGAGAATCTCCTGCTTCAAGCGGTTCTCCCAATCGCCACCATAGAGGGAGTGGGTGATGGGCTTGTCAAACTGGGAGTTCATGTCATTGTCGGTGTCAAGCAGATAGAGCTTCACACGACCCACATTGACCTGCCACACGAGGGCGTGAACCTGGTAGTTCATATAGGGCACGTCGACAACGACCTGGTTGCCATTCTCATCAAGCACACGCTCAATGGGGAGCGAGTTGAAGTCCTGGGCGTCGTAGTTGGCAATCTGCTGCCCGTCCATGCTGAGCGACTGCTTGAAGTAGCCATAGCGATAGAGGAAGCCGATGGCACACATGTCCACATTGCTGTCTGAAGCCTCCTTCACATAGTCGCCGGCAAGCATGCCCAGGCCACCGGAGTAGATCTTCAGCACCTGGTTGATGCCATACTCCATGCAGAAGTAAGCCACCGAAGGACGGTTCTTGTCAGGCTCCACGTCCATATACTTGCGGAACTGAGCATAGACGTCCTTCACCTTCTTCATAATGGTCTTGTCCTTCACGATAGACTCCTTGCGGTCATATCCTAAGCGGTCGAGCAAGAGCACAGGGTTGTGGTCGACCTCCTCATAGAGTTGTTCGTCAAGACTCTTGAAGAGATTGCGGGCGTCATGGTTCCAGGCCCACCACATGTTGTGTGCCAGCTCATCCAAACACTTCAACTGCTCGGGAAGGCTCGACTTTATCGTCAAGTTCTTCCACTGGGGAGCGTTGGCGTAATCTGCTTTGATTTTCATAAAATGTAAGTAGTTTATAATGATTATTTTGTTTGCTCTTGGTTTTTCCTTGCTTCCGCCTTGCGCAAGGCAAGGTCGTAAGCGTCTTCATAGTACTTGATGAAGTGGCTCCACAGGGCCCTCTTCGACAACTTGCTGGCATTGTCGCGCGCCTTCTTCACCTCGTCAGGGCTGAGGCTGGAGAAGTGGCTCACCGTGTCCTTGATGCCATCGGCCACCTCCGAAAAATTGTAGTCGGTGCGATGGATGACCTTGACACCATCCTCAATCTCGCCATAATGCCCAACCTCCGAGTTTGCCCAAAGGCCAAAGCCAGCAAGATCGGTGGTGACACAGGGCACCTTGAAGGCCACTGCCTCAAGCGGCGTGTAGCCCCAAGGTTCATAGTAAGAGGGATAGATGCACATGTCATTGCCCAGGATGACATCATAATAAGAGAGGTTGAGTATGCCGTCATCGCCAGTGAGATAGCAGGGGATGAAGATCAACTTCACGTGGTCTTCCTTGCGATTCTGCATATTGAGATACTTCAGCATGCCGAGCACGTTGTCGTGGCTCATGTCGTTGAGCCAGTGGGTGATGGACGGCACTTCCAGGGGCGTATCGTATTTCTTGCCACTGGTGAGACGCTCTTGCAGGTCCTTGCGAGGTTCGCCCACCCAACCGGGGACCTCAACAAACGCCACAATTTCCTTCTGCAGCTCCTTGTCACGCAGCAGGCGGTTCATGGCCTCAATGTAAACATCTACACCTTTGTTGCGGAACTCGTAGCGACCGCTCGTGGAAACGATCAGCGTGTCATCGCCAAGTTCAGTTCCCAACAGGGCATTGGCCACGTCGAGAAGACGCTTGCGGGCTGCCTTGCGCTTGCGGGTGAATGCGGCTCCACGAGGCACGAAGTCATCCTCGAAACCATTGGGGAGCACCACGTCAACAGGCTTGTCTAGCAATTCCTTGCACTCACGGGCGGTGATGTCGCTCACCGTGGTGAAGCAGTCGACGTTGTGTGCGGTCTGCTTCTCTATGGAGTGCTTGCTCTGCATATTGAGCTCGCCGGCCATTTGGTCGCCGTTGTAAGCGAAGAGGTAGTCATAGAGGGGCTTGTTGTTGCCCGCTATACTGCGGCCGATGCTCGTGGCATGGGTGGTGAAGATAGTGGCAATTTGGGGGTAATGCTTGCGGATATAGAGCAAGCCCAAGCCCGTCATCCACTCATTGCCATGATAGACAACCTTGTCCTTGTCGTCCAAGTAGTAGTCATAGTAGCTACCGACAACAAGTGCCGCTGCATAGGAAAACATCGAGGCTTCATCGTAGTCGCCATAAGCATGCAGGCTGTCCACCTGGAAATCCTCCCACAACTGGCCATAGATTTCATTTTTCTTGGAAAAATATTGAGAAAAGTCCACCAGAATGGCAATCGGTTCGCCTGGAACGGACCAACGCCCGACGCGGAACTTCAAGCCTTCCTCTTGAGCGGCAAGACGCCACTCCTTGAACAACGTTTCGTCCTCACGGAAATAGGGGCTTTCCTGCTCCTTCCAGCAGTCGGGGCCGACAAACAAGACACGGTCGCACAATTTCTCCTGCAAAGTTTTGGCACGCGTCGAAAGGACAGCGTAAATGCCACCAACTTTATTGCAAACTTCCCAACTTGACTCAAAAATATAATCGGGAAATATCTTTTCAATTTTCATAAATCAAACTAATCTGATGTTGCAAAGGTAATATAAAAAATATAAAATCCCAATATTAATTCCTATTATTTTGTAAAACACTGCGTTTTCTTGATGTAAAATGTTAACTTTGCAACAATCAACAAGTTATAGGAATGAAGAGACCAATTACCGCATTTCTGCTCCTTTCAGCCATAAGCGTCGCCCAAGCGCAAGACAAGGTGGCGCCTGGGGACACCACGAACTTTTCCGGCATCTTCGACAACAAGGAATATAATGTCTATCTCGACATCGATTTCTATCACAACGACATCATCGTGCCAGGCCAAGAGGTCTTCGGCGAGATGGCCGGATATTTCGGTGACAAGCGCGACAGCCGCAAGTGGTTGTTCACATCCGCAGAGATCATCGACTCCACAACAGCTAAGGTGGCCATCATCAACGACTACGGCAGTGAAGACCTGGTGGCCACACTGACCAAGCAGGGTGACGGCACCTATGTGCTGAAACAGGAAGAAGGCAGCACACTGAAGATAGCAAGAGACCGGAAATGGGTGAAGATGCCCAAGCGCCTCACGTTCAACAGAAGAAAGAACTGACGGCCATGGAAACACGCATCACCGAACAGGCGTCCCTCTACGACCACCTGGAGCAGATGACCATTGACCAGATTACGGCCGGCATCAGCCGTGAGTACGCCCTCGTGCCTCTCGCCGTGAGCAAGGCCCTTCCCCAGCTCAACCGACTCATCACCGTCATCGAGCAACAACTCAAACAGGGAGGGCGGTTGTTCTACGTCGGGTGCGGCACCGGCGGACGACTGGCCACGCTCGACACCATCGAGGTGCAAAACACTTATGGCACTGATGGTTCGCAGATACAAGCCATCTTCCCGGGTGGAACAGGATGCCTGACACAGACTCGGGAGTCGCGAGAAGACGACACGGAGGACAGTTGGCGGCAGCTCAAGGAGAGAGGCGTCTCACCGAGCGACATCGTGGTGGGTTTCTCGGCCAGCGGCACCACGCCCTTCGTGCTGGCGGCACTGCAGCATTGCCAGGCGGAAGGCATCTCCACGGGATGCATCGTCAACAACCCCCACTCGCCCATTGCCCAGGCGGCTGATTATGCCGTGGAGGTCATCACAGGGCCAGAGTTTGTGACGGGGTCAACGCGCATGAAGGCGGGCACCGCACAAAAGACCTGCCTCGACATGATCAGCACGACCGTGCAGATACGTCTTGGTCGTGTGGAAGGCAACAAGATGGTGAACGCCAAACTGATGAACCACAAGCTCATCGACCGCGCCGTGCGCATCTTCATGGAGCGAAACCCCCAGTGCACCGACTACGAGAAAGCGAAGCAGTGGGTCACACAAGCGGGAAGCGTGAAGAAAGCGGAAGAAAAATTATACAAGAGGAAATAACATGGAGACGAACTATGCAGAACTAACCATCCGTCTTTCACTTGCCCTGTTGTTGGGCGGGGCGATAGGCATTGAGCGCGAGTATCGTGCCAAGGAAGCTGGCTTTCGCACACACTTCCTGGTGGCACTGGGCAGCGCGCTCTTTTGCCTCGTGTCGCAATACGGATTTGGCGTAGACCTGAAGGATTCCTCGCGCGTTGCGGCGCAAGTGGTGTCGGGCATCGGGTTTCTTGGCGCCGGCACCATCATCTTTCAGAAAAACGTGGTGAGAGGACTGACCACGGCGGCGGGCTTGTGGGTAACGGCGGCTATCGGCTTGGCATGCGGCACGGGCATGTACGTGGCAGCGACCATCACAACGGTAATGGTATTGCTGGGACTGGAAGTACTCAACCTCCTTATACCCCAGTTGGGGAACATCACGATAGACTTGAACTTTGCCGCTCCTTCCCGCGACGCCGTCAAGCAACTCATCAAGCGCATCAAGACAGACGGAATGGAGGTGCATTCCTATGAACTGAAGGACCGACGCACCTCGCAGGGGGAGTTCCTGGAGGTGAGCCTGGAAATCAAAGCCAAGAGAGGACTACACACCTCGCGAATCCTGGACTACATGAACGAATTCTCCGACGTCACCATTTCCACGGTGGAGTAAGCATCTCCTACGATGGATCAGAACATGGAGCCCATGCCAAACAAGACATCGCAAACTTGGCAATACCCAACAATTTTCATCGAGTGTAATTGGAGCGGCACTGCTCACCAACTACTCCATGTTCACGGCAGCAGGCATCAATTCCCAACCAAGACCATGCACATGCGTCCACAGCCCGTGACTGCTCCTATCGCGGGAAGGCGAAGCCACCATCTACCACATTGCCGACCTCACCGATGACCTAAACCCTCGTGTCAACGAGAGCCACAGACACAGTTACTATCATCAGAAATGACAATAAGAAGAAAGGCTAACTCTTGCATCCTGAAAGAGGAGGCAACAAACAACAATAATCAACGTTCAAAAGTAATGAAAGCAACAACACAAGAAATGCAGAAACTTCTGCAAGGGAACAACAGACAAGCAATGGAGGATTACTTGCTGACGCACAGGCCAGAATCATGAGAGGAGATGGAAACCTACGAGAAGCTCAGAAACAAGGAGTTCTCTCTCAGGAAGACATCGACAGAAGAAACCAAGAAGACAGAGAAACTCTTGAAAAATTCGCAAAGGAACAAGGAAAATGGGCAGATGAAGTAGACACAAAGTCAGATAATATAGATGTGTAACCAACCAAAACAAGCTGGTATATTAAATTGGCATCAAGACAAAGAAGCCCGAATACTCACTGTGAGTCTTCGGGCTTCAATCCTCTTGTTGAAAGAAGGCGGCTTCCTACTCTCCCGCATT
>CAVBFJ010000068.1:0-10782 GCA_963594895.1 bacterium | reverse complement strand
GGTTCCCTTCGGTCACCCGCGGTTATGCACAGTTAGCCCCCTTCGGGGACATGCAACAAACGTGACGCTTTTTCGTAAGCAAATTGGAAATGGTCATATTTCACTATAATTTACGAAATATAAATATCTCATTCACAACAGCTTGAGTTGTAAAATTTAGCAAAAGTCATGTCCGAAAAACATTCGGATTTTGAACACCTTACCCTACGGGGCTATGGGGGGCTACGGGGCTATGATCCTATGGTCCTATGGGACAAATAGTAAGGTTGTAAAATGTTGTAAAAGTTGTCCGGGTTGTCTTTTTTGTAGACGCCTTCCCCGTCAGCAATTGGGCCGGCGGCCCAACAAAAGGTTGTCCCCGTTGCCGCCCCGTTGGGGAAAGCAATGAGGGTTGTGAAAAGTTGTATGAGTTGTATGGGTTGTCTTAAACCAAAACGCTTGACGCTTATGGAGCAAAGGGAATAAGACAACTCGGACAACCATGACAACCTTTTACAACCTTACAGGTAGGGGTTAAGACGACAATAGAGACAACTCGGACAACACAGACAACATTTTACAACCTCACAGGAGAGCACCAAACAACACTGAGGGTTGTAAAAAAGTTGTAAATGTTGTCCGGGTTGTCTTTTATACCAGCCTTCCCCGTCAGCATTGTGGCCCAAAATCAGCCTCGGAAGCCCCGCCAGCCCGCCCTCCCACGCCCCACGCGGCCATTATTTCGCTTAGAGTCAACTATTTTCTTGATTTTTCTTTTGCCCACTCATGAAATCTTCGTAACTTTGCAGCCATCGGGGGGGAGTATACCCGATATGCGCAATCGAGAAGCGTTTCGCACTGACGGCCAGCCATGGGGCCCAAGCCCCACGCGGGGGACGGCAGCGCGGGATCGACTCACACTTCTTCCTTGCCGCATCTCGTTTTCAAGGTAAACTGATTTTTCTCACCTTTGGGTCGATGGGTGATGACGAATGGCGCACCGGGCCATGACACGGACAGGTGCGCACAAACAACACAAAAGGAATGAAACAAGGTTTACTTAAACGTCATTTCAGACTTTCGGTTCTCGTCCTCACCGTGCTGGCGGCGGCACTGCCCATGCACCTCTTCGCCGAGACGGGCACCACCATCGTGTTCAACAAGAACACCAGCCACGGGCTGTACAGTAGCGGCGCCACAAATGGCACCAAAGCCGATCAGTGGTTCGCGTTCCTGCGCCACGACATCGCCCACGTCCAGATCATCTCAAGCAACTGGACTACGCTGAGCGACAACGAGTCGGGAGCCTTCAACAAGAACGCCAACAACGTGATCTTCTCCAACAGTTTGGTGAAGGTCACCAACTGGGCAGAACATTACGGTGGCACCTATCTGGCCGTCATCGCCCCCAAGGGCTACCGCTTCACGAAATATGAGTGGGAGATAGACGGCAGCACCGCAAGCGAGAAAATGTCAAATGCCTACATCGAGCAGTATAGCTACAATGGCACATCGACGACCTCCGTCAACAAGTATTCACTGCAGAACAACACCGATGGCGAGACCTTCACGAGAACGTTGTCCGATGGTTCCAACGTCCTTTATTTCTACCTCAACACAGGACAAAGCGACGGGAGCGACGCAACGGCGAAGAGCTTCTTCTTCAAGAGCATAAAGTTCACCTATGTCATCGACAAGCCTTTCGATGGTCCGCTGCCTGCCACAGACCTCAGCAACAACGTGCACACGGGCCTGCTCGACCTCGGCACGTTCTCGACCAATAGTTATGGCTACAACAGCTTCGCAGAAAACCGCGCTGCCACCGACACGCAGGAGGCCAAGTTCTACGACGAGAACGGCACGATCACTCCCACGGCCGTGACGGTCAGCAATAACCAATACTACGTGACCGCCAAGAACGGCACCTACTACGTGGAGGCTCCCGCCAAGTTCCGCATCGTCGGCGCTACGCTCAACTTCCTGAAGAGTGATGCCAGCGGCACTACCACTACCACTACCACTACCTACACGAAGGCTACGTCCATCACCTCTGGCAGCACCTATCTCATCTCCGATGGCAACGGCCACTATCTCAACAACAACAACGGCACCATCGAGACCGGCACTGACGCCGCTACCGCCACATTGTGGACCATCTCTGGGTCAAACAGTTACACCATCAAGAATGGCAACTACTATTTGTACTATAATAGTAATAATCTTTCATTGAGCACAACTAATGCTACTTGGTCATGGAGCAGCAACAATGGCTTCAACTATAGCACGGGTAGTGGGAAAAACAAAAAAAACTACTACTTGACATATAGCAACGACTGGACCTTGTCGACCAGCAGTAGCAGCACCAAGAGCCAGCTGCAGACCAAGACGACCACCTCAACCTCTACCTCCACCACATTCACGGGCGGTGACTTCACCGCCACCGTCTACGGCACCGATGGCAACACTTCCGTGCAGACCGTGAGCGTGAGCGATGACGCCACCTCGCAGAGCGTGACACTGACCGACCTCAACAACGACGCCGTGAAGTTCGCCATCAGCGGTCTGACTGGCAGCAACAACGCCCTCTACAACGTCACCCTGAAGCTCATGCCGCTCAACCCCGAGCTGCAGAACCTCTCAGTGGCCACCAAGCTCAAGGAGAGCGAGGCCACTGGAGCATCAGCCTACTCGCCCGAGAACTACACCTTCGACAACATCACCGTGGTGGTGCCCAGCAATGAGGCCAGCGAGGATCATACGCTCTACTTCAAGGAGGCATACAACGAGAACCGCGCCGCATGGTACACCGACGGCACGCTGGCCAACAGCACGAAGAACACCGCCGGATACTCCAACTACTTCCTCGTGAACAGCGCCGCGGACAATGGCGGCAACGACAACGTGAGCCTCGACTTCAGCAAGACGAGCTATCCCGCCGACCGCACCACGGCCACACAGGCTGGTACCGTGAAGCTCTTGGCCACCAACATCGATAAGGTCGACGCCGGCAAAGCCACCACACTGCAGGACAACGCCTTCACCAAGACCGAAGCCAGTTACACGGACGCCACGGTGACACCCGACGGTAACAGCAAGACCTATTATATATATACGGCTGACGTGCCCACCTACACGCTCCTGACGAGCGGCACCAAGCACATCGACTACCGCTACTACACGCTCACGGTCCAGTGCAAGTCGGTGAAGGAGAAGGCTGTGGCCAAGGTCTACGGCATCTACGACAGCACACTGAAGAGCCGCAACAACAAGAACACAGGCATCCTGGCCGACGGCAACAAGGCCGAGACAGGCGGCAAGGCCCACACCTTCTACGGTGTCAAGGTGACCAGCGAGGCTGAGACGACGGGCCAACAGGCCCTGGGCTACCTCACCTCTGCCCAGGTCGTGGCAGCCGTGAAGGAGGCCGTGAAGACCTTCAGCGGTGCCGATACGCTCCGCCGCATGCTCTTCCTCGACATGAGCAGCCTGACGAGCGTCGACAACGACGCCTTCACCGAGGACTTCAACAACAGCACGGCTGACAACTGCCTCTACTTCATGCAGCCGAACTTCCACCGCAGCGACGTGACCAACTGCATCGCCAAGGACGGCGAGACGTTCAAGGCCGTCAGCGACATCAAGATCTACGACCAGCAGCCGTTCTTCACTCCCTACGACTTCACCACCGACACCCACAGCGCCATCTACGACCGTGAGGGCACATCCAACAAGGACGCCGAGGTGAAGGACAAGGTGACCAAGATGGCCGTGATGCTGCCCTTCGACGTGCAGCTCGACGGCAATGGCCACATGAAGTCGGCCAACGACGCCACCGACGAGGCCATCACCTACTATAACCTCACCAACACCGGTAAGGTGGACCACGTGTCAGCGTCGAACCCTCATCCCGAGATCACCTTCGGCTTCGCCAAGGAGGCCGTGACCACCGGCAAGGCCGAGGCCAACAAGCCGTACTACGTGGAGACCAGCGACGACACAAAGGGCTTCTCTTACAAGGTAATGAACGCCGCCTTCAAGGCTACGTACAAGGAGTCAGGAAACTACAAGGGCGACTACGCTGACAGCACCAACGTGATGAGCGACAAGTTCACCGCCGTCGGCACCTTCTCAGGCCAGCAGATCGCGAAGGACAACATCAAGTGGTACTTCTCAAAGGATCTCTTCTGGAAGTCGGGCGCACTCGTGACATCTGACCACTTCAACGTGCGTCCCTTCCGCGCCTACTTCAACCTCACGGGCAGCAACACCGAGGCCAAGGCCGTGGCCGTCGACGCCAACGACCTCACACCCACAGGCATCAGCGACGTGACGACGGGCAGCAGCCTCGAGGTGAGCGCTCACCACGGTGCCATCACGCTGAAGGCACAAGGCGACACCCGCTACGCCGTCTACACCGTGGCCGGACAGCTCGTGGCCAACGGACAGCTCGCAGCCGGCGAGACGCAGACCGTCAACGTGAAGCAGGGCGTCTACCTCGTCAACGACAAGAAAACAGTAGTTAAATAATCATTTATCCATAATCACCATGAACAAAAAACTGTACAGAGCACCTGAGACTGAGGTCATCTCGGTCAAATATGCCACCAACCTCCTTTCTGCCTCTATAACAGAAGACATTGACGCAGATGCCAAGGAGAACAACTTCATGGAGCCGGCCGACGGGGCGAACAGCCACCGCTTCGGCAGAAGCAACCCATGGAGCGGTTGGGAAGACGATGACAAATAAGGTCAGGAGAGAACATGACATGCACTGGATAACAATAGAAAAATCCTTATAAAAAATAAGCAAGCCCTATGCTCGCCAAACGGTGAGCATGGGGCTTTATTTTTCTTATCCAGGGCGAACGGCCTCTCCATCGGCCTGTCACAACCACACAGCACAAGCACGATCACCTGTCTGTCTGTGCGCCACGCAACCATTGGGGCCTGGGGGGGATCCGAATGGGAAGCGGGACACATCAGTGCTTGCCACACGCCGAAGCGCGCCAACACGCGCCAAGCACCTCGACAGATCAAGAGTACTCTAATCATTGTGATGCCTCAGCAAGTAGCAGGACAACCGACACGGCTGCCCGGCGACAGGGCAACACTCTAACTGTGATGACGAACATTAATCATCAATAATAAATTATCAACAATGAACAAAACTACAAAATGGCTTACCCTCACCCTCCTCGCCGCCCTCACGGCGGTCAGCCAACAGGCATGGGGGCAGACTACTTTGTTCGAATCAAAGAATGTCAGCGGCCAGTCGGTCTATCGCATCCCGTCGATAGTGCGCCTGCCCAACGGCAACCTGTGGGCGCTGTGTGACCAGCGACACGACAACAACGGCTTAGACCTTGGAAACAACCATCGCATCGACGTGGTGGGCAAGCTCTCGACGGACAACGGATCGTCATGGGGCAGCCAGCAGGACATCGCCATGGGCACGGCCTCATCAGGATACGACTACGCACACGGCGACCCCGCATCGGTGGTGGACCGCGAGACCGGACGCATCCTCGTGGTGTCGGCTTCGGGAACGACGGGCTGGCCCAGCAAAATACAAACTGCCCGCTCGGTGACCGACGACAACGGCAACTGGAGCATCTCCGAGATAACCGACAAGGTCTACCAAAGTGGCGGTGAGACAACCTGCCTGTTCTTCTCGAGCGGACGAATGATACAGAGCACCCTGGTGAAGAACGGCACATGCTACCGCATCTACGCTGCGCTGGACACATACACAGGTGGAAGCCGCGTAGCCTACTCCGACGACTTCGGACTGACATGGACGTATCTCGGGGGCGCATCGGCAAAGCCTTACAGCGAGGGCGACGAGTGTAAGGTGGAGGAGCTGCCCAACGGCAACATCCTGTTGAGCTGCCGTGTCAGAAATTATGCAGGACGCTATTTCAACATCTTCACGTTCACTGACAAGGCCAAGGCTACCGGATCATGGGGAACGGCCGTCAGCGGCAACATCACGGCGGCAAGCTGCAACGGCGAGCTGCTGCTGGTACCTGCCAAGCGTGCCAGCGACGGCAAGCAGGTATATGTGCTGCTGCAGTCGGCAGCCATGGACAAGGATCGCAATAATGTGGGCATCTACTGGAAGGAACTTAGCGACGAGAGCAGCTACGACAGCCCGTCAGACTTCAGCAGCAACTGGAATGCTTTTAGCATAAGCAGTACCTCCTCTTGCTACTCCACGATGGTGCTCGACAAGAACGGCGACATAGCCTTCCTCTACGAGGAGGATTTAAATACAAAAAATAGTGCCTACAACATCAAGTTCCAGACCTTCTCCCTGGCTACCATCACGAGCAACGCCTACAGCTACTCGCCCAACACGGCCTCAGATGGCTACCACACCACCTCGGAGCCTACGGAGCTGACGACACTGGCCACGCCGACTTTCTCGCCCGACGCCAGCACGACATACACCACGGCGCAGCAGGTGACGATCTCGACGACGGACGACAACGTCACCATCTACTACACCACCGACGGCACCACACCGACGGCGAGCAGCACGAAGTACACGGGCGCCATCACCGTCAACCAGACGACGACGCTGAAGGCCATCGCCATCGACGCCAATGGCAAGAAGAGCTCCGTGGCCACGGCCACCTACACCGTGCAGGTGCCCGACGGCCCCACGTTCTCCGTGGCAGCCGGCACCTATGCCGCAGCGCAGACGGTGGAGCTGAAGGCCGCCGACGGCGCCACCATCTACTACACCACCGACGGCACCGAACCGACGACAAGCAGCACGAAGTACACCAGCGCCATCACCGTCTCCCAGACGATGACGCTGAAGGCCATCGCCGTCGACGCGCAGGGCAACCTGAGCAAGGTGGCCACGGCCTCCTACAGCATCGTGAGCACCGACAAGTCGACGAAGATGGGTGTCACCATCTCCATGGACAACGGCTCGAGCACGCAGCTCTTCAGCAGCAACGCGTCGGGATCAAGCAAGGACACGCAGTACTTCGGCTTCCTGCGCCACAACATCGCACACGTGCAGATCATCACGTCGAACGCCTCGACGCTCTCCACCAACGGCGACGGCCTGTTCTTGAGCAACGACAACGACATGCTCTTCAAGACCATTGACGACGCCAAGTATCTATCGTTCTGCACAAGCTCATCCGTGAAATCCGTCTATGCGCAGGTGGTGGCACCCAAGGGCTACCGCATCATACGCTACCAGATGACGTTCGACACCACGAACAGCACGGACGGCTCGACGGTGACGCAGTACACCTATGACGCCGACGGCAACGTGGTCGACGGCACCAGCGTGGCCACCGCCGACGGCTCGTGGGACCAGACGCTGGCCAACGGCACCAACATGCTCTACTTCCGCTTCGACGCCACCACGAGCGCGGCGGTGGTGCTCAAGTCGCTACAGCTGACCTATGTCATCGACCAGCCCATCAGCGCACAACTGCCCAACGACGACGGCGAGCTCAACATGCACACCGGACTGCTCGACCCCGGAACGTTCTCACATAATGGCAATTCCAAATACAACTTCTGGACGTTCAACCGCTCGAACATCACCGACACGCAAGACGTGAGCCTCGTGAACGGCAAGGGCGAGGCGCAGACGGAGACCTACAAGGTGGACGACGAGCAGTACTTCGTGCTCGCCGCCAACGGCGACTACTTCATCGAGGCGCCGCAGAAGTTCCGCATCGTGGGCGCTGACCTCAAGTTCCTGCGCCAGGAGACAAGCGGCGACGGATACAACGACGTCACCACCATGGCCGCCGGAGACTACATCATCACCGACGGCACACACTACCTGAACCTCAGCGGATCGTCGATCACCAACGGATCCAGCGCCGACGACGCCACCGTGTGGACGGTGAGCCAGGCCAGCAACGGCACGGCATGGAACATCAAGAGCGGCGACTACTACCTCGTGCTGACCTCCACGACCACACAAAGCGGCGGACAGGGCGGCGGCCGTCCTGGCGGTGGCGGACAGTCATCCACCACGACCTACGGTGTGGGCACCAGCACCACGCTGAGCAACGCCAACTGGATATGGGACAGCGACAACCACTGCTTCAAGGGATCAAGCACAACCAGCACGCCCCACTACATCGCCTACACCACAACGACATCGGGATGGGGCCCGAACCAGACAAGCACCTCACAGTGGGGCATCAGCGAGAGCAGCCACGCCAAGGCACAACAGAAGCAGGCGGCATCTCCCGACTTCACCGCCATGGTGTACAACCGCGACAACAGCGCCGCAGCAACCAACGGCACGGCGCAGCTCACCGAGAGCAACGCCTCGGCAACCGTCACCGTAGCCGACTACAACAACGACGCCATCCGCTTCAACATCAGCGGACTGGCCACAGGCGCCAAGGCGCTCTACAACGTGAACCTGAAGATCCTGCCGCTCAACCCCGAGGTGCAGACGCTGCAGGTGGCCGCCAAGACCACGAACGGCGAGGTGGGCACCAACGAGGTGACACCGGTCAACTACACGTTCCACAACGGCGAAGCCGTGAGCGTGCTCGTGCCCAAGAACGCCACAAGCCCCTACCAGATCGTCTTCCGCAAGGCGGAGAACGAGGAGAAGACACTGTGGTACACGCAGGGCGTGAACAACAACAACATCGCCAGCACAGGCGGATACTCCAACTACTTCATCGTGGGCAGCGACGCCTACAACACCGCCGGTGAGCTCGACGCCAACAAGACGCCCTACCCCGACGCACGCGTGGACGCCGACATGGCCGGCACGAAGGAGCTGAAGGCCACGAACATCGACGCGGTGTACAACGAGACGGCCTCGACACTGCAGGACAACGTGTTCAACGTGGGCGACGGCGGCCTCGAGGAGGTGAAGCTGACCGACGGCACGGAGCAGAAGGTCTTCGTCTATGCGGCCGACATGCCCACATGGAACATCATGCCGGACAGCATCACCACGAAGAAGAAGCACATCGACTACCGCTTCTACACCATCACCGTGAAACCGGTGGTGGAGAACGAGACGGCCGTGGTCAACGTCAAGACGATCTACACCAAGACGCTGAAGGGCGCACCCGAGAAGACGGGCAGCTCCATCGACGCCGACAAGAACGCACTCGACGAGAGCCACACCTACGTGGGCGTGACCGTCACCTCAAAGGCCGACAACAACGGCACGGCCTACGGCGTGCTGACCAACACGGAGATCATCAGCGCCATCAAGGAGAAGATGAAGGACATGAACTACTGCGGCTTCTCGGAGAGCGACCCCTACCGCGGCATCCTCTACGTGGACATGAGCGGCCTGACAACCGTGAGCGGCGAGAAAACCACCGAAGGCGAGGACAACTGGGACGCCTTCCACAAGGGCACCGCCGACAACTGCCTCTACTTCATGCCCACAGGCTTCAACCGCGTCGTGAACAACACCATCGCCAAGAAGAACGGCGGCTATGAGGCCGTGGGCGACATCGTGCTGAAAGACCAGCAGCCGTTCTACACGCCCTACGACTTCACCACCGGCACACGCAAGGCATCGTACACCCGCGAGAGCACGACAACGAAAGACGGCACCACAAAGGCCACGGTGCAGAACATGACCGCGGTGCTGCCCTTCAGCATGACACTCGACGGGGAGGGACACCTGAAGACGGCGAACGACGCCACGGACAAGACGGTGACGTTCCACAACATCACGGGATACGGCAAGGTGACGGCCGTGTCGGCACAGAGCGGACAGGACATCACCTACGCCATGCTGGCCGAGGCCATCACCGACGGCAAGGCAGAGGCCAACAAGCCTTACTACGTGACGAGCGACACGCCGGGCTTCGAGTTTAACATCGTCGGAGCACAGTTTGCCAAGACGCCCGAGGCTGCCACAACGACAACCGACGGCATCACCGAGAGCCTTGAGCGCACCAGCGGCTCATGGACGGCACACGGCACCTACGCCGGCGTGCAACCCGCCGCAGGATCCACAGGCGGCGTGGGCACATGGTACTTCTCGAAGGATCTCTTCTGGAACGCCGCCAAGCTGACCACGTCAGACCATGTCAACGTGCGACCCTTCCGCTCGTACTACAAGACCACCGACACCACACCGGCCACGCAGAATGAGGCCAAGGCCTCTGTGGTCTTCGACCTGGCCGACATCACGCCGACAGGCATCAGCGACATCGACGCCACAGAGGGCAACCTCACGGTGAGCGCCGACCACGGCACGCTGACACTGACAGCCAACGCCGCCACACGCTACGCCACCTACACCGTGGGCGGACAGCTCGTGGCACGCGGCCTGCTGACAAAGGGCGCCAGCCGCACCCTACAGGTGCCCGCCGGCGTCTACCTGGTCAACAACGTGAAGGTGGTGGTCAAGTGACCGCCGCTCCTCAATCCTACCATAATAATAGGTAAGGACTGAGACACCACGAAAACCCTTCAACCAGCCCCATGCCGCCACACGGCATGGGGCTTTTGCATCCCCACGACAACTGTTCTCCCCAAAGACGACAAGTGTTTGTAGGACGACGAAAGCTGTTTTTAGGATGACAAAGTTTTTTAGGACGACAATAGAGACAACAAGCCTACGGCTTTGATAACATGACGTCGGTTTGGAACCACAACAGTTGTTTTTTTAAAGACAACCAAGACAACTCATACAACTTTTTACAACCCTCAGTGCTTTCCCCCAACGGGGCGGCAACGGAGACAACCTTTTGTTGGGCCGCCGGCCCAATTGCTGATGGGAAAAGCACTGAGGGTTGTAAAAAGTTGTATGAGTTGTCCAAGTTGTCTTTA
>CAVBFJ010000067.1:0-10819 GCA_963594895.1 bacterium | reverse complement strand
AGTCGCATGCACGGTTCTTGAAGGGGAAAGCGGGGGTAACCCCGCAGACCTACTTAGATAATAGACCTAAAGATGAGAAAGATTTCACACCTCTTCACGTTTGCACTTATTTTCGCTACGCTATTTTCGTGTCAAAAGGCTGTTTTTGACGATGAAGACGAGATTATTAAAAGCGATAGGGCCAAGCTTCGTTTCCGCATCACTCAGTTTGAGCAAATTCCGTTTGATGTTGCAAGCGCTACTCGTGGAACAAACATTGCCGAGGCCTGCTCGCGCCTCAATTTTGCCGTATATCAAAATGGCAAACGGTTGGAACAAATCAATCAAATGTCTTCTGATAGCGGGTTCGGAACGTTTAACATGGCGCTGACACCAGGAAAATACCAGTTGGTCGTACTAGCACACAGTAGTGAAAACAATCCCACAATGACCGACCCGAACAAGGTGAGTTTCGCCAACAAGGATAAAGTGACAGATACATTTTGGTACGGCGATAGCATCGTTGTCAATAGTGACAGCACCTACCAAATCAAGATGAAACGCGTTGTGGCCATGGTGCGCCTGCAGACTACGGACACGGTGACAAGTAATGTGAAATTGGTACGTTTCTATTACACTGGAGGTAGCTCCACATTAGACGCCTTAAATGGTGTGGGATGTGTCAATTCCAAGCAGTCCGTCAACTTTGACATCACATCCGACATGGTCGGCAAACAAATGAGTTTCGATGTTTATACATTCCCGAAGGCAGACAACAAAGGCTTAACCCTGCAAGTAACCACACACGACAAAAGCAGCAATGTCCTAGTGGAGGAAAATATTTCCAACATACCCATTCAACGCAACGTGATCACACTCTACAAGGGATGTCTGTTTAACCGCAACGCTGACAGTAAAGGGGATTTCGGTGTGGAACTCAACTCAGACGACGAGTGGACTATAGATGAGCATTCTTTCTAATCCCACAAGTTATTGCTTGAAAGTATCTACAATCGACGTTACATTCAGCACACCTTAGCAGAGTCATCTTTTGAAATTATATATTGGTTAACCAAATCGGCCAGAATAATTCTGTCCGATTTGGGAATTTCATACCTGTCAAACAATGCTTTGTCAAATATGATTTGCTCTGCCACACTATAATCTTGCCCTTTTTGTTGCAGTTTCTCCTTAAGGCCATCCGCAATAAGTTGTACGGACGCCTCCACTTCTCCCTTGAAAAAATTACAACATCCCGCATTCAGCGCATCAGCCATCACATGATGTTCATCACTTAGGATGTCATTGTATAACTTATATGCTTGCGTAATATTTTTCATCCATAACTCAGCCCAAGCCATGGCGCGTTTCACGTTGAGGTCCTTAGGAGAATCGTAGTTAAGCTTAAACAATATTTTTAATGCCTTTTCTACCTCTCTATTGTTAATTTGCGAGATGGCAAGATAGAGCGCATAGCTTCTGTTATCAGGCTGAAGTTCCAGCAGCGCCTCATAATACCGCCCTGCTTCTGCGTACTTCCCTTGGTGAAAACAGGACAGAGCCAATCCCCGCAACGCATGCTCATCATTTGGCACTTGTTTTGCCATGTGAAGATAAGCCTGTTCCGCTTTCACATAATCTTTGAAGTGGCAGGAAACAGCTGCTTGCATGCGTAGATCGTCCAAACAGTTTGAATCGAAATGAGTCGTGAGAATAGTAGCCAAAGCCTTGTATTTCTTTTGCTTTAGCAGAAACACTTCCAGACTGCGCACTTCTTCCCCCATTTTCTTGACTGCAGGAATGCTCAAGAGCATCTTGTTGGTGCGGTCGTCGAAGGGATTGGAATACTTGTTGCGGTCGTCGCATAGCTTGAAGAAACGATATAAATCTTGCAAATAGGTTCTCCGAACAAAGGCCCTGGTAGGCGTGAGACCATCTCCTTCTGACATTCCACCTTGCAGTTCTCCTCTTTCCATCATTTGTTGAATGTTTTCGGGCAAGTTGGCAAACATAGACGACATGGCCAGGGCAAAACTGTATTTGTCAGAGTCGCAAAAAGGTCCTTTTCCCATTAAACCGCGCATAAAACCTGATTTTTTTAGTTGCGGGGACAGATGCCTCAACTGTGGGTGTTCCATATAAAAAGGTGTAAACCAGTTGCTCAGCGTATAGAAGAAGGAGAAACGCTTCATTTGGGAGAAGCCTCCAAAATAGATGTCAGCTCCCCGTTTTTGCATATCCGAGATTTTCTGGAAGCCGTCTTCAAGCTGTTCCATCTTTCGGTCATCAGCATCCGGATGCAAGATATCATCCGTTGGTTCCTGTTCTTTTTCCTTTATTCCGAATCTCGTCAACTCAAAATCTTGGTTCTGCATGATTGTGGGCAAAATATCCTTCTGCAAGGTTTCTTGATCTTGTGTGGCGTTTTGACATAAAACCACTTGCTTTTCGAGTTGCAAGATTTCTTTTCTAATGGCAACGTCATCCAGCATTGCGCTAATGCGTTCATCCACTTCGGGAAAGAGCCTGTAGTCGGCTGGTCCTATGGCAAACACCCATCCCACCAGCGCACGTTGCCTCACTAGTTCATCTTCGGCCGTGACATATGTTTGCATCAAGGCTATAACTTTTTGGGGGTCAGGAGTGTTGAGCGTAGCCAAAGTGATGGCAGACACCACAATTTGGGCATCAATAACATCTATCGTCGGTGATGTCAATAGTCTTGCTAGTGTTTGCGCCTGTTCTGCAGTCCATTGGGAAGATGTGACAATGGCATTGAATAGGTTACGCATATACGAGAAATGTGCTTCGTATAGCGCATTGGAGTGTGGAGATCTGTCGTTTTCGCCATCCAATGACAACATGGCCACATCTTGCACATGCTTGACCAGGTGTTCTTCGATACTAACGCTATCTAGTTCTATCGAACCCGCCCCACCTGCAATGGAGGAAAAATAGGAATCCTTACACCGTTTGACGTCAGTCTCCATATTACGCAATAGCGTGGACAAGCGCCGAACGAGGCGTTTGTAAAGGGCCGGACGCTGGCTGTCCTTATAGCCTTTCAACATGAAGTCGCACATGAGCCGATAGTCGTTTTCCAACTCATCCAGTAGCCCCTTTAACTGGGCAGAGGGCATATCGTCTGCCAAGGCGTGCAACTTGTGAACAGCTTGCGCAAAATCTTGGTTTTGCACAAGCTTCTCTTGTATCATGTGAATTTTGCTGAGCATCACACTCCCTTTAGTACTTTGTTGGTCGTTTGCTGTCCGCATAGGCTCAAATTTTCATTTTACACGCGCAATGTCCTTCTGACGTGGCGCGTGGGCGTGGGGGTAAACCATATGAGGAATAGCTTGGATTGTCTTTTCGTCACACTTCATGTATTTGGCGATAACTGCCGCATAGTGTTTAATGCCATTCTTGTTGATTGAGTCACACGTTTGATTGTACACTTTCACAAACAATTTCAATTGTTCACTCCTCTTTTCGTTTTCCATGGCCTTGGCGTTAAAGGCGATTACTCCAAGGCGGATATCCTTACTGGCCGCATCCATCAGCACTGGATTTTTCCATAGTCGAGCCGTTGTGGCTTGTGGCTCAGGCAACAGCATTGCGTCCATTTCGTTGTTGAGTAGCATGCGCAGCCTGATGTTCACATCATTAATTTGAATTCTGAAGACGTCTCCTTTAGGCTTGGCTTCCTTGACTGCAAGGTCAGCCAAATAGCTGGTAGCCGAGTAGCGTGTGATGGCAATCATCTTTTCTGAGAGTTGGCTGGCACTTTTCACACGAGCCGTCCTATTGCTAATCAATTGCCAGTTGGCGTTAGTTGCCGTTACATATTTTATAATAGCCCCTAAACGTTGCATTCTCTCTGTGCGAACCAGGTCTGAAACGATGCCTTCCACATGCTCACCCATCATCAGCGTGTCACAATCCATCTGTGAATTGCATTGGCGCAGCCGAACATCAACACCTGCCTTATTGAAGCTGCTGTCATCCACTGCTATGAACAAGGGCAGGCAGTCCATTGTCGGAACTGTTGCTATCTTGAGCGCAATGGAATCTGCTCTCAAGGCAGCAACACGTTCTTCGCGACTTTGTCTTTGCCTGTTTTCGTTACTTGGGTTACATGCCACAAAGAACGCAACTACAGTAAACAGCAAACTGATTTTCCAGTTATTCATATTTGCAAAGTTACTAATAAAAATTTTGTAATACTGAAAAAATATCGTATTTTTGCCTAAAATAATCAGCGCATATGGCAAAAGACAAGACAATGTATGTCTGTTCAGAGTGTGGATACGAATCTGCCAAATGGCTTGGAAAATGTCCCTCATGTGGAATGTGGACAACATTCAAAGAGATAAAGGTTGCAACAGACTACGGAACCGCAACCGCCAAGCATACTGCAATGTCAACCAGGAAAGGAGGAAAAGGAACACTTGACGACACCCGGAACAATCGTCCCGTTCGCTTGCGCGACATTTCCCATGAAAATGAGCCACGCATTGACACTCATGACCAAGAACTTAACCGCGTCCTGGGAGGAGGTGTTGTCCCTGGAAGCATCATCTTGCTGGGAGGCGAGCCAGGTATAGGAAAGTCCACGTTGACCTTACAAACGATATTGGGCATGCCCGAACGTACCATCCTCTATGTGAGCGGCGAGGAAAGCTCACACCAAATCAAGATGCGGGCAGACCGATTACAGCCGACCTATCCCATAAGTGACAATTCAAGAGGCGAGGTTTTCATCCTATGTGAGACTTCGCTTGAGAATATTTTCACCCAACTGCAAGAGCTCAGCCCCGACATCCTTATCATCGACTCCATTCAAACCATCGCCACGGACACGGTGGACTCATCGCCAGGCAGCATCACCCAAGTGCGAGAGTGCGCCGCCGCATTGTTGCGTTTTGCCAAGACTAGCGGTGTCCCCGTCATCCTCATTGGCCACATCAATAAGGAAGGAACCTTAGCCGGCCCCAAAATTCTTGAGCATATCGTCGACACTGTGATCCAGTTTGAGGGCGACCAGCATTACATGTACCGCATCTTACGAAGCATCAAGAACCGATTTGGCAGTACGTCCGAATTAGGCATATACGAGATGAGGCAGGAAGGGCTCAGGCAGGTATCCAATCCCTCCGAGTTATTGCTCACCGAAAATCACGAAGGACTCTCGGGCGTTGCCATTTCTTCATCCATCGAGGGTGCACGTCCCTTTATGGTGGAGACGCAAGCGCTGGTGTCAACAGCCGCTTATGGCACGCCTCAACGTTCCGCCACGGGCTTTGACCAACGACGCCTCAACATGTTACTGGCAGTCTTGGAGAAACGGGTAGGCTTCAAGCTTATCCAAAAAGATGTGTTTCTCAACATTGCAGGAGGACTGCGTGTGACCGACATGGCCATGGATCTCAGCGTCATTTCCGCAGTTCTGTCCAGCAATGTTGACACGCCCATTGAGGCTGGATGGTGTATGGCGGGCGAGGTGGGTCTCAGCGGAGAGGTTCGCCCCATCAGCCGTGTGGAACAAAGGATAGCAGAAGCCGAAAAGTTAGGCTTTGCACACATGATTATTCCTTCCTACAACCTGAAAGGAATAGACTGGAACAAGTATCACATACAACTCCATCCGGTCAGGAAAGTTGAGGAGGCTTTACGTTGCTTGTTTGGATAAGCGAAATTAATTTAGAAATATTATCATGAAAGACTCTGCAATTATTGTTAGTGGAGGCATGGATTCCATCACCATGCTTTATGAGTTTAAAGACCGGATTGCGTTGGGTATCAGCTTCAATTATGGCAGCAACCACAACCAGCGAGAAATTCCATTTGCTGAGCTGCACTGCAAGCGCTTAGGCATTCCACACATCACGATAGACCTCGGGTTTATGCCCCAATATTTTAAGTCAAGTCTTCTTGAGGGGGGCGCCGCCATCCCTGAGGGCAACTATAACGAGGACAACATGAAATCAACAGTCGTCCCCTTCCGCAATGGCATCATGCTGAGCATCGCCGTAGGCATTGCCGAGAGCAACCATTTGAAGCATGTCATGATGGCCAACCATAGTGGCGACCACACTATCTACCCCGACTGCCGTCCAGAGTTTGTCTATGCCATGTCTAAAGCCGCCCAAGCTGGGACTTATGAGAATGTCTCTATCCTTGCTCCCTACACCAACATCTCCAAGAGTGAAATCGCAGCACACGGTAAAGCTATGGGGCTCGATTACAATGAGACATGGAGCTGTTACAAGGGTGACCAAAAGCATTGCGGCAAATGTGGCACTTGCCGGGAACGAAAAGAAGCACTTCGCGAAGCAGGCGTTGAGGACACGACTGATTATGAAGACGCAAGATAGCTACAGCAAGTCTAGAAAGCCCAACGCAATTTCCATCACCTTTACTATAATAGGTGACAACCCAAGATAAATGAAAGTTCATGAGAACAATCTTTCATGGTAGTTTGGACCAAATAATTGGGCAAGAACTATTGTCCATTTCGCGTCCCAATGAAGGACATGTGCAAAGTGCGTATTGCAAACTGACCATCATATGATAAAAAAGTGAAAAAACTCGTGTCTACTTTCCCTGTCTCTCATCTTTTTATTATCTTTGCGGAGCGATAAGAAACATTTATTCATTTAACACATAAGACAAAATGACAATTGACGAATTCAATTTTTCAGGCAAGAAGGCCATTGTTCGTGTAGATTTCAATGTACCATTGGATGAGAATGGCAATGTGACAGACGACACCCGCATACGCGGAGCCCTGCCCACATTGAAGAAGATTTTGGCCGATGGCGGCGCCGTTATCATGATGAGCCACATGGGCAAGCCCAAGGGTAAGGTCAACCCCAAACTCAGCTTGAAGCAGATCGTGGCCAAAGTTTCTGAGAAGCTGGGGGTTGAAGTAAAGTTCGCCGCCGACTGCGGCAACGCTGACCAAGAAGCAGCTGCCCTGAAAGCTGGCGAGGCTCTGTTGCTTGAGAACCTGCGCTTCTATCCTGAGGAAGAAGGCAAGCCCGTTGGTGTCGAAAAGGGAACCCCCGAGTTTGAAGAAGCCAAGAAAAACATGAAGGAAAGCCAGAAGAAGTTTGCCCAAAAATTGGCAAGCTACGCTGACGTCTATGTCAATGATGCTTTTGGCACCGCTCATCGCAGACATGCATCCACCGCTGTCATCGCAGACTATTTTGACGCAGACTCCAAGATGTTGGGCTACCTAATGGAGAAAGAGGTCAAGGCCATCGACAATGTCATGAAGAATGCCCAGCACCCCTTCACTGCTATTATCGGTGGTTCAAAGGTGAGTTCGAAGCTGGCAGTCATCAAGAACCTGCTCGACAAGGTGGATAACCTTATCATTGGTGGTGGCATGGGCTACACGTTCATCAAGGCTCAAGGTGGCAACATCGGCAACTCTCTTCACGAGGATGAACTGATGCCAGAGGCAATCAATGTTATCGAGGAGGCAAAGAAGAAGGGGGTGAACCTCAGCCTTTCCGTTGCCACGGTTTGCGGCCGCGAGTTCTCCAATGATACCCCTCGTTCGGTGTTCCCCATCTACAACATTCCCGAGGGATGGGAAGGCATGGACGCCTCAGAGGAGAGCATCGCTTCTTGGAAGGAGATTATCATGAACTCTAAGACCATTCTGTGGAATGGCCCCGTCGGGGTGTTCGAGTTTGAGAACTTCGCCCATGGGACAGGCGAGATTGCCAAGACTGTAGCAAAGGCTACGCAGGAGAATGGCGCTTACTCACTCATTGGCGGTGGTGATTCGGTTGCAGCCATCAACAAGTTTGGTCTTGCCGACAAGGTGAGCTATGTTTCAACCGGTGGTGGCGCTATGCTCGAAGCCATCGAGGGCAAAGTGCTCCCAGGTGTAGCGGCCATCAAAGGCGAGTAATCTTTTGCAAAAACAAGGCAAAGCAATGACGTTGACATAATCAAAAGTCGACCTTTATGAAACCTAGGCCTGGGCATTCGCACTAACTGGCTTGTCAGCGTACAACATGCCATCACATAGAGAGCCTTCCACAATCATGAGGTTGAGGAAGGCTTTTATGTTTCTTGCTCCGCGCGGAAAACTCTAGCGACACGCAGAGGGATTAATCATGCAAAAGAATTTAATCAATCTCAGAGGGGGATGCAATCAGACGAATGGCTCCGTGCTGCGACAGGAATTTCTTGCTTCTAAAGCCCCACATCACGCTGATGCAAGGTATCCCGCAATTTCGGGCCGTATCAATATCCACATCACTGTCACCAATATACACTGCAGTTTCGCGCGGCATGTCCAATTGGCGCAAGGCTTCAAGGACTGTGTCTGGTGCAGGCTTCTTTCTGATGTCAGGACGTTCGCCAATTGCCACCTCGACCCATTCGCCAAAGAAATGGCGTACTAACTCTTGTGTCGCAGCATAAAATTTATTGCTCACCACTGCCAATTTAGCTCCATTGTGTTTAAGCCTTCCCAACATTTCAGGAATGCCGGGATAAGGTTGCGTAGTGTCCAAGCTATGCTCCAGGTAATGTTGCCGAAATGTAGCATAGCAATCTTCGAATTTGGGATTGTGAAGTCCCTGTGGGATAGCGCGCTCCATTAATTTCTTCACTCCGTTTCCCACAAATTTTCTTACCTCATCGATGGTTCGCTCTTGCATGTCGTACGACTGTAGCGCATAGTTACAACTGGCTGCTAAGTCGCCAAGGGTGTTCAGTAATGTTCCATCGAGATCAAATATATAGCTCTCGTATTTCATGTTTCAAGACACTTTTTTCTCCCAGCATTTCATCCTGATAGGTCAACTCGCATTTTACGCGAATATTACCCCCGTAGACCACGAGCTGCTCGCCATCCTCAAGCCGGACCACATCGGCCTTTCGGTTGTCGCCCCTCTCCCATTCCACTATGTCGTGCGTCGTGTCATCGACCACCACATACTTAAACTCAAAGGGGAACATCATTGCATAGGCGTTAATAGTCAACATCCAGTCACCATCACCAATATAGCGCATCGGAAGGTAGCGCATTTCATTCCACACACCCAACGAAGGCTCACTGCCGAGAACCGCAAGTGAGAAGCCATCTGCCACCTGCGGCGCAGAAACACGGAAGATGACGCTTCGGTTGAAGCAAGGCATGGAACTGACCGACTGAACCTCACGCAAATGACTTGCGGGATAGATGTAATGCTGCAGCGAGAGATCTCTCCATATGTCATGGAAAATGTATTTCCGCGACACGTCTAGGGAGAACAAGCGAGGCACGGCGTTCCACTCCTTGCGCATCACCTTACCATCATCATCCTCCACTTGATAGACATAGGCTATATAGCGGATGGGGGCATGGGCGAGCACTATGCCAGTTGTCTCCGCCATCCACGCGACGCCATCGTCGGTGCGCATGAGTAAATTATTTTCTCTCGTGTGCCCATCCTTGTCAATGTAGCTAATCCACACATGCATAGATTGCCCAAATGGTGTCCGGTATTTAATGTTGAAATTCAACTTCATATTGCAAAGATAAATAATTCCGTTTAAATTTATAAAACATACAAGAAAAAAGTTTTGCATAATCGTACATTTCATGTAACTTTGCACAATGTTTTACAAGGACAAAAAACAAATGAAAACCAATTGCAAGAAAAAGTATCTTCTCCCTGCCGCCCTCTGTCTATTGGTGCTACTCGGCATTGGATACTATTATTTTTTTACATCCATCACAGGCAAGAGCGAGACCTGTTATGTCTACGTAGACAACGACGACACTTACGACTCAATTCTTGTCAAATTGCAGCCTGTGGCCAACCAGCACGGCATGCACGCCTTCAAAATTCTTTCTCGTCATAGCCACCTCGTTGACCACGTGCGGACTGGTCGATACGCCATCACACCTACCATGGGTGCCTTCATAACTTTCCGCCACATCAAGAATGGCATGCAGGCGCCCGTCAACCTGGTTGTTCCATCAGTCCGCACTATGCAAGACCTGGCTGGTGTATTGGGCAACAAGCTTATGCTCGACAGCACCACCATAGCATGCGCATTGACAAATGAGGACACGTGCCGTGCGTATGGCTATGACACCACGACGATTGCAGCCCTGTTTGTACCAAACTCCTACGACATATATTGGAACGTTTCACTAAGCGGACTGCTTAAGCGCATGCAGAAGGAGAACCAACGATTTTGGGATAACAAGCGCACCACGAAGGCACAAGACTTGAAGCTTACGCCCATCGAAGTAGCGACTCTCGCCAGCATCGTGGATGAGGAGACGACCAACGACAACGAAAAGCCCATGATTGCAGGCATGTACTATAACCGTTTGACTCTTCGCAATGCGGAGTACCCCCAAGGTATGCCTCTTCAAGCTGATCCAACCATTAAGTTTGCCCTCAAACAATTTGCCCTCAAGCGCATCTACAATGACATGCTGCATGTGCATAGTCCATACAACACATACGTCACCCCCGGTCTCCCTCCAGGCCCCATCCGCATCGCCAGCGTGTCAGGAATCGACGCTGTACTCAATATGACCCACCACAACTATCTTTACATGTGTGCCAAGGAGGACTTCAGTGGAACGCACAACTTTGCCACTACCTACCAAGAACACATGAAAAATGCTCACCGTTACGCGGCTGCTCTCAACCAAAGAGGCGTCAAATAATTAGGGTCTGCTCATTAAATGTAATTAACTGAATCACATTAAATTAACATGCGTTATATTTGCGTATTTTGCCGGAAATGATTACCTTGGGGTGTTAAAACGAACAAGAAACGACATGAAATACTACTCCCAATACCACAGTCA
>CAVBFJ010000066.1:0-10898 GCA_963594895.1 bacterium | reverse complement strand
AAATATGACTTTATTTTGTGTTTTATGAGCGAGTTTTGATGCTGAAAATTTTTCGCGAAAAATTTTCAGCCTATGATTGCTTGTGATTTTATGTGCAATTTATTAAATTTGCCGCAAAACCTAGTAAATATGAAAGAGGAGCATTTATCATTGTTTATCATCGCCATGCTATTTTTCTCCTTGTCGGGCATGGCACAATCCAAGCTTTCACCGTGGCTTAAGGTTTGTAATGATGTTAATAATTATTATCATTCGGCTACATATGATAAAAAGCGTGCCGCGTCTTTTCTGTTGGAAAATGCACCTTATCATCTCACGAAGGTTAATGATACCCTTTCTTCCTATTATACCCAACTGTCACAAATCAATAAGGATTATAAATATCCCCAGTGCAAGCCGAAGATGGCAGACTTGTACCATCAGTTTAACATGCTCCAACAATTTGATTGGGTAAGTGACACGTTGCTACTGACGCCACAATACTTAATCGACAATATAGACTCAGCTTACACTTCATGGAAGGAGGGACGATATGCCACCCATCTGACGTTTGATGATTTCTGTGAATACCTTTTGCCCTATCGTATCTTGTCTTGTCCTATCCTTCCTTGGGGGATAAGCGAGATGAGGAATCATCGTCCCATGGTCAAGTGGATGATGATAGTGGCCAAGGCATTGTGCGTGCTGGGAGTGGTTTGCAGCGGCTCACGGGTGGGCGTGCTCTGCCTTTTGGCGATGGGCATGATTTATCTGAAAGTCAAAAGACGATGGTTGTTGTCTGCCCTGTGTGTCGCCTTGCTGGTTATGGTGATGGGATTCAAGCAAAATTCTTCCAAGGGACGGTGGTTTATCTATGAGCGTTCGATAGAAATGATGGCCTCGAAACCTTTGGTGGGATGGGGCCATAAGGGCTTTGAAAGCCATTACATGCAGGTGCAAGCTGATTATTTTCGGCAACAGGGCCATAGTGCTTATGCGACGCTTGCCGACAATGTGCATCATCCCATGAGCGAATACTTGCTGGTGGGTGTCAATTATGGTGTCTTTGCCTTTCTTGCATCATTGGCTCTAACAGGGATGTTACTTTGGAGATTGAGCCGTGACACACGCCATCGGGAAATGTTTGCGGCAATGATGGCACTGTTCCTGCTATGTCTCTTTTCCTATCCTCTACGTTATCCCTTTGCGTGGATGATCCTTTGCGTTGTTCTTCTGAATGTGTCGAAAGGAAAGATGCGTCTCCCAAGGGCGGGATACCTCGTCATGACAGGTGTTGCTCTTGTCTTGCTGATTCCTGTACACGCCGTTTATCAAGCGGAGAGAAGTTGGGCTGCCCTTGCAGACAAAGCCCAGTGTGGCCTGTATAAAACGACTTTGCCAGGCTATCAGAAGCTAATGGGGCGGAAGGGCAATGACCCTCGTTTTCTCTACAACTATGCGGCGGTCTTGTGTGAGGCAGGCTGCCAAAAGTCTGCAAAAGATGTAATAAACGAATGTTATCGTTCGTTTAAGGATTATGAGGTCAGCCTGCTTGCGGCTAACATCCATGCGGAAGCAGGAGACGTGCGCAGCGCTGAAAAATACTATGCGGAAGCCCACCTGATGGTCCCTTCTCGTATCATGCCTCTTTATGGCCTTTTCCGCCTCTATCAGAGAATGGGCCTACAGCAAAAGGCTAAACAGGTAGGGTGTGACATATTAAATTTCAAGGAAAAAATTCCCACGGCAATTTCTGAGGAAATCAAAAGAAATGTTTTCCGGAGTTTGCAATTTATTAGCGAAGATCATGAATAATATATATGTTTTTTATTTGTTTTGGGTCATTATCTCCCTGTTGTCTGTATTTTTATGCGATAGGAAAATCGTGTTGTCGAGCGAGTTGCTCGTGTCCCTATTGCTCTCCTTATATCTACTGATAAGGATTAGGAAGATAAATTTTAAAATGCAAGACAAGCAGAACAATGACAAGGAGGAAGAGGGCTTAACTCATCACGATTTGTTATCATTGGATGAACAAAAAAAGTGGTTGAGGCTTAAACGAGAAAACACAAAAGGAGTAGACCTGTTATTGAAAGATACTGACGCTTACAAACTTTTTAAAAGTTACTTAGGAAATCCAGTAAAGTCCTCACTGACAGATAATGATTGGAATCGGCTACAGGGTGCTTTGGAAGAAATTGTCCCAATATTTAAAAGTCTCGAGGATGGCACATACCAATTGACGGTAGACGATATTCGTTTGTGCATCTTGCTTCGTTACTGTTTCAAACCATCCGAAATTTCCTTGATTATGAATAAGTCAAATGCCACCATAACCAGGGAAAGACGTTTTCTTCTGAAAAAGTTGTTTAATATTAATGGTGAAGCAACCGAATTCGATGTTCGAATTAAAGACCTGCTTTGACGCATTGATAATGTTGATGGCGATTCGTTTCCTTTCGATATGATAGCGTCTTGAAGAGACGAAATATGAAAGGACTCTATTTCGGCCTTGTCAAAGGCGGGAGACGGAGCCCTACCGCAATAATCTTTATGCAGGCAACCCCTCACGCAGGAACTTGCGCAGGTGCAGATGCGTGATGCCGTTGTCGTCATTCCGGGTCAGCAGGGGAGTCATGGAGATGACGTATTTGGGGTAGTTGTCCTTGATGGCCCGTAGGTTGCCAAACTCCCGCTCTCGGGTGGTTTCGTCTGCAATGATGTATGAGGCTTGCACGTAAATGCGTTGTCCGCCAGGTTTGGAGCACACGAAGTCTATTTCTCCCACTTGCAGCTGTCCCACATAGACTTGGTAGCCCAACCTTATAAGCTGCTGGTAAATGATGTTTTCTATCACTTTCTCTATGTCTCCTTCTCGTGTTCCTCCGGCAATGGCGTTTCGGATGCCGTTGTCTTCAAAATAGAATTTGTCGTTGGTCTCAAAGATTTTCTTTCCGTGGATGTCATAGCGGTTCACCTTGTGCAGGATGAAAGCTTCGCACAGGAAGGATATGTAGTTGATGATCACTGCGGATGTGATGGATTCGCCCTGCGTCTTCATGTACTTGGCAATGCTGTTGGCAGAAATGAGCTTGCCAGTGTTGTCAGCGAGAAACCTCACCAGATTTTCAAGAAAGGGCACGTTCCTGATGTGATTGCGCATGACGACGTCCTTGAGGAGCACGGTATGGTAGATGTCCATTTGGTATTCTCTCGCGTCATCCTCCTCCAGCCCTATTTTTGACAAGCCGGGCAGTCCGCCATATTGTATGTATTGTGTGAGTGCCTCGTCGTTGTCCGCAAGCTGATGAAATGTCAGGAATTCATTGTAACTCAATGACTGGATGTGGATCTCCTTGTATCTGCCCCCGATGAGCGTGCTCAGGTCATTGCTCAACATCCTAGCATTGCTGCCCGTGATGATGATGTCTGTGTTGGGTTCGGTCCGGTAGCTCCTCACGGAGCGTTCAAACTCCTTGATGTCTTGTATCTCGTCGATGAGGATATAGTTGTGCTTTGTGTCGTCGAAGTGCTGGGCGATAAAGTCGTTGAGGTCTTGGTAGTTTTGGATCTTGTCAAATTCTCTTTTTTCCTTGTCGATGTAGATGACGTTGTTATGGTTGTCCGTTGACTTGCGGTCGCGCAGCATCTTCATCATGTAGCTTTTTCCCACACGACGTTGTCCCACAAGGACGATGATCAATCCTTTTCCTATGTGCTTTTCAATCTTGTCGATGTATGATTGTCGGTTGATGGCTCTCATGGTTTTGTCGTTTATAAGTGAAATTCTCCCCAAAATTACAATTTTTATTCTTTATGGAGAATAAAAATGCCCGTAATCTTGTTTTTATTCTTTATAAACAACAAAATTCCTGCCCAGCCCGACCTTGTGGGCTTATTTCAACTTTGACGTGATGGCGCTCTTGATGCCTTTCATGCCGGTGAGGAAAGCCTTGGCGGAGCCGAAGCGCAGGTGCATGTCGAGGCGCACGGGAATGTGGTTTTGGTCGTCGGTGACGAAGAAGTCCACGATTTTCTTGAACCCCTCCCCTTTCTCGTTCTCCATGTAGGCGAGCTTGAGGCAGCGGTAGGTGGTGCCGTTGTCGGCCTTGATGTTGACCTTGCCCTCAAAGCGCAGCTTGGCGGGGTATCGTCCGTTGCCGTCGGCGATGGGGAAGTTCACGTCGTGCCCCTTTTTCCATCCCGTGGGGTTGAAGGAGCGTGCCCTGAGGAAGATGCTCATCATGTCGAACACGCAGTCGCCATAGGTGTGCTGCTCCCACGAGTGGGTGCCGCTGTTGTGCTGCCTGTGCTGCTTGACGTGGCACTTGCCGCCGGGGTAGGTGTAGAACACCTCGTCGACGGTGTATCTCGATCCCTCGCGTGCGCCCTTGCGGTAGTAGAGGGGCTCCAGGTCGAGGCTGTTGTAGCATAGAAGCGTGTCGCGCAGGACAAACATCTTGTCGACCTTTTGGTTGCCGCGCGTGATGAGGCTTCCTCGCCAGGCCGGTTGGCCGTTGTAGTTGCTCTGCACGGTCGAGAAGGAGGCGGTGCCAGCCTTCACCCACACGAATTTCCAGTTGTAGTAGAGGTTGTAGGAGAGAAACTCGCCCGACTTGAATGCCGTGTTGCGGTAGGCGCATTGTGCCTGTGCCGGCATGATGGCCAGCGAGAGGAGGAGCGCCGTGATGAATGCTCTGACCTGTTTCATGATATTCCTTTGTGTGAAGTGTTAGGGTTGATGTCTTTTGCGGGCCGCCGTGGTGGTATGCGGCCTTCCCTCATCGTGGTATGTAGTCGATGCCCAGCCGCTTGGCCCGTTCCTCGTTGCGGTGCTTGATGGTCTTGGCCTTCTCGCCCTTCTGCTTGGTGATCTTGCCGGGTTTCTGCTGGTAGAGTGGTTTCTCGGTGGGGTTCCATGTCAGCGTGAGGTCCCACTTGGCGCGGCACTCGATCTCCTCGGGGTAGTAGTAGACCTGTTCGGGTTGGCGCGCGCTGTCGAAGTCGCCCGTGTCCCACTTGCCGTTGCCGTTGTCGTCAACGATGAGGCGCATGTAGTATTTCCCCGCGTTGAGGTAGTAGAACTCCGCCTGGCCGTTGTCTGTCAGCGCCTCCTTGACCACTTGGTCGGAGGCGTCGAGCAGTTGTGCGATGACGTGCTTGCCCTGCATGCCCTGCAGGGTCATGAGCAGGGTGGCGTACTGGTCGAGCGACTTGACCCTGATGCCTTGCTTCATGGGGTCCGACACCTGTCCGTAGATGGAGCGGAAGGCCGTGGAGTCGAGCTCGAGGCTGTACTCGGTGTCGGGTTTCCAGGCCGCCTTGAGCGTGAGGGTCTGCGGGTCCTTGCGCTCCAGGCGGTAGGGCTCGGCGTACCACAGTGAGTCGGGTGGCTGGTGCGAGTAGAGGTGTATGAGTGTGGTGTCAGGGTCTGTGATGGGCTTCTTGGCCCCGATGGTGATATTCTCGTTGGGGGCCATCTCGCCCAGGGGCGACAGGGCGATGCGCAGCGGTTCGGGCTTCATGATGGTGTCGTAGGGCTCGCCGCGCTTTTTCAGTTTGTCTTGCGCCTTCTGCCATTGCTCCAGCTTCTTCTGGGCGGCCTTCATGCGCTTGGCGTAAGGGTCCTTGGAGATGAGCTTGACGGTGTCGGCGCGCAGCTGCAAGATGCCGAGCGTGTCGGTGATGTGGTGCCGCAGCTCCATGGTCAGCGTGTCCTGGTTGACGAGCGCTGTGTCGCGCAGCCAGTAGGTGATGGTGTCCTTGTGCTCCGATGGCTCGATGATGAAGGCCCCGTCGGCGTTGAAGTTGAGGCCGTGGATGTCGGGCAACACACTGTCGCCATAGGTGTAGAAGAGCGTGAAGTGGTCGGCCTCGCGGCGCTCGGCCTTCAGGTAGTAGCGGTCGGTCACCACCTCGTTGAAGGCGCGCAGGCAGATGTTGTCGGGCAGGAAGTGTGTGTAGGGCACGCGCTTGATGCCGGCTATGTGGAGCGAGTCGACCCATGTGGTGTCCTGCCGGGTGTCTTGCTTGCAGGTGGGGGTGACGAGCGCCGCCTGGAAGGCGATCATCTCACTCTTCTGGTTGAAAACGAAGTCGCCGTCGGCGTCCTGTAGGGCGTAGATGCGGTAGGAGCCGGGTGCCACGCCC
The DNA here is from genome assembly GCA_963594895.1 of bacterium. Classification (GTDB taxonomy): domain Bacteria; phylum Bacteroidota; class Bacteroidia; order Bacteroidales; family Bacteroidaceae; genus Prevotella. The sequence continues at coordinate 4,769 of CAVBFJ010000066.1, read as the reverse complement.
TTGATGGTGAAGTGTCCCCATGAGTCGGTCTTCGATACGCGCAGCATGGGCTGGCGCTTGAAGCAGTCGGCCGAGAGGCTGTCGTAGAGGCCCACGAGGATGCCGCTCACGGGCTCGAGGTTGCTGGCGTCGACCACATATCCCGACACCTCCAGCGTGTCGATGTGGTCGCCCGTGGAGAAGCTGTAGGTGTAGCTGCCCATGGGGTTGCCCTCGTTGTTGTCGCTGATGGCGTTGGAGAAGTCGATGGTGTAGGTGGTGTTGGGCTTCAGCGAGTCGAGCAGCTCCACGCTGATGCGCTTGCCCTGCCCCTTGATCTCGGCCTGGTTGATCTGCGGCGGTGAGATGACGACGTTCTGCGTGGGGTTGTCGATCTTGATGAACTCGTCGAAGTTGATGTAGATGTGTCGCCTGTCCACGTTGACGCCCTTGTCGGCGGGCGAGCAGCTCACCACGCGTGGGGGTGTCTCGTCGTACCATCCGCCGTCGGGGCTTCCCATCTTGGCGCACGAGGCGAGTGCGAGGAAACCGAGCAAAAGGCCCACGAGTGCCCACGGACGAGGGGGGCGCGGGCTGGTCGCCTTGCGTACTTGTCTTCTGTTGTCAGTCATGTGGTGCATGTTGTTGTTGCCTTGTGCCGCCGCTTGTCGTTGCGGGAGCGTGTGGTGTGTGCTCACAGCTTGTTGATCTCCAGCAGCTCGTCCATGTTCTTGCGCGAGTTGCTCAGTCGGGGCACCTTGTGCTGTCCGCCTAGGCGTCCTTTCTGCCTCAGCCAGTCGTTGAAGAGCCCCGGCCGTGCCTTCACCACCTCGAGGTGCTGCAGCGTGACGTTGTGTGAGCGCTTGGCTTCGTAGTCGGAGTTGATTTCCTGCAGCTTCTCGTCGAGGGCGTCGGCGAAGCGCTCGAGGCTGTCGGGCTCCTTGCTGAACTCGATGAGCCACTGGTGCCGGCACTTGGCGTTCTGGTCCATGTAGACGGGGGCGGCGGTGTATTCGAGCACCTGTGCGCCGGTCTTTTCGCAGGCGTGGGCCAGCCCCTTCTCGGCGTTGTCCATGATGAGCTCCTCGCCGAAGGCGTTGATGAAGTACTTGGTGCGCCCGGTGATGATGAACTTGTAGGGGCGCTTGGAGGTGAACTCCACGGTGTCGCCGATCATGTATCGCCACAGGCCGCAGCTGGTGGTGATGGCCATGGCGTAGTTGCGTCCTATCTCCACGCCCTCGAGGGGCACCACGGTGGCATCGGGCCGTCCCACCTCCTCGAGGGGGATGAACTCGTAGAAGACGCCGTAGTCGAGCATGAGCAGCATGGAGCTGTCGTCGGGGTCGTCCTGTATGCCGAAGAAGCCCTCCGAGGCGTTGTAGGTCTCCATGTAGTGCATCTTGCTTGAGGTGATGAGCTGCTCGTATTGCGAGCGGTAGGGGGTGAAGGCGATGCCTCCGTGGAAGAACACCTCCAGGTTGGGCCACACCTCCTCGAGGTGCTTCTTGCCCGACAGCTCCATGACCCTGACGAGCACGCTGAGCATCCACGAGGGCACGCCGGAGATGTTGGTGACGTTCTGGTGTAGGCACTCCCGCGCGATGCGGTCGCGCTTCACCTCGAAGTCGGAGAGCAGCGCCGTGCGCTTGCGGGGCACGCGCATGAGGTTGACCAGCGGGTTGATGTTCTCGATGAGGATGGCGCTGAGGTCACCCACGAGCGACCCGGCCACGTTGTAGTTGGGCGAGTGGCTGCCTCCGAGGATGAGCGACTTGCCGTCGAAGAGGCGGCTGTCGGGGTGGTTGCGCAGGTAGAGCGTCACCACGTCCTTGCCCCCTTGGTAGTGTGTGTCGTGCAGCCCCTCGTTGGAGACGGGTATGAATTTCGACTTGTCGTTGGTCGTCCCCGAGGACTTGGCGTACCACTTGACCTGCCCGGGCCACAGCACGTCGGCCTCGCCGTGGCGCATGCGGTCGATGTCGCGCTTCAGTTCCTCGTAGGTGTTGACGGGTACGTTCTTGGCGAAGTCCTCATAGCTGTTCTTGGCCGAGATCATGTGGTTGCGGCCATACTCCGTGTTGGCCCCTCTCTCCAGCAGGTGGCGCAGCACAGCGTGTTGCAACGCCTCGGGCTGCGTGTAGTGTTTTTCCAGCGCATACTGGCGGGGCGTAAAGAGTTTGCCCACTATCTTTGTTAAGCTCATGCGTTTTTATGACTTTTAAAGTGCAAAGTTACCCTAAATCTTTGACTTTTTGTCCTAATTTAGGTATTTTAATAGGAAGTCCAGTGCTATGTCCACAAAAACATGTTACGGTAAAGGTCAAGTCAGCTAACATGGATAAAGTCATGGAGACATAAAAGAAGAAGCGACAGTTCTTGTCTTCCCGACAAAAATCACACTGTCGCCCCATTTGACCATTGTCACGTTTTTTGGTCAAAAAGTTTGTTTGCGAAACCTGTTGAACTAGAGAGCGAAAATGGCATTTTTCAGTGACCAGGCGAGAGGTTGCGGGCCGAAAGTTGGAAGAATGTGCCTAATCTATGTGCGATAAGTACCGAATCATGGCATGATTGATGCCGAATCGCAGTGAGATTAGGCACATATCGCAAGTAGATTAGGCACATATCGTTATGAAAAGAATTTACGTTTGACGCAAAATAAAAGGTAGTATTTTGTAAGTTACACATTGTCAATGAGTTACGAAAATTGCTCTATTTTCGCGTATTTGCGCCCAAAGATTTCCTCGTGGGAAATAACGCAAGTTTCAGACTATAGATTGTTGACTTTTTTGCGGCATGAAGCGTCCCTGTCGCCACAAGGGGACAGTGATGCCGCCGCCTAGTTCGTGTCCGGTATGCGGAGCGGGGTGAAAGCAAACGCTATGCGGGTTGACAGTAGAATCTACGAACACGGATTCCAGGGGCGAAACGGAGATTTAGGGTGTTAAACGTTGATATTCGTGATACATATATCAAGACAAAGCCGTATTTTTGCATGCGAATCATCAAACTGTGAAAAAGAAGAAGCATGACAGACAAAGAGCATAACGCATGGCAATATGCCGTACCGCAAGACTGCCGGCTGCACATCAAGACCTTCGCGCAACTCACCACCAGTGAGCTCTACGAACTGTTGCGCATCCGTTCGGAGGTGTTTGTGGTGGAGCAGGACTGCGTGTACCAGGACGTGGACAACAACGACCAGACGGCCATCCACATATGGCTTTCAAGGGGTGGGAAGGTGGTGGCCATGTGCCGCATCTGCCCCAAGGGAACAAAACTGGCGAGCACGAGCATCGGGCGTGTCATCACCACCGAGCGGGGCAAGGGGTACGGCATGCTGATCATGAAGATTGCCATCACGACGGTCATGGAGCGCATGGCGGACGCGGACCATATCGAGATAGAGGCACAGCTGACCAAGCAGAAATTCTACGAGCGCCTGGGCTTCACGGCCACCTCCGAGCCCTTCATGATGGAAGGGTTGATGCACCTCGGGATGAGGCTGGACCTGGGATGATGATTTCTCCATTTAGGGTGTGGTGACGTGTGCCGTCCACAAGGCAAGGAGAAAGTGAATGACAAAGGACAAAAAGCAAAGAGACAGATGAAAGAGAAGATACATACCTGCGCCGGACTGATGGAGTATATAGACGAGGTGGGCTTCCTTCCGTTGCTCGACATGGGCATCGGGGAATGGTCAGCGGAGCGTGTGCTCGACGAGGACTGCCAGTACGCGGTGCTGCCCGACGGCGGCTGGGAGTGGCCGTTGTGGGAGTGGAAGGGCGATATCATCCGTGAGACGGGATGCGCCTACGGCAAGTTCTTCAACCAAAAGGCCGCGTTCATCAGCCGCGAGTGGTGGCCCGACTTCTGCAACTGCCGACGGAGCATCCATCCGCATCCCGAAGAGGGAAGCATAGGGGATGCCATCCTCGACATCCTGGCATCGAACGGCAGCATGATCACACGCGAGCTGCGAAGTGCCTGCGGCTTCACGGGACCGAAGATGCGGAGCAAGTTCGACGGTTTCATCTCCCGCCTGCAGGCGGGCGGATGGATCGTGACCGAGGACTTTGTCTATCCGCATGACAAGCACGGGCGAAGGTACGGATGGGGATGGGCGTTGCTCACCACCCCGGAAAATCTCTTCGGACGAGAGGCGTGCCACCCCGGCCGCGCGCCCGAGGAATCCTACCGGCGCCTGGCCGGCCATTTCCACAAGATGCTGCCCAGCCTTTCCGATGCGGAGATCGAAAGGCTGGTCAAGAAGTAAGGGCGATGTTTGCGCTCGTGATGGCAACAACTTCTTCTGCTCTGCGGAGGAAGTGTTTTTTGAATGTTTTTTCTTGCTATGAAAAAAGGAGCGTTGGTCTTACAATTTGCCAACGCTCCTTTTTAAGGACGGAATTTTACGTTCGGATTAAAGTGCTTCAGAAAAGTGGAGTATTTCATCTGAAATAAGTTGTTCTTTTATTAATCCAATGTTGTCGTTTTCAAGAAATCTCTAAGTTGGAGGTGCTTGATACCATCAATGTTGGCTTGACTGTACATCTTATCCATCGAAATGACGTATTTGGGATGACTGTCCTTTATCAATTTCAAATTGCCAAATTCGCGCTCTACCGTATCATCAGAAGCCAACAGATAAGTAACTTGAACATAAACCATACTATCCTTTTTCTCGGCGACGAAATCTATCTCAGCCTTGTGCATTTGTCCTACATAGACCTTATACCCCAAACGGCTCAAATGGTTATAGACCACATTCTCCATCACTTTCTCAA
>CAVBFJ010000065.1:0-11110 GCA_963594895.1 bacterium | reverse complement strand
GTTGTTGCTTTGTCGCATAACTGTTACCCTCCATCATGTGGAGCACTTCATGTCCGTGTGTCATAGTCTTGTCGTATTAGTCTTGTTGTATTTATGTTCGTTCTACTGGCGCAACTTCTCGCGGAAGCCGCCACTTTTGCTGAGATAGGTCATCAAGAGGAGCACGCTGGCGAAAGCCACGACGAGCGACATCAGATAGGCCACACTGGCAAACGAGTCGTAGAGGCCGTGGAGCAGGGCCGGCACGGCAAGGGCCAGCGCATAGAGCGACTTGCGGTAGCGCGGGTAGAGATTGGCGAAGCCGACGAAGTAGCCGCAGATGCCACCCCACAGGGCGTGGAGGAAGGGCAGCGACGTGAGGCGTGCGATGTTGAGCAGGAAAGCAGTGGTGTAGTCGGCCTGCACGTTGACCGTGGTCTGGTACTCCACACCCTCAAAGACGCCAAAGGCGATGCCCGACATCAGGCCATAATAGACCAGCGTCTGGGGCAGCAGCGGCTCGCGTGTGCGGCGCACCAGGTACAGGAGGGGCACCATCTTGACAAACTCCTCGGTGAGGCCCACGCCGAGCACGTATCCCACGATGTTGACCGGGAAGGCCATGTTGGTGAAGAAATAGAAGAAGTTGAGCTGGTTGAGTCCGGAGAAGATGACGAACACCGCCACCTGCGTGAGGAAGAAGACGCCTGTCGTGGTCTTGACGTTGACCTGCCGCGTGCGAAAGAAAGCGAAGAAGAACAGCCCCCAGATGACCGCGAAATAGAGCGACACGGCATAGAACACGAGCAGCCCACCAATGGGCAGCATCATCAGCACCGAGAGCGAGAGGCCCACGATGGCCAGCACGAGCAACCGCTTGTCGTCGAGCCACCGGTGGTGGGCCATGTCCGCCTTGGGGAAGATAAACTCCGATCCGATGGCCTGGAGCTGTTGGGCCAGCGTGCCACGGTGCTTCACCTGCGGATGGAAGCCGCGCTCGTTGAGCAGTTCGATCACTGTGGCCGTGCGCCCTGTCTCGGCGTCGCGCGCCTTGTCGTGGGCCAGGAGTGTGCCCTGCTCCACATAGCCAGCCACCACCCCCTCGTCGTAGGGACCGTACTCGTGCGCATTTCTGATGATGTAAATCATTTCATAAAAATCATTAATCTTTGCAACTTTTTCCCCTTTCTCACGTTTAATAATTGTACAAACTTGAAGAAAGAAGGGATATTTATGTGGAAAAACATCTTGAAAGGCACCGCCATCGTTGCAGTGCTGATGGCTATCTTGGGTGCCTTGGGCTTGGCCGCCGTCAACCGAGAGTTGAAGAAGTCGTTTCAACACCCGTTTGACGACGACGACGTGATGTAGCTTTTTAGCTGTGCTTGCGCGAGAAGATGCTCATGTTGTCCGAAGCCTTGAACACCACCTTTTCCCGTGCTTCGATGGTGATTTTCTCGCCCGTCTGTGGGTTGATGCCCTGTCGCTCGGGCACCTGCTTCACGGCGAAGCGCCCGAAGTCGGGGATGGCCAGCTCGTGGTCACCCTCGGTGAGGTTGTCGGCTATGACGCCGAGCACGGCGTTGACATACTTGGCTGCGTCGCCCTTGGTGAGCTCAGCGCGCTCTGCTACTGCTGCAATGAGTTGCGTTCTGTTCATATTCTTCTATCGTTTAGTGTGGGCGGCCATTGTCGCCCGGGGTTCTTGTTGCTTGTGATTGGGGTGCTGAGCGCCTTGGGCGTCAGACGTTCTCCAGGTCTTGCGCTGAGGTCTCCATGATCGAGGCGGCGATGCCATCGGCGGTCTGCACGACGCAGCACAGGGGGTGCAGCGTGCGCGCCGTGTCGTAGCAGCGCTGGTCCTCATAGGAGCTCATGTTGATGCCCCAGGCGCCCATGTGCCAGCGTATGGCCAGCATCTCGTCGTCCTGCAGTTCGAGACCGCTCAGGAGCAACATGATGACCGACTTCTCCCCGTGTCCCATGGGGAAATGCTTATAGTTGACGCTGTAGCCCTCGGTGTCGACCCACTGTCCAAGCTTGTCCTTCCGCTTCTTCACCGTGCGGTGGTAGATGTCGGTCTTGCACACGTCGTGCAGGAGTGTGGCAATGATGACGCTCTCGCGCTTGATCCCATTAGCCGATGCGGGGTCGAGGGTCTTCAGCCCCTCCCACACCATCAGTCCGGCGCGGCAGGTGTTGAGGCTATGCTGGCAGAGGCCGCCCGCCACATTGAGGTGGTGTCCGGCCGAAGCGGGGGCCTCGAAGAACCCGCCTTTCTCCAGGTCCTCTATCACATAGTCGATGCCCTCGCGCTTGGTGGAGCGCAAGAGTTCTTCAAACTCTTCTTGGTTTTTCTTGCAATCGATGCTCATCGTTTTTGTATTTTCATGCGCCGGTCCCCTGTGGGATGGAGGGTCTTCCCCTTGTGTTTCATGGAGGCCAGCATTCGTTTCACCTCGCAAAGGTAACACTAAATTGCGTCACAAACGAAAAATGTGGGCAAAAAAATTGAGGGCTGTGTTGACACGAGCGGCCAATGCGGACGGAAGCCCCCAAGCGCATCGTTCCGCCAAAGGACAAAAAACATTAAATTTTGCACCTTTTTGGCAAATGTGCGCATGGTGATTGAAATGTTTTGTATCTTTGCTCACTAACAGAAAAGCCTAATAAATCCAATCATTATGGTAAAGTTAAACTTAACGTCCCAGATCGTACTTAATAAAGTGCCTGAGGAGTTCTATCATCCTAAAACCGCTGTGGAACTGTCCGAGCTCACTCGTTGCGAGAAGATTCCAACCGCCATCTTCCCCAAGACGGAAGAGGGTGCGCGCAGCATAGCCAACACCATCGAGAAGACCATTCGCCAGAAGCAGCAGTCGGGACAGTATTGCGTGCTTGGCCTCGGCACGGGGTCATCGCTCACCCCTGTCTTCAACGAGCTCATCCGCCTGCACAAGGAAGACGGGCTGAGCTTCAGCAACGTGGTCGTCTTCAACGCCTACGAGTATTACCCCTTGCAGCCCGGCGCCAAGAATTCGGCCCTCAACCAACTGAAAGACCGCCTGCTGAACCATGTCGACGTCAATTCCCAGAACATCTTCTCGCCCGAGGGCACCGTGCCGCAGGAGCGCGTGCAGGAGTTCTGCCGTCTCTATGAGCAGCGCATCCTGAGCTTCGGCGGCATCGACATCATGCTCTTGGGCATTGGCCGCATCGGCAACATAGCCACCAACGAGCCAGGCTCAGGCCTCACCTCCAGCTCGCGCATCATCCTCATCGACAACCTCACACGCGAGGAGATGTCGATGAGCCAGGCCACCAACGAGACGGTGCCCCCCTGCTCGGTCACCATGGGCATCTCCACCATCCTCAAGGCGCGCAAGATCTACCTGACGGCATGGGGAGAGGAGAAGGCCGACATCATCCAGAAGACGGTCGAAGGGCCGATCAGCGACTCCATCCCCGCCACCTTCCTGCAGACGCACAACGACGCCCACGTGGTCATCGACCTTGCCGCCGCCGGCCGCCTGACACGCATCGTGCACCCCTGGCTCGTCACCAGCTGCACCTGGACCGACAAGCTCACCCGCGCCGCCCTGGTATGGCTCTGCCAGGTGACGGGCAAGCCCATCCTGAAGCTCACCAACAAGGACTACAACGAGAATGGCCTGTCGGAGCTGCTCACCATCTACGGCTCGGCATACAACGCCAACATCAAGATATTCAACGACCTGCAGCACACCATCACTGGATGGCCGGGCGGCAAGCCCAACGCCGACGACACCTACCGGCCGGAGCGCGCCACGCCGTTCCCCAAGCGCGTCATCGTGTTCTCGCCCCACCCCGACGACGATGTCATCTCCATGGGTGGCACCATCCGCCGACTGGTCGAGCAGGGCCACGACGTGCACCTCGCCTATGAGACCAGCGGCAACATCGCCGTGGGCGACGAGGAGGTCACGCGCTTCATGCACTTCATCAACGGCTTCAACCAGCTCTTCATCGGCGAGAAGGACAATGTCATCAAGGACAAGTACAAGGAGATCAAGGAGTTCTTTAAGAAGAAGAAGGACGGTGATATGGACACGCGCGACATCCTCACCATCAAGGGGCTGATCCGCCGCGGCGAGGCGCGCACCGCCTGCACCTTCAACGACATCCCCCTCGACCACGTCCATTTCCTCGACCTGCCCTTCTATGAGAGCGGCACCATCGAGAAGTTCCCGATGACCGAGAAGGATGTGCTCATCGTGCGCAAGCTCCTGGCCGAGGTGAAGCCCCACCAAATCTATGTGGCCGGCGACCTCGCCGACCCCCACGGCACGCACCGCAAGTGCACCGACGCCGTGCTGGCCGCCATCGACCTGGAGAAGGAGGCCCAGGCCGAGTGGCTCAACGACTGCCGCATCTGGATGTATCGTGGCGCCTGGGCTGAGTGGGAGATCGAGAACATCGAGATGTGCGTGCCCATGAGTCCCGAGGAGCTGCGCGCCAAGCGCAACGCCATCCTCAAGCACCAGAGCCAGATGGAGAGCGCGCCGTTCCTGGGCAACGACGAGCGCCTGTTCTGGCAGCGCGCCGAGGACCGCAACCGCGGCACCGCCAAGATCTACGACGACCTGGGCCTGGCCTGCTACGAGGCCATGGAGGCCTTCGTCGAGTACAAGCCGGTCTAAACCCGTTTTGCCACACATCGGCAAGAGGCTCACCGCCGTCCCCTTGGGGGGCGAGGGTGAGCCTCTTTTTTTTGTCATGACCTGACAACAGAAATCGGCCCCAGCCGTGGCGGCATTGCCGTAGCGACTGGGGCCGACATCATTCTCGGATAGGCCTTGGCGCCAATGAGGCTTTAGGGGGTGGTGGGGTAATGCCCTCCTTTACTGTTCGAGAACGTTGAACTCAGCGCAGGTGGCGAAGTCCTGTCCGTCCTGCGAGCTCTTGGCGGTGAAGCGCAGGTAGCGGGCGCGCACGGGCTTGTCGAAGAGCACGCGCTTGAGCGATCGGTCGTTGGCGAAGGCGCCGATGGCCACGGGCTGGCCCCACGTCTTGCCGTCCATGCTCACCTGCACCTCATAGTTCTTGATGTTGCCGTTGGGGCTGTCCTGGCGGGGCAGGTAGCCGAAGCCCTTGATGGTCTTGACCGCGCCGCAGTCGAAGTCGACCCAGTGGGGATAGTTGGCCACCGTGACGCTGTACATCGTGTGCCAATAGGTGTTGGGGTTGCCGTCGGTCATGTGGTCGGCGTCGCCCTCGCCGCTCTCCACGGAGCTGGCAAACATGACCGTGACGGGGATGGCGTCGATGCGGTCGAAGTGCTGCTGGTAGTTGAGGCGCGACCCCTTGGCGAAGGCCACCACGGTGCCACCCTCACGCAGGGCGAAAGGCTGCGTGTAGCGCTGGATGCGCTTGGCGCCGTTCACCTTATAATAGATGGGCTGGTCTGCCGAGCCACTGATGGTCACGGTGCCGTCGAGCGAGCGGCTGATGCTGAGCGGCGCCTGTCCGTCGAGCGACACGTTGGCCAGCTTGACCAGCCTGTCATCGTCGAGCGTCGTGGTGGGACGGATGGCGAAGCCAAACGACTGGGTGACGCTCTTCACACGGTCGGGGTCGAGCGGCCCGCCCTGTCCGCAGCTGTTGCCGCCCAGTCCGGTGATGGCATGGTCGATGTGCAGCCACACGCCGTCGCTGGCGGGCAGCTCATGGGGATGGTTGGCCATGGCGAGCTGCTGTGCCGAATAGGGCAGCGCCGAGAAGCTCATCACGCTGTCGGCCACGAAGAGGGCGCCCTGCTGTCCGTCGCTGAAGGCCACCCATCGGCTGTCCTGGTGGTTGGCCATGTCCTGCGGCTTGGGGAAGTTCTCAAACTCGCTGGACACGTCGGGCTGGTCCCAGATGGCCACGGCCTGGCTGGTCTTGCGGTCGGGGTAGTTGTCGACGGGGCCGCGACCGTAATACTTCATATGCTTCATGGCCTTGGGCAGCTTCATCACATAGCCCAGGCGTGCCAACGTGAGGTTGGGTCGTGACGCCGAGACGGAGCTCCGGTTCTCCACGGAACCGTCGGGGTGGATGGTGTAGACCACATTGGTGGTGAACTTGAAGTCGGGTTTGCGGCCCGTCTTGGTCAGCTTCTTCCAGTTCTTGTCGGCTCCCTCCAGGCGTGCCGACTCACTGCCCTGGCTCTCCACCACAAACTTCACGCAGACAGAGCCGTCGGCGTTGGTCAGGACGCGGCTCTCAAGAGCCTTGTGCTGGAGGTCATGGAGCCCGTTCTCATACCATGCCTGGTAGGCCCAGTTGTCGTTGTTGACCCAGGCGCGGAAGGCGTCGAGGCGCGGGCCGCAGCCGTCGGCGAAGACGGGCTTGTCGCCATAGGTGAGCGATCGGATGGTGCCGGTCGTCTTGTCGAAGTCGACGGCGAACGACTTGCCGCCCACGACGCGGATGTCGCTGGCGGTCTCCTTCACCTCCACCATCTCGAAGTCCATGAAGGCCGTTGCCAGCGACGGGCGCTTGGCGGCCGTCTGCACGGTCAGCTGCTGGTCGGCCTGCACATAGCCAGCCCTGGCCCACGGCGTGTCGTGCTTCAGGCGGAACTCCACGTGGAGCTGGTAGTCGCGACCTGCGTCTAGGCTGTCTCCAGCCAGCTCGGGTATGGTCACGGTCTTGTGCTGGCGGGGCGGCACGCTGCCCACGGCGAGCTTGCCGCCGGCCACCTTTCGCCCGTCGGCAGTAAGCTCATAGCTGACGTAGTAGTCGGTGAGGTCGCCGGCATAGTAGTTCTTGTTGAAGATGTCGAGCGTGCCCTTGGCCTTGTCGGCCCACTTCACGCCGACGTTCTGGAAGACCTTCTTCACCTCATAGTATTGGGGCTTGGGCTCCATGTCGCCGAAGATGATGCCGTTCATGACAAACTGGCCGTCGTTGGGCGTGTCGCCGAAGTCGCCACCATAGGCGAGGTAGCGCTTGCCGACGGGGGTGTAGTTGTACATTGACTGGTCGATCCAGTCCCAGATGGCACCGCCGCAGAGGAAGTTGGTCGACTCGATGGCGTCCCAGTAGTCCTGCAGGTTGCCGACGGCGTTGCCCATGGAGTGGGCATACTCGGAGATGTGGAAGGGATACTTGATGTCCAGGTCGCCACGCACGGCGGCGCGCACCCAGTTGACCGACGGATACTGGTTGGACCCCATGTCGACGATGGCGTTGTTGCGCTCATACTGCACGGGGCGCGAGGTGTCGTAGGCGTGGATGGCGTCGTAGCTCGCCTGGAAGTTCTCACCCGGGCCGGCCTCGTTGCCGAGGCTCCAGATGGCTATGCAGGGGTCGTTGACGCGGGCCATGGCCATGGCCATCATGCGGCCGACGTGCTGGTTGCGGAACTCGGGCACATGGCTCAGGCTGGCCGCGCCGTAGAAATACTCATGGCTCTCGACGTTGGCCTCGGCCTCGAGCCAGATGCCGTACTTGTTGCAGAGATAATAGAAGTAGGGATCGTTGGGATAGTGCGAGGTGCGCACGTGGTTGATGTTGGCACGCTTCATCATCATTACCTCGTCCTCCATCTGCTGGCGCGTGATGGCATGGCCGCGCGAGGGACTGGTCTCATGGCGGTTGACACCCTTCAACTTCAGCGGCTTGCCGTTGATGAGGAAGTAGCGGCCGGCCAGCCCGAACTCGTCGTCCTTGGCCGCCACGTCGCGTATCTCCACCGTGCGGAAGCCTGTCTGTGTGCTCACGGCCTCGACGGTGTTGCCCTTCTTGTCGCGCAACTCGCAGACGAGCGTGTAGACGTTGGGCTCCTCGGCCGACCAGGGCTTCACACCCGTCACCGCGAGATCGGCATGGCGGGTCAGCGTGTCAGCCTTGGCAAGGGTGAGCGCGCCCAGCGTCGACGACAGTGTCTGCCCTTCACCCTCGGCATCGCCATAGAGCTTGTTGGCATAGAGCTTGAAGACGGCGGTGTAGTTCTTGGCGTCCTTGCCACTGACGTTGGCCACCGAGAGGTCGACAGCCAGGCGGCCCGTGCCGTCGGCCTGCCAGGCGGGGATGACCTTGAGGTCGCTCACATGCACCTTCGGCTTGCTGTAGACGGCCACCGTGCGGAAGATGCCCGGCAGGCGGAACATGTCCTGCGCCTCGAGGAACGAACCGTCGGACGAGCGGTAGACCTCCACGGCCACCTCGTTCTCGCCGGCCCTGGCCCACGGGCTGATGTCAAACTCGGCCACGTCGCGCGAGTCCTTGGAGCAACCCACATAGTGGCCGTTGACCCATAGGTAGAAGAACGAGTCGACACCGTCGAAGCTGAGGTAGGTCTCGCGGCCCTTCCACGTGGCGGGCAGGGTGAACGAGCGGCGGTAGGATCCCACCTCGTTGCGATACTCATAGGTGGTGTAGTCTTTCGGGGGCTCGCGCATCACGCCCTTGCGCCAGTCGCCCACGGCGCAGTCATACTTGAAGATGACCCACTGGTTGACATAGATGGGCGTGCCATACTTCTGCGAGCCGTCCTTCTGCAGGCCGTAGATGTTCCACGACATGGGCACGTCCACGTCGTCCCACACCTGGTCGGGATAGCCCACCTGGTAGAAGTCCTTGGGGCGGGCGTCGGGGTTCTTGGCGAAGTGGAACTTCCACTTGCCGTCGAGGCTCATCCAGTAGCTCGACTTCTCAGGCAGCACGCCCTTGGCCTCACCCTCCGTGGCGAAACTGGTGAAGCATGCGTGGGGCTGCAACTTGTTGTAGCCCAGCAGTTCGGGTTGTTGCCACTCTTGTCCTGTGGGAGCGGTGGCTGAGCCATACTCATAGCCCGACAGACGGGTCTGGGCGGTCAGCGCGGTTGCCATGAGGCAACCCACTGCGGTTAAAAGATTGCGAATGATCATTTGCAAAAGATAGATTGTGGTGCGACAATAACATATTTTCCACAAAGATACCCCTTTTATTAGGCATGCGCAAATAAAACAGGAGAAATCGCACAAGTATTTTCGGGAACGAGTGATTGACAAGTCGCATGACTTTGTTCAGGGTGGTTCAACCACGAGTCGACAACCGAAACAAAAGCATCCTGCGCCTGTCCTCCTTGCATTTTTACATTCGTATTGGCGCTATAGTTCCTTCCAATCATCTATCGTTCCCTTCTCTGATGAGAAGTTCACTCCTACCAAATGTATCTTGCGAGGATCACCGGCATACTCCCTCGCATATCCCTTGTCTTCGATCTGTTTCAAGGCTGCATCCACAGAACCGTCCAGTTTGAATTCGAAAATATACACATCACTCGGTGTCTCATAAACACAATCGGCCCTGCCTTGGCTTGTTTCCTTCTCTCGATACACCAAATAGCAGCTCAGCATCTTCAACAAGAGGAAGAAGGTATAGCCAAAGTAACGCTCATACTCACGTTCGTCATTTCTGCGACGCACACTGTAGGGGATGCCCGACAAGAAAGCCGTCATGCTCTCCATAAACTCCTGTAGTTTTCCACCAAGCAAGAGATGCACGGAATGGATGAGCCATGAGGCAGAATCTTCCTTCGTCTTGAGATAGTCATTGGCCAAGATGGTAAGCAGCCCCTCACGCACCTCATTGTTGGGAATGTCAAGAAGGTAAGAATGCGTGAGCTTGTCGTAATCCTTGATGGTGAGGTAGCCACTTTGGTAAATCATCGGCAAGGGCATTGCCACGTTAGCCTTGTAGTCATCAAACTGGCTGGCGGCATAATACCTGCCAATTATCTCATTCAGGTTCTGATTGAAATGAGAGAGCAAGCGCACCAGATAAGTAGGTGTGCCGCTCTTAAACCAGAAACCGCCCAAGTCCATCTGATTGAAGGCATTCAGGATGCTGAAAGGATTGAATATGTCAATGAGGCGCTTTCCGAAATGATAACCGTCATATTTGCGTTTGAGAAGATCCAGCATTTCCTCAAAACTGCAATCCTCCTCGTCGGCAAACTCCTGGATTGGCTCAGAGAAATACTTTGTCAACTCATCCGTCGTAATGCCACAAATCGCTTCATACTTACGATTCAAGCTGATGTCGTCGGGTTGATTGAAACCACTGAACATGCTGATTTGCGAGAACTTGGTGACTCCTGTCAAGAAAACAAAACGAAGGTCTTCGTCGGCTCCCTTGAAAGTCGTATAGAAAGACTTCATGATGTTGCGGTGCTTCTCCTCCAAAGTCACGCTCTTTCCCAAATGCTCTACCTTATAATCCAAGTCGAGCACATCCAAGATAGGCTTGTCGTATTCGTCTATCAAGACCACACAGCCCAAGCCCGTCTGCTCATGGGCAGCATGAAGCACCGCTTGGAATCTCTTACCCAAGTCATTATAAACTCGCTCCACATTATATTGCTGCTCCCATCCCGCGATTTCTCCAGAAAGAATATTCTCCAAAGCCCCGTCGTTGAGATAATTACCCACGCTGAAGTCTATGTGGAACACAGGATATTGTTTCCATTCGGTCTCCAAGGATTCCACGGCCAATCCCTTGAAAAGTTCTTTTCTCCCAAGGAAATAGTTCTCCAATGTAGAGACGAGAAGGCTCTTTCCAAATCGTCTTGGACGGCCCAGAAAACAAACGTGACCTTGTGCCAGTTGATACACCAAGTCCGTTTTATCAACATAGACGAAACCACCCTTGATGATTTGGTCGAAAGACTGCATCCCTATCGGATATTTCATAATCGCTATGGCTTTTCCTATTTATTTGGGCTAAATTAAACATTTTCGGTGAAATCGCCAAACTTTTAGTAACCAAAAGAAAGTTCATACGGACGAATATTTATCTGCAAAGAAAATATTATTTTTACAGGTCACAAATTACATTGTGTTTTATGATATTTAATGTCATTTTATTATATAATTCCAATTTGCATAAGAAAAAGCGTCACACTTGTTGTAAGTCCCCGAAGGGGGCCAACTGTGCATAACCGCGGGTGACCGAAGGGAGCCTGCGGTTATACGATAATGCTTAAAGCGTCCTCGAAGAGGGCGAACACGCTACGATATCAAGAAGGGAAATTGAGAGCGTTACTTCCTGTTGGTCAGGGAGTCTTCTACAAATTTCGCCCTCTTCGAGGACGCCGGTCCCGACACCATTTGGAAACCGCAGG
>CAVBFJ010000064.1:0-11384 GCA_963594895.1 bacterium | reverse complement strand
TCTCCGTCTCTGCGTAAGAGACGGAGATTTTGGCCAAACATTCTGTTTTGAACTTTTGGAAAAAGCGAAGGAGCATAGCGGGCTATGCGACTTAGCGAACGTGAAAATGGGGCAGAAAAGAGTCCGAAAGAGGACAATACGCTATTTGAGCGAACATGCATTCGTCCTTCATGCGCAAACGGCCTTCCTCATCGCTGTGGATGGGGAAGGCCGTTTGTGCGTGATGGCTGGCTGGGAAGCGGTGGGCTTCCCCCGCCCTTGTCTTGGCGGGATGCCAGGCCCTTATTTGTATTGGTCGAGGCCCTTGTTGAGGAAGTCGAGGTATGCCTTCGTGTCCTCCTTGAAGGAGTAGGCTCCGGTGAGCGGATTGCCGTCGTTGTCGACCGCCACGTAGAACGGCTGGGTGTTGGATCCGAACTTATGGCTCTGCAGCCAGCTCCACTTGGCGCCGATGGTGCGCAGCGTGCGCTTCTGGCCGCTGTCGTCGGTGATCTCGATGGGCTGGGCGAGCGGTGTCTTGTCGTCCACAAAGAGCGAGATGAGCACGTAGTCTTTCTCCAGCTTGTCGGTCACCTGCGGGTCAGTCCACACCGACGCCTCCATCTTGCGGCAGTTGACGCAGCCGAAGCCGGTGAAGTCGAGCAGCACGGGCTTGCCTTGCGCCTTGGCGGCGGCCATGCCCTCCTCGTAGTTGGTGTACTTGGCCTCCACGACCTTCGTGTTGAGGTTGAAGTCTTGCGTGCTGATGGGCGGGGCGAAAGCCGAGACAGCCTTGCATGGGGCGCCCCAGAGGCCCGGCACCATGTAGATGGCGAAGGCCAGGGAGCAGAGGCCGAGCATGATGGCGGGCACGGGCATGGGCTTGTTCATGTCGCCGCCGATGGTGTCTTGCTGGAACTTGAGCCATCCCACGAGGTAGCAGCCCATGGCCAGGAAGATGACGATCCAGAGGGCGAGGAACGTCTCGCGGTCGAGGATGTGCCAGCCGTAGGCCAGGTCGGCCACGCTCAGGAACTTGAGCGAGAAGGCCAGCTCCACAAAGCCGAGCACCACCTTGATCTGGTCCATCCACGCGCCACTGCGCGGGCTTTTCTTCATCAGCGAGGGGAACATGGCGAAGAGCGAGAACGGCACGGCCAGGGCCAGGGCGAAGCCGAACATGCCCACGGCGGGGGCCACCCAGTCGCCCGAGGTGACGGTCTGCACCAGGAGCAGGCCGATGATGGGCGCCGTGCATGAGAACGACACCAGCACCAGGGTGAACGCCATGAGGAAGATGGAGACGAAGCCGCTGGTGTTGGTGGCTTTGGTGTCTACCTTGTTGGCCCAGCTGTCGGGCAGCTTGATCTCAAACCATCCGAAGAAGCTCATGGCGAAGACCACGAGGAGCAGGAAGAGGAACACGTTGAACACGGCGTTGGTGGCCAGCGAGTTGAGCGTGCTGGGGCCGAAGATGGCCGTCACGCCGATGCCCAGGAGCAGGAAGATGACGATGATCGACACGCCGTAGAGCACGGCGTCGCGCTGTCCGCGCCGCTTGTCGTCCTTGGCGCGCTTGAGGAAGAAGCTGACCGTCATGGGGATGATGGGCCATATGCAGGGCATGACGAGGGCCAGGAGACCACCGACGATGCCCATGAGGAAGATGTACCAGAGCGACATGTTGGCGATGTCGCCGCCGCCGGTCATCTGCTGCAGCTCCTTGACGACGGGCTTCCACAGTTGACCCATGTCGATGCCGGCCGTGTTGACAGCCTGCGCTGCCGTGTCGGCGGGCGCCAGCTGGGCCGTGTCTGCTGCGGGCGCGTCTGTTGCGGGTGTCTCGGCCTGCGCTGTGGGTGCGGCAGCGTCGGCCTGTGTCTCGGCCTTCTTGTCGGCCGCGCCAGCCACCGCGGGACTCTTGCCCGAGCTCTTGATGGCCACCTCAGAGGGCGGCATGCAGTTCTGCTCGTTGCAGGCGCCATACTCCAGGTAGGCGTCGATGGTATAGTTGGGCTTGGTGAAACGCACCTTTTGCACAAACTGCGCGCTGCCCTCAAAGTAGCGCAGGTTCATCTCGAAGAGCTTGTCGTAGGTGCTGATCTCGTGGCCGTGTGGCGTGAGCTTGCCCACGAGCTCCACACCGTCAAGCTTGTTGACATTGAACGTGGCTGACGTGGGGCCGTTGTCGCCCAGCCCGGTCGAATAGACATGCCAGCCCTTCTCGATCTTTCCCGAGAAGATGATCTCGGCCTCCGCCGAGCCGTTGGTCTTCAGCTGCGAACTGAACTTCACGGGATTGACCATCTGAGCCTGTGCCAGGAGGGTGACAAGCGCCAGCAGTGCGAGTGTGAATGTTTTTTTCATTTGATGGTGTTAAATAGATACTTATTGTGGTGCAAAGATACGAAAAATAGTTTATTCAGTTATTATGCACATAATCCTATTTGATTAAGTTTTTCCATTGTGGCTTGCCTTTACCTCGAATAGTGGCGGATGATGCGTCCGTCGTAGATGGCGGTGCCGCGCAGCACGGCGTGGGCTGGCACTTGGGGTGCCTTCACGCCGTCGCGGATGGTGAAGGGTGCCGTCTCCACGCGTATCTCGTCCCACAGGTCGGCGTCGATGAACGCCTGGAGCGTCGTGGGGCCGCCCTCGACGATGAGGCTCTGGCGGCTATGCTCGGTGAGGTGGGCCAAGGCTGCCGTGATGTCGGCAAAGGGCAGGAAACACTCGGGCACCCGCTCGGGGTGGCTGGTGAGCACCAGCCGTTCGGGCGACGGGCCGCTCCACTCGCGCACGTCCAGCCTCGGGCGGTCGGCCTCCAGCGTGCCGCGCCCGATGAGGATGGCGTCATAGTGGGCGCGGAGGCGGTGGACAAGCATCTGCGTGAAGGGCGACGACAGGCGCAGGGGCGCCGTGTCCGTCGCTCCAGGCAGAGGCCGATGGCCCACGATGTGGTTGGCCGTCTCGGCCCACTTGAGCAGGATGAAGGGGCGGTGGTGCTCGTTCATGGTCATGAAGGCGCGGTTGGCGGTTATGCAGTCGTCGCGAAGCACGCCCACCGTGACGTCGATGCCAGCTTGGCGCATGCGATCGATGCCGCGGCCCTGCACCTTGGCGAAGGGGTCGGCGCAGCCGCAGACACACCGCCTGACGCCCTTGCGGATGATGAGGTCGCAGCAGGGCGGCGTGTGGCCCCAGTGGGAGCAGGGCTCCAGCGACACGTAGATGGTGGCGCCGCTGAGCAGCGTCTCGTCCTCCGGGCGCACCGAGGCGAAGGCGTTGACCTCCGCGTGTGGCCCGCCATAGGCCGAGGTGAAGCCCTCTCCGATGATGCGGCCGTCGGCGGCCACGATGACGGCGCCCACCGATGGGTTGGGCTTGGCGGCCTGTAGTCCGCCGCGTGCGATCTGCAGGCACCGCCGCATGAATGTCTCGTCAATTTGTTGTTGGGTCATGGGATGCGTGGATATTATTGGGCAAAGGTAGTGAATAATCGGGAGAAGAGGAAGGAGAGGGGCGAGAAAAAGGAGGATGGGCTTGGTGGGCATGATGGGCAGATGGGCCTAGTAGGCTCAATGGGCTTGGGCGGTGGGCCTAATATGCCCATATAGCCTACCCCCCCCCTCTAAAAAAAGCTCCCCAAGTCGCTGTTGCGGCTTGGGGAGCTTGCGTATAGGGGTCAGCGGCAACAGCCGCTGACAACATTCAGTTTCAGTCTGATCACTTCACCATGACCTTCTTGGCCTTGCCGTTCTCGACAACGATGTAGAGACCGGGCTTGCCCATCTTGGCGACGCGCTGGCCGTTGATGGTGTAGATGGCGTCAGCCTTCAGGGCGGTGTTGGCCTTGATCTCAGCCACGCCGGTGATAGGACCGTTCCAGCCGGTGTTGTCACCAGCCTGCAGGAGCTTCAGCCCCCAGTCGACGACTGAGAACCATGTGCCTTCGAAAGCCTTCGGAGTGCGGAGTGAGTCGGAAGTCATACCGATGGTCAGCTCGTGGTTGACGACCTCGGCAGTCCATGTCTGCTTCTGCCAGCCGAAGCCCTGTCCGTTGTTGGCGGAGGTGATGCCAGCGAGATAGTCCTTGGTGTTGTCAGCCTTGTACTCGAGCACAGCCTCCTCCCACAGCGGACCGAACTTGTCGGAAGCCACGACGATGGAGTCAGAGCCGTCGGCAGCGGTCTCACCGCCTACGCCCTGGGCGTTGTGCGTGTAGTTGAAGGTGTTCACAGGGATCTCCATCCATGTGGTGTCGGTAGCGTTCTCGCCGTTGGCAGAGAAGACAAATGATCCTGCGCCAGAGGTACGTGTGTAGACAGAGACCTCGTAGGTGCCGTTGGGCAGGCCCTCGACCTTCTGGTCAGCGTAGAAGTTGAGTGCACCCTTGGTGCCGTTCCATGAGTCGAAGTAGCGGTGTGTGGTGTTGCCGACGCTCTGGTCATAGTACTGGCCGCTAGCGGTGTTGGTGTTGCCGTTGCCCTTGTTGAGGTTCCAGCCATCCTCGGCGGCAGCGTCGGGGTTCTGGATGTTGCCTGTGTAGTCGGTGGCAGCGGGGTTCTTCTCGTAAGCCTCCTGGGCCTCAGCCTTGGCGATGGCGTTGTTGAGCTGTGCGATGAGGGTGTTCACGGTAGCGGCGCTCTGGATGGTGTCGCCGAGTGTGAGCACAGACACCTGCTTGGCGAGTGTGTTGGCAAGAGCCTCCTTGGCGATGGCTGACTTCAGCGAGCTGGAGACAGAGTCGACCTTGTGGGCGGCTGTGTAGTAAGTGTCAACGTAGCGCTTCAGCTCAGCGATCTTGCCGTCGATGGCGGTGTAGGTGGCCTCTGAAGAGTTGAGGTAGTTGTTGGTCTTCTCCCAAGCGTAGGCGGCGATGTTGTGTACAGGAGCGTAAGAGCTCTCGTCAGCGATCTTGGCGGCGACAGTGGGGATGGTCTTACCCTCAGCCATGACCTCGGTGTACTTAGCCTCAGAGGTGTTGGCCAGGGCTACGCCGCGATTGAGGACGTAGATGTCCTTAGAGCTCTTGTAAGCGTTGATGCTGTCCTGCACGGAAGCCTTGTCGGCAGCGTAGTGCATGCCAGCCACGAGAGCCTCGGCGGCCTGCTCCTTCTTGGCGAGGGCTGCGGCGATCTGGTCGTCCGTGGCCTTGCCCACGTAGTTGAGCTTGAAGTTGGTGGCGCAGAACCAGCCGCTCTGGTTGCCGTTGGCACCCGTGCCGGCGGCGCCCATGGTGAGCTTGCCGTCGTAGACGAGGACCTTGGCGGTAGTCAGTGTGGTCCATGTGCCGTCGTTGTTGGTGCTCCAGTTGCCAGTGGTGAGGGGCTCAGAGATGGCCTCCTCGAGTGCGCTCTTGACGAAGACGTGCTGGTCGGTGACATAGTCGGCCTGTGTCATGAGGTCTGCGCTCACGGTGTAGTAACCGTTGGGCAGTCCGGCGACGTCCTGGTTGATGCTGATCTCAGTGAAATTGGTACCCCAAGCGTTCCAGCAAGAACGGCCCTGGGCGAAGTTGAGGCGCTGGTCACCACCGGTGAACGAGCCCTTGTACCAACCTGTTGAGGTGAAGTCGGCATTGCTGCTGCCGTTCACGTAGTTGGCAGAGCCGTCTTCCTTGGTGGCGTTGGGATAGGTGCAAGAGCCGTCAGCGTTGACTGTGGGCTCCAGTCCGTCCTTGATGAACCAGGGGCTCTGTGTGTAGTAAGTGAAGTCGGCGGGGTCGGCCTCAGTGGCCTCCTTGCTGGCGATGTACTTCTTGATGGCAGCGTCCATGGCAGCGATCTGAGCCTCGATGTCGGTTGTGGTGCCATTGGTGATGGCTTCCTCAGCGGCGGTGATGGCTTTCTCGAGGTCAGCGAGACCAGGATATTCTGTTGTGGCCATGGCGTTGGCCTTCTCCTCAAGGGTCTGCACCTTGTTGATGTTTTCCTTCACGGCCTTGAAGCGAGCGAGTGCGGCTGAAGCCTCGTTGTAGGCGGCCTCAAGCTCCTCAAGCTCCTCGTTGTCCTGTGCTTCATAGATCTTGTCCTTGGCGTCCTCGATCTCCTGGGTGACACCCTGGTAGTCCTGGAGGTCGCTCTCGCACTCGTCCATCTCGCTGAGGATCACGTCGAGGTCGCTGGAGACGATCTCCTCGCGGGTCACGTCGGCGGTCTTCACCAGGCGGATGTCATCGATGCAGACGATGGGGTTCTTGACTGAGCCGCCGCTCGACTGGAAGCCGAAGGTGATGGTCAGCGAGTCTGTGGCTGTGATGTCGATGCTGTGCTTGGTCCATGTCTGGGCGTTGAAGCCTTCGGCGTCCTGCACCGTGTCGCGGCGGCAGACGACCTGCGTGAGGTTCTTCACATCGGTGTTGCTCTTGCTTCCCTCATAGTTCAAGTTGTAGACCCAGTAGGTGAGGGTGTACTTGCCGACGGGCACATGCACGTTCTGCGTGTACGTGGCCCATCCGCCCCAACCGGCGCGGAGGTAGAGGAAGCCCTTGTTGTCATCGCCCAGGGCCTCATCGGGCTTGCTCTTAGGCGCCTCGAGGTAGCCGTCACCGTTGTCGGCGATTGGCACCGCCTTCTCGTTGATGTCATAGGGCACTGTTCCGAAGTAGGTCCACTCGGCCACGGAGTTGCTGTTGCCGTTGGCAGCGGTCCATCCCTTCACGGCACCGAAGAAGCCGTTCCAGCCTGTGAGGCCGTCGCTGCGCTTGTTGGCGCTGATGCCGCCCCAGGCGTAACCTGTGCCGTCGGCTGCCTGCCACTTCTGGCTGCGGGTGGAAAGATTAGTTGACTTGTCGACGATGGTCTTGGTGGAGCCGTCGGACTGCCACGTCAGGTCCTCGTCGAAACCAGCATTGACGATGTACTTCGTGCAGTCATCGCCAATCTGATCTTGCGCGAATGTCGGCACGGCCAACACTGTTGCAAGCGAGAGCAGTAATGCTTTTCTCATAAGTTAAAAAATAAAAATTAGAAGATTGTACTTTCTGCTTATCGTAATTCGGAGCAAAGTTACACCTTTTTCATTAATAATAGGGGGAATTATGGGTAAAAGATGGTAACTTTTAGATATTTTTAAAGGGGGAGGTGTTTTTTGGGGGATGCCCATCACGCTTCCACCCAATAGGTCTCCGCCCAAGTGCCTGCGGCCCCATCATGCCGATGGGCTGGTGGTCACTTGCGGCCGAAGTCGGCTGGGATGTCTCCCCAGCGTCGGGTGTCCCACTGGACGATGGGCACGCTGACGGTGTGGGTGCGGAGCCACTGCTCGGCGCGCTCGATGACGTGGTGGAGCTGCTCGGTCTGTGCGTTGCGCACGAGCTTGGTGCGGCACTGCTTCTTCTTCACCCAGAGGATGGCGTTGTATGAGTCGGAGTAGAGCGTCTTGTCGGTGACGCCCTGCTTGTCCCAGAGGGCGAGGGCGTGCACGATGGCCAGGAACTCTCCGATGTTGTTGGTGCCGTGCACGGGTCCGTAGTGGAAGACCTGCTGGCCGGTGGTGAGGTCGATGCCCTGGTACTCCATGGGCCCGGGGTTGCCCGAGCATGCGGCGTCGACGGCCCATGCGTTGGCCGTCACCTCGGGTGGCAGGCGCAGCGGCTTGGCCGCAGGCGTCTGCCCCGGCGCGCCCGCCGAAGGGGCCGTTTGTGCCGCGGGTTGGAGGGCAGGTTGCTGTGTGGGCCGCCCTGGTGTGGCGGCGGTTGACGGTGATGGGTTGGGATAGGATATTTCCATGTGGTGGATGATGTCTTCGATTTGTCGCGCCACACGCCGTGGCGCCGTGGCCACCTCGTCGGCTGTGACCGTGGCGACGGTGTAGCCCATGGCGTTGAGGTCGGCGCGCCGCTGGCTGTCGGCTACGGGGCGTTCGCCGCGGAAGTGGTACTTGCCGGCCAGCTCCACGATGAGGCGCCGCGCGGGACAGGCGAAGTCGGCGATGTAGGGTCCGATGATGTGCTGCCGCACAAAACGGCACGACGGCGGCATGCCCTTGAGGATGGTCCACAGGGCTTGCTCGTCGTCGGTCATGAAGAGCTTGTCTTCGCGTGCGCGGCGCTCCAGCCATTGGCGCGAGGGGTCGCCCGCCTCTGCCGGCACCCTGGCGGTGCCGGTGGGCGGCTGGTTGCGTTTGCCGGGCATGGGTGTCACATGCGCTCGGGCACCTCGATGCCCAGCAGGCCCATGCCGTTGCGGAGCGTCTTGCCCACGTTGGCGGCGAGCTTCAGGCGGAAGGCCTTCTCGGCGTCGGTGTCGGCGGAGAGGATGCTGTAGTCGTGGTAGAACTGGTTGAAGAGCTTTGTCAGCTCATAGCAGTAGTTGGCTATGCCGGCGGGGTTGTAGTTCTCGCCGGCGTCCTTGACGGCCACCTTGAAGGCGTCGAGCTTCTGTATGACCTCCACCTCCTTGGCGTTGGGCGCGTAGGCGTCGTCGGCCTTGAGGGCGTCGATGCCGGCCTCGTGTGCCTTGCGCTTGATGCTCTGTATGCGTGCGTAGGTGTACTGTATGAAGGGCCCGGTGTTGCCGTTGAAGTCGATCGACTCGGCGGGGTTGAAGAGCATGTTCTTGCGTGCGTCGACCTTGAGGATGAAGTACTTGAGCGCGCCCATTCCGACGATGCGCGCCACCTCCTGCTTCTCCTCCTCGGTCATGTCGTGGAACTTGCCGAGCTCGTCGGAGGTCTGTCGCGCCTCGCTGATCATCTGCGCGACGAGGTCGTCGGCGTCGACCACCGTTCCCTCGCGGCTCTTCATCTTGCCGTTGGGCAGGTTGACCATGCCGTAGGAGAAGTGTACGAGGTCCTTGCCCCACTTGAAGCCGAGGCGGTCGAGCAGGAGCGAGAGCACCTGGAAGTGGTAGTTCTGCTCGTTGCCGACGACATAGATCATTTTGTCGATGGGGAAGTCGTTGAAGCGCATCTCGGCGGTGCCGATGTCCTGTGTCATGTAGACCGACGTGCCGTCGGAGCGTATGAGGAGCTTCTCGTCGAGTCCGTCGGCCGTGAGGTCGGCCCACACGCTGCCGTCCTCGCGGCGGTAGAAGAGCCCCTTCTCGAGTCCCTCCATCACCTTGCGCTTGCCCACGAGGTAGGTGTTGCTCTCATAGTAGATCTTGTCGAAGCTGACGCCGAGGGCCTTGTAGCTCTCGTCGAAGCCGGCGTAGACCCAGTCGTTCATCATTGTCCAGAGGTCGCGTGTCTCCTTGTCGCCCTGCTCCCACTTGACGAGCATGCGGTGTGCCTCCTGTATGAGGGGCGCGTCCTGCTTGGCCTTCTCCTCGGCCTTCTCGTCGTCGAGGCCATCGGCCACGTATTGCGCCTTGAGCTGCGCCACCTCCTCGCGGTAGTGCTTGTCGAAGAGCACGTAGAAGTCGCCGATGAGGTGGTCGCCCTTCTTGCCAGTGCTCTCGGGTGTGCATCCGTCGCCCCACTTGAGCCATGCGAGCATCGACTTCATGATGTGTATGCCGCGGTCGTTGACGATGTTGGTCTTGACCACCTTGTTGCCGTTGGCCTCGAGTATCTTGGCGAGGCTCCATCCGAGGAGGTTGTTGCGCACGTGTCCGAGGTGCAGGGGCTTGTTGGTGTTGGGCGACGAGTATTCGACCATGACGAGCGGCGCGTCGTCGCCCGCCTTGCGCATGCCGTAGGTGGGGTCGTCGTCGATGTCGCCGAGCAGTTGCTGCCATGCCTGTGGCGCGATGACGAGGTTGAGGAAGCCGCCCACAGCGTTGTACCCGGCCACGGCCTTCGACAGGCGCACGAGGGCCTCGCCGATCTCAGTGGCTGTGTCCTGCGGTTTCTTGTGCGAGAGCTTGAGGAAGGGGAAGACCACGAGCGTGAGGTTGCCCTCGAAGCCGGGCTTGGTCTTCTGCAACTGGACCATCGACGGCGCTGCGTCGACTCCATAGAGCTCCTTGACGGCCGCCAGGGCCGCGGAGCTGATCTCTTGTTCTATGTTCATCTGGTGCTGTTTTTATTTTGCCTTTGGTGCAAAGGTACGAAAAAAGCGTGCGATATCGGGTAAGTGACGACAAAAAAATGGTTTGCCGCAATTTGAACGGTGGATAAAAACTGACAATTACAAAAAACTTCGTAATTTTGCACGCGTCATGCCCGCCCCGTGGTGGCAGTGGGCGGCGCCCATGAGACGCCGGCAGGGCGCAAGGCGGCCCGCATCGCCTGTGGCACATTATTCCAACCTTTATATTTCACACACTATCATGTACACGACAACAACACGCAAAATGATGATGGCCTTGGCCTTCATGATGACATGGGTCATGACCATGACCGCCTGCAGTGACAACACCGGCGGCACCGACCAGCCCCAGCTCACCCTTCCCCAAAAGATAGCCGTCATCGACGCGGGCAGCACCGGCTCGCGCCTCAAGGTCTATGAGATCCAGGCCGACAGCAGCATACACCGCCTGTTCCCCGCGACGGCCGACGAGAAGAAGCTGTCGAAGGGCGGCGCCCTGTCCGACGTGGCCAACCATGTGGACAGCGTGCGCAAGTACCTGGAGCAGATGACGTCCAAGTACACGCTCACCACGGGCGAGACCATCCCCCTCTATGTGCTGGCCACCGCCGGCATGCGCCACCAGGACGAGGCCAAGGCCGCCGGCGTCTACAGCAAGATGGCCAGCCTGTCCGGGACCATGAACGGGTTCCGGGTGAAGCAGGCCATGACCATCTCGGGCCGCTACGAGGGCCTGTACGCCTGGATAGCCGCCAACTATGAGAACCACTCGCTCAGCGCCTCGCCCGTGGGGACGCTCGAGATCGGCGGCATGTCGATGCAGGTGGCTTTCGCCACCACCTCGACCGCCGTTCCCGCCGACTGCAAGGTGACGCGCAACGGCTGGGGCACCCTCTACTGCAAGAGCTACCTCAACGGCGGCATCGACGCCATCTACGCCGCGACGCCCGACACGCTGCCGTTCCAGTTCACCCTTCCCGTCGAGGACATCAGCGCCTACAGTGGCGCCACCTCGTTCTTCGGTTGCAGCACCGGTGTGACCAAGACGCTCAAGGGCATCGAGCAGGCCGGCTCGCCCGAAGGCTATGCGCAGACCCTGCCGCGCACGGACCGCTACCACAACTACATGTGCGCCTACTACGTGCCATGGGTGCTGGAGCAGCTCCACATCACCGGCCGCATCACGGCCGACCCCTACGACACCGACTGGACGGAGGGCGCCGCCTACGACATCGTCGTCAACCGGCAGTCGCCCGAGCCTTTCGACTACACGAAGGCCCTGTGAGCGGGTTGCTCGCTCCGCACTCCCCGTATGTGGCAGGCCGCATCCACGCCGCATGGGGGCTTGCCATAGCCCGAAAGGGCACACCCACATAATAGAAGGTAGGGGCGAACCCCTACCTTCTATTATATGGGTGGTTCCATAGAT
>CAVBFJ010000063.1:0-11814 GCA_963594895.1 bacterium | reverse complement strand
CATCCGTATCAGTGATTTCCTCTCCTTTCAAGAGGGAGAACAATCTTTGTATGGTACAGATAACAACGTTGCTATCCGTAGGTATTTCTGCCGATTTCAGCCTGTTGACTGTATAAATAGTATTGAAAGCATCGCCCGTTTCTGTAAGCCGGAATGTGCCAAACTCTGTTTCCGCTTGCTTGCCGAGAATGTTACGGTCAACGAGGAACAACACTCGCCGCATGGGAGTATAACTAAGCATACGATAGGCTGTGAGGCAAGCGGTGTACGTCTTGCCTGCACCTGTGGCTAACACCATCAATGCACGGTTTTGACCTGTGCGGAAACTCTTCTCCAATTCCGTGACTGCCTCATATTGACACTCACGAAGTCCTTTCTTATTTAATGTAGGAAGACCAGCAAAGGGGTCATCTATACCTAACATCTTTACAATCTCCTTTGGGGTATGGATGCGGTTGATGGTTTCCCATTCTGAAGTTTCACGATGTCTGTAATCAAAGAACTCGACTTCCTTTCCATTTGATTTATACAGAAAAGGCAAAGGTCTTTGCCATACCTGATAACAATCAGGTACACTCTTTGCATATGTGATAGTTTGCTCACTCACTATATGGGAAGAAATATTAACCTCCTCACGCTTGGCTTCGAGCACGCCAACCGCTTTCCCATTGACAAACAGGAAATAATCTGCTTCAAGATTACCTTTTAGTAATCCTTCGCGAATGGCCACGGCGGTGATGGTTGGCTCGTATTCGTCACGGTCAACCACCTTCCATCCTGCGTCGGCGAACCATTGGTCTATCTTGACTCTTGCCTTTTCTTCTGGTGTCATTATACAAAGCCCTTTAATTGTCCACAATGAGGTCTTTTATCTTTACTGAAAGAATGTCTGCTATTTGATTCAGTAACTCCAAAGATGGTTGTTTGCGATTGCTGCAATACGCATTGATGGTACTGAAACTTTTACCCAGTTTCTTTGCTAATTCGGTTTGGGAAACATCATTCTCCACTAAAACCAATTTTGTTCTGTTCAGTTTCGTAAATAAACCTATTATTTTAGCCACAAAGATAATGATAATCTTTCACTATACCGCTTATATTATTCACTATTTATGCTTTTTGTCTTTTGTGGCGATAAAATTACGCTTGAATGCAAAAAGGTGAGGGCTCAATGGCTTACAGCGTCAGGAGTTTTTTTACCGGACACCCATAATATTCTTTCATTATTTGTTGCTTTTTTTATAATTAACGGAAAAAGGAATGTTTCTTGTGCAATACACACGCTTTTGCAGGTGACACGAACATAGTGTCAGGACGGTGCGCAAGGTCTTGATGATGAGGCGTCTGCGAGAAAGGCGTACCCAAAGGCGTCCCGTGGCCGTTTGGCGCAGTGGGAAGATGTCCGTACCTTTGCAACCGTCAAAACGATGACACGGCCCACATCCCGGGAAGGGACGGACATCGTGGCGCACACAACACACAACACAATCAAGTTTAACCTTAAAAAAAGAAAAACACTATGGCAGTATTTTATCGTAAGTATCAGGACAAGCGCGACGGCAGCTCAACCTTTGGCAAGTGGTATGGCCGCAGCGTCATGCTCAACGTCGTGTCGACCAAGCAACTGGCGGAGGAGATCGCCCACGCCACCACCGTGACCTACGCCGACGTGGTGGCCGTGCTGGCCGAGACCTCGCAGGCGCTCAAGCAGCACCTGCAGAACTCCCACAAGGTGGTGCTCGACGGCATCGGCTCGTTCAAGGTGGGCATGAGCACCGCGCCAGCCAACAGCAGCTCCGACTTCGGCGCGCAGAACATCAAGAGTTTCCGCGTCAACTATTCGCCCGAGGTCCACTTTGTGGGCAACGGCCAGGTGTCGGAGAAGAACCACCGCAAGGGCACCTTCGTCAAGGACCTGCTCGACGGCGTCACCGCCAAGGAGACCCCGAAGAACGCCGTGGGCGTCGATGAGGCGGAGGATGACGGCGAGTAGGGCGCCCGGCCCCTCCCTTACGGCAAGCCCCTGGGCCATGGCCGGCGGCCTGGCTGACGGGGCCTGCCCCTTACCACACACCAAACCACTAACCCTATCCATCAGATCATCATGAGCATATCTAAGCAGACCTGGAGAAGCATCATCCAGCTGGCCCTCAGCATCCTGTCGGCCGTGGCCACCACGCTCGGCCTGAACAGTTGCCTGTGACCTCACATGTCACAGTGCGGCGGCGAGACGCTTCCCGGAAGAAGAGAGAGGTGGGTTCCGATGATGGCCAGCGTCGAATGACAAGGCTGTTGTGGGAGCCCACCCAATGCGTTCCTTGACATGTTTCCATTTTATAAGGCACCAGAAAGAAGCCTTGCGCCGGGGCGCTCGTCCCTCAGCGTGCCAGCAGGCGCATGATCTCGGCGGGCGGGCGCCGCTCGCTGAGCAGCCGCGCCATCACCTCCATGTAGGGCGCCACGTGGGCGAAGAACATGCGGTAGCCCTCACAGAGGTAGTTGAGGCCCGGCTCGCCGTCGGCCGTCAGCGCGAAGCGGTTGCGCGGGCACTCGCCGTGGCACAGCCGCAGCCACTCGCACTGGCGGCACTGGCGCGGCAGGGCTGACGCCTTGGCCAGGCCAAACCGCCGCTGGCGCTCACCATACATCATCTCCACCAGCGACTGCTCACGGATGTTGCCCAACCGGTACTCCGGAAACACGAAGTGGTCGCACGCGTAGACGTCGCCGCCCGGCGTCATCACCCCCGCGTGGCCGCAGTGCCTGGCCATGGTGCAGACGCCAGGCGCCACACCCACCCAGTTGGCCAGCGTGGCGTCGAAGAGGTTGACATAGCAGGAGCCCACATCATGGCGCACCCACTCGTCGAAGATGGCGCACAGGAACTCGCCCCACTGCCGGGGGCCGACGGAGAACGGCGCCACCTCGCCCCGCTCGCGGAGCGAGGCCAGCTGTCGGCCGTCGGCGTGCGCGCAGAGACGCTCCACGACGGGTGTCACCTGGATGAACTGGCACCCGATGGCCTTGAAGAAATGGTAGAACTCCAGCGGATGGTCGGCGTTGAGGTTGTTGGCCACGGCCAGCGCGTTCCATTCCACGCCATGCCGCCGGAGCGTGTCGATGCCCGCCATCACACGCTGGAACGACGCGCCGCCGCCCCTCGTGCGCCGGTAGGCGTCGTGATAGGCTTGGGGTCCGTCGACCGACACGCCGATGAGCCATCCCTGGTCGTGGAAGAACCGCGCCCAGCGGTCGTCGATGAGCGTGCCGTTGGTCTGCAGGCTGTTGGACACGTGGCGCCCGCCGGCATAGCGGCGCTGCAGCGCCACCACCTTCTCATAGAAGCTGAGCGGCCGCAGCAGCGGCTCACCGCCATGCCAGGTGAAGAGCACCTCCGCCGTGGTCTGGCTCCCGATGTATTCGCGCACGAAGCGCTCCAGCAACTCGTCAGAGAGCACGGGGCGCGCGCCGTCGCCGTAGAGGTGCGCCTTCTCCAGGTAATAGCAGTAGTCGCAACGCAGGTTGCAGGCGGGCCCCACGGGCTTGACCATGACATACATGGGATGGGCAAAGGGGGTGGCGGTGGATGATGTGGGCATGATGATGGAAAAAGTGTCGGTTGACGACAAAGTTACAAAAAGTTTCAAACATTATCCCGAAAGCCTTTGCTTTTTCCCACCCTTTCTTTATCTTTGCAAAGAAATAGCCGCCCGCATGGGGCGACCCCACCCAAAACCACCCACAGCTTATGGCGCCCAACAACACACGTCTCTACACGGCCATCCTCCTGGCAGGATGCGGGCTGAACGCGGCGGCCCAGTCGCAGCGACCCAACATCGTGTGGATCATCACCGACGACCACGCGTTCCAGACCATATCAGCCTATGGCAGCGAGGTGTCGAAGCTGGCACCCACGCCCCACATCGACCGGCTGGCCCAGGAGGGCGCGCGCTTCGACGATGCCTTCGTGGAGAACTCACTGTCCACCCCGGCGCGCGCCTGCCTGCTCACCGGCCTCTACAGCCACCAGAGCGGGCAGCGGACCCTCGACAAGGGCATCGACACCACCAAGACCTTCGTCTCCGAGCTCCTGCACGACGCCGGCTACCAGACAGCTGTCGTCGGCAAGTGGCACATGCAGTGCAGACCCAAGGGCTTCGACTTCTTCCGCATCTTCTGGAACCAGGGCGACTACTACAACCCCTCGTTCGTCTCGCACGACTCCGGAGGCAAGTATGTCCGTGAGCAGGGATACGCCACAGACCTCGTCACCGAGCACGCCGTGGAGTTCCTCAACGGCCGCGACAAGGAGAAGCCCTTCTTCCTCCTCGTGGAGCACAAGGCGCCCCACCGCACGTGGATGCCCGACCTCAAGTATCTCGGCCTCTACGACAACATCGAGTTCCCCCTGCCGCCCACCTTCTGGGACGACTACGCCACACGCGGCACCTGCGCCAAGCAGCAAGAGATGACCATCGCCAAGCACATGCAGCTCGCCTATGACAACAAGGTCTACGAGCTCGACAGCACCATGCGCAAATGGGGGCTGGCACGCATGGACGACCTGCAGAAGAAGGCATGGGACGCCTACTACGCCCCGCGCAACCGGGCCATGCTGCAGGCCAACCTGTCCGACTCGGCGCTCGCCGTGTGGAAGTACCAGCGCTACATGCACGACTACCTCTCGGTCATACGCTCCGTCGACGAGAGCGTGGGCGACATCTACGAGTATCTCGAGCGCAATGGGCTGCTCGACAACACCATCCTCGTCTACTGCTCCGACCAGGGCTTCTACATGGGCGAGCACGGATGGTTTGACAAGCGCTTCATGTATGAGGAGAGCCTGCGCACACCCCTCATCGTGCGCTACCCCAGGGCCATCAAGCCCGGGACCGTGGAGCGGCGCCTCGTGCAGAACATCGACTTCGCACCCACCATGCTCGACGCCGCCGGCGTGACGAAACCCGCCGACATGTCCGGACGGTCGCTCCTCGACCTCTTCGACGGCAACGACAAGGCATGGCGCAAGGACATCTACTACCACTATTACGACTATCCCGCCGAGCACCACGTGCGACGCCATGACGGCGTGCGCAACGACCGCTACAAGCTCATACACTTCTATGGCGCGCCGATGAAGGGCGACCACGACACCGTCGACTACGAGGAGCTCTACGACATGAGGAAAGACCCGCATGAGCTCAACAACCTCTTCGTCAAGAAAGGGTACGAGAAGGTCACGCGGGAGCTGCAGGAAGCCCTCGCCAGATACCGCAAGGACCTCAAGGTCGACGAGTATTAGCGTGCAAACAAAGACTATCAACCGAACCACTCACTAACAGCACACGACATGCAAACAGATCACTTAGGCCACATCCTCTCACAGTTCCTCGTCGAGGGACAGGTGGAGACCATCAAGCCCCTCGGCAACGGACTCATCAACGACACGTTCCGCGTCACCACGCAGGGCACGGCGCCCGACTATGTGCTCCAGCGCATCAACAACAACATATTCACCGACGTCGACCTCCTGCAACACAACATCGAGGCCGTCACCGCACACATACGGCGCAAGCTCGAGGAGGCACACACGACCGACATCGACCGCAAGGTGCTGCGCTTCATACCCACAGGTGAGGGCAAGACCTACTACCTCGACCCTGAGGGGCGCTACTGGCGCGTCTCGGTCTTCATACCCGACGCCGTGACCCATGAGCAGGTGGACACCACCTCGTCGCGCAACGCCGGAAAGGCCTTCGGCGACTTTGAGCGCATGCTCGTCGACATACCCGAGAAGCTCGGGGAGACCATACCCGACTTCCACAACATGGAGCTCCGCGCACGACAGCTCGAGGAGGCCATCGCCCAGGACAAGGCCGGCCGCGTGAGGGGCGTCGCCGACATCATCGCCGACCTGCAGCGTGACATGCACGAGATGTGCAAGGCCGAGCGGCTACACCGCGAGGGCCTGTTGCCCAAGCGCATCTGCCACTGCGACACCAAGGTCAACAACATGATGTATGACCGCCAGGACAACGTGCTCTGCGTCATCGACCTCGACACCGTCATGCCCAGCTTCGTCTTCTCCGACTATGGCGACTTCCTGCGCACGGGAGCCAACTACGTGGCCGAGGACGACCCCGACACATCCAAGGTGGGCTTCAACGAGGACATCTTCCGGGCCTTCACCGAGGGATACCTCGACGCCACGCGCACCTTCCTCACGCCGGTGGAGACGGAGAACCTGCCCTACGCCGTGGCCCTCTTCCCGTTCATGCAGTGTGTGCGCTTCTTCGCCGACTACCTCAACGGCGACACCTATTACAAGACTGCTTACCCCGAGCACAACCTGGTGCGCACGCGCAACCAGCAAGCGCTCTACCACCACGTCGTCGACCACTACGACAGGATGGACAACTTCATCCGGACGCTCGTCTGACGACGCGTGAACCCCATAGCCGCCTGTCTCGTGACACGCCCAAGGGCGATAACCGGGACAGGCGGCATTTCTTGTTTCATCATTCAACACTTTCTCATGAAAAGACAACTCCTCGCCCTCGCCACGCTGGCCGTCAGCGCCACGGCCTTGGCACAGCAGGAACCGCTCTGGATGCGCCATGGCGCCATCTCGCCCGACGGATCGCTCATCGCCTTCGCCTACAAGGGTGACATCTGGACCGTGCCTACGGCCGGCGGACAGGCCAAGCAACTCACCACACACGCCGCCTACGACAGCTACCCCGTCTGGAGCCCCGACAGCCGCAACATCGCCTTCGCCTCCACACGCGAGGGAAGCATCGACGTGTGGCTCATGCCGCGCGAGGGAGGCGAGCCCCACCGCCTCACCACCAACAGCGCCTCGGAAATCCCCGTGGCCTTCGCCGACGACGGCCATGTGATCTTCGAGTCGGCCGTCATGCCCTCCGCACAGAGCATCTTCTTCGCCAGCAGCTCCTTCCCCCAGCTCCATAGCGTCAGCGTGACGGGCGGAAGGCCCACGCTCTTCTCCGAGCTCACCATGAAGTCGCCCAGCATCAACGCGCAAGGCGACGTGCTCTACCACGACCAGAAGGGCTACGAGGACGAGTGGCGCAAGCACCACACCTCGCCCATCACACGCGACATATGGCTGCGCCACGACGGCCATTACCGACAGCTCACACACTTCGACGGCGAGGACCGCAACCCCGTGTGGGGCGACGGCGACACCTATTATTACCTGAGCGAGGAGGATGGCACGTTCAACGTCTACCGAGCCTCTGTCGGCAGCCAGGACAAGCGGCAGCTCACACACTTCAAGGGCAACCCCGTGCGCTTCCTCTCGCGCGCCAACGACGGCACACTCGCCTTCGGCTACGACGGTGAGCTCTACACCCTGCGTGAGGGACAGGAGCCCCGCAAGGTGAACGTCAGCGTCACGGCAGACCGCACCGACACGCCACTCAGCCGCCAGCTGCGCTACTCCGGCGCGTCGGAGATCGCCGTCTCGCCCAACGGCAAGGAGGTGGCCTTCGTCATGCACGGCGACGTTTATGTGACAAGTGTCGACTACAACACCACCAAGCAGATTACCGACACCCCGGAGCAAGAACGCTCCATCTGCTTCTCGCCCGACGGCCGGAGCATCGCCTACGCAGCCGAGCGCGGCGGACTGTGGCAGATCTACCAGATCACACTGAAGAACAAGAAGGAAGACCTCTTCACCTATGCCACCGAGATGGAGGAGGAACAGCTGGTGAAGTCGGCGCACACCAGCTTCCAGCCCGCCTACAGCCCCGACGGCAAGAGCGTGGCCTTCCTCGAGGACCGCACGCGCCTCTGCGCCGTCGACGTGAAGAGCCACCAGGTCAGGCAACTCATGGACGGCAAGTACATGTACAGCTATTCCGACGGCGACCAGTGGTTCGAGTGGAGCCCCGACAGCCGGTGGCTCCTGGCCAGCTACATCGGCACAGGAGGATGGAACAACCGCGACATCGCACTCGTGCCGGCCGACGGAAAGGGTGAGATCCGCAACATCACCAACAGCGGATACAACGACGTCAACGGCAAGTGGGTGCTCGGCGGCAAGGCCATGCTCTTCCAGAGCGACCGCGCCGGATACCGCAGCCACGGCTCGTGGGGAACGGAGGACGACGCATACATCATGTTCTTCGACCTCGACGCATACGAGCAGTTCCGCATGACAAAGGAGGAGTATGCGCGCTGGAAGGAGACCAGCAAGGAGGAGCAGAAGAAGGACGAGAAAAAGGAGAAGGAAGACGAGAAGAAAGCCAAGGACAAGGCCAAGACAGCCTCGGCCGAGCCCGTGAAGCCGGAGAAGGTGGAGCCCCTGAAGCTCGACCTCGACAACTGCCGCGACCGGGTGATACGCCTCACCGTCAACTCCTCGCACATGGGCGACGCCGTGCTCACACCCGACGGCGCCACACTCTACTACCAGGCGCGCTTCGAGGGTGGGGCGGACCTCTGGAAACACGACATACGTGAGGGACGCACGCAGATCGTCGCCAAGGGCATCGGAGGACAGGTCGTCGCCGACAAGGACGTGAAGAACCTCTATCTCTGCGGCGGATCCATCCGCAAGTTCTCGCTTGCCAACTCGCAGACAACCAACATCGGGTTCGAGGCGCGCTTCAACTACCGGCCCAACGACGAGCGCGCTTACATGTTCAGCCACGCCTGGCAACAGGTGAAGGACAAGCTCTACATGGCCGACCTCAATGGGGTCGACTGGGACTACTACCGCAAGACCTACGAGAAGTTCCTGCCTTACATCAACAACGGATATGACTTCGGAGAGATGCTCTCCGAGCTCCTCGGCGAGCTCAACGTCAGCCACACGGGAGCGCGCTTCTATGGCAGCGGCGCATCGCTGCAGACGGCGTGCCTCGGCCTCTTCTTCGACAACGCCTACGAGGGCGACGGCCTGAAGATACAGGAGGTCATCAAGCGGGGACCCTTCGCCGTGCGTGACACAAAGGTCAAGGCGGGCGACATCATCGAGGCCATCGACGGACAGAAAATCGTGGCCGGACAAGACTACAACGCACTGCTCGATGGCAAGGCGGGACGCCCCGTGCGCGTCACCCTCAAGGGAGGACGCGACGTGACGGTGAAGGCCATCAGCCGCAGCGAGCAGAACGACCTCCTCTACCGCCGATGGGTGGACCGCAACAAGGCCATGGTCGACAAGTGGTCGGACGGGCAGGTGGCCTACGTGCATGTCAAGGCCATGAACTCGGACAGCTACCGCGAGGTGTTCTCGGAGCTTCTCAGCGACAGCAACCGACAGAAGAAGGCCGTCATCGTCGACGAGCGACACAACGGCGGCGGATGGCTCCACGACGACCTCTGCACGCTCCTCAGCGGCCGACAGTACCAGAGCTTCATGCCCCGCGGACAGTTCATCGGATGGGACCCCTGGAACAAGTGGGTCAAGCCCTCATGCGTCCTTGTCTGCGAGGATGACTACAGCAACGGGCACGGCTTCCCCTACGTCTACCAGAAGCTCGGCATCGGACCCGTCATCGGCGCACCCGTCGCCGGCACCATGACCGCCGTGTGGTGGGAGACCATGCTCGACGGGCAGACCGTCTTCGGCATCCCGCAGGTGGGCTGCATGGGCATGGACGGCAAGTACGGTGAGAACCAGACGCTCACACCCGACGTCGTCGTCTACAACTCGCCCGAACAGCAGCTCTCTGGCGACGACCAGCAGCTACGCCGCGCCGTCGAGGAGATGATGAAGAAATAATCAGATCGTTGAGGCAAGACAACCGCCCCCGTTCGCCAGGACGCTGCCTTGCCTCAACTGTTTTTTGTGGAGATTTATCAGTCTCTCCAACTTGTTGCAATCGCCAGCCTTCATGACATCCACCACTTACATACCCCAAGAAGTAAGTGATTCTTTTATGGGAGGTTTTAAAAATTAGTCTTAAAAATTATTGAGACACACAAGTATTATGCCGAAAATCAGCAACTTAATTTATAGAACATCCCTGAAATTGTTTTTCCTCATACTCTAATATTTTGCGTAAATCATAACGGGTCTTCTCCTGGAAGAAGCCCGATAAATATCCATTACTTTCGCTACGCAATCCCTCGACACTGTGAAGCACCCTTTGCTCTCCGTGCCGATGGGGATGTATTCCCTCTCGCCGTGAAAGCGAGTCACCTTTCCTGCCGAATGGATCAGAATGCCGCGGGCCTCAGCGAGATTGTTGGTCTTGTCGAGACCGCGTAGTCGGACGGAGTTCTTGAACTTCCGTCCCTTCCCCACCATCACATACCGCCCGAGACTCGAACAGCCGCTGCCGAACTTGTTGCTGAACTTCGGCTTGGCATCTGTGTTTCCCTTGCCGCTTCCGTGCATGCAATAGCTTGTCATCACGCGCTTGCCACGCTGCAAGTCATAGACAAAGAACCGCTTCTTGCCCGACGGTATCGAGAAATCCACCAAGACGTAATAGTCCGTACTATATCCCCGACGCTCGCAAAAGTCCCTCACTTGCGCCAGGTCCTCGCAATCCACCTTGCCATACCATTCCTTGGCGTCGACATAACTCTTGTATAGCGGCTTGGTGAACCTTTTATATATAGGAGGCAGAAATGGGATGCAAACCACCAGTACGACTATCACCAAAACAAATATCAACAGTTTCTTCTTCATGACTCCCTAACGCATGTTGAGTAATAGCAGTTTGACACTGCCTCCTATGTTTACTTCGTGCTCCTGCACATACCGCTTGATCAGTCCCGCGTGCGACATAGGCTTTTTCCCGTCGTCTATGTCCTCGTTGGTGTCATAGTCGAGGAGAACCACGGTGCGCTCGGCAGAGAGCTTCTTGATGGTCTCGATGCTCTTTGCGCAGTAGTGCTCAAGCATGTAATAGTAGGACGGGATGTAGATATTCTTACGGGCTTCGATGTATCCCATCAACTCGCCGTTGTACCGATGGCCCAGGCAACGGCCATGTGTGCGACAAGTGCGCTTCAGGTTGAGCATGGTCCTGTTGGCGAAACGCGAGCGGTCGATGCCTTCGCCCTCAAACACCTTCAGTCCCTGCCATATTCCTTCCACCGAAGCAGAGAACACACCTTCCATTCCCGGCACGGGGATATGTCCGTGGGGATAGAACGGCGACATCTGCTTCATGGCACCCTTCGACGTTACATCGAAAATAATTGCGTCGGGATATTCCTTCAGGATATTCTCACGCTTGCATCTTTTGTTCTTTATTACTATCATGATATTCTGTTTTTCTTGTTTGATATTCTGGTTCCCTTTCGGTATGCGGACACTCAACTAACTTTTACATATTTAGAATTGGCTATATCAGATGGCGACACAACTAATTGATTAAGATTAATGTGTCGTCTCTTTAGTAGTTTCTTCATTCCAAATATATGATAGTCTTTCACTTTACGAGGCTTGCAAAGTTCTATTCCGAACTGGTTTTTATATATTTCGTACACCAATTCTGAACAATACATTCTGCCGTTGTTGAACTTAAAAGAAGTGTCATATTTCTGTCCAAGATATTTCTTATAGTTGATTTTGATTGGCTTATCAAAGACTCTATAAGCTGTACAATCTCCAAATCTTGATTTGTTGAACCATTCGTCAATCGATGTTAATTTTACCACATTGGACGCTTCAAGCACATAGGGCTTGTTGTTCTTGTAAACAATAATGCCACAATGAGTATAAAGCGATCTTGTTGCTATCATGACGAATGGAGCTTGTTTAGACTTGGACGTTTGAAATACAATGTCTCCTTCCTTCCACTGTACATTACAATCTGCAAAGCA
>CAVBFJ010000062.1:0-12730 GCA_963594895.1 bacterium | reverse complement strand
AATTACTTTTATGGTTTAAAATGTTAAAAATATTAATTCTTTGTTCTTTTCTCCATAAACAGAATCCACGCCATCACTTTTCTACCGTTTTAATCAAAACCAATTGACACACAGTAGGTTGCAAATACAACTTTTGTTTTTCTTAGTGGAAACGCCCCTATACTATCAACCTAGAAATCGATTGACAAGCCCAAGCCAAGCACGTGGTTGGTGCGAGTGAAAGTATTCTTGCCATAGAGCAGGCTCTTGCCATCCTCGGTGACAGGTGTGGTGAGCATGGTTTTCACCTCGCTGGCGGCAGCGGCAGCGGCGGCCTCGTTCTGGCCGAGCTGGGTGGCCATGCCGCTCACTATCTTGCCAGTCAGGTTGGCCAAGTCATTGTAGTTGTTGGACGCGGCAGAGAAGTCGCTGTAGTTGGTCTGGAAGTAAGCCAGGTTGAGGGTCATCTTCTTGTTGAGATGCACGCCCACACCGAAACCGAAGCTATAACTATTGACCACGAAGCTGACATCCTCCATGTAGTCGCCCGTCATCTTGTAGTTGGTCTTCTGCACGCCGGCACTGACCTCAACCACCTTCGACAGGTCATACTCGGCGCCGAAGAGATACTCATTGGTGTCACCGCCAAGCTTCTTCTCATGGTGGGCGTACTGGTGGGCGTTCTTGTCGAAGTAATGGTGCCAACCGGCATTGATGCGCAGTTGTGGGATGACGCTCCAGCGGGCGCCCAGCGTGAGCAGTGCGGGTGAATCCTCGGGCACGCTCTCGCCATCAGTCCAACGGTCGAGGATCTCGAGGTTGCGGGCGCTCTCACTGTTGGCCGACTTGTTCTTCAGGCGCATGCGTGTCTTGAACTCATACTTGGCGGCAAAGTTGAAGTTGCCCACCTTGTAGTCGACACCCAGAATGGGCGCCACGCCCCACCCCACCTGGTCGCAGTTGAGCGTCACGTCCTGTGTGGCGCTGCCAAGCGCACCAAGCATGGCGGCCTTGACCGCATACTCCTGCGCCTTGGCTTGGGCAGCCTGCGCACCAGCCATATCGCCGTTCTGTGCGGCATACTGTGCAGCCGCCGTGTATTGGCCCACAGCCTCATAGGCTGAAGCCGCCTGGCCCTGGAAGGTCTCGGAAGCGTTCACATAATTGCTGCTGCCTGAGAATCGGGCCTTGATGTTGCTCACATATCCATAGTAGTTGCTGTTGCCGTAGAGCATGCGAAGGCCACCATAGACAGACCAGTGGTCGTTGAACTTATAAGCGGCACCCAGGGTGAAACCGAAATAATACTGGCGGCCGCGCATGTAGGTGTCCATGCTATAGGAGTCGACCGTGGGAAGGCCCAGCTGGCCGAGGCCCATCTTCATGGTAACGGCATCGAGATGCTGCGAAAGTAGGGGAAGCATGGCCACACTGCTCTCGAACGAGGGGAGACCGTTCTTGAACACGCACTTTCCACCGCCACCCGTCACGCCGAAGGCAAACTGGTAACTCCACTTGCCCTTGTTATAGGCCGCATGTATGGAGGGGATGACCGGAGCCTTGGCCTCGCCCTTGAATTCCTTAGTGGAACTCTCGTTGTTGGCTCCATAGGCAAACGGCGCAAAGATGCCCGTCACCGTGCGTGTCTGCGTTGCGTTCTGCAAATTGAGAGAAAGGTGCAATCCGTCGCTCATGAATGCGACGCCTGCGGGGTTTGAATACACACCATCGATGCCAATTGCGGCATCGCGAGCAGGATTGCGGAGAAACTGAATGCTTTGGTTTGTGTTGGTGAGAATACCACCAGCAAATACATCCTGAATGGCGAACATTGCCATCGCGGCAATTGCCAATTTTAACTTATTCATCTTAATAACCTTAAAAATTCTGCGCAAAGTTATCTCTAATGTGCAATATAGGGCACTTTACGAATAAGAAATTAAGATGTATTAACATTAAAACCTTTTGTTTCTGCACAAAGAAAATGATTTGTGCAGAAAACAAGAGGGAAAAAGGGAGGCTAAATGTGTCAAGCGACGCGTGGACAAAACGTGTCAAAGTGGATCGACATCGAAGAACACTTGCAGCGACGCATAGGCCTTGGACGACAACATCTGTCCCTTCGTCTGCAACAGAAGTTGGCGGACCGCTCGCAGGTTGGCACCCAACTCGAGCTTGATGACGAGCTTGCGTATATGCAACTGCTTGACACGCGCCACGGAAGGCTTGTCAGGACCCAACACACGCCCGGCCAGCGAACGGCGCAACAAGGCACCCAGCTCCATGGCGGCAGCCTCGACAACGGGTTCCTGCTTGTGGCGCAAGAAAACATAAATGAGATGGGAGAATGGCGGATAATGAAACAGCTCGCGCTCGGCGAACAAGTCGCGATAGAAAGCGTCACAATCATTGTCCACCACCTGCCTGACCATAGGCAACTGGGGACTGCGCGTCTGCAAGATGACCAGCCCGCGGTCGCCACGCCGCCCCGCACGCCCGCTGACCTGGCACATCATCGTGAAGGCATGCTCGTAGGCGCGGAAGTCGGGATAGTTGAGCATGGCGTCGGCATCGAGGATGCCCACCACGCTCACCCGCCCAAAGTCAAGGCCCTTGGAGACCATCTGCGTTCCAATGAGCACATCGGTCTTGCCCAGCGAAAAATCGGTGATGAGACGCTCGTAGGCGTTGCGGGTACGGGTGGTGTCAAGATCCATGCGAGCCACACGCGCCTCAGGGAAGATGCCGCGTATCTGCTCCTCGATGTTCTCCGTGCCATAGCCGCGCCCGCTGATATGTGGGTTGTCGCAATTGGGGCAAGCGTCTGGCACAGCGTAGGTGGCACCACAATAGTGGCAGGTCAGGAGATTGAGCCGCTTGTGATAGGTGAGCGACACGTCGCAGTTCTTGCACTTGGGCACCCATCCGCAGACACGGCACTCGAGCATGGGGGCGAAACCACGACGGTTCTGGAAGAGGATGACCTGACGCCCAGCGGCAAGCGCCTCGCGCATGGCAGCCAGGAGAGGGGGAGAGAAGGGTCCGCTCATCAGGCGGCGGTGGCGCAAGTCCTTCACGTCGACCACACGTATCTCCGGCAACTGCACATCGCGGTAGCGCGTGGTGAGACGCACCAAGCCATATTTGCCCGAGAGAGCGTTGCGGTAGCTCTCGGCAGAAGGCGTGGCGGTGCCCAGCAGGGTCTTGGCTCCAAACATCTGCGCCAGCACGATGGCCGCGGAACGCGCATGGTAGCGCGGGGCGGGGTCCTGCTGCTTGTAGGAGTTCTCGTGCTCCTCATCGACGATGACCAGCCCCAACCTCTGGAACGGGAGAAAAAGGGCACTGCGCGCACCCAGGATGATGTCATAAGGGTTGGCGGAGAGTTGCTTACGCCAGATTTCCACGCGCTCTGCGTCGCTGTAGCGCGAGTGATAGATGCCCAGGCGGTTTCCGAAGATGCGTTGCAGACGCTGCATGATCTGCACGGTGAGGGCAATCTCTGGCAGGAGGTAAAGCACCTGCTTGCCTTCGGCGAGCGCCTTGAGGATGAGATGGATGTAAATCTCAGTCTTGCCGCTCGACGTGACACCGTGGAGCAACACCACCGGATGGTGCATCCACTGCAACAAGACTTGGTTGTAGGCGTCGCCCTGCGCGGCACTGAGCTGCGCGGCACGTTCAAGATGGGATTCCACCGAGGAGTTGAGGCGTCCCACCTCACGCTCAAAGGTCGTGAAGACGCCCCGCGCGGTGAGGTTCTTGAAGACTGCTGCCGTGGCGTGGGAGGCATTGAGCAAAGCCTCGCGCGTCAGCAAAGGATGGTCAGCATGGGCCGTCAGCTGGAGGTAGGCTTGGTAGAGCTCCAGTTGGCGCGGCGAGCGACGCAGCATCTCTTGGGCCACCTTTTGGCCCTCATCGGAAGTGTATTGGGCCGCCAATGCCACACAGGTCTCCATCTTAGGACGATACTGCGAGTCGGCCTTGAGGCCTGCCGGCAAGGCCGCCACGTAGACGTCACCCAGCGTGCACATGCAATAGTCAGCTATCCACTTCCACAAACGGAACTGCGAGGGCAAGACGACGGGCGCATCATCCATGAGCGACAGCACGGTCTTCAACTTGTTGGCGGGCAAATCGGGAGCGTCATCATGAAGGCGGGTCACCACGCCCGCATAGGTCTTGCAGGAACCAAAAGGCACCAGGACTCGCATGCCAACGGCGCATCGCAGCGCCTTGTCGGCATCAATGGTGTAGGTGAAGGTGCCTTCGAGCGGCACTGGGATGATGACGTCTGCGTATCTCATGTGTATAATGAAAGGGGAATGGCGTTTGGCCTTAGAACCGCAAAGGTAATGGAATTGTTGGTCATCGGCAAAGAAATCACAAAAAACCTCCACCCGAATGTGGATGGAGGTGATGACATCCGACGCAAAGGCCAGAAACGGCCGCGCATCGTAGAAGGTTTAAAGGGCCACGCGCTTAGAAGAAGTAGGCCACGGCAATCTGCCAAGAGTTGTTGCGGCTCTTCGACTTCAGGCCCGTGACCTGTTGTGCCGCGTCACTCACGGTCTTCCAAAGGGTGACATCAGCGGTCTTGCCACAGGCGATGTTGTAGTTGGCGGTAATCTGGAGGTGCTGGATGAGGGTGGCTCCCAAACCGACATTAACGCTGAAGTTGGACTTCTTCAACGAATAGTTGCTGGTGTCGGTCCAGTTGTAATCCGTGTCACCAACGTTGAAACCCACCTGCGGGCCGGCAAAGATGAACGCACTGGCCACACTGCCAAGCCCAACGCCGTAGCGCAGGTTGATGGGTATGGCAATCTGTTGTTGCTTGACTGTCTTAGTCTCGACGCCATTAGTTTTCTCAATCTTGGCGGAGCGCTGATCGTAGAGCACGGATCCGTCAATGCCCAAGCCAGTGACAGGCAACGAGAACTTCACGGTCGGGCCGATGAAGAAGCCAGCACGGTTGGAGGCGTCAAACACTTCGTTCGAAAGCGACATGTCCGTCACGTTAAGACCTCCCTTGAGGCCAAACTTCACTTGTGCGCTCGAAGGAAGGGCCATGAGCGCAGACAACAGGAGCACTGCAAAAATCTTTTTCATATTTTACGGTTTTGATGTGTATCGAGTGGTGAAGAAACGTAATCTGGCACAATCAATGGCGCTGGCGGCGCACCGTGACGCGAGCGGCGCTTGACGTGGTCGACGAAGAGGAAGAACGTCGTGTGCGCTTGGCCGT
Source organism: bacterium (assembly GCA_963594895.1). Lineage (GTDB taxonomy): Bacteria > Bacteroidota > Bacteroidia > Bacteroidales > Bacteroidaceae > Prevotella. The sequence goes on along the minus strand of CAVBFJ010000062.1, from coordinate 7,503 downwards.
GGTCCCTTTGCTGCGGTCCTTGCTCTTGACGGCCTTAAGCGATTTCTTATCAAGCTTGGCGATGGAGTCGAGGGAGTCCTTGCGGGACGCGTCACCCCAAACATTCTTCTCAAAACTGGCGATTTCCTGTTCTATGCGGCGCTGCTCGCGCGACAACTTGGCAGTGTCGCCGCCTGCCACCTGCGCAAGGGTCTTGCCCAACATGTTGGTCGTCTTGTAAATCTTGCCACTGTAAGCATTCGTCGTGAAGTAGTCGTCGAGCGACATGGTCGCGGCATTGTTGAGGTTGCTGGTCATGATGGTCTGCTTAGAGAGGAACGGAGCCAGGTCATCGTATTTCACCCAAAAGAGGGGATACTTTGTGGCACCATCACCAAAGTCGTCTTCACGATACATCACCGGACAAATGGCTTGCACCTTGGTGTGGAACGTGGACGACACCTGATCATAATAGGCACTCTCCTTGATGAAGTAGCCCTTCACCTCGGCCGATGGAATGTCACTGTCATCGATGTGCACGCCACGGTCAGTGCGCTCATAGAAGATGTGATAATCGTCAAGGAACTTCAACGGCTGGATGCGCAGGCTCTCATCAAAGCGCTCGTTGCCACTGTTCACGTCGTAGCTGTAGGCCGCTATGCCCCCATGGCGTGGACCGGCCATGATGAGCTTGAAGAGATAGGTGAACAGGTTCATCTGCGTGCCCACTGGCTCGGTCGGGTAATAAAGACCGGCGTTGGCATCGTCGTTGAGGTCAAGCTCACGATAGACGTCGCGGCGCCACACCACATCCCCACCCATCTGGCCTTCAGTGGGAAAGGATATCTGGGCGCGGGTGGTCATGTTGTTGGCATTGGACTTCGGCGTGGCCGCCGCCTGCTGTTGGCGACGAGCCTGAGGCTGCGCCTGTGCGGCAACACCAAAGCATCCTATCATGATGATGAATATGAGTCTTCTCATGGTTTATAGGGTCTGTGTTTAATTTTTTTAAGCGATTATGTGTCCTTAACAAGCCAGGGGATGCATCGCAACACCTTACTTGATGCGGACCTCCATAGCTCCAGGCAACGAGCGGGTGATGCCATCGGGGCCCTGGGCCTTGATCTCGGTGATATAGAACCGCTTGTTGCGGCTCAGGCGGCGGAACTGCTCGCGCATGCGGTCGGTGAAGTTGTCGCCTTGCGACGCCATCTGCACGGCATTGCCCATGTTGTCGTAGAAGACAACCGAGAAACCGAGCACCCGGAACTGTATGTCGAGGATGCCGTCATCCATGGCCGCACTCAAGCGCGTCGTGCCCATGAGGCCAGCCTTCGACAGGTTGCCACCCTTGAAGCGGTCGCTTCCCAGGGCAATATAAGGCGTGGGGTCGGGCAACTTGCGCACCTTGAACGTGAAGGCAGGGAACGTGCGCACCATCGCACCATCGCGTGCCGTGATGTGGAAAGTGACATCGTGGCCTACGGAAGCGGGCACGGCCACATACTTGCCCGAGCCTTTCGACACAAGGCGGCCGCCGGTCATGGTCATGGACACAGCGTTTTGGGGGACCCCTGGCACACTGACACTCATCGGGTTCTCGTAGCCGGCATAGAGCACGTTCATCAGGTCAGCGGCAACAGTGGCACCGCCGGGAACGGGAATGACATTATACTTCTGCTGGAAATTGCGACGAAGTATTTCCCCTGCGGCATTGTGCATCAGGATGTAACCACTGAACTGGTGCTCACCAACGCCTCCTGCTGTGAAGGAATACTGGCCGGAGGGCGAGTTGACACGACTTCCATTGACGTAGATTTCAGGGTGTTGGGTGGAGTCGATAGCCGCCATGACAATGTTGGCCGTGAAGCGTTCGCCCGGATAGAGCGTGGTCTTCTCTGGCACGACAAAGGCTTCAAGCTTGTTGACGCGGATATCCTTCAAGTCGACATTGGACACCAAAGTGTGGAGCACGTCACCCTCGGCATAGCGCACATCATTCTGCAACTTGGACAACAAGGTGACAGCAGCGGCAACCGGCATGTTCTCAAACATGTATTCCTGCCAGTTCTTGCCTAATGTGTTGGGACGCTTGGGAACCTCTGTGGAGAGGTTGCCGGCAATAATCTTGCGTTGCTGCGGATCGGTGATGTAGGTCAGGATGCGCTCACGATAAGAGTTGATTGCGTTGTAAAGCCGCTTGCCCTTCCCGGTGATGGGAGCCAACATAACGGTGCCGGCGGCATCGAGATTATCGGTGTTCTCTATATGGCGAAGATCGCCCTTGGGCCCGTCGGCCTCCTTGACTATAGCCACCTTCAGCTCCTGGGCAAAGTTGAAAAGTGAGTCGCTCATGCGCTTCACCTCTGTGGCCTTATCAAACCAAGCGCGCACTTTCTCGGGATTGCTGGCCATCTGGTTCTTGAAGTCCCCATAGATAGCCTCGTTCTCCGACGAACTGTTGGCGGTGGTGCGGTTCAAGCTCTCCTCCACAATGGTAAAGCCGTTGAGCACCTCTGTGGAGATGTTCAGCGCAAGCATTGCCATCAAGACGACATACATCAAGTTGATCATCTTCTGGCGGGGAGAAACCGGTCTTTTTTTGATTGCCATGATTTGTTGATTTTAATGACTTACAACTTGAAAGGCAGCGGCCTTCCAGGCATTGTCATGCTTTAGAGTTGGCTGGTAGGTGTTGCGGAAGAAGGCGAAGCGCCTGTTGCGGAAGTTCCCGGGGCAGCCACGCGCATATTGACGGTCATGGCCTCAATCATGCGGGCGTAAATCTGGTTGAGCTGTTCAATCTGCTGCGCCATGCGACGGCTCTGGTCATTGATTTGATCAATGGTGCCAATCTGCTGGCTTGCGCCCTTGAGTTGCATCTCGTAGACTTTGCTGATACCCGTGAGGGTGCGGTTGAGGTTCTCCATCTCCTCACTATCTCGGGTGAGCCGGGCACTCTGCTCATTGACTTTCTTGAGCGTCTCCACAAGTTCCTTCAACTCGTCCACATAGTTGCCCTGTGCCTCATTGAGCTTCTCGGCCTCCTCAGCCGACATCTGCGGCACGTAACTGGGCCCACCGACCACAGCGGCGCCAGCGACAACCGTTCCGCCCATGGCGGGCTGGGGAGAGCTTTGCGCGCCCTCTTGCGAAGCAGGCGCTTCACCAGCTGAAGCAGGACCCTGGGAGGGTTGGGCAGCCGTACCGCCCGCAAAGATGACAGTGGGTCCCACGTGGGGTGAGGCGGCTTCTTGCTCGCCCTGGCTGTAGGTCACCTTGCCGCTCTCAAGATATTCCTCTGTGACACGTGTGGGTATCTCTCGGCCATCAGCAGTCTTGTCGAACGGACGGTCAAAAGCCGAAATGAAAAACACCAGCACCTCAGTGCCCATACCGAGGAACAGCATGATGTTGGCCGAGGGAAGATGGGTCAACTTGAACAGGGCACCCAAAATCACGATGGAAGCGCCCCAACTGTAAGCGTAGTTGAGAAAAGTCTGGCCTTCTACTGTGTCAAGCCACTTCTGCAAACGATACACTACATTATACTTACTATGATTAGCCATAATGATTATCTCTTTTTCTGTTTTCCTGTAGTAGAGTTAGCCAAGGAGCGAACGCAGCGGAACCCGATGTAGCTACGCGGCTGGTTCTGATATTCCCATGTGCGCCAAGCACTACGGATGTAGCTCTCCGGGTCCTTCCACGAACCACCACGCACACTCTTCTTCTTCAACTTGTAAGGGTCTTCTTTGGCGGCCTTATACTCCAATTGCGGATTGAGGTCGTTCATGGCGTTGACGCCAGCCTCAGTGTAAACGGTACTGGTCCACTCAGCCACATTGCCAGCCATGTCAAAAAGGCCATTTGAGTTGGCCGAATAAGACCCCACCTTGCTGGTGATCAAATTTCCGTCCTTGGTATAGTTGCCACGATCAGGCTTAAAATTGGCATAGAAGCAGCCATTGCCATTTGCCACGTCCTTGTTTTCCCAGGGGAATTCGCTCTGTTCCTTGCCACGTGCGGCATACTCCCATTCCGCCTCGGTCGGCAGGCGGTAGCGCTGGATGTAACGTGCCTCAGGGCCAAGGCCCTTCAGCAGGTAGTCGGTGCGCCACGCACAGAAGGCATTAGCCTGCTCCCAAGTGACCCCAACGACAGGATAGTCATTATAGGCGGGGTTGGAGAAATAGTTGCGAAGATAGGTCTCGTTTTCAGAGTTTTTGAAATCGTTGACCCAGCAAGTTGTGTCGGGATAGATATTGACTATGTAGGTGTTGAGGAAGTCCCAAGGTCCTGACAGAGGGCGATTGATGGTCTCGCGCACAACACGTCCCTGGTCGTCAATGTATGCGGTATCCTTGCTGATCATGACCGTCTCATTAGGATCGACAACAACATCCGTGTTCAACACGCGGTCGGCAGGGTTCAGCCTGTTTCTACGAAGGGCTGCCGTGACGTAATCGTAGACCTCATACTTGTAATTCAGCTGACTCCAGTCAAGCAATTTCTCACCAGTCACAGGATTGGTGACATACAAGCTCTCTATGGCACGCTGCTCATCCTCATTGGGTTTGCGTGGCAGCCGCTTGTTCCAATTGAGATGTGGCGTGACGGGATCGCCGTTCTTGTCCTCGGTGATCATGTAAGTCTCGTCTCCGCCATAGGAAGGATCAGCCAAGCGCGTGCGGAGGATACTGTCACGCACCCACATCACAAACTGCTTGTACTGTGAATTGGTGACCTCAGTCTCATCCATCCAAAAGCCATCCACAGAGATGTCTTTCGCAGGTGTCTTCTTTCCCCATAAGCTGTCTTGCTTGTCCAGGCCCATCTTCAAGAAACCCCGATTGATGCGTGTCATGCCATAAGGCGTTGGCTCGGTGAAGCTCTTTCCAGCGACGCCAACCACCTCACCGCCTCGTCCGGAGGCGGAAGCCGACTTGGCACTGAAACAACCTGTCAGCGCGAACACTCCCGCCAACAAGCCCAATGCGATAATGATATGTTTTCTCATCTTGTTTATTGTTCCTTTTCTCTTTTATTCAAGCTCTTGACAAACACTTGTCAGAAACGGCCAACAACCGTCGTGTCACAGGATGCGGACACTCTTATGTAGATTGCGCCCCTTCTTGGTGAGGTTGATGTCGTGCTGATAGCCCACAAACAGCTCGTGGCTACCGTTGCCCGGATTGATGGCCGAAGTGTAGAACTCATAGCTGTATCCCAATACAATGCCATGAAAACTACCCCCCAGCAACACGGTCACCGAGTTTGCGGGGCTATAACTCACGCCACCATAGAGCATTTTGTTATCATGGGTGTAAACCAACCTTGCGGTGACATCAGCCCGATAGGCTTTGGCATCCGTACGCACAAACACCGACGGCCTTATTGTCAAGAACGGATTTCTCAACTGAATATTGCATCCCCCCGTCAAATAATACGTGCGGTCGACCTGTAATTCGTTAGTCTCACCCAACGTCACAAGAGGCGCAGTGAGATGCTGGGCGGAAAGGCCCACGTACCACTTTGCGCGACTGTAATAAAGTCCCACGCCCAAATCAAGAGCGTTGCCTGACACCTGGGAAGTGGTGAAGGCGGGATCGCTGGAGTCCTCAAGATCAAGCTTACTGCCATCGAAACTCTCGTTAAGGAAGCCGGCCTGCAAGCCCACACTCATCTGTCCTCCTAACATCTTAAACTTAAACGCATACTGAAGGGCCAACTTTTGATGCGTGAAAAGTCCAAGCTTGTCGTTCATGAACACCAAGCCCGCTCCATGATAAGTCTTCAGTGCATAGAAAGGAATATCAGCGGAGGCGTAAGCCGTTTGTGGGTTGTGCTCAAAACCAGCCAAATCCAAAGCGTAAGCAGCCGTCACGTTCAGTTTGGGTTGCTTACCTGCCGCCGCCGGATTATACGATGTCTCCATGTCAAAATAATGACTGAACGTCGGATCGTATTGGGCCTCCGCCGAAAGCGTCACGAAGGTCAGCGCGATAACAAATGTACTAATGCGTTTAAACACACATGGAAAACGTTGAAAACAAAGAAATATTGTGCAAGACAACCAATCTTCGTCATTCATTTCTTTGCGACATGAAGCAAGTGATGAGAATGAAAAGGAACTGATTTCGCACACTGATTCTATCAAGACAAAAAGCGACAGGAATAACTCTTTAAGAAAAATCCTGTCGCTTTATAAAACTTTACGCAATTTGGCTATTGGGCGCGCTTAATACTCGTCCTCATTCCAAAGGAAATCATCCTTGGTGGGATAGTCAGGCCAAATGTCCTCAATGCTTTCATAGACATCTCCCTCATCCTCTATCTCCTGCAGATTCTCAAGCACCTCAGCAGGGGCACCCGAACGAGTAGCGTAATCTATCAGTTCTTCTTTAGTGGCAGGCCAAGGAGCATCCTCAAGCTTCGAGGCCAAATCAAGTGTCCAATACATAGTCTCAAAAGTTTACGTCATTTATTTATGGCCGCAAAAATAATGTTTTTTTGATAAAAACCAAATGTTTCTTCCAAAAAAATATGATATACAATAAAAATCTTTTCGTTTTTAAACAAAACCATTTCAAATGAAACAAAACTACTACATAAAAATACTGTTGATTTAAGTAACTGACGGCAGAACAAATTATACTAAGGCATGTTTGCCTACAAGTAACACATGATTATCGCAGATTGCAACGGTAATTCCGCTTATACATCTTCGGGTCAAAGAATATCACTCCTAAGTCGTAGAGGTCAAAAGAAACAAACGCCCTGGGATCACAAATCAGAAGTTTCCAATAATCATAGTCCCTTCTATGTGTACGAATGCCCAAAACAATTAGCATTCCGTCTTCCGCCATAAGCTCAAGAAGCAAATGATAATCACGAAACTGAGTGGAGATAACAGAAAACTTTACCTCTTGGATTGGAGGAAAGCGTTTGTCAATTCTACACCCCAATGAAGAGAGCATGTCACACAATACCGAATCATTGCAATTTGGCGACACAAAACAAGCATCGGCGTGACTGAATGAATACAACCGGGACAATAGCCGATAAACTCGCTTTTGACAATTGGAGAGTGATCCAAAAGTCGAACTTGAAGAAGATGTAGAATTGAGTTGAAGCGAACGGTCCAATTCACCATTAACAAAACCATTACTAACGGATTTGGTAATGGGCGTATGCCCACATACAACCTCACGAACAAAACGATAGGCAAAAGGAGATTGAACGCCAAAACCGTAAGTTCTTGGCATTCTCAACAAATAGCAAATGAAACGGTGCAAATTAAACATCAAGCAACTTCTGGAAAATGGGAACGTTGTAAATTCTCAATGCAAAATTAATCAAATATTATAGGAAATCAAAAAGTCTTAATAAAAAACCAATGTGAAGACAAATAACCAAAAGAAAAGGCAAGAAACATACCCAAACTAAAGGAATGGACATATAAGGAAGAAGCCCGAAGACTCACTGTGAATCTTCGGGCTTCAATCCTCTTGTTGAAAGAAG
>CAVBFJ010000061.1:0-12871 GCA_963594895.1 bacterium | reverse complement strand
GCACCTCATCTATAAATAGATAGTTGTCTTTTCCCTCCTCTATGTTGTTGGCAACGTAAGCCTCCAAATCCTTGTAGTTGGCTATTTCATCAAAGGCAGTTTTTTCCTTGTCTATATAGATAATATGATTATCTTTGTTTTCCGCTAAGCGGTTGTAGATACGACGCATCACACAAGTTTTCCCGACACGTCGCTGACCTGTCAGTGCCACAATCATTCCACACCCAAACATTCGTTCTATGCGCTCGGAATATCCTTGTCTTTCCAATATTTTCTGTTTCATACGAGTAAAACTTTTCGCAAAGATATTCTTTTTGTTTCGTATAAGTAACAAATACGCCAACTTTTTCTGTTTTGTTACTTATAATTAACATAAAAAAGTTAAGGTAAATGCTGGATTTCGCAAGTGTTTTTTGCGAAAATATGCTTGAATCTTTCGGAAATCTATGCTTTCCCCTAATCCAGAAAAATGTCCAAACTACGCGTCTTTGCCACGGCGCGTGCCCCCATTCCAGTAACTGTGTTAATATTTTTTAATAATCAGTGTGGGCAAGTTTTCTTTTTCACGGCATTTAATAGGCAGACGGGCGAACGAACGGGGTCGGCGCGCAACCCTGTGTCCATGAGCTTGTCTGATGATTAGTTATAAAAGTACAACAAATAAAAAGGTAAGAAAAATGAAATTCAAGACAGTTTTCAAGACAATGACATTGGCGGTTGCTTGTCTCAGCGCCGTGGTGTTCGCTTCATGCGGCGATGACGACGATGACAACAAGAGCATGAAGCTCAGCGCGTCCAAGGTTGAGATTGGCGTAGACTCCATCCAGGCTGTCGGTGTGGCCAACTGCACGACACCCCTGACCGCCACGTCAAGCGACACGAAGATCGCCACGGTCACCGTGGACAAGACCACGCTCACCATCAAGGGTGTGAAAGCCGGTTCGGCCACTGTTATGGTGACGGATGCGAACAAGCAGACTGGCACCGTCAGCGTGACCGTGAAGAACATGCTGTCATTCGACAAGAGCTCGGTTGCGGTTGCGGTCGGCAAGAAGGAAATCGTCAACGTGAAATCTGGAACCGCGCCCTATACAGTCAGTGTGAAGGACAATACCGTCGCAAAGGCTGCCATCAAAGATGCAGCCATCACAATAAGTGGCTTGAAGGCAGGCACCACCACGGTCACCGTCACGGACAAGAACAAGGTGACAGGAACTTTCAAGGTCACCGTCAGCAAGTAAGGACCTAAGGAAGACAAGTCTATTCGAGATACTTCATAGGGAGATGTTTTTCAGTTGGAACAGAGACAAGGAGAAGGAGAATATCCTACTTGTCAAGCAGGGTGACGCTTCGGCAATGAGAAGCTTGTATGATCAGCATATTGGCTATCTCACTGCCGTCTGTTCCCGCTACATCGTCAATGAGGATGATGTGAAAGATGTGCTCCAGGAGAGCTTCATCAAGATATTCACCTCCATGGGCAAGTTTGAATACCGGGGAAAAGGTTCGGTCAAGGCATGGCTTACGAAGGTCGTCGTGAACGAATCGCTCGCATTCCTGAAACGGAGCAACCGCATGGAGCTGGTGTACCCCGAGCAGGAGTTGCCCGACTTGCCTGAAGAGGAAGCCCCTGACATAACCGACATTTCACAGGATGAAATACAGGAGATGGTAAAGCAGCTACCCAAAGGCTACCGCACCGTCTTCTGCCTTTATGTCTTTGAGCATAAGAGCCATAAGGAGATAGCGTCGCTTCTTGACATCAAGGCGGACACTTCTGCCTCGCAGCTGCATAAGGCAAAAGTCATGTTGGCAAGGTCTATTAATGATTATAAAATGAGGAACTATGGATGATCAGAAATGGCTAAAGGATATAGATCGCAAGATGGCGGACTATGAGGCGTCGCCACCCAAGAATCTCTGGGAAGACATAGAGAAATCATTGGAGAAAGATGCCATCATAAAACATCGTGCCCAAAACATCGTGCCCAAGGCAGTCAAGTTGGCCGCGGCCGCGGTGTTGGCCGGGGCCGTTGTCCTTGGCGGAAGCCTGTGGGTGGACAAAGGGCAAGGCGAAGGCGCGTCGCGTCCTATGGTCGCCGCCCATGGCACCCATGCCCGCGCCCATTCCTCATGCCAAGAAGCCGATGAGGCAAAAACCATCGGCGATGCCATGTCCGCACCGCTCGTTGCCATCGCTGGCAGGCCGGGCAGGCAAGCGGTGGCTTCAGTCTTGCCTGATGGAGAACCCGCCACGATGGGGGAAGATGAGGGTGCGCCAGCTGCAAACACAAGTGATGCCCACCACGAGGAAAGGCAGGAGGCGATCACGCCAGGCAAGGGTGACAACGCCCAACGGGAGCATGACACCCGACCGGGCGCTCCTGCCTCATGGCAGTCCGGTCCTCTCTCAGCAGTCCGGAACGCCGCCGCATCACGTGTCAGCCTGTCGCTTACCGCGTCCAACTTCCTCAATGCCACCAATCGGCAGGACGGATATGGGGAGCTGGTGGCGGGAACGGTGTGGAAAGACGACGTTTCCCTTGGGGGCGACAACCCGGGCGACGGTGACGCGATGGAAGGCGTCATCCTTGGCAACAAGGGCAATGACGTTTACACCAAGAAGAAGCACCGCCAGCCTGTGAAAGTCGGACTGTCCGTGAATTACCAAATCAACAGAAGACTGTCTGTCGGGACAGGACTCGTGTACAGTTACCTCTCATCAGACTTGGTGTCTGGCACAGACAATTACAACTATTCCACCAAACAAACCTTGCAGTATGTCGGCGTCCCCCTCACCCTCAGCTACACCCTGTTTCAGGGCAAACACTGGAGCGTGTATGGGACGGGGGGCGGCATGGCCGAAAAATGCGTAAAGGGCAATTCCACAACCGACTATGTGGTCAACGGGAAAGTGGAAAACACCCAACGCGACAAGGTGGGCGAAAGCCGCCTCCAATATTCGGTCAACGCAGCCGTCGGCGTGCAAGTGAAGATGGCTGGCAATGTCGGCGTTTACGTGGAGCCAGGCATCAGCTACCATTTCGACAACCACAGTGATGTCACCAACATATACAAAGACACTCCGCTTAATTTCAGCCTTGGTATGGGCATAAGATATTCATTCTAAAATCAGAGAAACATGAAGATAAAAGTTATTCTATTTGCGGCGCTCTCATGCGCCGCCATCGGCTTGGCGTCATGCGGTTCCGCCAAGTCATCCGTCAGTTACAAGGAAGCCAAGCGCTATTTCGTGCGCAACGATGTGACCAGTTATTCTCCCCGGCTGTTCCAGTCGGCCGAGGAGCTGAACTGCTATTTCGGGACGGCGCCCGTCATGGACAAGGATGGCATGCCAACAGACGTTGATTTCACCAAGTGCAATGTTGCGGCCATCATAGAGCCGCAAACCAATCTCGACACCGAGATCAAGGTGGTTTCCGTCAAGAAGGAGGCCGGCAAGGTGGTGTTGCGATACAAGGTCGTCCAGACGGGCTCCCCAAGGTCCTATTCCACCGTGCCTTGCCTTTTGCTGCAAATAGGAAAGAAACACGGAAGTGATGTGGAATTTGTAAAAGAATGATTGTCGGACGACAGTCGGACAAACTCCAAAAGGCTCCCCACCTTCTCACTGCGGAAGATGGGGAGCCTCGATGTTTTTTGGCCAACTGCAATTGCATCCTGTCTTTGGTGTTCAGACTTGATTTTTGCCGGTTCACACATCTTTTCGCTTTCGCCATTCTATATAATTTTTGTACCTTTGCATAAGTTTTATCCACACTATGGAAACATGAAGAAGAATATAGACATATCCCGTGACAAAATCGACTTCGGTGTGGGCAAGATAGGCCCGTTGTTCCGAAAGATGTTCTTTCCCACCCTCGTTGGCATGCTCTTCATGTCGGCGCAGACCTTGATTGACGGCATCCTCGTGGGTAGGGGAGTGGGGGCCGACGGCATCGCCGCCGTCAACATCGTGGCTCCCGTCTGGATGGTGGTGACAGGACTGGGGCTGATGTTCGGCATTGGAGCATCGGTGGTGGCCAGCATGCACCTCGCCAACAACAATGAGAAGGCGGCGCGCATCATTCTCACGCAGGTCTACGGTGTGGGGACCCTCATCGTCGCCGTGCTCATCCTGCTCTGCCTGCTCATGCCCAGGACTTTAGCCTATGCCCTCGGGTGCAGTCCCGCGCTGGAGCGTTACGCCCTCGACTACCTCTTGTGGCTCCTGCCCGGCATGGTGTTTCTGTTGTGGCAGTGTGTGGGCATGATGATGGTGAGGCTCGACGGCTCGCCCCGCTATGCCATGTGGATACAGGTGATGGGTGCCGTGGTCAACCTGGTGCTCGACTGGCTCTTCATCTTCCCCATGGGGATGGAGGTAAAGGGCGCGTCGATAGCCACCGCCATCGCCTGTACCTGTGGCGGACTGATGAGTGTGGCCTACTTCGTGTGGTTCTCCGACAAGCTGAAGTTCTATCGGCTGAAGATGAGCCTCACCTCGATCCTGCTCACGCTCAGGAACACGGGCTATATGCTCCGCATCGGTTCCGCCACCTTCCTCACAGAGGTGGCGATGAGCGTCACCATCATGGCGGGCAACTACATGTTCATGTCGATGCTCCATGAGGATGGCGTGGCGGCTTTCGCCATCGTGTGCTATCTCTTCCCCGTCATCTTCTCGGTGAACAACGCCGTGGCGCAGTCGGCCCAGCCCATCATCAGTTACAACTACGGCGCAGGCGAGGAGCAGCGTGTGAGCCGCGCCCTCAGGGTGGCGGTGTATGCCGGGCTGCTCTGCGGCGTGAGTGTGCTGCTGCTGCTCGTGGTGGGCGACCGCCTCATTGTGGGCGCCTTCCTCAGGCCATCGGAGCCTGCCTATGGCTTGGCGGTAAGTGGTCTTCCGTGGTTTGCCACCTGCTCGTTGTTCTTCGCCCTCAACGTGGTGTTTGTGGGCTATTACCAGAGCGTCACGAAGGCGAAGCGCGCGATGGTGTTCACGGCGCTGCGTGGCATCGTCTTTGCCGTGCTCGGCTTCATGGTGCTGCCGAGGCTGATGGGTGTCATCGGACTGTGGACGGCAATCCCGGCGGCAGAGCTGCTCACGCTGGTCATCATACTCATAAAGGTAAAAAAGTAAGGCGTATAGGTCAAAAGTAAAAGGCTCCCCATCTTCTCACTTGCGGAAGATGGGGAGCCTTGTTGTTTGGGTTTCGCTTGGGGGCGATGGCTGCCAGGGGTTATCTCTTGATATATTTGTGGCCGCCCTGGATATAGACCCTGTTGGCTGTGGGATGTTCGGTCTCTATGCCTTGTAAGTCATATATGCGCCCGTTGTCCGTGGTGCCCACTTCCACCATCCGCACATTGTCCGTGGTGCCGTCGGCATGAGCTATCTTGGCCTGCGAGAGCACATTGGCCTTCGATGTTTCTATCCAGCATCTGAAACCGTTCATCAGGATGGTGTGGCCTTCCGCCACCTTGTATATCTTGTTGTCTTGCGTAAAGTACGTGCCCTTTTCCGCATTGTTGCCGTCAAGAGCCTTGCGCTCGAATGTGCCCTTGAAGCTGACGGTGTATGAACCGTCGGATGAGGTCAGTTCCGTGCAGCCGGGTTCTGCGCATAGCGTCTTGTCCTCAAGCTGGATCCATTTCAGGTCGTCGTTGGCCGGCTTGATCAGATAGCATTTGCCCGCCTCAATGCTTTTGGCTGTGGTGAAATGCAAGGTGCATGTGCCGTCATCGTCCGTGGTGATGCTGCTCAGTTGCTCTATCTTTGTTCCGTAGTAATACTTTCGGACAAGTTCCTCACTGCTTATGTCGAAAGGCACACATAGGGTGTTCCATCCTGCTTTGTTCAGTTCACGTCTGAGATACACTGTCACCTTCCTGTTCTTATAGTTGTCGATGATGTCGCCGATGTAATTGGATTTCTCGTCGAGCAGCACTCCGCCGTCGCATGCCATGTCGGCATTGGCGTTGAAGTAAGCGCCAAACGGTTTGACGTCAATGTTATCTTCACATTTCATCTTGAGATAATCCCCCACGATCTCGAAGTTTGCGCATCCTCGGTCCACATGCTTGTTGTCGAATGTTCCTGACGGACCAATCTCAAACTGCTGACCGTCCTGTTCGGCCACGGTCTGCGGCTCGCCCACAATCTCGCCTCTCAGCACCAGGTCTACCGCTTGTGTCGGATTCTTTAATATGTAGAGGAGGAACGGCACTCCTGCGGGCACCGAGTCGCACTCCACGGTATAGGTCGAGTATCCTTCCTCGGCGTTGCCGAAAGCCTTTCCCATGACAAAAAGGTGCGCGTCTTCCGGCAGGCTGCTCTTTTGCACTGTGGCTGGCAGGCACAGCATGCGAATCGTGCTGTCGCCCGTGAACGTGAGTGGGAAGTGCATCTGTCCCTTCGTGACGGATCCAGCCGGAGGAGCGTAACGGAAAGGAGCGTCCGCATGGAGCTGGCAGTTGAGCAGGTAGTTGACACTGTTGTCCTTGTCGCAGATGGCCACCTTGGGGAGTGCCCAGAGCAGCGGGTCGTTTGCTGTCTCCCGAGTGAGTTCGTAGCACCAGATGTCGTTTCTGCAGCTGTCGTCGTCCATGGCGATGGCGTCGGCATACACGGTCTGTGCGTCGTGTGACGTCAGCGTATAGTGGAGGGTGCTGCTCAGCACGGGGCGGTAGGCTCCGGTGAGCCATCCTTCCTTGTCCTTGAAGCAGGCGGCGAGGGCACCGTTGCTCTTTACCTTTCCTGAAGCGTTGTCGAACCTCGTGCAGAGATAGCGGCAGTTCACCTTGTTGAACTTGATGGATGTGGTGTCAGCCATGATGCCGGCCCCCTCAGCCGCTTCATCGGGGAAGTCGAAGACCGTGTAGCAGTCGTTCATCTCCAGCTTGCTGCCTATCCTGTTGCTGCCTACGAGGCCGTAATACGCATGTCGTTGGTTGCCGACGTTTGTGGCGTTGGCCATCAGTCCTCTGAAATAACTGTTCTTGATGCTGACGTTGTGGTCTGAGGCCTCGTAGCAGAGTCCGGCAAGCGTGGTGCTGGTGTTGGTGCTGTCGGCGATGGTGATGTTGCCGCCGGCATAGCAGTTCTCGATGCTGGCATCGGCGGCGACGCCCGCCTTGTAGGCAAACGGGGCGCACGACGAGTTGCCGCCCGTGAACTTCATGCCGACCAGGGCGAGGTTCTTCACCGTTCCCGACAGGTTGCCGACCAGGGCGCGGCCCTTTACGGTGAGGCCAGAGATGGCGTGTCCGTTACCGTCGAACGTGCCTTTGAACGGATGGTTGTCGTCGCCTATCTGCTCGAACTCGGCATGTCCGGTAAAGTCAAGGTCGGTGACGAGCATGTAGCTCTCCTCGGCATTGATGCCTTTCCCGATCATTTCCTGCAATGTCCGCAAGTCGGCCTCGGAACCGATCATGTATGCCCCCTCATCGTTCTTGTACAGGGAAGACGATATGCCGCCGCAGGCTATCGGCATGGGCAGCTGGTAAGTGGTGCCGCCTTCGGTGATGTTGTAGAGGCCCCATACGTTCCAGCCGGCTTCCCTGTTGAGCCTGTAGACGAGGTTGGTCTGGTCATTCAGTTCTTTCGCGCTGCATTCGGTTCCGTTCGACTCATACGCGTCTCTGGAGCCCAGCTCGACAGTGGGCTTGGCCTCTTGCCACACGATGAGGTTTTTTCCGTTGTCGTGATGAAGGGCGTTGGCTCCCGGGTTTATGATCATTTTTGAGTCGTTGCGCGATGAGGGCAATATGTAGTGTCCGTAGTTCACACAGTCATAGTATCCGTCAGTGCACTCCCCGCTCAGGTACATATATGCGTACTTTATCTTATTGCTTGTGAACGAGATGTCCCCCAGGTTGGCCGACCTTTTCATTTCGGTCACGTAAGGCGCCATGTTGTAGGCATAGACAAGAGACATGTTGGAGCTCGTGGAGTTGTTGTCGGCCCTTAAGTTGAGCCTGTTCACGCATTCCGTGATATAGGACCTGGTATTATTGCTCATGTTACCGACGAGTCCTCCCATGTACACTTCCTGGCCGCTCTTATATTCCGCCTTGAGCGTGCCCTTGGCCTGGCAGCGCGTCAGGCGCAATGTCCTGTAACTGATGGTGCCCGAGGCATAGTAACGTCCGATGAGCCCTCCCGCATACACCTTGTTGCCGACAAGCAGGCTGATGTTGCCGTCAAAGGAACAGTCGTTGAGCGTGACGTCGTTCTCGCCTGCGCCCAGCAGTCCGCCACAGTCGAATTTTTCCTTGTCGTATTTTTCAAAGTTGCAATATATGAAGCATCCCTCGACGCCCACATTCGTGAATGTGGAGGTGGTGGCTCTGCCCACCAATGCGCCGACTTCGTGGTGTGCGCGACTGACCTCTGAGGTGTAGATGTAGGCATTCTTGACGGTGAGGTTCTTGATGATGGCATCCTCGGTGCTGCCGAAGAGGCCCACGTAGTAGCGCTTGGCCTGTTGCTTCATGTAGAGGCCGTAGATGGTGTGTCCGTTGCCGTCGAATATGCCCTGGAAGTCGTCGTCAATGAAGTTGCCGTGTTCGCCGATGGGTGTCCATTCCCTCAGGACGCCGGTGGTCGTGATGTTGCCGTCCTCGTCGACGGTGAAGTCGTTGAGATAGATGTCACGGGTCATCTTGAAGTACTTGCCCGTCACGTCATCGTTGCCGTCGGTGACGACATAGGCGAGGTTGGCCAGGTCCTGCGCCGACTGAATGAGGTAGGGTGAGGAGGCCGTTCCGCTGCCCGAAAAACTGGTGAGCTTGGGATTGCTGCTCGGATAGGTCCATAATTCGGCCTTGCTGTCGGCAACCATAGGTAGGGTGCCTAAAAGCATGAAAGACAGAAAGGACAGGAAAAACTTGTGAAATATAGTCATGGTGTAAATGTATTGTCCGGTAAAGTGCAAGGTGTTGTTACAAGTAAGGGAAGTGTCTGCAAATCAGTGAAGAGGAAGTGCGCTGTCACGCTTACCAGGGTGAATAGTTTTGATAGGAGTTGGTTTCGCCGCCATCTGTAAGTCCATCGTCGCCGTCTGATGTCACGTCGACCTTTACCCCCTTAGGTCCTGACCCTGACCCTGATTCTGATCTTGATCCTGCCAACAATGTTGGGCTCTTCACTCTGAAAACTTCTACATTTGGAGAAGTGTACGCTTTTTTCATATCTTGTATTATAAGTCTGTTTACTTGTAAATGCCAGCGGTGCAGCTGCCCCACAATGCTTCTGTCAGCAAAATTAATCAATCTGTCATAAAGAAACGAGCAAAAACAACGCAAATATGCGTTATGGGTATGATAAAGTCGAGAGCGTGTGCCATAAGCCTGCGGAGTTGCAATATGGGTGTTGCAATTCTGTAGACTTATGGCACACGCTCTCGTTGTTGGGAGGTTCGCCCCATGGGGGAGGGGCGATGGCCGTCACTTCACGACATATTTGCGGCCGCCCTGGATGTAGACGCCGGGCTGGAGGCCGCTGAGCGATGTGCCCACACACTGTCCCTGGAGGTTGTAGACCTTGTGGCTGGTGGTGGCGTGGCTGGTGGTGGCGATGGTGCTGATGCCCGTCGGTGTGAAGTCGTGCACGCGGTTCTCGGCCATGTTGAGGGCGCGGACGTCGGTGCGCGTGAGCACGCGGTTGAAGACCAGCAGGTCGTCGAACGACGCCTCGGCGGAGCCCCAGAACGAGCCGTAGCCGATGTACATGTTGGGACAGGCTGCGACGAAGTCGACAAACTCGTTGTAGTCGAACTGTGTGCGTGAGGTGATGTCCGTCCCGTTTTGCGATCCGGAGGCTGTTGTCACGCTTTTCTGCGTGCCGTCGACATAGATCTTCACGCCGTCGGTGCGCGACACGGTCATGGTGACAAGCGCCCACTTCCCGGCCTCAAGGTAGCCTGTGGTGGTGGCCGTCGGGTGGTTGAGGTCGATCCAGTTGCCCGTGTTGTTGTTGTAGCCCACATAGAGGTTGCCCGTCATGTAGAGGCGGACGGACGATAGCGGGTTGTAGAAGCTGAAGAGGCAGTCCCAGAGGTTCTCGTCGGTGAGCTTGGTCCAGTAGGACACGGTGAAGCCGTCGGCCAGTGTGGCGCCGTTGAGCGGGTTGTCCATCTGCACATAGCTGGTGCGCCCGCTGGCCCCAAAGGAGGTGTGCACAAACTGTCCGCTGCGCTCATGGTCGGCCTGCAGCGAGGGAGCCGTGGCTCCCGACTGGCTTCTCAGGCGCGCCACCTGCGTGGTGTCGAAGGCGTTGGTGACGGGGCGCGTGTCGAAGTTGTAGTAGGCCACGGTGCCGCTCTCATAGTCGGCCTGCGCGGGTATGTTGGTCTTGCGCACGCTGACGGGTATGGTGTCGACCACCTGCCAGTCGCCCGACGTGAGCGTCATCACGAGGTCCACGCTTGTGGCGTCTTCGGTCATGGCGTCGGGGTTGTAGCGTCCCTCGTCGCTGAGGATGTCGGGGCGCGACGAGGTCCACGCCACGCTGACGTTGTCGTAGCCTTCGGCGAAGCCATGGAGGTTGACGTTGCTGGTGATGCGCGTGCTCTTGCTGACGGGCATGGTGGCTGTGCGCAGCAGGTAGGCCAGCTGGTAGGGTGCCTCCATCTTGTGGCCCCAGATGGTGTTGGCCGTCCCCACGCCGGTGAAGGCGATGGCCTTGATGGTGTAGGGCTCCATCCGCTGCTCGACCACCACGGCCTGGTAGGTGTTGCCGCCCACCTTGATGGTCATGTAGGATGTGCCGTCGGTGAGGCTCCATGTGCCAGTGAGGTCTCCCGTCACCTTGCCGTCCTCGGTGAGCGTCAGGCTGATGGGCTTCACGGTCTCCTTGTTGGCATAGTCGAGCCCTTGCTTGTGTATGAGCACCTGGTAGGTGCCGGCCACCTCGTGTGCGCTGAAGGCCTGTCGCGTGGCGACGCTGTCGTCGTTGGCCGTCTCGCCCGTGAACTCAAATGGGGCTGCGGCCAGCCATCCGTCTTTCGTGGTGAAGAGCTGGTGTGTGCGCACGGCGTGCCACTCCGTGTCGTTGTTGAAGCGTGTGTGGTAGATGAGGAAGCTGCGCCCCAGCGAGTCGGTGATGGCTGAGTTGTGTCCTTGCGCCAGCTCGCCCGGCAGGCTGTAGGTGGTCTTGCCGCCGGTGGTCATGAAGCCCCAGTTCTCATAGCTGCCGAATATCTTCTCGCCGCGGAAGGTGCCCTTGGCGCCATAGTTCATCACGTACGTGTTGTAGATGGCCGACAGTCCCTTGGGGTCGACATAGGGCCCGTCGGGGTTCTTCGAGCGGAAGACGCGCATCTCGTAGCCGCCGTCGGCGGTCAGTCCGCCATACGACATGAAGAGGTAGTAGTAGTCGCCGATGTGCTGGATGTAGGAGCCCTCGCCCGAGACGTAGTGGCCTCCGGCTATCTTCGTGCCGAAATAGGGGTCGGAGGTGTAGTCGTCGCCGCTGCCCGTGAGGGGATAGGTGGCGTCGTAGTCGCGCAGGCCCGTGCGCGGGTCGAGCTTGAGCATGAAGACACCGCCCGACCATGAGCCGTATGACATCCACAGCTGTCCGTCCTCGTCGTAGAACACGCAGGGGTCGATGCAGTTGGGCCAGGCGTTGCCCCATCCCTTCTGCTTGTTGTAGCGGCTGGGCAGCGTGGCCTGTGTGCCGATGACCTGCTCGAGGTCGGTGTCCTTGTAGGAGTTGGCGTTGCGGCCGTTGAAGCCTCCGATGACGACGGGCGCCTGGTAGACGAAGGGCCCGTTGATGTCGTCGGCCGTGAGCAGGATGACGCTCGAGGCCCAGTCGTCGCCGTTGATGCTGAGGTATTGGCACCACTTGTGCATCACGGGGTTGTAGATGATGTCGGGCGCCCACATGCAGCCGTCGACACTGTAGTCGGTGGATGCCAGCGCCGACCATGCTGACGCGTCGAAGTCGGGCAGGCTGATGGTGCGCCCGGTGGCGGTGGTGAGGCTTGTCACCTGGGGGTGCGCGAAGGCCTCTTGGTTGGACGCTCCCGACACCACGGCGCCGTCAACGACCGTGCCCCAGGGTATGGCGGGCGAGATGGCGGTCCAGTGGTAGAAGTCGGCGGTGCGCGCTTGTCCGCGGTGTGAGCCGAAGATGTAGTATTGTTTGCTCTGCGCATCCCACACCACGGAGGGGTCGTGCACGCAAGCGCGCGCCGGGGCGTCGGTGGTGTAGAGGTTGTAGGCCTCGGTGCGTGTCAGCGTATGTTGCGCACTGGCCGTGAGCGTCATGGCTGACAGGAGAATAACAGTGGATAATTTGCCCATTTGCTTTAGTTTTAGTAAGGTAGGTTGTTACATATGGTGCAAAGGTAACCCTTTTTTCGCCTAATTACGCCATTTGGCCAATTATTTTTCCGCCATTTTACACATGCCTTCCTTGGGAATGGGAAAGACGACAGGTCGCACCACGGCGGAGGCAACGTGCCTGCGCGCTTGGAAAAACAGCGACAAACTATAGAAAAAAACGTCCGTTATTTCCGACGAAGAAATCTTTGGGCGCAAATACGCGAAAATAGAGCGGTTTTCGTAAATCGCTATCAGTGAACAGGTTATAAAATCGAAACATTTTTTAACCCTCAATCGTCAATACTTTTCATCAAAGAATGTGCCTAATGACAGTGAGATTCGGCACTAATCTCACTGTCATTAGGCATCAATCGTGCCGAGATTAGGCACATATCTCACCATGATTCGGCATATTCTTCAAGATGACCGGGCCCGATCGGTTCCGCGAAGGGGTCGAAACGCCATTTTCGCGCGCTATTTCGGCTCAGGGGAGATAGTCCGTGGATGCCCCCCCTAGCCAAATATCGTGGAC
>CAVBFJ010000060.1:0-13193 GCA_963594895.1 bacterium | reverse complement strand
GAGCGGAAAACGGGGCTCAAACCCGCGACCCCCAGCTTGGAAGGCTAGTGCTCTATCAACTGAGCTATTTCCGCGTGAGTCGTTTCCGACATCATGTGGGTGGTGATGGATTCGAACCACCGAAGGCAGAGCCAGCAGATTTACAGTCTGCCCCATTTGGCCACTCTGGTAACCACCCTTGTGTTTCCCTTTCGGGAGAGCCTCTTGTCGGATTCGAACCAACGACCCCGAGATTACAAATCACGTGCTCTGGCCAACTGAGCTAAAGAGGCAAATCTTGCAGCCGCATTGCGACTTGTCGAAGGACCTGTTGTAAAACGGCTGCAAAGATACTACTTATTTTTTAATCTCCAAAACTTTTCGCGGAAAATTTTAGTGATTTCTTATTTTTTCCTTGAATTTCCCCAGTTGCACCTTCAGCACGTCCACACACTGGTCGACACCCTCTTCAAAAGTGTCGCATGTCTTCTCAACGAAGATGGGATTGCCGCCAGGCACGGTGACCGTGACGCTGGTGACCTTATTCAGTGCGGTGGCAGGCTTGGCAACTTTCAATTGCACCTCTACTTTCTGAATGTCTTCAAATGATTTTTCCAACTTGGCGATCTTCTTCTCGACGAACGCCTGCAACTTCTCAGTAGCGTCGAAGTGAATCGACTGAATCTTAATCTCCATAGTGACCTCCTTATATTAAAAAGGTTAGACTCAAGCCCTGGGATGGGCCTCTTGATATACTCGCTTGAGCTGCTCGAAAGTGGTGTGCGTGTAGATTTCCGTTGTGGAAGCACTCGCATGTCCCAGAAGTCTTCTGATGCTCTCGATGCTCGCTCCATGGTTCAGCATGGCCGTGGCAAACGTGTGCCTAAGCACATGGGGTGACCGTTTCTTGGCTGTTGAGACTGCGGACAACCTTGCCACCACCCAGGCTCTCACCTGATGGGACTTAAGCTGCCTGCCCTTTGCACTGAGGAAAAACGACTGTCCGTCGTTTCCCACCGCCGCGTCTCTCTCGCAGGCATACCGTTTTAGACATTCTGCCAGTTCCTGGCCGAAAGGCACGAGGCGTTGTTTGCTACCTTTGCCCATCACTTTCAACTGGCCATTCTCAAAGTCGACCGAGGCGTCGGTCAAGCCAATGAGCTCGGACAGGCGTATGCCTGTCTGGTAGAACGTCATGATGATGCTACGCTCCAAGACGGATTGATAGTCATCACCCCACTCCATGTCGTCAAGCAACCGGTCCATGTCATCTTCCCTCAGAAACTGCGGGAGTGGCTTCTTTTCCTTAGGTCCCTCGACCTGGTGGGCAGGGTCACGCTTGACGAGCTGATGCGCAAGCGCGAAGCGATAAAACGAGCGGACTGCCGACAAGCGTCGATGGACGCTGGTGGCGCTGTTCCCCTTGTCTATCATGCTCTCCATCCAATCGCGAATCACATCTGCGTCAACCGATTGCCAGGAGAGCTGACTATCCAAGTTCTTGAAAAACAGCTCGAAAGCCTTCAAGTCCGCCTCATAGTTAGCCACTGTCAGCGGTGAGCGGTTCTGCTCGTATTGCAGATAATTCAAGAACTTTTCGATCATCCTACGTCACGTTGTTCCTACCTATGTAGGTTTTCGGCAACGAATATACGGAGATTATTTGAAACTACCAAATTTTTGGGGAAGTTTTTATGCTTCCTCGTCGCGCAGATGCTGTACGTAGATTGCGTGCTCCATCTTCAGGCGCTTCTTGACTGAGGGCTTGTCAAACTGCTGACGAGCGCGAAGCTCCTTCACCACACCAGTCTTCTCGAATTTTCTCTTGAACTTCTTCAGCGCTCTTTCGATGTTCTCGCCATCTTTAACGGGTACAATAATCATGTTGTTTTGGTTTTAAAATTTTATTGTTAAACTTGCGCAAAGGGCACAATGCCACAATTTGCGGGTGCAAAATTACATCATATTTTTCAGATACGCAAATTTTTCGAATATTTTATGGTTATGCTGGCTTTGGGCGGTGCTGAATGTTGCCGAGCGGCTTCACGTCGCAATCGCAACAAGTCTTCTGCGGCAACACTAAACAATGGCAATGATAGCAGGATGGCGGAAACAAGCCAACGGACACCATAAAGAGCGGAAAGTTGAGACAATCGTCAAGTTTCTGCTCTTTTCATTTGACCGTTTCGAATCTTTGTCGTATTTTTGCCATTACAAAAAAGTTGTAACACAAAATATGCAGTGTGCAGGAATGGAGCCATTTGCGGTCAGGGACATAGGGTCATGCAAAATATTCCGAGACATATCCTCGGCATGCAATGTGTAAGAGCAAACCACGACAAGCCCACTCCCCCAGGTGGGGTTATTTCACAAACAGTAGCAGGACGGCAATGCATCCCCGTCACATTATTTTCTTTTTAACCTCATTTTATAGCCAGACCAAAGGCACCAAAGGGCAAGAATTCCCATCACGAAAACAAATACATAGGTGGCAATACTTCCGATGAAGAGCCTGCCGCTATGCGTCTCCAACGCCACGCTCCAGAGCGACATGGGCAACTGGTTCATGACGGCAGGCTGGGGGGCAAAGGTTGTTCCTTCGTAATATTCCGCTATGGCCGGGGTTTCAAAGTCCAAACTCATGCCCGCGATGGCTCTCTTTCCGAATGGGGCGCCAGCTTTCTTGGGTGCCGGCTCGCCCGTGAAGTAGTCGGTAGCTGTCCCTTGTTGCCTGTCCCAAACGAACAAGCCTGCCAAAGAGCCGCAAAGCCATTTGCCCTTTGCGTCTTTCCGCAGCACATTCAGTCCCATCACACTGACCGGTGGAGCCGAAGGGACTGCCTTCACCGTAGCCTTCTCGAGATTCAAGGAATAGAAGCCTTCCGATGTTGACAAGAGCCAATCACGGCAACTCTCATCATAGCGAATCATGCGGAGCTTGTCGTTCCAGGGATTATCGCTTTTGAGCGTCGTGCCGGGAAGTGCTGGCATCTTGCTCAGCGCCAAGGCTATCATGACAGGGGGGCGAAGGCACCAGCCCGTCAATGCAACCAGGAGGGTGAGGGCTATCGTATATCGCCCGACCCGATCATGCAGGCGAAGCGATGTCAGCAGCAAGGTCTTTCGCCTCGGCCTGCGCCAGAAGATAACGCCAGTGACGCAGAGTGTCACGAGAAGCAAGGCTATGGCATCAACCGCCAAACGGCCTGCCATGCCAAACAACTCTCCGCTATGGAGCAACCAAACGGTGCGAAACGCGGTCACCTTGCCGTCATAGTCCTTGGGAGCGCGGATTTGGACACGCTGGAAACTTGCGTAAGGGGGAAGCGAGACATAGACAAAGGAACGGCCGAGCACCACAAGCGTATCGCCATGCGAAGCGATGTCGGTTAGCTTTTCGTCATCTGCCAATGGGAGGTTCACTTCTTGCCACTCGTCATGCACGCCATATCGGTAAAGGGCAAACGGTGACACCGCAAAAAGGCTGCCGTCCGACACCTTGACAACATTTCGCACTTGCCGACAGTCTGCGCCAACCGGCAGCCCATCATTGAAATCCATAAAGTGGGAAGCATTGGCGTCGGTGAGCCAAATGCCGCCATTGCCATAGAGCAAGAGCGGACGGCAAGTGTCTGCTGACGCCATGTCGCCTGACAGATGCCCTTTCCCGAGGTCGAGTGTGCCTCGCAACAAACCGCCATTCCAATTATTGAACTCGTAGCGGCTTGGCAAATACTTCCTGCTCACATTCACGTTTTTGATGAGCGAACGGTGATTGAGCAAGACGCCCGACACGCAGAACACCAGCATGAAAAAACTCATGCCGAGTCCCAACCATTTATGTTGTTTCCTCCAAGTTGCTTTCTTCATTTTGATTCCGCTACAAAAAGCAGCCTTTAAAGTATGGCACTATAGTTTTTCCAGATTTGCTTGCACTCATGCTTGCCCATGAGGTTGAACGAGCGTGAGAATAGTACCAGCCGCTTATTAGCACTTGATTTCTTAAACTTTTTAATCTGCTCGAATGAACATACAAATATAGCAAAAACTCTCCAGATCACAAAATTTTAAAGAGTGATAATTGAATGAATTAACAACTAAGGTGGCGTTCTGCTCCCGCTTGCGAGGGGGCGGAATGAAGGGGCGGCGTGCGAGGGGATTGGGTAACGATGGAGTGTCTGTTATTTTCTGAAAAAACAGGGCTCTCCTGCGTGTGTCTTCTAGAGAGCGACGGAAGCCATTTTGCCCCATGAAAGGGTGTCCCGGCACTGGAAAATGGTGGAAAACGACACGCGCATCGCGGAAAAGATGCCTAATCATGACGAGATATGTGCCTAATCATGATGCGATATGTGCCTAATCATGACGAGATATGTGCCTAATCATGACGAGATAAGGCACATATCGCAAAACCCGGAGCGCGTTTCGGGTTTTCTTTTGGGGTCATTTTCATGCAACACATTGTTTGTCAGCGGATTGCGAAAATATCGAAAAACAGCGCGTATTTGCGACCAACCATGCACTTCGTTGCAAATACGCGAATTCTCAGAGGCTTTTTGTTTGATTATTTACACAACACATAGACGTCCCTCAGTGACGATGAAATAAAAAGGCTAAGGTTGCGCGGCCTGTCATAGGAAAGCCCCCATGTGGGCGACAAAGACAAACCACGCAACCTTAAGGGTGGTTCTATAAATTACCACCGGATATTGGGCATGTTCGCTCAAGTAGCATTTTGTCATCTTTCGGGCTATTTTCCGCCCCATTTTATTGTTCGCTCAGTCGCATAGCCCGCTATGCTCCTTCGTTCAGAACCACCCTTAAATACGACATCAGATGGGGCGTGTGGCCTGGCGCAACCATTCCAAGTCATCACCGTCAAGATGGGGCGAGAGGACCTCACAGACATGCTGGTGATAGTCGTTCAACCAGCGGACCTCCTCGTCGAGCAACTCGTCCTTGAGGATAGGAGTGGTGTCGATGGGACACAGGGTCAGCGGCTCAAACTGGAGGAACCGGCCAAACTCAGTGTCCTTGTAATGGGTGATAATGAGCGTGTTCTCCGTGCGCACACCGAAGCGGCCCGGCAGGTAGATGCCCGGCTCATCGGTGACAGTCATATGCTCAACGAAGGGAGCCGGCATCCACTCCATGCGGAACTGGTGAGGCCCCTCGTGCACATTGAGGTAGGATCCCACGCCGTGACCAGTGCCGTGGAGATAGTTGAGACCTTCGCGCCACATGGCCTCACGGGCGAGGATGTCCATCTGCGTGCCACTGGCTCCCGACGGGAACTTACACAGTTCCAGCTGGATGTGCCCCTTGAGCACCAGGGTGTAGATGTGTTTCTCATAATCCGTCACGGGCCCCAGGGCAATGGTGCGTGTGATGTCGGTCGTGCCGTCCTGATACTGCGCCCCACTGTCAAGCAACAGGAAGCCATGGGGCTCCAACGGGATGTCGGTCTCCGGTGTCGCCTCATAGTGGACGATGGCACCGTGGACACCATAACCGGCGATGGTGTCGAAGCTGATGTCGCGAAACAGGGGTTGCTCGGCACGCAGGCTGGTGAGCTTCTGGTCGATGGTGATCTCTGTCTGGCCGCCCGCCTCGACAGCAGGCTTCAGCCAACGGAGAAACTTCACCAGTGCGATGCCGTCCTTGAGCATGGCCGAGCGATAGCCCCGGATCTCGGCCTCGTTCTTGACGGCTTTCATGGCGGGGATGGGGCTTTTCTGCCTGATGACCTCCTGCACCTTGACCAAGCGCGACAGGGTGTAGTTGGTCTCGTTGGGGTCCAGCAGGATGTTGTATTCGGCATATTGGCGGATACCGTCCTTCACAGCGTCATAGGCGGCCGTCCGCACGCCTTGGCCGTGAAGATAGGCCACAACCTCGGGCATCAGTTTCTCATTATTTATATATAGTGTTGCCTCAGAGGAGGAGATGAGAAGGTAGGAGACAAACACGGGATTGCAATGGACATCCGTCCCACGGAGGTTGAGCGTCCAGGCAATGTCATCAAGAGCCGAGACCAACATGCCGTCCGCATGCACGGCGCGCAAGGCCTTGCGTATGCGAGACAGCTTCGACTCAGTGGTCTCGCCGGCAAACTCCATGGGCTGCAGGCTGACCGCATCGGCCGGTATGGCGGGGCGGTCAGCCCACAGTGTGTCCAGCGGATCAAGATTGGTGCGGACGGTGATGCCCCCCTCGTGGCGCAGGTCGCTGATGAGCGCCTCGACACCCGCCATGGAGTTGACCAAGCCATCGACGCCCACCTGGGCTCCGTCGGTGTCGCGGAGCTGCTGGCCAAGCCACTCGCTGATGGAGGGTGTGCCCTCAATCTTGAGTTTCATCAGTTGGAACTCTGTGTCGGAGAGTTGTTCCTCCGCAGCGAGGAAGTAGCGGCTGTCGGTCCAGAGGGCGGCCGAGTGGAGGGTGACCACGGCCGTTCCCGCCGACCCGTTGAAACCACTGATCCACTCACGGCCCTTCCATCGGTCGGGCACATACTCGGAGTTGTGGGGGTCGGTGCTGGGGAAGATGAACGCATCGAGCTTCTCACGGCGCATCAAGTCGCGCAAGCCCGCCAAACGCTGTGCTATGTTTTCTTTCATGTCGATAAGAATTAATTCGTTTGCTTTTTGCCAAATTGACATGACAAAGATACGTTTTTTAAGAATAAACAACAAATTAAAAACACAAGAAATGTAGGGGCACATCTATTTTTTTAGTAACTTTGCAGAAAAGAGGCGAAGGGGCAGGAACCACGGCATGGTCTTTGCCCCACAAAGCTTAGAACACACTTACAATCTTAATAACATTATTTCGCTATGAAGTATTTAACAAATGACAAGCTTCTTATCGTCGGCGCAGGCGGTATGATTGGTTCCAACATGGTTCAAAGCGCATTGATGCTGGGCCTGACCCCCAACATCTGCCTGTACGACATCTACGAGCCCGGCGTACACGGCGTGTACGACGAGATGGAGCAGTGCGCTGTCCCTGGCGCCAACCTCACATACTACGCTCCCGCCGTGGAGGACATGAACGACCCCGAGAAGGTGGCCGAGGCTGCCAAGAAGGCTTTCACCGGCGCCAAGTACATCATCTCTTCTGGTGGCGCTCCCCGCAAGGCTGGCATGACTCGTGAGGACTTGTTGAAGGGCAACTGCAAGATTGCCGCTGACTTCGGTGAGAACATTAAGAAGTATTGCCCCGACGTGGAGCACGTGGTGGTGATCTTCAACCCCGCTGACGTGACGGCCCTGACAGCCCTCATCCACAGCGGCTTGAAGCCCAACCAGCTGACCTCACTGGCCGCCCTCGACTCCACCCGCCTGCAGCAGGCCCTGGCCCACGAGTTCGGCGTGCAGCAGGACAAGGTGACTGGCGCACACACCTATGGTGGCCACGGCGAGCAGATGGCCGTCTTCGCCTCACAGGTGAAGGTCGACGGCAAGCCCCTCCAGGAGCTGGGCCTCTCTGCTGACCGTTGGGAGGAGATCAAGCACATGACCACACAGGGCGGTTCAAACATCATCAAGCTCCGTGGCCGCAGCTCATTCCAGAGCCCCGCCTACAACGCCGTGAAGATGATTGAGGCAGCCATGGGCGGTGAGCCCTTCACCCTGCCCGCCGGTTGCTACGCCAACCTGCCTGAGCTGGGCATCAAGGACGTGATGATGGCTCTGCCCACCACGATCGACAAGACCGGCGTGCACTACACCACACCGACCGGCACCAAGGAGGAGATGGACGAGCTGCAGAAGTCTTACGAGCATCTCTGCGAGATGCGCCAGGAGGTCATCGACCTCGGCATCGTTCCTCCCGTGGACAAGTGGAAGGAAGACAACGCCAACCTGTAAGACACAAGACATTGCTGGAAGACAGCAACCGACTTATAAATCCCCATCGGCCATTGGCCGATGGGGATTTTCATATGTGCAGGGATGTGCCCATTGTGACTGTCGTCACTTGTTGAGCTTCGGATATGTGATGCGGGTGTGGTAGAAGGCCTTCAGACGGTCGATGAGCACGTTCTTGGCTTCACTGATGTCGCGAAAGGTGATGGCAGCCTCGGTGAAGAAGCCAGCCTCCACCTGGGCGTCGATAATCTTGTTGACAAGCTGGGAGAGGCTCTCCTCCGAATAGTCCTTGAGCGTATGCGAGGCGGCCTCGCAACTGTCGGCCATCATGAGGATGGCCTGCTCCCGCGTATAGGGATTGGGGCCGGGATAGGTGAAAGGCTCCTTGTCGACGATCTCGTCGGGATGCTCATTCTGGTACTTGATATAGAAATACTTGGCCATGCCATGGCCGTGGTGGGTGAGAATGAAGTCGCGGATGATGACGGGCAGGTTGTTCTCCTCGGCCAGCTTGACACCGTTGGCCACGTGCTCGACAATGATCTGCGCGCTTTCCTTGTCTGTCAGGTTGTCATAAGGGCTGACGCCCCCCTGCTGGTTCTCCGTGAAGAAGGCCGGGTTCATCATCTTGCCGATGTCATGATAGAGGGCTCCGGTGCGCACAAGGGTGCTGTTGGCGCCAATGCGATTGGCAATCTCGGCGGCCAGGTTGCTCACGCTGATGGAGTGCTGGAAGGTGCCCGGGGCCTCCTCGCTGAGGCGGCGGAGCAAAGGTCCGTTGGTGTTGGACAACTCAATCAGCGTCACATTGGACGTGAAGCCAAACGCCTTCTCCACCACATACATAAGCGGATAGGCCAAAAGGAGCAGCACACCGTTGATCATGAAATGGGAATACATGCTCGCATCGAGATTGAACGTGGTGCCACTCTGCATCAGCCGAAGGGTGAAATGGGTGACGCAAGTGGCCACGAACACCAGCAGGGCGGTCTTGAACACTTGGGAGCGCGACGACATCTCGCGCAGGGAATAGATGGCCACGAGGCCGGCCACCACCTGGATGATGATGAAGTCGAACTGGTACCGAAGCGCGGCGGCACTGATGAACACCATCACAAGGTGGGCGATGAAAGCCGTGCGGGAGTCCTGGAACACGCGCACGAAAATGGGCGTGAAGGCGAAGGGCAGCACATAGACACTGAAATTGAAGTAGGAGTGTTGCATCATCAGCGACACCAGGATGGGGAAGATCGTGATCAGCGCATAGAGCATCAGGATGTTGCGCGACTTTTCGAAATAGTCCTTGCGGAAAAGCGACAGGTAGACCGTGAAGAGAATGACAAAGATGAGGACATAGAGCGAATTGCCAATGAAATTGAGGTTCACCTGCTTCATGCTGGCACCCCGGCGGTTCATCTCGCGTTCGAGCGACAGCAACTCGCGGTAACGCTCCTCGGTGACAATCTCACCTGTGCCAATGATCTTCTGGTCGGCCTTCACCATGCCTTGGGCTGGCGGGATGGAGCTCAGGAGATCGTTCTTGGCCGTCTCCGAACGGGCCTTGTCATAGATGAGATTGGGCACAATGTAATCGATCAGGTTAAGGCGCCGCAAGGCTTGGCGGTCGGACTCCAGGCGCTCATCGGACAACAACTGCTCATAGGCCGTCATGGTCGAATAGAGGCCATTGACGGCCATCTCCTCCATGTTTTTCCCATACACCACACGCACGGTTCCTGTGGTGTCACGATGAACACTGTTGAAGAGGGGTGTCTCCATGATACCCGACTGATAGAGGTGATGGAGACGCTCCTCGATGACGTGGATGCAGGAAGCGGACACCCCGGGAACCCCGTCAGCAAAGTCGTGCTTGAATTTCTCAATGACACGACTCTCCACCGCATCGTCGTAATCGAAATAGGGCACGAAGAGACTCATGACGGAGTCTTTCTCGCGCTCCAGCGTCTCGTCGGTCTTGTAAATGGGGAAATCATACTGGGCGATGATGTCACCATAGCGCCAAGGCTCGTCGAGATCATATACAAACTGCCGTCCCTCCTTGCGGGGAAGAAACCAAATGATCAGAACCACCGTCAGGAGGACCAACGCCACACGCGTCAGCATACGGCGCCAGAAATAACTCGTATCCTTATAAAAATCAAAACGCATCATAAAGTATTCGTGACAGGGCGGGCCTTGCGTGTCATCTGACAAGACACAGGTCCGTCCATTCTTGTCCTTTTACCGTGCGAAAATAATAAAAAAATACGTTAAAGAGGAAAAAATGTAGTAATTTTGCAAAAAATAATTTTCATCACCATGACAGAAAGAAAAGTCAGGGTGCGTTTTGCGCCCAGTCCTACCGGTCCGCTGCACATTGGCGGCGTGCGCACAGCCTTGTACAATTATCTCTTCGCCCGCCAGCATGGGGGCGAGTTGGTGTTCCGCATTGAGGACACCGACAGCCATCGCTTTGTGCCGGGAGCCGAGGACTACATCATAGAAGCCTTCAAGTGGCTTGGCATCGAATTTGACGAGGGTGTCTCATTTGGCGGAAGCCACGGCCCCTACCGCCAAAGCGAGCGACGCGACATTTACAAAAAATATGTGAAGCAGCTCATCGACGCAGGCAAAGCCTACTATGCTTTCGACACGCCGGAGGAACTGGAGGAGAAGCGCAAAGAAATCCAAAACTTCCAATACGACGCCCACACGCGCATGCAGATGCGCAACTCGCTGACGATGGACCGCACAGAATGGGAACAGCTCATCGCCGACGGCGCCCAATACACGGTGCGCTTCCGCATCGAGCCAGGCGAGGAGATCCACGTCAACGACATGATACGCGGCGACGTGTGCTACAAGAGTGACATCCTCGACGACAAGGTGCTCTACAAGAGCGCTGACGAGTTGCCCACATACCATTTGGCCAACATCGTCGACGACCACCTCATGGAGATCACCCATGTCATCCGAGGGGAGGAATGGTTGCCCTCCGCCCCACTCCACGTGCTGCTCTACCAGGCTTTTGGATGGGAAGACACGATGCCTCGCTTTGCACACCTCCCCCTGCTGCTGAAGCCTGAGGGAAAGGGCAAGCTCAGCAAGCGCGACGGCGACCGATTGGGGTTCCCCGTGTTCCCGCTGGAATGGCACGACCCAAAGTCAGGAGAGGTGAGCACTGGATACCGCGAGAGTGGATACTTCCCCGAGGCTGTCGTCAACTTCCTGGCCCTGCTGGGATGGAACCCGGGCACCGACCAGGAGATCTTCTCCCTCGACGAACTGGTTGGGGCCTTTGACATCTCCAAATGTTCGAAGAGCGGCGCCAAGTTCGACTACCAGAAGGCGGCATGGTTCAACCATGAATACATCCTTCGCAAGAACGACGACGAGATCGCACAACTCTTTGCGCCAATCGTGGCAAACAACGGGGTCGACGATTCGTTCGACCGCGTGAAGGAGGTCGTACACATGATGAAAGACCGCGTCAGCTTTGTGCGCGAGTTGTGGCCCCTGTGCAGTTTCTTCTTCATCGCACCAACCACCTTCGACGAGAAGACGGCCAAGAAACGCTGGAAGGACTTCAGCGCGCAACAGATGACAGAGCTGATGGAAGTGTTGCGCGGCATCGACGATTTCTCTATCGCCGGCCAAGAGCCCGTTGTAGAACAATGGATTGCAGACAAAGGCTACAAGATGGGGGATGTGATGAACGCATGGCGACTGACCCTGGTGGGCATCGGGAAAGGCCCGGGGATGTTTGACATAGCCGCTTTCCTCGGAAAGGAGGAGACACTGCGCCGCATGGCCAAAGCCATCGAAACATTGGGATAAAAGAGGGAAGACATGTACAATTTCATCATGCTTCTCTACAGCCTCGGCGTGAGGACGGCCACCATGTTCAGTGACAAAGTGCGAAAGATGTGGCAAGGCGAACAAGAGGCGTTCGACATCCTGGAAAGGAAAGTCGACCCAAACGCCAGCTACATTTGGTTCCACGCGGCGTCGCTCGGCGAGTTTGAGCAGGGGCGGCCCTTGATAGAGCGCATACGGAAGGAACACCCACAATACAAAATCCTGCTGACATTCTTCTCACCATCGGGATACGAGGTGCGCAAGGACTATGGGGGAGCAGACATCGTGTGCTACCTTCCGCTTGACACCAAGGACAACGCCCTGAGGTTCATGGATACGGTAAAGCCGGTCATGGCATTCTTCATCAAGTATGAGTTCTGGTACAACTATCTGCACCTGCTCAGCCAGCGCAACGTGCCCGTCTACAGCGTCTCAAGCATCTTCCGACCCGACCAAGTCTTCTTCAAGTGGTACGGTCGTGAATATGCCAGTGTGCTGCGTTGCATCACGCGCTTCTTTGTGCAAAACGAGGAAAGCAAACACCTATTAGCTGACATCGGCATCAAGGATGTGGAAGTGGTGGACGACACGCGCTTCGACCGCGTTCTCGAAATCAAGCAAGCGGCCAAAAAACTGCCACTGGTTGAGGCTTTCACGGAAAATGCGCAACATGTGTTTGTGGCGGGCAGCTCGTGGCAACCCGACGAGGAGATATTCATCCCTTACTTCAACCAGCACTCCGACTGGAAGATGATCATCGCTCCACACGTGATCAGCGAAGAGCATCTTGCGCAAATCACCCGACTGCTCAAGGGGCGCAAAGTGGCCAGGTACACACAAGCCTCAACAGAGACGGCGACAGACGCTGACGTGCTGATCATCGATTGCTTCGGACTGCTTTCGAGCATTTATCGCTACGGCCAAGCGGCCTACGTGGGCGGCGGCTTCGGAGTCGGCATCCACAACACATTAGAGGCGGCCGTATGGGGGGTCCCCGTATTCTTTGGCCCCAACAACCAAAAGTTCAAGGAGGCCCAAGGACTGAAAGCGTGCGGAGGAGGACTGGAAATCAAAGACGCATCCGACTTCCAATCGAAAATGGACAAGGTCAGGGACGACATAGAAAAAGGAAGAGACATCGGCAAGGAGGCCGCAACCTACGTCACCACACACGCCGGAGCAACTGAGAAGGTGCTCAAGGCTTGCCTGGGATAAAGGCTTGAAAGACTTAACACCACACACTGAATTAATATGCCCTGAAAGGTATGCAATGGTAGCGCAGACCTTTTGGGGCTTTCTTGTTAATCACCTATTGGGCCCGTTTAGACCGTGACACTAACGCTATGGCCGTGCACGCTCACCCACACTGTCAGGAGCATTACACGCATTTCGACCAGCCACATCGTCCCTGATCTCTTTACGCCAAAAGGCAATCGAGTAGGAGGAAAACGAAGTAGTTTTCTTCCTACTTTCGTTTTCCGACCT
>CAVBFJ010000059.1:161-13438 GCA_963594895.1 bacterium | reverse complement strand
AACTGAAGCAAATGCTTCCCTATTATTATCAAAAAACTCGCGAGTGAAGAACTTGCGAGTTTTTTGATAGGCAAGGCGTCCGTTTTCGGATGGTTACGCTAAATCTGTTCAAGACAAGTTCTACACTTGACAAATAAAAAGCGCAAGGTTATCAACCCTGCGCCTATACTTGATTTTTATTCGATTCCTTTAGAAGAAAAGATAACGATTATCGACAACCTTAGCATTGACATAAAGCTCATTCATAAAGTTTCCAGCATACTGCATAGCCTTCTGAGTAAGCTTTATCTCTTGCTGCTTAGCGTTATAGGTTGCAGCATTCTTGGAACGCTTAACCACTTGGAACTGGTAAACTCCTGCCATACCCTTCACAGGATGAGAACTAAATGTACCAATCTTAGCCGCATAAACAGCACCGCTGAGAGCTGGTTCGCTAGCTCCTGTGGCCTGAACAAAAACAGGAGCCGCAAAAGTCACCTGGTTGACAGTGGAAACCTGAGCACCCTTGGCCTTTGCAGCTGCAATGCTCGTAGCACCTTTGGCCTGGGCAATTAGCTGTTCAGCTCTCTTGTCACGAAGCACCTCCTGCTTGACTAGTTCCTTTACTTGAGCATCATCGAGTCCCCTATACCCTATCGGGTGAATCTTGTCAAGAATGACAATCAAGAGATGATCGCCATTGTCTCCACACTCATACATCTTTGACACTTCGTTCTCATCAGCGCTGAACACCCATTTCATAGCGTCACGGGTAGAGCGAATGCCAACAAGGTTGTGCTGAGATGTTGTGATATCCTTAGCCTCCAGGACACGGTATCCGCTCTTGGTTGCATTCTTTGTGATTGCTTCAGCAGTCTGATTAGCACTTGCAAATGTGCTGAACTTGTTGAAGATTGCACCACGAGTCTCCTTAGAATAGTCAATAGACTTCTTCACCACAGCAGCAGTGAACTTGTCTACAAAGTTCTTACGATCGAGCACCTGAACTATCAAGTTGCCTTGGGTCATCTCTACATTCTTAAGTTCGTTGACCCCTGAGGTGAGCAAGATGTTTAGATAATTCTTGGAATCTTTATCCATTGAAGTAGAGAACTCATACATACGAGAGGTCAGCCACTGTTCCTTACCCTCCTGTCCATACTTCTTTGCAATAGTAGAAAAATCAGCGCCCGCACTCAAAGCCTTGAATATAGAGTCTGCTCGTGTATGGGCTTCATCGACAGTGGAACCGCCCACCTGAATGGCACGGAACTGCACTGAGTCAGGAAGTTGCTGCTTGGCAACAAGCTTAATCAAGCTCAAAGTGTTATCTTGCGCATTCTCAATAGGAGCAGATGTCTGTCCGACACTCATAGAATCAAGGCGTGTTGCTATATCTACAGGATAAGCCTCCTTACCAAGGGGAATTCCAAGATAGGCAACTGACGAAGTGGATTTGCGTACAATCTCCGAGGGATCATCATTAGCGACCAGTTCCTTTTCGTAATCCTTGAACTGCTTCATGAGGGCAGCACGATCTGCGGCAGATGCACTAATCTTAATGTCAACATAACGGATATCACGAGTCTCGACATACTGCTGGAAGCGGGGCTTCAACTCATCATACTTAGCCTTCAAATCACTATCAGAGATTTTGACCTGAGCATCAGAAATCTTGGAATAAGGATAAGAGGCCAACTGAATTTGGCTCTCTTGAGTTTCCTCATTGAAACTCATCTTTGCCTCGGTTGGATTTGACAGGAAGCAATGAGCTAAAAGACCATTATACTTCTGGATGAGAAGTTGCTGGCGCAAAGACTTCTCGATGAATACCCAATAATTGTAAACGGTCTGCATCTGCTCGGCCACTTGGGGATTAACATTGGCTTGGTTACTCTTGTACTGGGCCAGGAACTGCTTCAGCTGGTTGGCATCGAAGCGTCCAGTCTGCCTATTCACAAAAGGCGTAGAGAGCAACATCTGGTTTGTACCTTGGTTGAGAACATCCTGCATCTCCTGGTCAGTGACCGTGAGACCCAACTTTTTGCACTCGTTCTCCACAATCTTGTACTGAACATAATTCTGCCAAACTTGGTCACGAACTTGATTCATTTGGTCGTCGTTGAGGTTGTCTTGTCCCTGCATCTTCATGGCCTGCTGAACCTCATCAACGAGCTTGGCAAATTCATCATAATTGATTTTTTCACCTAAAACTTCACCGATTTGCTGGCGTTGGTTGTTGCGAGTAGACTCGCAAGAACGGAAAGCCTCCTCGGCAATGAAAGCAAAAAGCCCCAAGCCAATAATGACTATCAGTGTGACGCCTCTGCTTCTGATTTTTCCTAATGCTGCCATTTGTTTTTATTGTTTTGTTTTATTATTTTTATTCTTGTAAATTTTCTATGGCTCTCTGCTTAACAAAAAGCGTACAAATTTACTAATTATTTAGCAAACAAGGGAATTTTTCCACAAGAAAATGAACCCCTTTATCCAATTCAAAACGTCTTCCACGACATCAAGTGTCAATATGCAAACGCACAAGTTCGATTTTAGTCATCGTGTTCTTGATTATTTTAAAGATGTATTTGTTAATTCTTACCTCTTCATTCAGCTTGGGGAAACTGCGATACTCGTGCAAAATCAAGCCCCCCAAAGTCATATATTCATCACTTTCCGGAAGATCAAGGTCAAATAGTTCGTTGATTTTATCAATCTCAAGTCGGGCGGAAAGCAAATAATCACCATTATCCAGTTTCTTTGCCACGTAATTATCTGTATCGTGCTCGTCCTGGATGTCCCCAAAGATTTCCTCTACAATATCTTCAAGAGAAACGATTCCACTGGTTCCTCCAAATTCGTCAACGACCACTCCTAAGCTCTTTTTCTGCTGAAGGAATGTCTTCATCAGTTTCTGCGCTGGCATGGTCTCTGGCACAAACGGCAAGGTGCGGACACGATCCTGCCAATGGATGGGATGATGAAACATCTCCGAACTATGTATGTAGCCCGTTATATGATCGATATCCGACTTATAAACAATAATCTTGGAATTGCCACTTTCCACAAACTTCTGCTTGAGTTGTTCCAAGGAACAATCATCTTGGTCTACCGCATTAATTTCCGTTCGCGGTATCATGCAGTCACGTACTTTTATGTCGGGGAAGTCCAGCGCATTTTGGAAAATCTTCACCTCATTGTCGACAGACTCATCATTCGGTGCATTATCAATGGAAGACTGCACCAAATAGTCCAAATCAATCTTGGTAAATCCCTCTTCATCGTCCTTGTCAGACACGTTAATGCCTAGTATTCGCAACTGCAAACGGGATAAGAATGTGGCAAACTTACTAATAGGCCACAAAACAACATAAAAAAGAAAAGCCAAAGGCGCGAACAAGGAGAGCAATAGATTTGGGCTACTCTTGAAGAACGTCTTAGGCAAGAATTCACCAGTAAACAACACCACGATTGTAGAACAAATTGTATCAAGAACAACACGGGTTGCAGGATCAAATGCTCTAAAGAGCGTGTTATCGAAAATATCTGCGAAAAGTATGCCATAAATGACAAGCACAATGTTATTGCCCACCAACATCGTGGATACGAAGCCATTGGCATGGCGGTAAAAGAATGATATAAGCTTTTGCGCTAACCCATTCTTTTCCTTATCCATTTCCGCCAACATTCTGTTGCTGGAGACGAACGCAATCTCCATACCCGAAAAGAAAGCACTGAAGACCATCGAAATGATAATCTCAACGATAAGTGAAATGTCAACAGTCTGTTCCAAAGTATTTACTTTAATATTAATTGTAACGATAGGGGTTCATCTGTCCACGTTGTTGCATCAACAATGAGTCTTGCGACTTTCGTGAAGTGTCGCCTGTGGACTGGTCTCCTCCGCCTAT
Source organism: bacterium (assembly GCA_963594895.1). Classification (GTDB taxonomy): domain Bacteria; phylum Bacteroidota; class Bacteroidia; order Bacteroidales; family Bacteroidaceae; genus Prevotella. Next base: position 9,551 of record CAVBFJ010000059.1, on the reverse strand, counting down.
GTCGTCACGCTCAAATGATCCCCTTGAATTGGAAACGAAATACTTGGTCATCCTCTCGTCTGAACGGAAGTATGTACCCTGCAAAGTGCGTTCTGGCGTTACAAGACGAGAAAATGTAAAAGAATAAAGCTCATGCCTAATCTCATCCCAATAAAGTTGTTCACTGGAAAATCGCAAACCATCCTTTGTCAATATGCGCACTCTTGAACGAAGCTCCCAAAGCCTCTGTTGGTCATAATAGTATGCTGTGTCGCATTGAACATATGCCTCCACATGGAATTTCTCATCAAACTGCTCAAGAAACAATCCTTTGTCAAAATACCAACGCGAAGGCTTCTTGTTTTGGTTGACCTCCCATCTCTCAGTTACAATTCTATATTTGATAACACCGGAGTCAGAAATCAAGGTGTTCACACCATAACTGACCATCATAGGCACGGAGTCCTTAACATTGATTGCAGGAGCTGTATGTTCCACAGGTTTATCACATGACACCATGGCAATAGCTAACATCCACGACAAAGTAGCAAGCGCCAACAACCTCAAGTCCAAAAGCCGACTTCCCATTTACGACACGTGAACTATTACTCAACCTTCCACTTAGCGAACCAACGTTCATTGAAAGTCAGTCCAATATTAATGCGGAATGTATTGTCTGTGATGAAATTCTTGGCCGACTGCCGTACCCACTGGCAACTAATATTCAATAATGAACGATTATTCCATTTGTTGGCAATGGGGATTCCAAAACCAACGCTGGCACTAATTTCCTTAGGGCCGTCATTGCCATTTATAATATAATAAGGTGTGGCATATGATACGCCAGCACGATAATGGACCCGTTCCCAAAATCTCATACCATACTCCTGAGGGCAAATTTCTGCGCCCAAAGTGAACTTATGGCGATTCTTATAGAAGCCCTTCTTCATGGAGTAATCCGTCACGCTGCTTCCTGAAGTCTCGTATGACGGAGCTTTCACGCCACCCCACTTCTGAAGGTTATAATCCAATCCGACCTTGATGGCATTATTATGATCATACATCAAGCCGGCGCCAAAGGTATTCGGAATCTCAAGACTGAGATTGCCCCGTCCTTCCTGGGGAAAGCACGTCGTATCAGCAACTCCGGACTGCGAGTTGTTGGAGATAATCTCCATCGTGGGCTTTCCGCCAATTTTATGGCCCAATCCATAAGTAAGGCCAAGTGTCACTTGGTCTTTCTTAGTCAGGCGCGTTGTAAACTGCAAACCGAAATCCACCTTATAGCTTCTCACATCAGCTGAGTACTGCTTTGTGAGAGTATTGACATAACTATCACTGTAACTGTTGACCACCGTTTTTGTATACTCGCCATAAAGATAGCTGCCATTGACACCTACTGATAAACCTGTCAGCGGTTGCCAACCAAAGCCGAGATACACTTGATGTATGCCACCGTCACCACTATAAGTATTGGTGGCTTTACGATTGTCCACATCACCTTTTATGATCTGGGTACTAGCATAAGAGTAGCCAATGTTTGTGTAAGGAATCAATCCGAAACTGACGCCCAGGTGTTTAAAAGCCCTAAATCCGGCTACAACATACTCAAAGTCCGCATTTTGTGCATTCTTTTTTTTGCCACCTTCCTTGAAGCTGGTAATCTGGGCACTTACACCAGCGTCAAAAATAAAAGTCAAACTATCCAAGGCAGAATAGGAAGCCGGGTTGGAAAAGTTGATTTGATTATGCTCATGAAAACCAATTCCCAATCCGTTCATGCCACGGTTGAAACCGGCCGTTTGGTCAGACAGAATGCCCAATCCATACTGGCTATAAGGAGAATTAGTACCACTTTGGGCGTGTGCGACCCCACACAACATGGTCGTCACCACAACTGCCGATAAATATCTCTTCATTATTAAAATGTACGGAACGAGTCCTTTTTCTTTCACGTTATTTTAAATACAACTGCAAAAGTATTGAAAAAAAACGATATAAAAGCACGTTAAGTGAAAATAATAAGGTATTTTTGCATCATGAAACGTTTAAAGGACATTTTCATAACGTTGAGCATGGTTGTTTTTGTTTCATTAACAACCAAAGCCACAGCACAATCTGAAGACGGCCATGTAAGGCAATCTACCACTGATAGTATTACTATCAGCTTGCTAACCTGTTCTCCAGGAAACGAGGTGTGGAGTCTGTATGGCCACACTGCCATACGTCTCCAGGATCCTTCACACGATATGGACTTAGCCATCAACTACGGGATGTTCAACTTCCGGCAAAAGAACTTTGTCATTCGTTTTATCTTTGGCCTCACCGACTACGAAATGGGCATTGAACCTTTTCAGATGTTTATGATGGAATATGCGCGCAGTGGTCGTGGCGTAATTGCGCAACGGCTCAATTTAACCAATGAAGAAAAAACGGCCATTGTCTCAGCTATCTTCAAGAATTACGAACCGGCCAATCGCACCTACCGCTATAATTATTTCTACGACAATTGCACAACCCGAGCACGCGACATCATCATAAACAATGTAGTTGGACAAGTGGAATATCCGGGCACTATTTACAAGACGTCATACCGCGAGATGATTCACCAATGGAACGCCCAGCATCGTTGGGCACGTTTTGGTAACGACTTACTACTTGGCTTTAAGGCAGACAAACGCAACAACCAGGCGCAACAACAATTTCTGCCCGACACTTTGAGAAAAAATTTCGCATCAGCAGTAATCATCAATCCTATAGGTGCGCGTCGGCCCTTGGTCGACTCCACCTTTGAGGTGCTAAGGCCCAACGCCCTTAACGCCCACACTAAAACAGACATATGGGACATCCTCAGTCCCCGTAGCATATTTGCAATATTATTTGCGCTGGTACTTATGTCTTCGTTTTTAGAATGGAGACGTCAAAGGCCGTTTTGGCTTATCGATGTAACTCTACTGACGCTGGACGGTTTGGCAGGCCTCATCATTTTGGCAATGGTATTTTCACAACATCCCACTGTCAATCTTAATATGCAGATATTACTCTTAAATCCATTATCTGTCATATTTGTATATTCGGCTATCAATCAACAGCTTAGAGGGCAACAACATTGGTATTGGAGACTATACTTATCCTTCATCATATTGTTCCTTTTTGGCAACATTCTCCAAAATTATGCTGAGGGAATGAACTTTTTGGCATTAACTTTGATGTTACGTTGCATATTAAATTTGCATACTCAACGCAAATATAAAGTGACCACATGAGATACTTGGCATTCATACTTGCTGCTCTCACCACGGCCGAGATGCAAGCCTTTCAGCTTGCGCCTCGCCTTGTAATAAATGTGACCATCAACCAATTGAGGACCGATTACATGGAAGCTTTTGCTCCGCTCTATTCGCAAGGTGGCTTCCGAAGACTACTCAACAATGGCCTCGTGTATGATGGCGCCAGCTATCCATTCTCACCCGTCGACAAGGCTTCGGCCACGGCATCACTCTCCACGGGCACCTTTCCTTTCTACAACGGCATCATCAGTAGCCGATGGCTTGACCGTGAGACCTTGCAACCCGTATTCTGCGTTGACGACTCCAGGCATTTCACCTCCGCCGATCGCCTTAAGACATCGACCATTGGCGATGAGCTTAAAGTTAGTTCCAACGGAACAGCAATTGTCTATTCGTTTGCGGCAGACCGCGAGTCCGCCATCTTGTCAGGCGGACATGCTGCAAATGGCGCGTTCTGGATGGACGACAGCGGTGAATGGCAAGGGGCATCCTATTATAGCAACAGCATCCCTGAATGGCTGAAAGCATACAACAGGCTACACGCCAAGCATCCCACAAACACAAGCTACACCAACGATGACGTCATAGACGCCTCAATCAACGCCATCACAGAGGCCGCAATGGGCAAAGACGAGATTTCTGACCTGTTGTTCATAAACCTCTCGGCCGCCAAAACCGACAAAAATTCGGTGACACATTGGCAGACGGAGATGGAGAGCGTTTACATGAAACTTGACGAATCGTTGGCACGTCTTATTAGTGGCGTGGAGAATCAGGTCAGCCTTGACCGCGTGCTTTTCGTTGTCACATCAACAGGCTACACAGACGAAACAGCGACTAATGTCAAGCAATACCGCATCCCGACAGGCACGTTTTACATCAACCGCACGTCATCTTTGCTCAACATGTATCTGAGCGCCATCTACGGACAAGGACGATATGTGGAACAATGCTATGGCAATCAAGTCTATCTGAATCACAAGCTCATTGAGCAAAAACGAGTAAGCATGTCGGAAATATTGACGCGTTGCCAGGACTTTTTGATGCAAAACGCTGGAGTAGCCGACATCTACACTAGCGAGCGCCTATTGGCTGGCAATAACGACATCACAAAAATCCGAAACGGATTCAATCCTGCTCTCAGTGGTGACATCATCATTGACGTGGCACCAGGATGGAAGCTCCTGAACGAAGACACACAAGAAACATACACTAGCCGAGCAGGTTTTGTTCCTTTCCCTATCATTTTCATGGGAGCAGAAGTGAAGCCTCAGCGTGTGGCCACTCCCGTCACCGTTGACCGTATTGCGCCAACCTTGGCGAAGGCCATTCGCATTAGGGCCCCCAACGCATGCACTTCCGCACCTCTTTTCTAAACCTTTATGCCCTTAGGGCATGCAAAGCATGAATATTGCGAGTTTCTGTAATTAGTCATGAAACGGAGATCGCTTCTCATCAAGGCAAACACAAGCAAACACAGTACGAATCGCGCTATATGCCGAAAGTTTACAGGGATTAGAACAAATAAAGCCCTAAAGCTAATTAATAACATGATTTTGTGTAAATTACGGAATTAAATTCGTAATTTTGCAATCAGTAAGAACATAAAAAAAAGACATATAATGAATCTAAACAAATTTTTAAAGTCATTGTTCGGCGACAAGTCGTCACGAGACATGAAGCTCATCCAGCCCCTTGTGGAAAAGGTGAAAGCGGTGTATCCTGACATCCAAAAGTTGGACAACGACGAACTGAGAGCTAAGAGCAAGGAGATACAAACTTACGTGCAAGATGCCGGCAAGCCTTATCGCGAGAAAATTGCCGAGCTGAGGGCCAAAATTGAGGACACTCCCATTGATGAGCGCGAGCCCATCTTCGACGAGATTGACAAGCAAGACAAGGAAATGCTGGAAGCTCTCGAGAAGGCCCTCAACGAGGTGATGCCCGTGGCCTACAGCATAGTAAAAGACACCGCACGCCGTTTTAAAGAGAATGCGGACACTATCGTGACTGCCACTGACTTTGACCGCGAATTGGCCTCCAAGCCATCAAACGACTTCATCACAATTGATGGCGACAAGGCAATTTACCACAACGAGTGGACTGCAGGTGGAAATAAGATCAAATGGGATATGGTCCACTACGATGTGCAGATTTTTGGTGGCATAGCCTTGCACCAAGGCAAGATCGCAGAAATGGCTACAGGTGAGGGAAAGACTCTCGTTGCCACCCTGCCAGTGTTCCTCAACGCACTTACTGGCAACGGCGTTCACATGGTGACCGTCAATGATTACCTCGCAAAGCGTGACTCCGAGTGGATGGGGCCACTCTATGAGTTCCATGGTCTTTCCGTAGACTGCATCGACAAGCATCAGCCCAATTCTCCCGAGCGCCGAAAGGCCTACAAGGCCGACATCACATTCGGAACCAACAACGAGTTTGGTTTCGACTACCTTCGCGACAATATGGCTCTTTCACCCAACGACCTAGTACAACGCCGCCACAATTTCGCCATTGTCGACGAGGTTGACTCTGTGTTGATTGACGATGCGCGCACACCACTCATCATCTCCGGTCCCATTCCCAAGGGCGATGACCAAATGTATGAAGAATATCAACCTTTAGTGGAGCGGCTCTACGAGGTTCAACGCAAACAGGCCACCGAACTGCTTGCCGAAGCTCGCCAAAAAATCAGCGAGGGCCGCAAAGAGCAAGACAAGAACAAGTCACAACAGTTACTGGAGGAAGGTTTCTTAAGCCTCTTCCGCTCATACAAGGCACTGCCCAAGAACAAAGCTCTCATCAAATACCTCTCTGAGGAAGGCATCAAAACTGGCCTACAGAAGACGGAAGAGACATACATGGAGAACAACAATCGTTTGATGCCAAAGGCTGTCGCTCCTCTTTATTTTGTCGTTGACGAGAAGCTCAACTCTGCCGACCTCACGGACAAGGGTACCGAGTGGCTCTCCAATCAGGTTCACGACAAAAATCTTTTCGTGCTACCCGACATCACCGCCCAACTCTCAGAATTGGAGGCAGACATCAACTTGTCCGACCAAGATCGTCTAGACAAGAAGGATGACATGCTCAATCACTACGCTGTGCAGAGTGACCGCGTGCATACCATCCAGCAATTGCTTAAGGCCTACACAATGTTTAACAAGGATGACGAGTATGTCGTCATGGACGGACAAGTGAAAATCGTAGATGAGCAGACAGGACGTATCATGGAAGGTCGCCGCTGGAGCGAAGGCCTCCATCAGGCCATTGAGGCGAAAGAGCACGTGAAGGTGGAGGCTGCTACACAGACTTTTGCCACCATCACATTGCAAAACTACTTCCGCATGTACCATAAGTTGGCAGGCATGACAGGTACCGCCAGCACGGAGGCTGGAGAGTTTTGGGACATTTACAAGCTTGATGTGGTGGAAATCCCCACCAACAAGCCCATCGCACGAAACGACATGGACGACCGTGTCTACAAGACCAACCGAGAGAAGTATCGTGCCGTAATTGAGGAAATTGAGGAAATGCGTAACGCCGGACGTCCCTGCCTTGTAGGCACCACGTCTGTGGAGATTTCCGAGTTGCTTTCTAAGATGCTACGCATGCGCAACATCCCCCACCAGGTTCTGAACGCCAAGCTCCACCAGAAAGAGGCGCAAATTGTTGCCGAGGCGGGTCGTAGCACCAAGGGTGTTGTCACAATCACTGACAAGGATGGTAATAAGCATCAAGAGGAACGCATGCTGGGAGCCGTTACCATTGCCACCAACATGGCAGGACGTGGTACTGACATTAAACTCACATCTGAGGTGAAATCTGCAGGGGGGCTGGCCATCATCGGAACGACTCGCCACGAGAGCCGTCGTGTCGACCGCCAATTACGCGGACGCGCTGGTCGTCAGGGCGACCCAGGCTCATCTGTCTTCTACGTCTCATTGGAAGACGACCTCATGCGCAAGTTTGGCTCCGAGCGCATTGCCAGGGTCATGGATCGCTTAGGTTTCGAGGATGGTGAGCGAATTGAGAGCCCCATGATTTCAAAGAGCATCGAACGTGCCCAAAAGAAGGTTGAGGAAAACAATTTCGGTATCCGCAAACATTTGCTGGAGTATGATGACGTGATGAACAAGCAACGAACCGTCATTTACGAAAAGCGTCGTCACGCTCTCATGGGCGAGCGCATCGGCATGGACATCACCAACGTCATATGGGACCGTGTGGTGAATATCATCGAGAACAATGACTATGAGGGTGCCAAGGAAGCTTTTCTCAAGGTTCTGTCCATGGAAATACCCTACACCGAGGAGGAGGCTGACAACAGCAACAAGATTGACCTTGAAGAGCGTGCTTTCCAAAATGCGATGGCTGCATTCAAGCGCAAGACAGACCGCATACAGAGCGACGCCTACCCTGTCATACAACAGGTGTACGAGAATCAAGGACAAGTCTACGAATACATCCTGGTCCCCATCACAGACGGGCGTCATGTGGTGCAGTTGCGGGTCAACCTCAAGGAAGCCTACGAGACGGAGGGCAAGAACATTGTCAAGGAGTTTGAGAAGTTTGTCATGCTTCACATCATCGACGATGATTGGAAGGAAAACCTCCGCAAACTTGACGAGTTGCGCCACAGTGTACAGAATGCTTCATACGAGCAGAAGGATCCGTTGCTCATCTTCAAGTTGGAAAGCGCAAAAATTTGGGATGAGATGATAGACGACATGAACAATCGCATTGCGAGTTTCCTCATGCGCGGACAGATTCCCATGATGCAACAGGAAGAAGTGCGTGAGGCACAACCCGAGCAGCATGCTCAGCGCTACGAGGAGCAGAAGGAAGATCTTGACGCAAGGGACGAGGCCCAGCGCCAAGCAGCAAGCCAAGACACCCGTGAGCCCGCCCAACAAGCTAGCCATCAGCCCTTAGTGCGCGAGAAGATGCCGCGTCCCAACGATCCTTGTCCCTGTGGAAGTGGTAAAAAGTTTAAGAACTGCCACGGCAAAGGACTGCGATAAGGCAACCCATCAATCTAATCCCACAAAGCCAAAGTATCATGCAAATAGAAATCAAATCTCTACAGAAAGTTTTTGGAGACAAAACTGTTGTGGACATAAAGCATTTCCAAGTAAACCATGGTGATATTCTTGGGCTTGTGGGAAACAACGGCGCTGGCAAGACCACTCTGTTCCGGCTCATGCTCGACTTGCTGAAAGCCGAACAGGGCGAGGTCTTGTTCGTCCCCTTCCACACCGATGAAGCAAACAAAGAGATATCAGACATCGAGTCTAACACTTCAAAGGAACCCCGAAGCTTTGCCATCAATCCTGCAAAGTCTGAGGAATGGAAAACACGGACAGGCGCCTACATAGATGACAATTTCCTCATCGACTTTCTCACACCGGAGGAGTATCTAGACTTCATTGCAAAAGTGAGTGGTATCGGCCCTATTGACTGGAAACACATTGACGACAAGGACAACCTTCTGGCTCCATTCCTACCACTTGCCCATGGAGAGATATTCGGACAGAAGAAGCTCATTCGCGATTTCAGCGCTGGAAATAAGCAGAAAATCGGCATCATTGCCGCCATGTTTACGAAACCAGAGCTGCTCATTCTTGATGAACCTTTTAACTTTCTTGATCCGTCTGGACAGAACATACTAAAGAAACTGCTCACAGACTTCCACGCTTCACAACATGCAACAATCCTGGTCAGCAGCCACAATTTGCAACATACGGTCGACATCAGCACACGTGTCGCATTGATGGAAAGCGGCCAGATTATTGAGGACATGGACAACCATAACGGCAAGGCAGAGCAGGCACTAGAGGAATATTTCAAGGTTTAGAGGGCATCTTGGATTATCCTATAAAAACGCGCTATAAATAAAGGCTTAGGCACCACCTCGCGCAGGTGTGTACCTAAGCCTTTTATATCTCTATACCGAATAGTTTATTCGTCATTAGACAACGCTTATACCGACCATATACGCAAAAGCACAACCCTGTGAAGAGTTGTGCTCAAAGTTATGTAACCATCTGAAAACGAACGCCTTGCACACCTTCAAAAACATAGCGACCTTTGCAGCCAAAAAGCTATGTTCAACTTAAAC
>CAVBFJ010000059.1:0-151 GCA_963594895.1 bacterium | reverse complement strand
TTGCCGCCAGCTTCTTTCAGATTTCACCTCACGATGAACACCCTTGCTATTGGCGTAACCATCCGAAAACGGACGCCTTGCCTATCAAAAAACTCGCAAGTTCTTCACTCGCGAGTTTTTTGATAATAATAGGGAAGCATTTGCTTCAGTT
>CAVBFJ010000058.1:0-13682 GCA_963594895.1 bacterium | reverse complement strand
TCATACTTTTTTTCGAATTATGTATCGCATGTCCACGATATTTGGCTAGGGGGGGGCATCCACGGACTATCTCCCCTGAGCCCGATATTCCACATGTGGGATTAGGTAATAGTAACCATCCGAAACTAACCGACTTGTTTCGGATGGTTACCTATTGGCTATGTAATTCGGGACTTTCACCCATTAGACATATACAACAAAAGGCCGAACTTTTCATTTAGGAAAAGCACGGCTTACTTGTGGTACCTCTTGGAGTTGAACCAAGGACACATGGATTTTCAGTCCATTGCTCTACCACCTGAGCTAAGGTACCCTTTGACACATCTCTATTAATGCATTAATTTCTTATGCAAAGATAATGCATTTTTTTCTAAACAACAAACGTTTACGTACTATTATGCTTTGTTAACAGTGGACTTGTCATATTCATGACTCTATGAAAGGAGAACTTAAGCCAATGGAAGCCTCGTCCCAGCAATATTCACACCTAACTTATTTAGAAATCAAATCTATACTCCCACAACGAAATGTCAATGAGTTATCTTTGCTAAATGTAATACTCTGCAGAATCGACCAATCCAGCTCGCAACGCATACTTCGTGGCTTCGTGAGCGTTGTTTACGCCCAACTTTCGGAAAATGTTCTTTCTATGGGTGTTGATCGTATGAAAACTTGAAAACCTTTTGCTTGCTATCTCTTTAGTCGTAAACCCTAACGCAATATCTTTCAGCACTTCAGTCTCAGTCTTCGTCAACTTGATGCGCTCAGGATTTTCGGCTTCTGGAGACACCAATAACTCTGTCATGTGCTGGCAGATGTAACGCCGATGGTCAAGTGTAGAAGACAGAGCAACACGTATCTCTGCCAATGGCGAATCCTTCAGCAGGACTCCGTATTGGCTACCTTCCGAAATGACCAACCTCACAAATTCAGGGCTTAACTCTTCGCTAAACAATAACCATTGTACATGAGGGAAGCGTTGACCAAGAATGAACAACTCATCAATACCGTCGAGGTCGAACAGCGTGTAGTCCAGCACCACAACACTTTGCGTTTTCCCCATCAAGCTTTGAATCAAATAACCTTTATTGTCAGCATATTGGGTCTCAACTCCCGTGAAGTCAGCTAGCACATACATAAGACCAGCTCGGGTGATGTCTTGCTTATCGGCCAATATAACATGTCTTATCATTGTTCTGTTTGTCTGATAATTAGAATGTCAGTCGGAGCATGAAGCGAACACCATTGCGCTTGCTGGTCGGCAGGTAGCTGTAGTTGCAACGGTGTACAAACTCCACGTGCATGATCTTAAAGATGTTGTGAATGCCAGCAACCCATTCCACATAAGGACGTTTGGAATCCATCACATAACATCCTTCGGGAAAAGCCATCAGTATGGGATCACCTGCATTTTGGGAAAGGAGTGGGTTGTTCTTGTCCGTCAGGCTGCCCCAAAGGCACTTGACACCTAAATACTCACGCCATTTCAGTTTCTTCAACAGGGGAATACGATTGAATATCTTTCCATTAAGATCCCAACTGATGTCTAGGCTTGCATAACGATCATTCATAAACTCCATGTTGTTGATCAAATTGAACGTTTCGTCCTCCACGATGTAACTCAGGTTGGCGGCTGGCGCTATAAGCAACGGATAGGGAACCTTGTTCCATTGTGCTCCAGCCTTTAGGTAAACATCGATTTTTCCCCAGCTCTTCATCCAAAAGCGCTTGTAGACAGACGCTTCGGTCAAGTTATAGTTATAATCACCACCAAGAAAGTTTTTCAAGCCGACAGTGTGGCCTAAAGTAAACACTGGCGCATCAAGGTTGATGGGCAGACGACGTTGTTTTGTGTTGATGTAGGTGCGGCCTGGTGCCAACTGGAACTTCAAGCTGAGTTCCGTCGTACGAATCTTCCCATTGTGCAACAAGTCTCCAGCTTCAATATTGTCGGCTTTCTCTAACACCTTCCCACTGCTCAAAGGGTAGAACGCCATCATGCCAGCCGCCTCATTCTGCTCGGTCTTGATGCCCATGGTGGTTTTAAGTCCGAACTCTTGCTCATACTCGAATTGGAGCTGTTGGCGATTGTAAAACATCATCTTGTCGACTTTGGTCCACTTGAAAGCCGTGAAGACATTATCCTTGTCAGTGTTGACAAACTTGTCAGAGGGGGACATGATGTCGTAGGTGGAGGTGAAAGTCAGTGTGCGCTTCGGAAACTCTCTGGGCAAATAGTCTTTCTTGTTGAACGAATATGTAACCTCGCCCTTGTAGTAATTTTTCTTAGAATGCCATCCATGCGCATAGTATCCCGAAAAGAACCAATGCTTATTAAGATTAGCTGTGGTTTGGCCACTGATGCGAGTTCGCAGACCATCTATGAAGTTCTTGCTAACCATGGTGTTAATAGGGCCAATGTCAAACTTGCTTGGATGATTTTCGCTTCCCGTCTCCACAAAGTTCTCTATGAGTGCCTTTGCACCAAAAATGATGTACTTGAATCCCTTAATCTGCTCAACACGATGAATGAAAGCATCCATGGAACTCTCTGATTTTGTAAGTTCCACCGACCGATATTGATTCCAGAAATTCTCATCTCTCATCTGCGAGTTTGCCTCACGCTTTTCCTTTGACCTACCTTTGAAAAGTTGTTTGGGCAATTCGTCGAAAGCATAGTCACTCATGCGCGTTGTCCGAATGACAACCGCCTTTGTGAGAAACTTCATGAGTGACATCTCCACCATCATGTCATCGACAGTCAACGCCCATTCGCCATTAGGCAACCGACTGTATTCTTGAGTAATCTGCAGGTTGTCCACAAAGTTGACATCGCTACGCTTAGGTATGGTCAAGTTACATTTTTTCACATGCAGTGTAGAGTCAGCGAGGACATAAAGCTCCCCTCTAAATCCAAAATCCTGCTGATTATTGGGCATGAACTCCAAATGATAACAAAGGTCTTGGTCCACATAAACAGTGTCTTGGATGTAATATCTGTAAAACGAAATGGCATCCTTGCCTATGGGGGATGTAAAAGGATACTGCAACAATCGCACCTGGTCATCGTAAATATCCACATCTGTGAATACATCCTTCGTGGCAACAGTAATGATATCTCCCGTCTGAATGAGTTGGCTAATGCCTTGGGAGTTTTCACCCTGTATGATATCCTTTTCAGTCTTGGGATTCTTCCGGTAAAGATGTTGCGACACTGTCTCGTTAACAATGAGTGGCAAGATGAGCTTGTTATTATATGTACACATTTCCACTTGGTCAAGCATCCACTTGTGCTTACCGATGAAGCCCGAGTCGATATCTGCGTTCGAGATGTCGTTAATTGCAGTCGTAAGCTTTTGATACTTAGTGTATTGGTAATAATCGTGATTTTGAAGGTCTGTTCGTTTTTTTGCAGCAATGACACGTCGCATCAACTCCACTGCTGGATTGTTTTTCCTGGAGTAACGCGCACGTTTGGACTTGACAACGACCTCTCCCAGCACTTTTGTGTCCGGTTTCAACTTAACGTTCAGAACCGAGGGTGTGTTTACAGTGACGTCTATGACCTTTGACTTGTATCCCAATGCCGAAATCACCAGTTTCCACCCTTCATGTCTCGCAATCGTGTATTCGCCCCAAGCGTTACCACTCACCGCTACTTGGTGATCCTTATAGGATGCACTGGGATACAAAATGGTGTCTCCCGTTTGCGCATCAATAACAACACCGCGAATTTGCGCATCGACACTTACCGCAAGCATCAAGAGCAAAAATGTCGCATAAATCCCGAGTCTATTCATGTTTACCTATTGATTATGAAACATTAAACGAGGAGAACAGTTCTTAAAGCAATTGGCAAAGGTCAGTGATGACCTTGTCGGGAATGCTCTCATCGTATGTGGCATCCGTCCAGCCTTCACCCTTGAACCATGTGGCCTTGCAACCAGCTTTGCGCGCGGGTTCAATGTCCTTGTAAAAGCTATCGCCTACGACCATCACATCCTCAGGCTTCAGCCCCAACTTCTCTACGCCCAAAGAGAATATACGTGGATCGGGCTTCCGTATTCCGACCACGGCTGATTCCACAACATCCTGAAAGAGACTGTCAAGCGCAAACTCCCGCAACACCACATGAATGTTGCCATAGAAATTGCTGACCAAGACCAACGGGTAATTCGCATGAAGTTTTTCCAAAACCTCCCGGCTGTGATTTGTAATGCGTTTCACATTGGAATAAAGCTCTGCCAACACTGCCTCATGCTTTTCGTTGAAAGTTTGCTCATCAGCGTCCCACGCCTGATTTACACACAGATATTCCATCTCCAATCGGATCTTTATACCTAGCGTCTTGTGAAAATCATAACTGGATTGAATGATAGGGTTGCGACCCAAGGTGCGTTCCGCATAAACGTAAGCACCACGAAACTGCGACTCTGAAATCGGCATAGCTTGATGCTGATAAGCATGCCACAACATTTTGCCCCAGTGGCAACCTTCTGTGTCAAGAGTACCACCGTAATCGAAAATATAACCTTTTATCATCTATCTTTCTATAAAATGCCATTAAAATGATTGGAGGCTCAATCCTTATCCAAAATCTCTATCTTTTGCGCCATCCGCTGGCACAACATCTCATGGCCCTTATGCATACGGATATAGAGAATATTGAGCACTATTATCTCAATGAACAAATAAATCCAAGGGCCAATGATGTCTTGAGTGAGAGATCCTGCAATGCACGTTATGTAGATGGCTATTGCACGACTGTTGAAAGTCAACAGATTGGTGAAAGGCATTAGCGGACGACTCCCCGCCAAAAATTCCTGGCGAATAGGCTCCATTTGCTCTTTGCCGCGCTTCAGTTCAACCTGGTTCCAAAGTGAAAAGAATGATTGGAAAGCCGGCGTACGCCTCTCTTGGCTCTTGCAATAACCAGAGTAGAAATAACAATAAAGCTTTTCAAACCAATCTTTTACTCCAAGGCTTTCAAACTTCGCCCTTTGCTGCACATAATTGTCAAGCTCTGCCCCACTCTTCCCCTTGAGGAAGAACAGGTGAATCTGACGATAATAGTCAGACAGGGAACTTTGTGGTGAATGGCAGACCACACCAGCTATGACCGCCAACGCCCATATCCATATGCTCCAATATATGTCTGTCCCCGGAATGTGCTGGCTCATCAAGCGGTAAGCAATACCTACATAAATACAGAAGAACCACACATCTCCGGAGAAACCATCCAACACACGTCCCAACAAGGTTTTCTTTCCTGTCAAGCGCGCCATCTGCCCATCGGTGGAATCGCAAAAATTAGCAAACATGAGCAAGATGATTCCATACACATTATAAATTAATTCAGTATGAGAAAACATCCAGCCTGCACCTGCTCCAAGGAATATTGAAACAATGGTGATAACATTGGGATGAATGCCAAACTTGTTCCAAAGCAAAGCAAACACCAATCCTATGGGACGAGTGAAATGCACGTCCAACCATTCTTCCGTATCGTTTGACTTAAATGAAGCCTGTAATAATTCTTTATATGTTGCCATTTAGTCTAAAATTTCTATTTTTGATATAAAAAATTGTCTGTTTCCTATACTCCCATCATTGCCGCACCATTATTCACCACATACTCGGCAATCGCTTCTGCAGCGGATTCTCTGCAACGAGAAAAGCTGGGCCAATCATTGAAATCTATGATGAAAAAACAACCCTCCGAATCAATAATGGCATCGCCTCCAAACACGCTGACACCTGTCAGTTGGCTGACTTTGACAACTTCGCTCTGCAAGTCCTCATGACAGAAATCATAATGGTGAGCTGCACCATTACGCCTTTCGTCCCCAAACTTGCTTATACCATCATCGCTCGGATAGAAAACCTTAAAGAACTTCTGGCCTACACCATAAAACTTCACCAAGTCGCCAGGCATGTGTGCACTGACAACCATGTCTATGATGCCTCGCTCTCTAAAGTTTTCCTGGGCCCGTGCCAATGCATCAATATCCTTGCAAAACACCACATCTTCTTTCGATTGAGCGGATTCGTCACCACGCTTCAACCAATATCCGTGGTCTCCTGCCACCGGAGGCATGGCAATGTGTTGTTGTCTCATCAAGCGCTCGAGCGTGGAACGACGGCAATTGAGCACTCCTTTTGGGTCATTCAGCACCCAACTTCCATGGGCATTTTTATCTGCCAAGATATTTAGTACCTTTGTTAAACGAGACATGGACAAATAGACATCTGCCTCCACGGGATTTCTTGCGAAGGCATTCTCGTCAACCATCGGAATGTCGTCTGCAAGTTGCAACTTGCTGCTTATCAACTCACAACATCGCTTTAAGATGGCCCTATCATTCTCCACTGCGTTTGGTGAGAACCTGTCATCCCGTCGTATAGCCAAATATCTCATTACGCCAACATGATTTTTCATAAGGCTCATACTGCGTTAAGCTTTTTCACACAAAAAATCTTCCGCTTTCTTGATATCGCTGGCATGATCTATGTCGAGCACTTTGGTGAAAGCAAACGCCTTGAGCTTTCGGCCATCACGTATTAATCCACGCTGAAAATTGCGCATGCGACTTTCACCCCTTTCCATGCAACTTTCCAATGTCCGTAAGGCAGTAGGTGCCAAACCATAAATGCCACCAGAAATAAAACTGCAGTGCACATCATTATTATCATAAAAGCCCGTTACCGTCATGGTTTTGTCGGTACCGACATAAAGGGGCTTTTCATCATCTACATAGTTGGTTACCCCCATCAATCCGTCATCGCCATCCTTCAAAACCGCCTTGAATGCTTTCACATACTCTCGAAATTCTTTCTCCCTAAAGATAGTGTCAACAGTAGTCAGAACAAACGGCGAGTCACACAGAAACTCTCTAAGTTCATAGAAAGAATGCATGGAACTGGGAGTGCTTCGCACCTTAAACTGCAAAGGCACCGTCTTGCCTTTCACCCCATCATCTAGTAGCTCAAATAGATGTTGGCTCACAATGGGCATCTTGTCATTGCAAATGACAACAATTTGCTCAGCGTCGTTCTGCATAAACACCCGAATAAGGCGATCTATTAAATGCTCACCGTGGACTTTAACCATAGGCTTAGGGGCTTCAACACCCTCTGCCGCCAAACGGGATCCTTCACCTGCGGCTATAATGGCATACTTCATCTTTGTTGCAATTCTCTTATATATCAAGTACAAAGGTAATGATATTCGTTGACAAACAGAAGAATTTTGAGGATAATTAAGTTTTCTGCACGCCATGAAAAGCAATTTCGGATGCTTCTCACTTGCTTTCTTTCACCAACTCCTTACACAGGTCACGTTGCAGCACATGGGCGTCAAGTACCGACATCTCGCTATCCAGGATGGCAAAGGCAAGCAAATGTCCATTTGGCGTTTCGCAGTATCCCGCCAAAGTGCTAATGCCATAGGGATGTGATAACGTGCCCGTCTTGACCCGAAGCTTTCCTTTCAGTTCGGCCCCAGCCAACAAGCGGCGCGACGTACCATCAACACCAGACAGAGAGAGAAACTTTCTCAACTTGGCATAGATGCCCTTATCCGCATAGCCATACTTGAGGATATCGACCAATGTCTTCGCAGAAAGCCGATTGTACCTACACAGGCCACAACCATCATGTACAACTATCTTGGGATTATTTACCTTTATCTTTTCCTTCAGAAATTTCTTTAAGTAAGCCACACCTATTCTTGGGGCAGAATCATTGCTATTTATGTGATTTCCGATAGTGTACAACATGGCTGTAGCTCTTGTGTTTGAACTATTTTTCCACATACGTTCCACCACCCTGTCTATTGTACGGATATAATGTCCAACGCGAAGGGAACCTGGCGCAAGCTTTCCCACAACAACTGCTTCGTCATTTACATGAACGCCATATACTCTTAGCGTTGACAATAAGGCCTTTCCGATGCGGTTCCCTCCTTGATACAAAAGACCATATTTGGAACGTTCCAAATCCCAAGGATACCAATGTTGCTCTGCCTGGATAGGTTCACCGAGCACAAGATCAAGCACAACTTTTCCATCAATGTACTTCACACCATTTCGAAGGAGCGACCTAACTAAGAAATTCATCTCGTCCTGCGAAAATTGAGGATCCAAACTTCCTTTGAAAATTATTGATCCGCGTAAGGTGTCATTTTTAATTTTCCCTTTGATATAAAGTGACGTATCGTAGCAATATTTGGTTCCAAGCAAATGGTAGCCTGCAACTCCGGAGAGCAATTTCATGCACGAAGCTGACGGAATCGGTTCGTTTTCATTGAATGCATAAACCATCTTGTCCGCTGTCAAATCGTACACACAAAGTCCAAATCGCCCATTCACCCGTGGTTTGTGGGCAAATTCACTCAATCGTTGTTTGAGGTTGGCGTCAACGGGAATGCCAGAGGCGCCTTGTACTAATGGGATCACTTTATCTTGCTTGTCGTCTCCCTTACAAGCCGTTACGACAGGAATCAGCATTAGGGCTAATACCACGAAAAGGGAAAATCGACTATGTCTCAGAATATTTTTCATTTTAATTTATGGATTTCTGCAACACCCCAGGCAGACAAGTTAGATGGTAACAAGTTGCGCTCTACCTATTGTGGCAATGGCATTGTGGTCATCATTCATATGCCTTCTTTCTCTGCAAAAATAGCTTTTTCCTTCGAAATAAACAAATGTTTCAAGCCTTTTTAGTAACTTTGCCATATACAATTAGGAAAGTAAAACAAATTAAGAAATGAAAACATTCCTTACTTTTATTACCGGGTGCCTCATAGTTCTTGGCACCACAACCGCAAATGCCATGACGAGCAACAAGAAGACCGTGAACCTGAAGTTCATCGAGACGAGCGATGTCCACGGATGTTTTTTCCCTTACGACTTCATTAACCGCAAGCCCAAAGCTGGGTCATTGGCCCGTGTGGCAACATACGTCAAACAGTTACGTATGCAATATGACAAGAACTTAATCCTGCTAGACAATGGTGACATTCTGCAGGGACAACCCGTGAGTTACTATGCCAACTATGTTGACACCTCACACACCAACATTGCGGCCGACGTCATCAATTACTTGAACTACGATGCAGAGACCATTGGCAACCACGATGTGGAAACAGGGCACAGTGTCTACGACAAATGGATTAAGGCTGTCCATTGCCCAATGTTGGGAGCCAATGTTATCGACGCCCTAACAGGATCACCCTACCTGAAACCTTACACCATCCTAAAAAGGGATGGCGTCCGCATTGCCATTATCGGCATGCTCACACCAGCCATACCCAACTGGCTGGGCGAAAACCTTTGGAGTGGGCTACGATTTGACGAGATGGTGGCCAGTGCCCGCAAGTGGGTGCGCGTTGTCAAGGAGACGGAGAAAGCTGATTTGGTCATCGGGCTGTTTCACTCAGGCAAAGAAGGTGGCATTACTACTCCCGATTATCAAGAAGACGCCTCGCTTGCAGTAGCCAAAGGGATTCCCGGCTTCGACATTGTGTTCTACGGCCACGACCACACACGCTTCAGCGGTATAGTGACAAATCGCGAGGGCAAGGACGTGCTATGCCTAGACCCTGCCAACAATGCCATGGCGGTGGCAGAGGCTGACGTGCAACTTGAGAAGAATGATGGGAAATGGACGGTCATAAGGAAGGATGGCAAACTTACAGACGTCACCAGCCTACCTGTCGACAGCGACTTTGTGAACTATTTTAAGGATTTCAATGAAACCGTAAAACGTTATGCAGACCAAGTAATCGGAACTTTCGAAAACACCATTTCTACGCGCGACTGCTATTTTGGTAATTCGGCTTTCAATGATTTGATCCTCAATTTGGAGCTCAACATTTCCAAGGCAGATATCGCATTCAACGCACCAGTGTCGTTTGATGTGGCTATCAAAAAAGGGCCAGTACGTGTGGCTGATATGTTCAACCTCTACAAATATGAGAACCAATTGTTTGTCATGCGCCTTTCAGGCAAAGAAATTCGCAAGGCTCTCGAGATGAGCTACGACCTTTGGATGAATACCATGACCTCCCCAGAGGATCATTTGCTTTTGCTCGACAACCAAACGCTTGGTGACCAGCAACGCCTTGGCTTCAAGAATTTTTCATTCAATTTCGATGCAGCAGCAGGCATTGACTATGAGGTGAATGTCAGCAAGCCCAATGGTCAAAAGGTAAAGGTCTTGCGAATGAGTAATGGCGCCCCATTCGACGAGAAAAAATATTATAAGGTGGCCGTCAACAGTTACCGTGCCAACGGTGGAGGAGAATTGCTCACACTGGGAGCAGGCATCCCCAAAGACAGTTTGAATGACCGCATCATTTGGCGCTCTGAGTATGACCTCAGGCATTATCTCATGGAAGAGATTAAGCGGATGGGCACACTCAACCCCCAGCCCAACCACAACTGGAAGGTCGTTCCCGCAGCCTGGGCAGACGAGGCAGCCAAGCGTGAACGCCAATTATTGTTCCACTAAAACAACTTATGAGACTTCCATGAAAACCTATTATTTCATTTTCTCCAAGAACAATATTCTATTGGAGCATCAGCCCAATGGGACATTCACCATACCCTGCACCGAAGATGTACCAATACATATCCACCCATGGACCCACGTGCTCAACACCACCCCCATGGACGACCATACACCGGTAAAGACATTGCATATAGATGACCCACAAAACATCAATCCCACAGATGAACTGTTAAAAAACAACGGTTGGTCATTCATGTCATTGCGAGAGTCATTCTTTCACATTCCCGAATCCCTTTACCTCAAAGGCGGAAAATGCGAAGAGTTGCTCTATTGGGACCAAAACACCCAATTCTGCGGCGTATGTGGGGCTCCCATGAAGATGTCAACGGATATTTCCAAGCGTTGCTCACAGTGTGGCAAAGAAGTTTGGCCACAACTCGCCACTGCCATCATCGTGCTCATTCGGCGAGGTGACGAGGCGCTCCTTGTGCATGCCCGCAACTTCGCTTCTGACTTCTACGGGCTTGTGGCAGGCTTTGTGGAAACTGGCGAAACCTTGGAAGAGGCTGTACGTAGAGAGGTTATGGAGGAAACTGGGCTAACCATCAAGAACTTAACCTACTTTGGGTCACAACCATGGCCCTATCCTTGTGGCCTCATGGTTGGTTTCACAGCAGACTACGAGTCGGGCGATGTGCATCTGCAGAAATCCGAATTGTCTAGGGGGAAATGGTTCAGATATGACCAATTGCCACACATCCCCCCAAAACTATCCATAGCGCGGCGCATCATCGACGCTTGGCTTAAAGGATACGGAGCGGTTTCCACCCAAGAATAAAAAGGGGAAACTTCTATTTCCAAAAGCGTTTTGTACGGATTCTATTTGAGGCCATTTATTGTTATTCAGAGAAGAGAAACAGCCCTACCTCATTTTCTGAAAGGAAGATCCGTTCCACAATAAGATGAGCTCGTTGGTGATTGCACTGACCGTTTCTTTGTCGGCAGCGCAAAGCAAAGGCATTGCCAAACGAATCCGCAACTGATAATTGTCCGGAGACAGGTTAGCGCTGAGCATCACCGGGTCAATCATCGAACGAAGCTCGCCAAACCGCTTGGCATCCATGGTGTCAGCCTTCCATGTCATTTCATTCGTGAGTTCAGCCATGCCTTTTCCATCGAAAGCATGGGGCAAGTTGAAAGCCTTCCAGTCTTGTGAAAAAAAGCAAACCGTGCTCTCCTCTGCCGGCCCCATCCATGTAGTTACCACGCACAACAAGGAGTCCGCATCGGCATAGGGCAACTTTTTCATTTCCATGACCACAGATTCGTTGAGCGTCACGTGAATGTAGTCAGATGTTAGGATATCCATCACACATTTCCCAGCAAGCGAGTGGTCCACATCACCCTTAAGGCCCATCTTGATGTATTGCGTCATTTGCATGCGGTGGGCGCGGTCCAAGTAAGGAATGGCCGAGTTAGGAAGGTTGGCCCATATCTCACTCATAGACTTGGCTTGGGCACCCAGTATGAGCATCGTGCATATAGCTATGATGATTATTCGTTTCGTCATAATTCGCTGTTTTTAAATTTGAAAGGTCCAAAGCGCAACTGGTCTGCCCATTGTCCGTTGTGAGGGGCTACAAACACGGTGAACAACCGACCGATGCCCAAGGGCGACTGTCCTCCAGCATAGAAGCGGCTACCGTCTTCCTCATAATCCTGCGATAGCTCGTGTTTCTTGCCCAAACTCTTAGCAATGCTCTCCAACTCGGCTTTGGCTTGAATTTTGTTCTTATGATTTCGGTAAAAGCGTGCCTCGCAAAGTCGCCCTTCCTTAAATCGGAACATTACGTGGTTCCAGAGAAAACCCTCAAATAACGTGTTGGCATAGATTACCTCATCACCTGTAGCCTTCACAGGATCGCCAAACTTCTCCTTGATGTGCGTCACAGCATCCTCGAAGGAGGAACCAAAACGAACGTTGCCGATGCCTTGTCCAAATGCTTGCAAGACGATAAAGCAACATAGCCCAAACAGGAGGGCTTTGGGATTATGAATCATTATCTTTTACTTATCTGAACGCAAAGGTAGCGTTATTATATGATATAACAAACAACTTTAGCCTACATTATTCAAAGACCTGCTAAAAAACGGATGATTTCCTGCGCATCAGAAAGAAAACTATTAACTAGGGTTCACTAATTAGGAGGTTTTTTTGCATTCTACTGAAGTTTTTTGGAATTTTATGGGTATTTTGAACAAAATTAACGTACCTTTGCGGAAAACTTGCGATGTGAAGTCGTACAAGTAATTGTTCTTTGAAACTAAAGAACCTCTTATTCCGTTAAGAGTAGCCTACCGAAGCGTGCGTGGTTGGTAACGACTGGGTGCGGAGCCTTCGGGACAATATGATGAAGTCTTGAACATCACAGGGCGTAGTTGTTAGGCTGACCGACAAGAATAACGTAAAGTAACCATCGTTACCAACCATCGTGACAAAGAATTGGCTCACGGATGTTGAAGAGCCATGCCAAAACGGCAAGTGGACAGGTTAGTCATGTTACTGCTATGGTTACACGGATGTTGCTCCACCGGTGGATAGATGGGTTCTAAATCGGTCGAAGTTACTTGTACGGAACACGGTAAGCCCAAAAGTCTCCTCGCTCGGCAACGAGAGGAGGTAAGTCAATCGCAAGTGCGACCGAATGGCTTGTGGGTAAATGACGATGGAGAAAGCGAACGCCCCTCTGTAACGGTGGGGATAGGGATTGGGACATCATCCCACACGAAAGTGGGCAGACTTCCATCAGGTAATTCGCTACGAAAAGAAATGTAGAACCTGCGTAAAATGAAGAAACGACAAGAGAACGAGGTGAAAGCCGAGTGTGCATCTTCAGCCACTCCCGACTCATGGCGCACCATTGATTGGGTGTCATGCGAAAGGAAGGTACGCAAGCTGCAAGTCCGAATAGTAGAGGCTCTAAAGGCAAACCGCATTGGCAGGGTGAAAGCCCTCCAACGCATCTTGATTAACTCGTTTTCCGCCAAGGCCTTGGCGGTTAGACAGGTTACATCAAACAAGGGCGGTAGCACCGCAGGAGTGGACAAGGTCACTTGGCTCACGAACACGGAACGCTACAATGCCATCAGCTCTTTGAAAACGAGAG
>CAVBFJ010000057.1:0-15158 GCA_963594895.1 bacterium | reverse complement strand
TATTATATCAACGGAGGGGACTGCTTCCGTTACCCACACGAATCAACATAGACCCAGTATGTTACGAGAATGTTTTTGGGGCAACTGATGCTTTTAAAATTTATTTTCAAGTCAAATAGGCCTAAAATATGTGCGTATAGGCGGCATTTGAAACAAATAGACGTGGTAAGCTCGTGCTGTTAGTTGTGGAAGTGTTTTTTTTTATTTATCTTTGCAAATGTTAATGCATATTAAACTCGTTTAACCCATATAGCACATGAAGAAAACCTCTACCGTCCATCTTCTCTTGAAATGGCAATGCCAATGAAATGGTGTTGGCTGACTGTTGCGTTGGCTGATTATGAAAAAGAATTGCGTATATAAGGTTAATATTTGCCTAGTCCTAATAGTGGGCTTGGTGTTGACAATGTCGTGCAAGCATAAGCATGTCGACGCCAGCGATGAGCTGCGTGTCAATGCATTGCGCCAAGTGGATGAGGCACTTGCGGTCCAGTCGCCTGATGCCATCAGGTTAGTGGATGAGGGGTTGCGCAATGCCAAGGATAGTATCTCTTATTACGAGTATTATGTGAGAAAGGCACGATGGTTCTGCCAATCGGCTACGCCCGACTCAATGGTCGGCTACATCGGACGCACAATAGAGTATGCACTCCGCTTGCCGGAATCGTCGCGCAGAAATGGCCTGTTGGCTTACGCTTATAATAGCAAGGGTGTCAATTATCATAATTTCCATCGAAAGGCGGAAGACGTGGTTTGGTTGTACCATGAAGCGTACCAATTGTCGCTGAAAAGTGATGTGCAAAATCAAGCTCCTAACATCTGTGCCAACCTTGGTGATGCGTATGTCTTCAAGAACCAACTGGTGGAGGCGGCATACTGGTACAGGCGAGCACTCTTTTTAGTCGATTCGCTCCAGTTGCCAAAGGAAGATTATGTGTCCTTGCACGTGGGGTTGGCCAACATATATTTGAAGTTGAAAGATTATGATAGTTCACTAAGGTGTTACCGTGTCACAGAAGGATATTTCTCAAAGATGTCACTGTCAATGCAAGCCTACTTTCTTAACAATTATGGTAACTATTATTATTACAAGAAAGATTATTCCAGTTGCCTAAGTAAGTTCTTGCAATTAAAGCGTTTGTTGGAGAAAAATGGCAAGAAAGATTGCTTTGACATGTATCTTTGTAAGTTGAATATGGCAGACGCTTATCTAAACATGGATAGCGTGGGCCTGTCAGTGAAATATCTTGATGAGAGTGAACCCTTCTTTGTTGCCAACCAAGATGCCGAGGCCGTATATTATTGTAACACAATACGCATCGGACAGAACGTGAAAGGGGGAAACATGGCGGTGGTGGTCCGTATATTGGCCAGCGAGAGGGAGGCTCTAGGGAGGGATTATGAGAGACGGATGGCTTTCAACTTGCGTCAAATACGCAATCAATATTTGCGTAAGTATTATCTTGCGCAAGGAAATTACCGCCTGGCTTATGAGAATTTATTTGACGATTCACAAGAGACGGATTCGCTGGAACACAACAGGACGAAGTTGCGAGCCTCTGAAATTATGAGCCGCTTTGCGCAGGATACATTAAGATTGCATCATGAGCTGGCCTTAGAACACAAGACTGCGGAACTAGGGCGGGCGCGCTTGATTGTGGCTGCAGCGGTGATGTGTTTCATCTTTGCGTGCTTGTTGTATGTAGTGCAGCGGTTGCGCTTCGCCAAGCGGCAGGAGGAAAACAAACAACGGATCTTGCAGTTGAAACTTGAAGGGGCGCGAAACCGTATTTCGCCCCACTTCGTCTTCAATGTGCTGAACAACAAGATCCTGCAGGCAGATACGGCGGAGGCGCAAGATCTTATGAATTTGGCGCAATTGATACGAAGTAACTTGGATTTGTCATGCCACATGAAGGTGTCGTTGGCCACAGAGCTGGACTTTGTCAAGCAATATCTTAAGGTGGAGAGCCCATTGGTGGGTGGTGACTTTGACTATTCACTAGAGGTGGATCCGGCTGTCGACTTGGACCATACATTCATACCATCCATGTTTGTGCAAATCTTGGTGGAAAACGCCCTGGTGCATGGCTTGCGTGGATGGGAAGGCAAAAAGACATTGCTTGTGAAGGTCTTGAAGAATCCTCAAGGAGAGACGCGAGTGTCGGTGCAGGACAATGGAAAGGGCTTTGACATTCGCAAAAAGTGCCAGAAGCGAACGGGACTGAATATCATCACTCAGACTCTGGCGGTTGTCAATGAGCACAATCGCAGGAAAATGAAGTTTGTGTTGCGGAATGTGGAGTCACTGAGTGGTGAGGTGGTGGGATGTGTGGCTCTGGTCTGCATACCTGACGGATTTGTGATTTGACAAGACATGAAGGAAGAAACTAAAATTAGTTAGGAAGTATGAAAGTGCTGATTATTGACGACAACAAACTGGCTGGATTGGCTTTGGCTGACTTGTTGGAAAATAAGTATGGCTTCGAGGTGTCGGGATGTGCCCTTTGTGGTCTTGACGGCTTGGCCATGGTGGGAAAGTATCGTCCAGATGTTGTCTTCTTGGACGTACAGCTGCCTGATGTCAATGGACTTGACTTCCTGGATAAATTGTCCGAATTCTCTCCGCGCAATTGTAAGGTAGTCATGTTTACTGCTTACGACAAATATGTGCTGACGGCTTTCCGAAAGTGCGCCTTTGATGTGTTGTTGAAGCCCATCGACCCCAAGGAGTTGGACATGATAG
Source organism: bacterium (assembly GCA_963594895.1). GTDB lineage: Bacteria > Bacteroidota > Bacteroidia > Bacteroidales > Bacteroidaceae > Prevotella. The sequence continues at coordinate 12,412 of CAVBFJ010000057.1, read as the reverse complement.
TGAAACGCATCATGAATCAGGATGTGAATGCTGTGTCGGCTGAAGAGAAGGTTGCGCAATCCATGTTGAATGGTAAATTGTTGTTTTATACAAACACAATAGATTTCAAGCTGGTTGACAAGGACGACGTCTGCTTGTTCCAGTATGAGCATGACCAACGGTGCTGGGAGGTCGTCGTGGCCGATGCTCCCAAGCCCATTCGCTTGAAACGCAATGTGAAAAGTGTGGACTTGCTGAAACTAGACGACCATTTCTTACAAGTGAACCAAAAGTTCATTGTCAATGTGGATTACCTGATGGAGGTAGTGGATGGCATCTGCCATTTTTATCCCCCTTTTGAGAAGATTGATTACGTGAGGGTTGGCAGGTTTTTCAGAAAGAAATTAATTGATAGATTTTTGAGCATTTAAAGGTATGTGCTTATGAATGATGTCTCCTGCTGATAACATAAGAAAAGAGTGGAAATTTGTGTTTATTCATATTAACTAAAGTTTATTGAACGATGAGAAAATTTTTAATGATTATTTTCTTCGGGATGCTTTTTGCCGTTAACGGCTTTGCGCAGTTCCAGAGAGGTGTTTTTAATCATTTTGGGGTTAATGTAGGCATGGGAACGGAAGGCTACAGCGTTGGAGTCGCTACGCCGCTTTCTAACTTCTTGGAGTTTGAGGCTGGTGTGAACTTTGCGCCTGGGTTGAAGATTAATGCCAATGTGGATTTGGAGGCTGATGGGACATTGAATGTGCAAGGGCAAGATATTGTTATTCCAGATACTCGAGTGAAAGTGAGCGCGAACTTTGCAAGAACCACATTCAATGTCAAGGCTAATGTGTATCCTTTTGGTGGTGACAGCAAGTTTTTTCTGGCGGCCGGTTTCTCCTTTGGAGGTGCGAAAATCGTCAAGTTGACGGGTCATAGCGATGATTTGCAGGATTTTATCGGCCAATATCCAGAATATAAACAAGAAATCTTGGATAGGGTGGGCGCTGAACTCGCTGACTATAAGGTGAAGTTAGATGATAACTGTGACATCAAAGGCGATGTTCGTTGCAACTCTTTCCGTCCTTATTTGGGTTTGGGCTTTGGTCGTCTGGTTCCGCACAAGCGCCTGGGTATTAGGGTAGAGTTTGGTTGCCAGTTCATGGGTACTTTGAAGGTTTATCAAAATGATCAACGGCTCGACGTAAATAAAATACTGTCTGATGTGTCAGATGGAGTGGAGGGCGGTACTGATGAGATATCCAAGTTCATTGAAAACTGGAAATTCTATCCTGTGTTGAAGTTTCAGCTGGTGGGACGAATCTTGTAGGCAAACGAGAATGTTTTTTCATTCAGCATTGAAGCCGAAAACAATAAAAGCTTAGCAAGAATGAATAGTTGAACTTAGGTTTATGACTTCCGCTTTTAGCATGTGAGACACTCGGGGGGGGGCAAAGCTTTAAAGCGGAAGTTTTTCGTTTAGTAAACTGACTGTTATATGGGTAGTTACTAACTTACTAGGTGGAGTCTATTTCGTGTTTGATATTGAAAGCAAGCCATTTGGTCTATAGACCGACCGTCGGAGACGTGCTCTACAGACTATGGGATTACCCACGCAATGGTACCTATTGGGAAGAGTTGGTGTCTGGTGTTTCTTGAAGTGTAAACCTTTAAAAACTTGCTTGTCACCCTTGGAATGCCCTTTTAAAAAAAGAAACCTTTTACGATGATATTAAAAAAATGGCAAAGTGAAACTCACTTTTCGTTAAGCGTTCCCGCAATATGACTTGTGACCCGCATGGGGCTCGAACCCATGACCCCAACATTAAAAGTGTTGTGCTCTACCAACTGAGCTAGCGGGTCTTTAGACTTCAGCAAATTAATGTTTACCTTTGCCAATAAGACTTTAATTCCGTCCCGTATTTTATTTCGGCTGCAAAGGTACATGAAATTATTGATATGTGCAAGTTATTGACTGTTTTTTTTAGGCGTTCATTGCTTTTTCTGTTTTTATCAGAATGAGGCGTGGGAATGGTAAGGCTTTGTGCGATTTCTTTTTCGGTTGACACTTTTAACTCGAAGAATTTGCGTAATTTTGTACTCAAATAAAGGGATTTTTACGATATGAATTTACGATTGAAAGAGGTGCTATTGGTGGTGGGTATGATCAGCATGTCGAATCAAGTTGTGGCTGCCCATCCCTTCTCAAGCGAGCCCTATGCGGAGTTGTTGTCTCAAGAGGATAGCACACTGACGATTGATACCCGTTTGCAACAGTTGGCCACCCGTCTCATGCGCAATAAGCAAGGAAGTGTAGTCGCGATAGAGCCATCCACTGGGAAAATATTAGCGTTGGTAAGTCATGACCGCGTGGACGCGGGTGTCGACCGGGCCGTTTCGGTTGTTTATTCTCCCGGTTCTACGTTCAAGGTAGCGCAAGCCATGGAGATGTTGTCTGAAGGGACGCTTACTGCCGAAAAGACTTACCCCTGCAACAAGGGCTTTTATTTTAACCGCATTCACATTGGATGCCATGCGCACCACGCTCCGTTGTCGTTGGTGTCCGCGATAGGACAATCGTGTAACTCCTATTTTTGTAAGGCATTCCAGGAGATGATAGACAATCGAAAGGCATACATCACTAAGTATCGGGCGGTGAACAGATGGGCCCGTTATATGCACAGTTTTGGTTTGGGCCACAAACTTGGTGTGGATTTGCCTAATGAGGCGAGTGGCACCATTCCGGACTCGGCTTCGTTAAACGCTCATCATGGCAACTGGAACGGCACCACAATCATGTGGGTGGGGATGGGGCAGGGGGAGGTGAAGACAACATCTTTGCAACTCTGCAATTTGGCAGCCATCATTGCCAATCGTGGTTATTACTACATTCCCCACATCCACATTCCTGCTAAACATCAACCCCTTGATTCCACATTTCTCGTTCCGCAGCGTGCGTTGGTCTCCTCTGAGGCTATGCGGTTGGTGGTGGAGGGGATGCGCGCTTGCGTCGTGAACGGGACTGCAGCCTGTATCAACACGCCATCCTATGCCATCTGTGGCAAAACAGGAACGGCTGAGAACGAAGGGCAGGATCACTCCATATTCATTGGGTTCGCACCCATGGATCATCCAAAGATTGCAGTGAGTGTGTATGTGGAGAATGGTGGTTTTGGTGCGGATTTGGCTGCTCCGCTGGCCTCCTTAATTATGGAGCAATACATCACGGGAAGTCTGTCTGAAGCGTCTGAGAAAAAGGCCGTCAGGTGGGAAAACAAAACAGTCAAGGTGACGCCAGTGGAAGTTCCAGTTAATTTTGATGACTTGTGACTTGCGTGAATGATGTGGAGAGGTGTGAATTGAAAGGTTTGGCTGGCAATAATAAATGGCGTTTCTTGGCGTTATAAAGTTGTATGAGAAAAAAAAATTTGCCTATATGTGCGCTTGTCTTGCTGGTCTTATTGGCCGCTTGTAAGGACGACGACAGTTTCACGTTGTCGCCTTCATGCCTGTTGACATTTTCGGTTGACACGCTGGACGTTGACACCGTGTTTTCGAATGTGCCCACAGCCACCAAGTCATTTTGGGCCTATAATCACTCTGGAGATGGATTAAGGTGTCAAAGGGTTAGGTTGGAGAAAGGTGGCGCGACTGGTTTCCGCGTCAATGTCGATGGGCAATATTTAGGTCAGTCGTCAGACTTTGCGACGTCGAATGTTGAAGTGCGCAATAAGGACAGCATACGCGTTTTTGTGGAGCTTACATCACCGGACAATGGAAAACTAGATCCGCAACTGTGTCAGGACAACCTCATCTTTACATTGGAGAGTGGAGTGGAGCAGAAGGTGAACCTTCGAGCATACACATGGGATGCTGTAAAATACACGGATGTGCATATTACTTCAGACTCTACCATTAGTGCCCTGCAACGTCCCATCATCATTTATGGTGGCATAGTTGTTGATAGTGGGGCCATACTGAGGATTACTCCAGGTACGACGCTCTATTTTCACAATGATGCGGCCATTGCGGTTCATGGAACGTTGAAGACTTTAGGCGAGGCTGGTAACGAGGTGGTGCTCAGAGGAGACCGCATAGATCACATGTTTGACTATCTGCCATACGATCGAGTTCCCGGGCAATGGGAGGGAATCCGATTCTATGGAACAAGTTATGGCAATGAACTTTCTTATACGGACATTCATAGTGCGTATAACGGTGTCGTTGCCGACTCGTCGGATGTAAAGAAGCCCAAGCTAACAATGGCTCATTCAACCATTCATAATTGTCAAGGGTTTGGTTTGCACGCCACGAGCTCCCAAGTGGTTTTGAACAATTGCCAGTTTTCCAACACGCTGGCTGACTGTGTGCGACTGGATGGTGGGCAAGTGAACATAAACAACTGCACGTTGGCCCAGTTCTATCCTTTTGATGGAGGGCGACTTTCGGCATTGCGTTTTTCGTCAGCTCAAGCGCCTTTGGTCAACTTGTCTGTAATCAACACGCTGGTAACGGGTTATGCTGATGACGTGATGGAAGGAGAACATGGTGACTCCACGGAAATTTTTCGTTATACGTTTGACCATTGCATCATTCGCACTCCCAAGATTACGACAGGTGACAGTGTGAACTTTGTTGATGTGGTCTTTGAGGATGTCAAAGACACCATACATTATGGAGAGAAACATTTTGCAAAGATTGACACAAAGAACCTCATTTACAATTTTGAACTGGATTCTGCGTCTGCTGCTATCAACAAAGCCAATCCCCAAACAGCTTTGCCTTTGGATCGTAAGGGTAGGCTACGTGACGCTATGCCTGATGTGGGCGCCTATGAATGGATTGATGTGCAGGCCACACCCTCGGAACAACCTAAACGCCTAAGATATGAAAAGAGTAAAACTGGAGATAAACGTAGACTATTGTCAGCTCAATGAGTTAACGAAGGAAGAGGCAGAGATAGTGGCAGCTGCGGCAAAGGCCACGGACAATTCTTATGCCAAATACAGCCATTTTCGTGTGGGAGCGGCTGTCAGACTTAACAATGGACAGATCATGATTGGCGCTAATCAGGAAAATGCCGCCTTTCCGTCGGGACTGTGTGCAGAGCGGACTGCAGTCTTTGCCGCACAAGCTAATTTCCCAGACCAGCCAATTAGGTGCCTTGCGATAGCCGCAGCCGATGATCACGGGCTCCGTGGCAAGCCGGTGTCTCCGTGCGGAGCATGTCGCCAAGTCATCCTGGAAATCGAGGACCGCTATCAGCAGCCTGTGGAAATCCTGCTATGTGGTACCGAAGGAGTGTATCGCTTCAAGAGTGTGAAGGATTTGTTGCCGTTTTCGTTTGTCGACGCTGACATGCGATAGGGACTCTTTTATTGAAGAAGGGTTCTTCTAACCTGGAAGAACCCCAGCTTGTGCGAAATGCCTTTGTGTCCTATGGAACGTAGAATGTAGTATCCTTCCGGTAGGCGTGATACGTTGATCCTTGTGGAGTAGATGCCCGTGAGGAGCACAGACCCTTGTAGCGTTTCGCAGACCACGATGTCGGCGTCAAGCGTCGATGGTTTCTGGGGCAGTTGCAACCAGGTGCCATCGCATTGCAACCAGTGTTTATCTGTTGTTGTCGTTTGGGATGCTTCTGCACTTTGTACGGCGACGCTCTCATTGCCATAGTGATCCATAGCGCTCACGGCGAAGAAGCGATTTCTTGTTTTAATGGCGAGCGAATGTCCTGTTCTTCGCATGGCTATGATGTTTTGTGGAGAATGAATGTCGACAGGCCAGGTGCGGCTGGAATAAACATTATAGTAAGGTGCACTGCCTTTCCAGCTTATTCCATTCGAGTCAACCCGTAGGCTCGAAGGAGGGGAAGGCAAAGTGTCACTCATCCAAGTCATGGCAGGAACCAAAGCCGGCAAGGCATCAAAGTGCTTGGTAAAATCGTATATGCCCTGTGTGTTGTCTGTGAAGAAACGTCCCCTGAAGAAGGCATGCCCTAAACCATATTGTCGGGTGACTTCCATCTCTCGTGTGACATCTTGGATGTTCCATTTCCCCTCTCTGGGGTCCAAAAAGTAAATGCCAATGCCTGGCGCAACTATTTTCCCATGGTTTTGCTCCGCCCAATCGATGGCAAAGGGGAAGAATTGGTCGTTGCGGAAATACATCATAGGATACAATTCGTCCATCAAACCATCGCGAAGCCAGCCTTGCGCATCTTGACAAACCTTGCTGTAGGCATTCCATCCGTGGCTCCAGTACCGGCTGAGGTCATCAAACTTTCCCACGGGCGAACAACTCATCTTTACCCATGGTTTTTGTTTCTTTACTTTGTCGTGAATGTTTTTTACTATTGATGTGATATATTCCCGGCCTTTGCTGGGCGTCACTCTAAGCTTCCATGTCTCCGGGTAACGAATGTAGTCAAGATGAATGCCGTCCACGTCATAGTTTCTTGTTATTTCCTCACATATGTCCCCCAGGTAGGAAGCAGTTCGAGGGTCTTCTGGATTCATGTAGCCGTCAAGGCCGATTTTTTTGATGAGACCAGGGTACTTCGAACCCATTCTCTTACATCCCAACTTGTTCCATTTGCCAACGGGCAATGTCACCACCCATGCGTGAAGTTCCATGCCACGCTTGTGACACTGGACGATTGCGAACTTTAGGGCGTCGTAGCCGGGGCTTGTTCCTGGGACGCCACTTAGGCAGCCGTCCCAAGGTTCATAGGCTGACGGGTAGATTACGGTTCCTCTAATGCGTGTCTGTAAAAGTACGGTGTTGATGCCTGCTTTGGCATATTTGTCTAACAGTTTGCATAGCTCGGCTTGTTGCTTGGCTATGCTATTTGAACTTTGCGCATATGAATGGGGCCAATCCAGTCCACCTATTGTGGTGAGCCACACTGCCCGTACCTCCCGTTTGGGACTTTGTGCAAAATTGAAGTCAGATGAATAAAGGTTGATTTGTGCTTTTGCCTGAAAAGCAAGCAAAAGTATAAATATTATAAGTAAAGAAAAACGGTGCATTTTCATTTATTTTTGATGACAAAGGTACATATATTTTTCGTTATTTCAAAAATTAACATTACTTTTGCAATAATTTTTAAACTTAATACGCGAGATGATATCTTTTGCTATTTCATTGTTGGCACTTGTGTTAGGCTATTTGCTTTACGGGAAGTTTGTCGAACGTGTGTTCGGCCCGGATGACCGCCCCACTCCTGCTGTGGCAAACGCCGATGGCGTGGACTACATGGTGTTGCCTAATTGGAAAGTTTTTATGATTCAATTTTTGAATATAGCAGGCACTGGTCCGATCTTTGGTGCTATCATGGGTGCATGGTATGGGCCGGCAGCGTACTTGTGGGTGGTTTTTGGATGCATTTTTGCAGGCGCCGTCCACGATTATTTGTCAGGAATGCTTAGTGTGCGCAATAATGGTGCGAATCTTCCTGATCTTGTTGGCAAATATCTTGGCGCCAACACCAAGCGGGTAATGTTGGCTTTCTCTGTTTTTCTTTTGTTGATAGTTGGCGTGGTGTTCGTTTATAGTCCCGCATTGATACTGAGGGGGTTTGGATGGAATACGATGGGCTGGATTGTTGTCATTTTCATTTATTACATATTGGCAACGATGCTTCCTGTTGATAAGATTATAGGACGTCTCTATCCCATATTCGGCTTTGCCTTGTTGTTTATGGCTGTAGCCTTGATGTTTTGTCTTTTTATCAAGATGCCATCCCTTCCGGAGCTGTGGAGTGGCCCCCACGATACAAATCCCAATATCCCCCCATCGTTGTTAGGCGCTTCTTCATTTATTGAAAAAAACCCGTTAATCCCGTGTATGTGCATCACCATTGCTTGTGGTGCGATATCTGGTTTTCATGCTACGCAAAGTCCATTGATGGCTCGTTGTTTGGTCTCTGAGCATAAAGGACGGAGTATTTTCTATGGTGCCATGATTACCGAGGGTGTTGTGACGCTGGTATGGGTAGCTATTTCTATATATTTTTTCTATTATGGCGGATGGAGAGATGTGGTTGGCCCTGATGCCGTTAATGCGTTCTTGGCGCAGGTCGATGGCGGGAAAACGCTGATACAGTATTTTGCTGCCCCAAATGTTGTTGAGAAAATTTGCACTTCTTGGCTTGGCGTATTTGGTGGGTTCCTCGCAATGTTTGGTGTAGTCGCCGCCCCTATTACTACTGGTGATACGGCTTTCCGCTCAGCTCGTCTCATGATAGCCGATGCGTTGCATGTCAGTCAAAAGTCGTTGGCAAAACGTTTCTTGATAGCCATTCCTATGTTTGGAGCCGCAATCGTGTTGTTGGCATGGCAAATAGGCAATCCTGACGGTTTCAACATGATATGGCAATGGCTTGGATGGTCTAACCAGGCACTTTCCGTCTTCACCCTTTGGGCTCTTACCGTTTACTTGGTTCAGCAGAAGAAATTATATGTCATTACGCTCGTTCCTGCACTGTTTATGACTATGATTTGCGGTACATTTCTGTTGGTTTCCCCGATGGCGTTCGGCTTGGATACGTCGGTAGGGTATGTCGGCAGTGTATTTATTCTTGTCATTTCCTGCGTGTGTTTCTTTGCATGGTACCGCAAGATGTTGCGAGCGTGACATGTGGAAGCTCAAAATGGCACTATGGTGTACTGATTTTTAACCCCTAATATTAAGAATAATGAAAAAAACAATTATGCTATTGGCTGCGCTCCTCGTCTCGATTATGGCAAGCGCACAGTTTGAACAGGGAAAGAAGTATGTTGGAGCATCTCTGACAGGCTTGGATCTTAATTATAGTGGAATTGGTGATTTGAGCTTGGGTGTTGAAGCCAAAGCGGGTTACATGTTTGCTGATAATCTGTTGGTTTTTGGCGAGGTTGCCTATAACCATCAAGGTAAGAGCAATGCTGGTGACCTCTTTTCGGCAGGTGTGGGAGGCCGCTATTACATCATCCAAAATGGAATTTTCTTGGGAGTAAACTGTAAATTCATCCATGACTTTCACGACTATAATGACATCATGCCAGGCTTGGAAGTGGGCTATGCTTATTTCATTAGCCGCACCGTAACTATTGAACCAAGCATATATTACCAGCAGAGCTTTAAGAGTCATTCTGACTATAGTACCATCGGCCTTAAGATAGGTTTCGGCATATATCTATAACACGTGGAAAAATATCCGTCAGTTCTTCTTGAGAAGGCCGTAGGCGAATTTTGCAAGCTTCCAGGCATTGGGCGTAAGACTGCGTTGCGCTTGGTGTTGCATTTGTTGCGCCAACCGGTTGCTGACACAGAGGCGTTTTCTAATGCAGTGTTGCATGTCCGGAAGGATATCAAGTATTGTTGTGTCTGTCACAATATTAGCGATGACGACATTTGCCCCATCTGCTCTGATTCCAGTAGAGACAGGTCAACCATCTGCGTCGTTGAAAATGTACAAGACGTGATGGCCATCGAAAACACCCAACAGTACAACGGATTATACCATGTCTTGGGAGGTGTCATTTCGCCTATGGATGGTGTGGGGCCGGGGGATCTTGAGATCGGCTCGCTTGTTAAGCGGGTCAGAGAGAATGTGGATGTTCATGAGGTAATCTTGGCCCTCAGTTCAACTATGGAGGGCGACACGACCAACTTCTACATTCATAGGCAGCTGGAACCGCTCCAAGTGAAGGTGACCATGATTTCGAGAGGCATCTCGGTTGGCAACGACTTGGAATACACGGATGAGGTGACCTTGGGCAGGTCAATTGTGAACAGAACGCCGATGGATTGACCAAAGGCGTCCAACAAGCCATAAAATGAACATTAGTAACAAATTGAAAGTAGGATACTGGATTCCAGTTGTCGTCAGCGGATTGATGATTGTCGGCTATGAGGGTGGGTGCCTCATGGAAGGCGGCCTTTCTGGGGACACGGTCTTGGAGTATTATTGGACTTTGACAATGGAATTGGTTACAATATGTGCAATTCCTTTAGCCCTTATGCTTTTTCGATTGCGTCCGGTCAAGCGTTTCATCCAGGGACGTGACCATAGACGTTTGAACATCTGTCGGATTGTGCGCTTGGGCATGCTTTCACTTCCGATGGTGGTGAATGTTTACCTTTATTATCAATTTATCCATCCTGGATTTGGTTATATGGCTATAATAGGTCTGCTGAGTTCGGCTTTCGTTTATCCGTCTGCGATGCGTTGTCAGGCGGAGGAAGATGATGCATGAACAGACTGTAGGGGATAGCATTAAAAGATAGTTTTGTTAGTATGAAAATCTCAGTCATCATTGTCAATTACAATGTTAAGTATTATTTGGCGCAATGTCTCTATTCCTTGAGGCGTGCGCTTCGTGGCATAGATGCGGAGGTGATCGTGGTTGACAATGATTCCAAGGATGATTCATTACCATACCTCGAACGAACTCATCCCTGGGTGAGGTATGTGGAGGCAGGATGTAACCTTGGCTTTTCGAAAGCCAACAATTTGGCAATCCGAGAAAGTCGTGGCGAATACGTTTTGTTGCTTAATCCCGATACGGTGGTCGGAGAGCATGTCATAGGTGAGGCCCTGCAGTTTATGGATGCCCATCCCAAGGCTGGTGGGGTGGGGGTGCGCATGCTTAATGCGGATGGAAGTGATGCCATGGAAAGTCGAAGGGGGATTCCGACGCCTTCGGCCGCTTTTTGGAAGATGGTGGGCGTGTGCCATCGTTACCCGTCCAGTCGTCGTTTTGCAAGATATTACATGAGCTGGCTTCCATGGGATTGTCCGGCGCAAATTGAAATCATGAGTGGCGCATTCTGCCTTATGCGCAAGCGAACGCTGGATGAGGTGGGACTGCTCGACGAGGATTTTTTCATGTATGGTGAGGACATCGACTTAAGCTATCGCATAGTGCAAAGTGGATGGGAAAACTGGTATCTTCCCTTGCGCATCTTACATTATAAGGGTGAGAGCACTCAAAAGACAAGCTTCCGTTACGTGACTGTCTTTTATAAAGCAATGTTGATTTTTGTCCGCAAACACTTCCGGCATTTTTCAAGGTTGATGTTCTTTCCCCTTCAGGTGGCTATCTATCTCAAGGCTTTCTCGTCGTTAGTGGGTATGCAGAAGGACAAGTTGTTTGGCCATTTGAAAAAAGCGCAAACACCTCCTGCGGATCAAGGCTTGTATGTTTTTCATGTCTCCGATGAGCATAAACGAAAGTGCGAGGTGTTGGCGGCGAAGAATGGCCTTCGAGCTGTTTTTGTCTCTACTGTTGATGGTCAGGAAAACAAAGAGGGATGGGATGAAGGCCAAACGATTTTTCATGTATATGATATGTCCTCTTATCAGTTCGAAGAAATATTTCGTGAATTCCAATTAACCACAATGGAAGACTCTCTCTTTGCCTTTTGGTATCCAAACCCCAATTGCTTGGTCACCAACCATAACATCTTGTTTGGTTGATGGCATGGATTTATAATAAAGTAAGGTATGGAAACATCAAAATCATTTGTTTCTGCGAGTGAGGTTCACTTGCGCGCCCTTGAGCCAGAGGATCTCGAACTGTTATATAAGGTTGAAAACGACATTTCGCTTTGGGGAGTGGGGACGACCAATACTCCTTATTCGCGGTATGCGCTCGGCGAGTACATAACCAATGCCACTGGAGACATCTTCACGGATCATCAGGTGAGAATGATGATTTGCGATACTATGGGACGTACCGTGGGCATAGTTGACTTGATGAACTTCAATGCCCAGCACCAGAGGGCAGAGGTGGGCATCCTTATATTTGAGTCATTCCGTAATCGAGGCTTTGGTCTTGCTGCCATGAAGCGTGTTTTCCGCTATGCTCACGTTATCCTTCATATCCACAAGCTCTATGCGTTGGTGGGTGCCGACAACATCTACAGTTGTCGACTTTTTGAAAGTGCGGGCTTCGCTCAAGAAGGCGTGCTGCATGACTGGCTTTATGATGGCGAACGATACAAGGATGTGGTCATCTATCATAAGTTGTTGTCTGTGTCTTAGTGCTTTTGCGGTGCTTCTGGGTTGCGTCGAAAGGCCTGTGCTAAGCATCCGATTAATGGTAAAATGATATTTTTGCGAAAAAAGATGGGGAAAAATTTGGAGGTTTGGATACTTTTGAGTACCTTTGCACTCGCAAATAAGGAACAACCAAGGTGCGTTAGTTCAGTAGGTTAGAATGCCTGCCTGTCACGCAGGAGGTCACGAGTTCGAATCTCGTACGCACCGCTCCTTTTTTAAATAGCATCTAAAGGTGCGTTAGTTCAGTAGGTTAGAATGCCTGCCTGTCACGCAGGAGGTCACGAGTTCGAATCTCGTACGCACCGCTCCTTTTTTAAATAGCATCTAAAGGTGCGTTAGTTCAGTAGGTTAGAATGCCTGCCTGTCACGCAGGAGGTCACGAGT
>CAVBFJ010000056.1:0-15810 GCA_963594895.1 bacterium | reverse complement strand
TTGATGGTGATCATGTTGTTGTGCATCCAGTAGTGCACCATCTGGTCGCCCTGTGAGGCCACGGCCTGCGCTATCTCACACTCGTGGTGCGGGAAGATGAGGTCCATGCCACCGCCGTGTATGTCGAAGTGGGCGCCGAGGTACTTGCGTCCCATGGCTGTGCACTCGCAGTGCCATCCGGGGAAGCCGTCGCTCCAGGGCGATGGCCACCGCATGATGTGCTCGGGCTGCGCCTTCTTCCAGAGGGCGAAGTCGGCCTGGTTGTGCTTCTCGGATGTGCCGGCCAGCTCACGGCTCTTGTTGATGATGTCCTTCAGGTTGCGGCCCGAGAGGATGCCGTAGTGGTGGTCGCGGTCATACTTCTCCACGTCGAAATAGACCGACCCGTTGGAGATGTATGCATAGCCGTTGTCGAGGATCTGCTGCACCAGTTGCTCCTGCTCGATGATGTGGCCCGTGGCGTGCGGCTCGATGCTTGGCGGCAGGACGTTGAGCGTCTCCATGGCCTTGTGGTAGCGGTTGGTGTAGTATTGCGCGATCTCCATGGGCTCCAGCTGCTCCAGCCGTGCCTTCTTCTCGATCTTGTCGTCTCCCTCGTCGGCGTCGTGCTCCAGGTGGCCCACATCGGTGATGTTGCGCACGTAGCGCACCTTGTAGCCCAGGTGCTTGAGGTAACGGAAGAGCACGTCGAACGTGATGGCGGGGCGCGCATGACCCAGGTGCGGGTCGCCGTAGACGGTGGGTCCGCAGACATACATGCCCACGTGTGGGGCGTGAAGAGGCTTGAACAGCTCCTTGGAGCGTGTCAGCGTATTGTAAATCAAAAGATTTTGTTTCATGGTCGCTAATGTGTTGCTATATGTGTTGGTAGTTGCAAAGTTAGCCAATAATATTGAGAAACAGGGTCTTTCGCCTCCCTTTTGTGAGCAAAATGACACAAATAGGTGAGAGGAAGGCCCTTAAAAGATGTGGAAGGAGGGCGTTGGCGGTTGATGACGGACCAACTGTTGCCGGTGATGATGGCCTAACTTTCACACCTTTAAGCATTATTAACCTTAATGCTTTTTAACTTTCGCCTTCAAAGGTTACTTTTGTATCGACGTTGGAGGCACACCGTGCTTCGCACGTCACTTGCCACAGACTAATTTATATAGCACTATATGAGATATCCCAGACTATCGGCGGCCGAGGCTGCCGCCATGATACACGACCGCGACAAGATGGCCCTTGGTGGCTTCACCCCCAACGGCAACCCGAAAGCCATCTTCCGCGAGTTGAGCAAGCGAGCTGTCAAGGAGCATGAGGCCGGCCGGCCCTTCGCCGTGGGCATCTACACGGGTGCCTCGTCGTGCCAGAGTGTGGAGGGCGACATGGCCAACGCCCACGCCCTGCTCTTCCGCGCGCCCTTCTCCACCAACAAGGACTTCCGCACCCACACCAACCTCGGTGAGATCGACTATGAGGACATGCACCTGGGCCACATGGCCGAGCGCATGCGCCACGGCTTCTACGGCGAGTTCGACTGGGCGGTCATCGAGGTGTCGGACCTCGACGAGGGCGAGAGCGAGTGTCGCGCCTACCTGACGTCGGCCGGCGGCATCGCCACCACGGCCGTGCGCCTCGCCAAGCGGGTCATCCTGGAGCACAACACGTTCCACAACCCCAACTCCAAGTATCTCCACGACACGTGGGAGCCTGGCGACAACGGGCCCGGACGGGGGCCCATGATGGTGCTCCGCCCCTACGACCGTGTGGGCGACAACTACATCAGCATCGACCCGAAGAAGATCGTGGGTGTCATCGAGAGCAACATACCCGAGGAGGCGCGCGCCTTCAAGGCGGTCGACGACTTCACGGCGGCCATCGGCGACCACCTGGCCGACTTCCTCGTGTCGGACATGAAGGCGGGCCGCATACCCCCGCAGTTCCTGCCCATCCAGAGTGGCGTGGGCGCCACGGGCAACGCCGTGCTGGCCGCCCTGGGCTCCAACCCGCGCATACCCCGCTTCAATGTCTACAGTGAGGTGGTGCAGGACGCGGCCATCCGCTGGATGCAGGAGGGCAAGATCATCGACGCCTCGGCCACGGCCATGACGGTCACCAATGAGTGCCTGCAGGACGTCTACGACCAGATGGACTACTTCTCCAAGCATCTCACCATCCGCCAGAGCGAGGTGGCCAACTCGCCGGAGGTCATCCGCCGGCTGGGCGTCATCGCCATCAACACCGCCGTGGAGTGTGACATATATGGCAACGAGAACTCGAGCCACATCTGCGGGTCGGCCCTAATGAACGGCATCGGCGGCTCGTGCGACTATGAGCGCAACGGATACATCAGCGTCTTCACCACGCCGTCGGTGTCGAAGGGCGGCAAGATCTCGTGCATCGTGCCCATGTGCTGCCACGTGGACAGCACCGAGCACGACGTGGATGTCATCGTCACCGAGCAGGGGGTGGCCGACCTTCGCGGCAAGGGACCGCTGCGCCGGGCCCATGAGGTGATCGAGCATTGCGCCCATCCCGACTACCGCCCGTTGTTGCGCGACTATGTGGAGCACATCGCCCCGATGGGCCACGAGCCGCAGAGCATGACCGCTGCCCTGGCCTTCCACGACACTTTCCTGCGCAAGGGCGACATGCGGCTGACCGACTTCTCCGAGTACCTGAAGCGCTGAGCGTCTGCCCCGCTGACACCCTCCGTCGGAGGGCGGATGGGGCCGCTGAGCGTCTTGAAAACAAAAGAAGTCTTAAAAAGTGTTGTGTGCGCACACAAATGCTTGATGTATGTCAAGAATCGCACAAAAATTGCATATTTTCTTGCACAAAGTATTGCGAGAATCTCAAAATCATCATACCTTTGCATCGTCAAAAGGAAATAAGTAACCTCGTGAGAAGTGAACCCTTTGACATCGATTCAATAGGTTTAAGGTTAGTAGATTGTTTCATATAGGTTTTTAGTTTTTAGGTTTTTAGATTAAAGTTTTTAGGTTATTTCATTAGGTTGTTAGTAACTTTTAGGTAAAAATTAGATTGATTTCAGGAATGACAAACCCCTGTCTCTGTTGAAGAGACTGGGGTTTGTCATTTTATGGCCCCTTGTGTCCTTGTCCGTCGGTGGTCATTGCCTGTGAGGGGTTGGGAAACGCGAGACGCCCCCGCCGTGGTTTCCCAGGCGAGGGCGTCATCATGATATGTAACGGCGATGTTAGCCTAACTTAATGCTTGAATTTTTCTGTTTGTTCGCGGATGAGGTCGTCGTCCTCGAAGTAGTCGATGCGCATGGCGCGGCGCACGTCGTCCATGGTCTGCGCGGCGGTCTCGCGGGCGCTGTCCGATCCTTTCTTGAGGATGCTGAAGATCTCGGGGATGTCCTTCTCATACTCGGCGCGGCGCTGGCGTATGGGGTCGAGCATGCGGTTGATGACATTGTTGAGGAGCTTCTTGCACTTCATGTCGCCGATGCCTCCGTGGGTGTAGGCGGCCTTCAGCTCGTCGAGGTTGTGGAACTCAGGCCAGAAGTCGGCGAAGTCCTGGTCGGTCGAGAAGGCGTCGAGATAGGTGAACACGGCGTTGCCCTCCACGTGGCCGGGATCCGACACGTTGAGGTGCGTGGGGTCGGTGTACATGCCCTTCACCTTTGTCCACACGGTGGCTGCGTCATCCGAGAGGTAGATGCAGTTGCCGAGGCTTTTCGACATCTTCTCCTTGCCGTCGGTGCCGGGCAGGCGTCGCGCCGTGGCGTTCTCGGGCAAGAGGATCTCGGGCTCCACGAGCACGGGCGCGTAGGTCTGGTTGAAGCGGTTGACCAGCTCGCGTGTCAGCTCGATCATGGGCTCCTGGTCTTCGCCGGCGGGCACGGTCGTGGCCTTGAAGGCGGCGATGTCGGCAGCCTGCGACACGGGGTAGCAGAAGAAGCCGAGGGGCACCGAGTTGCTCTCGAAGCCACGCATCTTGACCTCAGTCTTCACCGTGGGGTTGCGCTGCACGCGCGCCACGCTGACGATGTTCATCAGGTATGTGGTGAGCTCGGCGAGCTCAGGTATGCGGCTCTGTATGTAGAGTGTGCACTTGCTGGGGTCGAGGCCGGCGGACAGGTAGTCGAGTGCCACCTCCACAATGTTCTGTCGGATCTTGTCGGGGTTGCTGGCGTTGTCGGTCAGCGCCTGCACATCGGCCATGAACACGAACATGCGGTCGTAGTCGCCCTCATTCTGCAGTTGCACGCGGCGGCGCAGGCTTCCCACATAGTGGCCCAGGTGGAGCTTGCCGGTGGGACGGTCGCCAGTCAAAATAATCTTTCCCATATGTTGTCTTGTTGTCTGTTGTTGGTTGTTGCGGTGGGCGCGCCCTCGTTGTGGCTCTGCCGCCTGTGTGAAGGGTCCGTATGGTCATCGGAGCTTTCTGCGGTGCAAAAATAGTGCTTTTTTTTTGATTATGGAAACAATCGCCGTTATTTTGTGCTTGCTTAATCGTGCGCTTGCCGATAGGCGCTTTCATGGTTTCGATGAGGGCCTGTGATTGGCAAGAACTGTCAGCCAGTCGTCACTTGTCGTGATTTTTTGCCAAAAAACGTGTTCGAGATTTCGGTTGAAATAGTGCGCGAAAAAGTCGTTTTTGCCTTGCGTCGGGTGACTTTTCACTCCGCCGCCTGCAAGAATGTGCCTAATCTATGTGCGATAAGTACCGAATCATGGCATGATTGATGCCGAATCGCAGTGAGATTAGGCACATATCGCAAGTAGATTAGGCACATATCGTTATGAAAAGAATTTACGTTTGACACAAAATAAAAGGCGATGTTTTGTAAGTTGCACATTGTCAGTGAGTTACGAAAATCACTCTATTTTCGCGTATTTGCGCCCAAATATTTCTTCGTTGGAAATAACGCACGTTTTTCTCTATAGTTTGTCTCCTTTTTTGCAATGTGCCTTCCCGTGCCCCTTGTCAGCCCCCGTGGTGGCCTCGGGTTTTGTCGATGACCAGCACAGCACCTATGCTAAAAGAGTGATAACATCAATTTGTTACATCTAATCTTGCCGGACACCAATAATAAAGGATGATGTCCTGTGTCGGTGATGGGTGTGCGTCAGTTGCTGCGCATGAAGACGGCGACGGTCTTCAGGCGCACATAGTCGTAGCTGAGGTACATGAACCCTCCGAAGGGGTTGTTCTTGCCCCATGAGTTCTTGGCGATGAAGAATCGTCGGCCCTGCCGGTCGTGTGCCAGTCCGCAGAGCTCCATGCAGTGGTCGTCGGTGGTCTCGAGGTGGTCGAAGAGGCGTTGTCGGTGCTCCTGGGTGGTCGGCGTGCCCTCGGGCAGGGTGGCCCGTCCGTGGGCGAAGCTGAAGCCCCTCTCGCTGGTGTCGCCCTCCCAGCAGACGGCGTGGCCCGAGCGCAGCGAGCGCACCGTCAGTGCCATCAGTGTGTCGATGGGCACGTTGAGGAAGGTGTCATGGAAGCGGTTGTCGGGTGTCTCCAGGGCGAAGCGCTCGCCGAAGGGATGGTGTGTGAAGCTGGTGATCGCCACATAGTCGCCCGGCAGGCAGACGCTGTGCGCAAACTCGAGGGGCGTGTAGGTCATGCCATACATGGCGATGATGCGGGGCAACGACCCGACCTCGCGGTCGAGGAGGTCGGCCACGTGCCGGTCGGCCATGTCGAGCGACGTGGATGCCCGCACCACCTGCTCCACCTTGCGGCAGAGCACACTGTAGTTGACGCCGCTGGTGTAGATGTCTGTGCCCGTGTTATGATAATAGGAGTCGAAGGGCAGCATGCCCTGCCGGGCCATCACGTCGAGCATCATTGACGGCATGCCGCGCAATGCGATGTCAGTCTGTCCGCGCGAGAGGAACCGCTGGCGCGCCTGCTCCTGCAGGATGCAGCGCGCCACGTAGTCGGTGGACAGCGTCAGCGAGTCGCCCATCATGAGATGGTCGGTCTCGAGCGTGCCCACCATGGCGTAGGCCCAGCAGAGGGGACTGCGTCCCTGGTTGCGCACGGGCGTGGTCTTGAGCACCAGGTCGTTATGGTATTCCTCGGGAGCCGTCCGCACTTGCTTGGGTGCGGGGCGTCCGCAGGCTGCCAGCAAGCAGATGGCGAGCAGCCATGTCCACAATTTCTTCATACGGCTGCAAAATTACAAAGAATTGGGTAAACGTGGCGTGTGGGCAGAGAAAAAAGACCTGCCAAACATTCGCCACGCCCAAAAGCCCCAGAAAACAGGCATCGGGCCGAGGTGCTGTCCATGCCCTTTCATGTGCTGACAAGCCCCCTGTCCTTGTGGGACGCATTACCCGAAGACGAGGGAAAACGGAGTGTGCAAACTAATACTGCCGGGGAGGCGAAAATCAATAGAAAACCTTTGGGCGCAACAAAGTGTAAGTTGCTACCAAAAATATTTTTTTTTGTGTCGGGGAAAAGTCGTTGATTATGGGTCAAAGAGCCTCACACCTGGTGCCATCGATGCCAAAACCTCTCAAAACAACGCTGCGACACGCAAATGTATGGCTCATAGATGGCACAACTGCCTATTCGAAGGCCCGCACAGACCCATTGTGAGGGAAAATGGCCGAATATTGCGGAAAGATGCCCCTTAACCCTCTGTTTTGTAAAGTCTGAGTTGTCACTATTTTGTCGCACTTCGGCTCCGCAAGGCTTTTTGTCGCACATTTATCCTATGGATAATCCCTTATTCATCAGATTTTCCCTAACTTTGTATGCAAATCAAAACCCAACAACATGAAAAAGACTATCCTAACCGCGCTCGCCTTGGTGGCAGCCCTGTCGGCCTCCGCCCAGAAGCGCGCATTCACCGTGGAGGACGTCTATCGCGTGCAGTACGTGTCGTCGCCCTCGGTGTCAAGAGACGGCACCCTCGCCTACTCCACCAGCCGCTCAGACCTGAAGGCCCAGCGATCCTACAGCAACATCTTCGTCGTGAAGCCCAGCGGCAAGGGAGAGCCCACCGCCGTGACCACCGATGACAAGAGCTACGCACCCCAATGGTCGCAGGACGGCAAAAGCCTCTACTTCTGCACCTCGGTGAACGGGGCCACACAACTCTTCAAATACGCTGACGGAAAAGCCACGCAGGTCACCGACTACGCCCTTGGCGTGCAGAACCCCGTGGTGTCGCCCGACGGACGCCTTGTGGCCTTCGCCGCCGAGGTCTATCCCGAGATAGGCGGCGCAAACGGACAAGCCAATAAGGACGCCATCGACAAGCGCGCCAAGAACCCCATCCAGGCACACCTCGCCGACAACCTGCTCTTCCGCCACTGGACCGACTATAGCGATGGGCGCTACTGGCACATCATCATCTACGACACAGAGGCCAAGACCTACACCGACGTGACACCCGGCCGCTTCCATAGCCCGGTGTTCTCACCCAGCGGACCTTCGGGATACGTCTTCTCGCCTGACGCCAAGGAGCTCTGCTACCTCAGCAACCACGACGACCACCCCGAGGCATCCACCAACTGCGACCTCTGGACAGTCAGCGTCACCGGTGGCGAGGCCCGCAACCTCACGGCCGACAACAAGGCATGGGACGGAAGCCCGCAGTACAGCCCCGACGGGCGCTGGATCGCCTACCGCTTCCAGCGAACGCCAAGCTATGAGAGCGACCGCTTCGTGCTCGCCCTCATCGACAGGCAGACGGGAGAGAAGCGCGTCCTGACGGAAGGCTACGACAACTGGGTCGACGACTACAAGTGGGCGGCCGACTCCAAGAGCATCTACTTCCTCGGCGAGGAGCGTGGATACCAACCACTCTACCAGGTGAGGATCAAGGACGGGCGCCTCAGCAAGCTCATCGCCGACCGCGCCATCGGCAGCTTTGAGCCCGACGGCAAGGGCGGCTTCTACTACACCTACTCCACCACCGGCAAGCCCGTGGCACTCTACCACACCGCCACACCCGGCAAGCCCGCCGGCCGCTTCGCCGAAAAGCAGGTCACACATCTCAACGACCAGATGGAGGCCGAGGTCGACATCAGGCCCTCGGAGGCCCACTGGGTCATCGGCGCCGACGGCGACAGCGTGGAGTACTTCATCGTCAAGCCGCACGGCTTCGACCCCAGCAAGCGCTATCCGCTCGTCATCAACGTGCACGGAGGGCCGCAGATGCAGTGGATGGACTCCTTCCGCCCCGACTGGCAGGTGTTCCCCGGAGCCGGCTACGTCGTGGCCTACCCCAACCCACACGGCTCGACGGGCTACGGGCAGAAGTTCTGCCGCGCCATCAGCGGGTCGTGGGGCGGCCGCCCCTTTGAGGACGTGATGAAGGTCACCGACCAGCTCGCCCAGCTCCACTATGTCGACTCCACACGCATGGGGGCCATGGGATGGTCCTACGGCGGCTACTTCATGAACTGGCTCCAGGGCCACACCAAGCGCTTCCGCTGCCTCGCCTCGATGATGGGCCTCTTCGACCTGCGCTCCATGTGGGGCACCACCGAGGAGCTGTGGTTCCCCAACTTCGACCTGGAGGGACAGCCCTGGAACTCCAAGCTCTACAAGAAGTGGAGCCCGTCGGAGTATGTGGAGCGCTTCGCCACGCCCACACTCATCATCACCGGCGAGAAAGACTACCGCGTGTCATACAATCAGTCGCTGCAATACTTCACCACCCTGCAGACGCTGGGCATACCCTCGCGCCTCATCGTCTTCGAGAACGACGGCCACTGGCCATCAAGCCTGCGCTCCATGCCGCTCTACTACAACGCGCACCTCGAGTGGTTCCACAAGTACCTCGGTGGCGCACCCGCTCCCTGGGACAGCGAGAAGATGGTGCAAGGGGGCATAGCGTGGTGAGCCCGCAAAAAGACAAAGAAAAAAGACGCCAAAAAATGAAGCGTCGTCAGATAATTGATGTATCTTTGCACATCACCACTTAAGTCGCATTGATATGGCCAAATACCCCGCATGGCAAGATGAATATTGGCTCATGCTCATGCAGCTGTACCTCAAGCAGCCGCAGGGCGTGAAGCCTCTCTACAGCCGGGCGCTCGTCGACCTCGCGCTGGAGCTGCACTTCCCGCCCGACTACCTGTACCGCAAGATGTTCAAGTTGAGGCAGATCGACATGCCAAGCCTGCAACGCCTCTGGGACACCTACGCCGGCAATCCCGAACGGTTGTCGGGCGAGGTGAGCCTCCTCAAGCGCATGAACGGCTTCGGCGCGTCCGGAAAGTTCTATGCCGGCGTGGCCATCAACGAGTCGTGGGAGAAAGACTTCAAGCCCGTCGACGGCCTGGGCAACAAGCGGATCACACCCGTCCTGCTCATCGTCGCGCTTGACCTCTACTTCCGCCTCACGCCTAACACCATGGTGGCCGAGACGCCCGAGATAGCCGAGCTGGCCAAGCTCACCAAGGTCAAGCGCAACGACGTGGTGGCCATCATGCGCGCCTACCAGGCCGTGGACCCCTACCTCACCAACAAGAGCCAGGTGTCGCCCACCCTGCTCGCCGCCTGCGAGGAGGTGTGGAAGCGATACGGCAACGAGGATCCGCAAAAGATCGCAGCCACGGCCGCGCAACTCAAAGAATACTGGAAATAACCCATGGCACAGAAACTCATACAAACCCAAGCGCAGACACAGGTCCAGCAGCAACGCCTCTCGCAGCAACAGATGCTGCAAGTGAAACTGCTGGAGATGCCACTGGCAGAGCTCGAGCAGAACATAGCGCTCGAGCTCGACGACAACCCCGCCCTGGAGGAACGGCGCGACGACCTCGACGACCCGCGAGGCGGCGCCGAGACGACTGCCGGCGACCTGCGCGAGGCGGCGCCCGACGATGCGCCCGACATGGCCGGCGACAGCCCTTCCGACCCCGACACGGCCGACGACAACTATGAGCGGAAGAGCGAACGGGAGGAGCGCGAGGAGGCCCTCGACAACGCCCTCGCCAACCTGGGCAGCGACGACGAGATGCCTGAGGCCGACCACTACGCCACACAGACCACCAACGCCAACGCCGACTATGAGGAGATGGTGTGGGGCGACACCACGTCGTTCTACGACAAGCTGAAGGAACAGATGGGACTGCTCGAGCTGAACGACCAGCAACAGCAGATCATGGAATATCTCATCGGCTCCCTCGACGACGACGGGATATTGCGTAAACCATTGGATGATATAGCCGACGAGCTCGCCATCTACCACGGCATCGACATCACGGAGCACGACGTGGAGGACGTGCTGCGGCTCCTGCAGAGGTTCGACCCCGCAGGCATCGGTGCGCGCTCCCTGCAAGAGTGCCTGCTCCTGCAGGTGCAGCGACGGCAAGCCGGAAAGCTCAAGGACCTCATGGCGCGCGTGCTGACCGACCACTTTGAGGACTTCACCAAGAAGCATTGGGACAAGATAGCCTCCGCGCTCAACCTCACCGAGGAGCAGGCCGACACCGTCCACCAGGAGATCCTCAGGCTCAACCCCAAGCCCGGCGCCGCCCTCGGCGAGACCATGGGCCGCAACACCCAGCAGATCACGCCCGACTTCATCGTCGACACCGACGACGACGGGCAGGTCACCTTCACCATCAACAACGGACGCGTGCCGGAGCTGAAGGTGTCGCCTGACTTCGCAAGCATGGTGGAGCACTACAAGAACAACAAGCAGAAGATGACGCGCACCGACAAGGAGGCGCTGCTCTACGCCAAGGAGAAGGTGGAGAAGGCGCAGGGATACATCGAAGCCATACGCCAACGGCAGCACACGCTGTACGTCACGATGAAAGCCATCATCAACTGGCAGATGAAGTTCTTCCAGGACGGCGACGAGGCCGACCTCAAGCCGATGATCCTCAAGGACATCGCCGAGAAGACGCAGCTCGACATCTCCACCATCAGCCGCGTCAGCAACCAGAAGTACGCGCAGACACGCTGGGGCACGTTCCGCCTCCGCTTCTTCTTCACCGACGGCTATGTCACCAAGGACGGCGAGGAGATGTCGACCCGAAAGATCAAGATCGCACTCAAGGAGCTCATCGAGCACGAGGACAAGAAGAAACCCCTCTCCGACGATGTGCTGGCACAAGAGATGAAGAAGCGCGGCTTCCCCGTGGCGCGCCGCACCATCGCCAAGTACCGCGAGCAGCTCCACCTGCCGGTGGCCCGGCTGCGAAAGGCATGAGGCCAGACACAAGACGACCATTACCAAAGCACACATGAAAGAAAAGAACATCATATTGGCAGCGCGGGTGATGAGCATGGTCTTCACCCCGTTCTACCTGCCCATCGCAGGGTTGCTGGCATTGTTTATCTTCAGTTACATGAGCTTGCTGCCCACCGCCTATAAGCTGACGGTGCTCACCATGGTCTATCTCTTCACCATCCTGCTGCCCACGGTGCTCATCCACCTCTACCGGCGCTACCAGGGATGGACTTCCTCCGAGATGGCACAGAAGGAGCGGCGCATGGTGCCCTACGTCATCGCCATCCTGTGCTACTTCATCTGCTATTACCTCATGAGCCTGATCCGCATACCGCAGTTCATGGCCAACATCCTGGTGGCGGCACTGGTCATACAGATCGCGTGCGCCATCATCACCGTCTGGTGGAAGATCTCCACCCACAGCGCCGCCATCGGCGGCTTTGAGGGGGCGCTCATCGCCTTCTCCATCCTCTTCACCTTCAACCCGATGGGATGGTTCTGCCTCATCCTCATCATCGCCGGCATGGTGGGCACCAGCCGCATGGTGCTGCGCCAGCACACGCTCTCACAGGTCGTCGCAGGCTTCCTCGTGGGCGTGCTCCTCGGCTTCTGGGCCATCATCTGACGGAACACGCATAGCAAGACAACAAAAAAACACATATTATGAAACCATTAGTCAGTATCATCATGGGGTCAACAAGCGACCTTCCTGTCATGGAGAAAGCTTGCAAGTGGCTGGAAGAGCAAGAGATCCCCTTTGAGATGAACGCCCTCTCGGCCCACCGCACCCCCGACGCCGTGGAGCAGTTTGCCAAAGGTGCCAAGGCGCGTGGCGTGAAGGTCATCATCGCCGGTGCCGGCATGGCGGCCGCCCTGCCCGGCGTCATCGCCGCCTCCACACCGCTGCCCGTCATCGGTGTGCCCATAAAGGGCATGCTCGACGGTCTCGACGCCATGCTCTCCATCATACAGATGCCACCGGGCATCCCCGTGGCAACGGTCGGCGTGAACGGCGCGCAGAACGCCGCCATCCTCGCCGCGGAGATGATCGCCCTGGGCGATGACGCCATTGCCGACAAGGTCGACGCCTGGAAGGCCGGACTGGGCAAGAAGATTGAGAAGGCCAACAAGGACTTGGCTGAAATCAAGGACTATAAGTTTAAGTGCTAAAAGGTCACAAGCACACACACCGTCGTCCAGCAAGCCCAAGGCGCTGGCTTCCCCGGCAAGTCCCGGAAGCCAGCGCCTGGAGCGTGAACGACACAACCGTTCCCAAGCATCAACATGGATTTATTCAACTATCATAGGCGCGAGACCACTGTGGCGCATGTGGGAAGACTCGACATCGGCGGCGAAAACCCCATCCGCATCCAGTCGATGACCACCACCAACACCGACGACACGGAGGCCTCCGTGGCCCAGTCGGAGCGCATCATCAAGGCTGGAGGTGAGCTGGTGCGCCTCACCACACAGGGCGTCCGCGAGGCGGAGAACCTGAAAAACATACAGGCGGGCATCCGGCGCGACGGCTTCAGCACGCCGTTGTGCGCTGACGTGCACTTCAACCCCAACGTGGCCGACGTGGCGGCGCGCATCGTCGAGAAGGTTCGCGTGAACCCGGGCAACTACGTTGACCCGGCCCGCAAGTTTGTCAAGCGCGAGTACACCGATGAGGAGTATGCGCAGGAGCTGCAGAAGATTGAGGATCGCTTTGTGCCCTTCCTCAACATCTGCAAGGAGCACCACACCGCCATACGCATCGGCGTGAACCACGGCTCGCTCTCCGACCGCATCCGCAACCGCTACGGCGACACGCCGGAGGGCATCGTGGAGAGCTGCATGGAGTTCTTGCGCATCTGCAAGCGCGAGCGTTTCGACAACGTGGTCATCTCCATCAAGGCCAGCAACACGGTGGTCATGGTGCGCTCTGTGCGCCTCCTCGCCGACACCATGGCCCAGGAGGGCATGAGCTATCCGCTCCACCTGGGCGTCACCGAGGCTGGTGAGGGCGAGGACGGACGCATCAAAAGTGCCGTGGGCATCGGCGCACTGCTGGCCGACGGCATCGGAGACACCATCCGCGTGTCGCTCTCCGAGGAGCCCGAGGCCGAGATTCCCGTGGCCCGCCACTTGGTCGACTACATCGGGCGCAAGGCTTGCCACATGCACATCCCGGGTGAAGCCTACGGCGGCTTCGACTGGCTCCGACCCGTGAGGCGGGCCACAAACGCCGTGGGCGGCATCGGCGGAAGCCACGTCCCAGTGGTCATCACCTCGCAGACGACGGCGAGACAAGCCGCTGAAGGTGCGCAACCATCATCGCAGGTGGTCAAGTCCGACTATGTCTACACGGGGGCCGCAGCCCCCACGGATTGCCTCCACAACTATATCACGGACTATAACGTCTACGCTAAGCTGACCCATAACGGAACCCAAGCCTACGAGCCCAAGGGCGAGGGCACGGGCGCCGCACGCCTCTATCCCATCTTCCCCGTGACGGCCACGCCCTTCCTCGCCATGGTACAGGCTCCCGTGAAGTTCCTCGTGTTGCAGTTTGGCACGCCCAGCGAGGAGTACCTGGCATGCCTCAAGGCCCATCCCGAGGTGGTCGTGGTGTGCACCAGCCACCACCAAAACCGCCTGGGCGACCAGCGCGCGCTGGTCCACGAGATGATGAGCGCCGGCGTCACCAATCCCGTGGTGTTCGCCCAGATGTACCGGCTCAATGACAAGGATGAGTTCCAGCTGGAGGCTGCGGCCGACATGGGTGCGCTGATGATGGACGGGCTGACCGACGGGGTGTGGCTGATGAACGACGGGAACATCAGCCAGGCCGACATCGACGACACAGCCTTCGGCATCCTGCAAGCCGCGCGCCTGCGCACCACGAAGACCGAGTACATCTCTTGCCCGGGATGTGGCCGCACGCTCTACGACCTGCGTGAGACCATCGCCAAGATCCGCAAGGCCACCAAGGAGATGAAAGGGCTGAAGATCGGCATCATGGGCTGCATCGTCAACGGCCCCGGCGAGATGGCCGACGCCGACTACGGTTACGTCGGAGCGGGACCGAAGCGCGTGTCGCTCTACCGCGGACAGACCTGTGTGGAGAAGAACATACCCGAGGACGAGGCTGTCGACCACCTGCTGGCGCTCATCCGCAAGGACCAAGAGGCTGCGGGAGCCTGACGCCACGGCGCCGCTCCCCCACCCCACCCGCCTGTCCGGGACAAGTGGCACCCCACACATACAGCACCGCCCTCACACACCAACTAAGACATTCATCAACATGGAAGGACGCACTATCAACGACATGGAGCTGCGCGATCGCTACACGGCCTCCGTCCACCGATACGACGCCGCCGACGCCCTCTACCGTCGTTGCGGGCGCTCGGGCGTGCTGCTGCCTAAGGTAAGCCTTGGCTTTTGGCACAACTTCGGCGGATCGGACAACTACGAGCGTGCCCGCGCCATCACCCATTGTGCCTTCGACAACGGCATCACACACTTCGACCTGGCCAACAACTACGGGCCGCCCTACGGATCGGCGGAGGAGACCGTAGGGCGCCTGATGGACGACGACTTCCGCCCCTACCGCGACGAACTGTTCATCTCCACCAAGGCTGGCTACGACATGTGGCCCGGCCCCTACGGCAACTGGGGATCGCGCAAGTATCTCCTTGCCAGCCTGGAGCAGAGCTTGCGGCGCATGCGGGTCGACTATGTGGACCTGTTCTACAGTCACCGCTACGACCCCGAGACGCCCCTGGAGGAGACCCTGCAGGCCCTGGTCGACATCGTCAGGCAGGGCAAGGCGCTCTACGTCGGCATATCGCGCTGGCCCCTGGAGGCCCTGCGCGTGGCCCACGACTACCTGAAGGCCCGCGATGTGCCCCTGCTCATCTACCAGGGACGCGTCAATCTGCTCGACCGCGGACCAGTGGAGGAGGGCATCCTCGACTATTGCCGCGAGCAAGGCATCGGCTTCATCAGTTTCTCGCCGCTGGCACAAGGCCTGCTCACCGACCGATATCTGCACGGCGTGCCCACAGACTCGCGCATGGCCAAGAACCACTTCCTGAAGAAAGAACGCCTGACGCCCGAACTGTTGGCCTACCTGCAACGCCTCAACGACACCGCCACGAGCCGAGGGGAGACCTTGGCCGAGATGGCACTGGCATGGATACTGCACCAACCGGGTGTCACCAGCGTGCTCGTCGGGGCCAGCAGCGCCGAGCAACTGCTGACCAACCTGCGTTGCGTGCACGCCGATCCTTTCCCCGAAAATTTTGGGTAGACACAAGGCTTGTCTTTATCCTTTGGTCTGCTGTCTGTTGCCCCCTACAGGTAGGGTGTTCAAAATCAGTTTCAAAATCTGATACGATTCTGACGCAAAATATAGCGATTCTCGTATTTACAGTCTTCCGCTCGTGGCATGTCCCCGAAGGGGCTAACTGTGCATAACCGCGGGTGACCAGCGGGAACCTGCGGTTTCCAATGGTGTCGGGACTGGCGTCCTCGAAGGGGGCGAAATTTGCAGAAGACTCTCTGGTCAACAGGAAGTAACGCTCTCAATGGCCCTTCTTGATATATGCGTGTTCGCCCTCTTCGAGGACGCTTTAAGCAGTATCGTATAACCGCAGGTTCCC
>CAVBFJ010000055.1:0-16101 GCA_963594895.1 bacterium | reverse complement strand
ACCCGCGGTTATGCAGAGTTGGCCCCCTTCGGGGACATACCACGAGCGGAAGACTATAAATAAGAGAACCGCTATATTTTGCTGTAGAATCGTGTCCGATTTTGAAACAGATTTTGAACACCCTACGGGGCTTGTTGTCTGCGATATTTTACCGGACACTAATAATTCTTTTTCCCCCTTCTGGTATGCGTGGTGCTTATCGCTTGAGGTATTTGCGACCCTGCGAGACGTAGATGCCATGGCTTGCCGATGACAGGCTGACGGCCTGGCCGCCCAGGGTGTAGTGGCGTGCGGAGCGCTTGCGCTTGGTGATGGCCTTGATGGCCGTCGGCGTGTAGGTCTGCATGATCTCGGCCTGCGTCAAGGCGATGTCGTAGAGGCGGAAGTTGTCGATGGTGCCCACCACGTCGCCGTTGTCCGTGTTGTTGTCCCACCACTGTGTGCGCCCGATGTAGTTGCGTGTGTCTTGCGCTTGCGACACCAGTTGCCAGGGCTCGTAGGTCACGTTGGTCCCCTCGGCCACCTTCTCGCCGTCGGCATAGATGGTGAGTTTGTGGTCGGCCGCGTTGAATGTCACGGCCAGGCGCACCGTCTTGCC
This sequence comes from bacterium, assembly GCA_963594895.1. Taxonomy (GTDB): domain Bacteria; phylum Bacteroidota; class Bacteroidia; order Bacteroidales; family Bacteroidaceae; genus Prevotella. The sequence goes on along the minus strand of CAVBFJ010000055.1, from coordinate 15,503 downwards.
GAGCGGCATGACCTGCGTCGACTCCACCATGAGCGTCTGTCCGCCGCCCATCTTGCTGCCGGCCGAATAGTTGCCGGCTGATGTCAGGCGCAGGAAGACGCTGTTGCCCGACCCTGAGCCGAAGTCGTAGAAGCGGGGCAGCTTCTCACGGCCGTTGAGCTTGGCCTCGAACATGAACGTGTAGGAGCGCAGGCTGCCCAAGAGGCCCGAGGGCGCCAGGCCATAGCCGTTGGAGGCGAACGTCACCGGACGGTTGGCCGTCAGGTCGAGCGTGCCGTTGACTTTCGCAGAGCCCTTGACGGCCAGCGCGTGGCCGTGGCCGCTGTGGTCGGCCACGGTGTTGTCGTCGGCAAGGTCAGCCTTGTCGAAAGTGTAGTTGACCTGCATGTTCTTCTCCACACAGCGCGGCATGACCACGGTCTGCCAGCGCACGGTGTCGGCGCCCACCGTGGCGGTGAGCACCACGGGCGTCTCCTCGCTGGGCAGGTTGACCAGGCCATTGTCGGCGATGACCGCCGTGTTGCTGCTGCTCCACGCCACGGGCAGGCCCTGCACGGTCTGGGGCAACACCAGGTCGGTGCGCACCGTGTCGGGCACGCTGATGAGCGAGGCTATCATGAGGCTGCGCAGTGCGCACACCTCGTCTTGGTTGAGCGCGCGGCCCCACAGCTGCTGCTCCGCCGAGAGCGTGCCGCCCTTGACATTGCTGAGCGTCAGGCCCTTGAAGGGCACGCACAGCTCCAGCAGCTCGTTGCGGTAGACACGCAGCTCACTGCCGTCGTAGGTGACGGTGATGAGCGCGTTGGTGATGGTCGTCAGGTGGGTGTCGCCGTTGGTGCCATAGGAGCCTGTGGCCCAGTCGTCGGAGGTGTTGAAGAGGTTGCAGCTCTCCTTGTCAAGCGTCTCGCCATTGGCTCTCATGCTGGCGAAGAGACGGTTGTCGCGCGTCAGGCCGACGGTCAGGTTGTCGCTGCTGAAGATCCATGCCGAGTCGGCTCTCGCGCTGGTGGCTTGCTGTTGGAACTTCGCCGACACGGAGAATGTGGCGTTGCCCTGGGCCTGCTCCATCTGCTGGTCGGACAGGCTGACGGGCTGCTCGGGCAGGTCGTAGTCGCTGACGATGCCGGTGGGATAGCCCTTGGGGTAGTTCTTGTTGACCATCCAGTAATAGTAGTCGCCGCTCATCCACGACAGGCGCATATTGCTGTTCTTAGAGCCCGGCAGGATGTAGGGGCGCATGTTGTTCTTCGATGAGCCGCTGGTCACCTGCTGCGATGACGTGATGGTGCCGTCGTCGGCGATGTTGTATTTCCAAATCTCATAGACGCCGTCCTTGTTGTAGGCACCGTTGGTCGTGGGGATGGAGAGGTAGAGGTCATTGATGTTGTCGGGGTCGATGGCCATGCCGCCGCTGTAGCAGCGCTCTGTCTGGTTCCAGTTCTGGTGGAAGGCGTGGCCGCCATATTGCACCCATGTGTCGCGCCAGGCGCTGCCCGTCCACCGGCTGTAGTGGTAGACGTGGGTGGTCTTGGCGTTGTCGATGTGGACCAGGGCGATGACCGGGCGCTCATCCTTGTCGAGGGCGATCTGCCACACCCAGTTGCGCACGTTGTCGCTGTGGTCGACCACGGTGTTGGGATATTGGCTGAGGTAGCTGCTCGTCTTGTTCACGTTGAACGTGCCGTCGGCCACGGCCTTGAGCTTGTTGCCCTTGATGTCGCGGAGGATGGGACCGTTGCCCTTGTTGATGTCGATGACGTTGAAGTAGAGCCAGTTGGGCATCTCGTTGTCAGGGTGCCCGGTGGTGTAGGCCAGGTAGATCTTGTCCTTGCCGTTGCTCTGGTACTTGGCGTAGGGCCTTGCGCCCGTCGACTGCACGATCTGCTTCGGGCCGAAGTCCACGGTCACGTTGTCCTCGGCGTCGGGCATGGTGATGCGCGCCATCGTAGGGTGCCAGTTGATGCCACGCCAGCAGAGGTAGATGTGGTCGGGGTCGTCGCTGAGGATGAAGGGAGAGGGGTAGGTGGTGTTGTTCTTCACGCTGATGAACTTCTCCTCGCCCAGCTGCGAGATGTCGCCCGGCTTGGCCGACACGCGGTACCAGATCTTCGGCTCGTCGGTGTGGCGTGTGTAGAAGATCATGACGCGCTCGTCGGGCAGCACGATGAAGGTGGGGTTGTTGTGGTCGTCGGGCTGGAAGGCCGAGCGCACCAGCACCTCCGTGCGGCGGTTGTTGACGAAGTCCATCTGTGTGGCCTTGACGTTGCCGTGCACGTCGATGTAGCCCACATAGGAAGCGTTGATGGATCCACTGGCGTTCTCATAGTGAAGCGCGCGGGGGTCGGCAAACCAGCACCAGGCACCCTCATGGGTGATGGTGTGGGAAGCCAGCATGCTGACGAAGGCCGCCAGCGCCATGGTGATGGTGATAATGAAACGTTTCATTTGATGATTGTGTATGATTGGTTATTGATTTTCAGATGACGGTATAGCAAGCAGAAGGCCGGCACGAGGAACACGTCGGCCGCCACCCACGCCACGGGGTCGCCCAGGCAGACGCCGGTGAAGGCCAGCGCCGGCACGAGCCAGAGGCTGACGCCGCACCGCGCGAGCATCTCCATGACGCCCGAGAGCATCGACAGGTTGCTGTAGCCCAGCCCTTGGATGCTGTAGCGCAGGATGGTGAGCAGGCCCAGGACGGGGTAGAAGTAGTTGGCCACGCGCATGAACTGTGCCGCATGGGTGATGACCGCCTGCTCCGAGGAGTCGACAAAGAGGGACATCATGTTGTCGGCAAAAGGATAGATGAGGAGAAACGTGATGGCAAAATAGGCGAGCATGATGCGCACGGCGTCGACTACGCCCCGCTTGACGCGCCCGAGCTCGTGGGCCCCGATGTTCTGTCCGCAGTAGGTGGCCATGGCCACGCCGATGTTCTCGAAGACACACGTGAAGAGGTACTTGATGCGCATGGCCGCCGTGAACGCCGCCACGTAGACGGTGCCGAGGGCGTTGTTGGCGCTCTGGAGCATGATGACGCCGATGCCCGTGATGGAGAACTGGAGGCCCATGGGCACGCCGTTGTTGAGCAGGATGGAGATGCGCTTGTTGTCGTAGGCCCGCTCGTCGCCCTGCGGGATGAGGATGGTCATCTTGCGGCGGATGAAGCCATAGCACAGCGCCGACGAGAAGGCCTGGGCCAGCAGCGTGGCCAAGCCGGCGCCAGCGACGCCCAGCCCGAGCGCGAGGATGAGCAGCACGTCGAGCGCAATGTTGAACAACGATGAGAAGATGAGAAAATAGAACGGGTGCTTGCTGTCACCCAAGGCGCGGATGAGGCCCGCCTGCAAGTTGTAGGCGATGGTGAAGGGGATGGCCAGAAACTGCAGGAAAAGAAACACCCACGCGTCGTGGAAGATGTCGGCGGGCGTGTTGACGATGTGCAGGATGCGCGAGCACAGGGCGCAGCTGAGCAACGTGATGACCACGGCGAAGACCAGGCCGATGCGCACGGCGTTGCTCACATAGCATCGCATCTTGCGGTAGTCCTTGGCGCCGAAGGCTTGGGCCACAGGGATGGCGAAGCCCGCGCACGAGCCATTGCAGAAGCCCATGATGAGAAACATGATGCTGGCCGAGGCGCCCACGGCAGCCAAGGCGTCGACGCCAATCCAGCGCCCCACGATGGCGGCGTCGATGACCTGGTACATCTGTTGGAGGATGTAGCCCAGCACCAACGGCACGGCGAAGCGGAGGATGCCGCGGGCGGGGGAGCCCACGGTCATGTCGGTCATGCCCCCTTGTGATCGGGGAGCGGGTTGCTCGTGACGGGTCATGGAGGTCATATCAGGATGTCGTCGAGGTTGATGTCAGTGCCCAGCAGCCCCTTGATGGCGCTGAGCTTGGCGCGGCGGGTGAGCGAGAAGTCGGGGCTGTGGCGGTCGACATAGGTGAAGATGAGAAACGACTTCTCGAGCAGCAGGTCGCGCAGCGGCTTCTGCTTGTAGCTGCCCTCGACATAGAGCAGCTCGGCCAGCATCTCCAGTTGTTGCATGCGGCGGTCGCCCTTCCATTGCTCGTGGGCGTAGGCGATGGCCTCCGCCGCCGAGAGGTTGCGCAGGGTGTCGTAGGCACCCACATACTGGCGGTAGAGGTCGCGCAGGTCGTCGTCGGTGCGCTTGTCGATGTCCTTCTCCAGGAAACGGCTGACGGCGGCCATGAACTCCTCGATGATTCGGATGAAATAGTCTCGTTGTAACATGCTGTTTATCGTGTCTTGTCTTCCTGGTGTGTTGTCGCTTTGTCCGCATGTGCGGGTCCCGTGGCGTCGTGTCGCAGGCCCTGGATGTAGTCGTGAAGCCTCTTGTAGAATGGGTGGCGCGTCATGGTCGAGGCGTCGCCGAGGATGATGAGCTTCATGCGGGCCCGGGTGATGGCCACGTTCATGCGGCGCAGGTCGCGCAGGAAGCCTATCTGGCCGTCGTCGTTGGCCCGCACCAGCGAGATGAGGATCACGTCGCGCTCCTGGCCCTGGAAGCCGTCGACCGTGTTGACGGAGATGAGGTGGCGGTAGGGCTTGAAGAACTCGCGCCGCTTGATGAGGTGGCGCAGGTATTGTACCTGGGCGCGGTAGGGCGAGATGACGCCCACGTCGATGCGCTCGTCGAGGATGCGCTGCTTGCCAATCTTGGTGAAGTATTGCTGGAGGGTGAGGAGCGTGAGCGCCGCCTCGCCCTTGTTGACGCGCCCGAAGCTCTCGCCCACAAACTGCTCGCGGAAGGGAGGCTCGTCGGGGCCCACCTCCATCTGTGAGGTGTCGACCCATGAGAAGGGATAGTCGAGGTCGAGGATGCCGCGGTGGCTCACCTGCGGTGCCGTCTGCACCTTGCCCCCGTAGAAATAGTCGGAGCTGAAGCGCATGATGTCGTCGTTCATGCGGTATTGCACTTGGAGGAGTGTCACGCACTCGGGCTTCTGCTCCACGATGCGCTCCATGAGCGTCTTGCCCAGTCCGGCCTTCAGGGCGGCGATGCTCTTCACGGTGGGCGGCAACTGGCAGTGGTCGCCCGCCAGGATGACGCGGCCGGCGCGCCGGATGGCTATCCAGCAAGCCGCCTCGAGGGCCTGGGCGGCCTCGTCGATGAAGAGGGTGGAGAACTTCTGGCCCTCAAGGAGGCGGCTGGCGGTGCCCACCAGCGTGGAGGCGATGACGCGCGCCTGCCCGAACAGCTCGCTGCGGATGCGCAGCTCAAGCTCTGTGGCGCGGGCCTTCAGCCGTTCCATCTTCTGGTGATAACCCGCGTCGCGTCCCTTGCGCTTCTGCCGCAGTTCGCGGATGGCCTTGCGGATGGCCCAGAGCTGGGGGTAGTCGGGGTGGGCCTCAAACTGGCGCTCATAGGTGAAGCCCAGCATCTTGTCGTTGACACGTGTGGGGTTGCCGATGCGCAGCACGCTGACGCCGCGGTCGACGAGCTTCTCGCTGATCCAGTCGACGGCCATGTTGCTCTGTGCGCACACCAGCACTTGGCTCTCGCGCATCAGGGTTTCGTTGATGGCCTCGACGAGCGTGGTGGTCTTGCCCGTGCCGGGAGGGCCATGCACCACCTCCACGTCCTTGGCGCGCAGCACCTCGTTGACCGCCCGCTCCTGGGTGGCGTTGAGCCATGGGAACCGAAGGGGCTCGAAGGAGAACGCCTGTGGGCGCATCTTCGTGTAGAAGAGGTCGCGCAGGTAGGCCAGCCGACCTGTCTTGGCATTCATCACCCTGTCGAGGGCATCGAACATGCAGCGGTAGCTGGTCTCGTCGAAGAAGAGTTGCACACCGATGGGCTGGTCGCACCCCTGCAGGTCGAAGGCGTGGCCCTCGGGGATGGTGACGACCATGCGGTCGCCGTCGACAAACGACACGGTGCCTGTGAAGCTGAAATAACGGATGCCGCCCTTGGACGTGGGCGTGGTGGGTGAGGGGTTGTCGGCCCTCCAGAAGACGACTGGCTTGCCAAACTCGAAGTTGTGCTCGATGTCTTGGTCGTCGGTGCGCATCACCTCGATGCAGTACTGGTTGAGCGAATTGTAATAGGTGCGCCCAGTGCTGACGGGAAACCAAGCGTCGCCGCGTTTCACCTTGCGGCCGAGGCCCATGGTCTCGGTCTGCTTGCGAAACGCTTCCTTCTCGGCCTGGTACTCCATCTGGAGCAACAACCGTTGCTGTTGTAATGCTTGAAGTGGCGATACTGCGTTCATGTGTGCGGCGATGCTGCGTTCATATATGCAAAGATATGAAAAAGTGGTCACATAGCGTGCTTTCGGTGGATGAATTCGCGTTTTGTGGCTGGCCAATCGTGTTTTTGTCGTATCTTTGCGGCATGAATGAGATGATCATTAAGGATTTGGCGGTGGGCTATCGTCACCGCAGGGTGGCCTCCGGCTTGTCGGCACGCCTGGAGGGCGGCACGCTGACGGCCCTTGTGGGGCCCAACGGCATGGGCAAGTCGACGCTTCTCCGCACGCTGGCGGGAGTGCAGGCGCCCCAGTCCGGCGGGGTGACGCTCGTGTCTGGCGGCATGGAACGGCCGTTGGCTGGCCTCACACGCCGGCAACTGTCACGCTGGATAGCCGTGGTGCTGACCGACCGCGTGGAGGTGGAGAACATCACGGTGGAGGATGTCGTGGGCTTTGGCCGCATGCCCTACACGGGCTTCTTCGGTCATCTCGGCGACGAGGACCGGCGTATCGTGGGCGAGGCTCTGCGCATGGCGGGGCTGGAGCCGCTGGCCCACCGCATGGTGGACACGCTGAGCGACGGTGAGCGGCAAAAGATGATGATAGCCAAGGCGCTGGCCCAGCAGACGCCCGTGGTGCTGCTCGATGAGCCCACGGCCTTTCTCGACTATCCCAGCAAGGTGGAGATGATGAGGCTCTTGCGCTCGATGGCCCGCGACCTGGGCAAGGTCATCGTGCTCTCCACCCACGACCTCAACCTGGCTGTGCGGCTGGCTGACCGCCTGCTCACGTTCGGCCAAGGCCTCGAGGAGGTGGGCAAGGACCAGCTGGCGCACTACCTGGAGGCGCTGCTGCAAGAGCCGGCAGGCTGAGCTGTAACCCGGCCGACTGAGCCGCGACCCGGCAGGCTGGGCCGCGGCCCGTCACTTGATGATGCGCTCGATGTCCTCGATGGTGCCGTCGAAGGCGCCATTGTGCTCCAGCTTCAAGGTGCACATGGCGGCTGCAAAGCGGCCGGCCTCGGCATAGCCCATGCCCTGGAGGCGGCAATAGAGATAGCCGGTGGAGTAGGTGTCGCCACACCCCGTGGCGTCCACCACTTGTCGGGGCTTGTAAGCCGGTATCTCGTAGAATTGGTTGTCGGCATAGATGAGCGAGCCATAGCTGCCAAGCGTGACGACCACTTCCCTCACGCCCTGCGCGGCCAGCTTCTGGGCCACGGTGCGGGGGTCGGTGGAGTTGGTGACGACCTCCATCTCGTGCTCGTTGAGCTTCAGGATGCTCGTCACGGCCAGGATCTCCTCCTGGTGCTTCCAGGGGGTGGCCCTCACATTCTCGCCCACCACCTCGCGCAGGTAGCCCTGCACGTCGATGGAGACCAGTCCCTTGGTCGCCAGGTATTTCACCACCTCGGGTGAGAAGTCGTCGGCCAGCAGGGTACCGAGATGGAAGATGCGGGCCTCCAGGGGGCGCATCTCCTCGACGGTGAACGGGTCGGCCTTGGCCAGCACGCGCTGCGTGCGGCTGTTGGAGTCCTCGCCATACTTGTTCTCGAAGTAGACGGTGTGGCGGCTTGGATAGCAAATGGTGTCCACGCCGTCCCGGCGCATTTTCTCCACTTCGCCCATTTGTCCCTGTCCCACCTTGGTCACCAGTTGGTAACTGACTTTCCGGGGCAGGTGGCTGATGCCGTGTGACATATAATAAGAGGTGCCGCCAGCCATGCTGACAGTGTTCTGTGGGGTGATGATTTTATCGCGCGTGATGTGCCCGATGCTACAAATGTCCTTCATGTCAAAAAGTTGTTAAGCGCAAAGGTAACAAATAATCTCGAACAATAAGGACAAGTGTGTCAGAAAAAGACCTTTTCCCGAATATTTTGATGTCGCCATCGCGGCCGCATGCCATGTGACGACAATCGGCCCGCATGGTGGGCAGGCAGGGATTCCTGCCGCTCTCCATGTGGGCCGATTGTCGTTGCTTGTCAGGGTCTGTCGGGTTATCGCGCTGAGGCGAAGTAGACGCCGTCCTGGACGGCCATCTTCACCTGGAACAGGCCGGCCTGGTCGGCGGTGACGTTCATTTTCTTGCCGTTGGGCAGTGTGGCCTGGATGGTGCCGTCCTCATTGAAGCGGAACAACTCCTTCAGTGAGCCGTTGTCCTTGTAGTTCCAGCTCTTCTCCTTCTTGTTGTAGACCAGGTAAGACACCTCGCCGTCGGGGTTGGTGATCTCATACCCGTTCTTCAGCGTCTTCACGGCGTACATGCGTCCGTCCTTGCCCATGACGTTCTTGGTCTCGCCGACGTGTGCCACGACCTTGTTGCCCGTCCAAAACTCGACGGTGTTGAGCACAAACAGGTCGACTACGCTACACACGGCATAGGCGGGGCTGATGACGAGAAATACCAGTTCGTTGAGAAACTTGCTGCTGCTGAGCTTCTTGTTCCAGTTGAGCACGCTGTTGGTCAGTCCGAACGAACCGATGCAGGAGCTCAGTGTCAGGCCTCCCACTGCGAGGGCGACGACGGTCTTGATAGTGAATTTTCGCATCTTGGATGTTGTTTTTATGTGGTTGATAGTCATTCGAGTGTCATTGTCCGTCCGCACTCCGCTGTGCCGCCGGGCGGCGCAGGGCCTGCCGTGCGAGTGGCTCCAGGGTGTCGAAGTGGTAGACGGTGATCACGCCGTCGTCCATGATGGCGAGCGTGGGCGGGTTGCCTCCCTTGGGGAAGGTGATGGACCCTGTGTTGCAGACCACGCTGCCGTCCTCTCGCGCGGTGAGCTCCCACAGGTGGGTGTGTCCGTAGACCACGGCGTCGAAGCGTCCGGGCGGCAGTGTCTCCTTGTTGTAGACGTGTCCGTGGGTGAGCAGGATGCGTCGCCCCTCGTCGACTACGATGGTGTATGTCGAGAGGATGGGGAAGTGCAGGAGCATCTGGTCGACCTCCGAGTCGCAGTTGCCGCGCACGGCCACGATGTCGTCGGCCATGTCGTTGAGCGCCTTGGCGATGCCTGGCGCGTCGAGACCCTCGGGCACCCCGTTGCGTGGTCCGTAGTTGAGGATGTCGCCCATGAGGAGCAGCATGTCACATCGCTGGGCGCGATAGAAGTCGAGCGCACGGCTGAGGCGTGGCAGCGAGCCGTGAATGTCGGAAAGGAGCATGTATCTCATCGTCTCAGGTAGTTGCGTAGGTCCTTGCTTGTTGTCATGCGGCACAGCTGTCTGACGGCCTTGTCGCGTATCTGCCTGACGCGCTCGCGCTTGAGGCCCATCTGCTGCGCGGTCTCTGCCATGGTGAGCGGTGCGGTGCCCACGCCATAGAGGCATGCCGCCACGCGCTGCTCGCGTCCGTCGAGGCGTCCCACCAGTCGCTCGAGCTCCTCGACGAGCGCACTCTCCTCCAGTAGTTGTCCTGGGTCGGCGGCGTGCGGGTTGGCCACCACGCGTCCGAGGCTCAGGTCCTGGCTGCCGCCCACGGGTGCGTCGATGGAGAGCGCCTGGCTGCGTCGCCACTCCGCTGCGGTGCCCTTGGCGTCGCGCGGCACGCGGTAGAGGCCCGTCTGTTGCTCGATGGCTTGTCGCATGGCCTCGCGTATGTAGGGGGCGGCGAAGGCCACGAAGCGCTTTCCGCGGCTGCCGTCAAACTTGGCCGCCGCACGCATCATGCCGATGTTGCCCTCGCTGATGAGGTCTTCGGTGGGCAGTCCGTGGCCCGCATACTGGTGGGCCAGAGACACCACGAACGTGAGGTTGGCGGTGGTGAGCTGGGCCAGCGCCTGGCTGTCGCCCTGCTGTATGCGCTCCGCCAGCAGCCGCTCTTCGGCGTCTGTGAGGAGCTTCTCTTGCCCGATCTCGTTGAGATAGGCGTCTATGGATTTTTTCTCGTTCATAATCAGGATGGTTAGGGGTTGTCACAAGTCGGCGTCGAGCAGCATGTCGGCCACTTCCTCAGGTGTGTTGTAGTCCATGCCGAAGGCCAGCTCGTCATCAGAGAACACCTTGGACAGGCGTGCTGCCTCCTCGTCGGTGATGCGGCGCCGGCCGTCGTCGTCGGCTGCGGCGCACAGCGCTTTCAGGATTTGCTTGCGATACTCGTTGATGTCTTGCATGTCTATGTGTTGGTGTTGGTTACGGGTGAGGGTCGGTGTGTGTGCGCCGCGGTCAGTCGCTGATGCTCCGCAGGAGATCCATGAGGCTGTGCGGGTCGGTCCATGAGAAGCCCGGCATGGAGAGCGCCACCTTGTATGCCTCGCGTTTGCCTCGGGGCAGAGCGTGGTCAATGTCTCGCTCGTGCACGCGCAGCCATTTGCCGCGGTAGCGATAGTAGTAGACGTTGGTGTAGGGCAGCTCGAGGTCGGCCTCGTTGACGGTGATGGCCGTGGAGCTGAGCATGAGCGAGTTGACCTGCACGTCGGTCATGTCGCGGCCGTTGAGGATCTGCTGCCTGAGTGACGCCATGTCGATGTATGTGGCGACGTAGAGTGCGTTGTCGCCCACGGTGTCGACGCGCCAGTAGAGCATGGTGTCGATGCGCTCATAGTGGCGGTCCTCAAAGTCGACGCTCTTGATGGTCTTGCGGTTGGCCTCCATGACGCGTCCCTGTGGGTTGCGGTAGACCAGCACGCTGCCCTTGAGGAACACGTTGGCCAGCGGTGCCTTGACCACCTTGCCCGTGGTGAGCGTCACCAGGGCTGGCCGGTAGTAGGCGTAGGCCATTGTGCGGTGTTGCGTCGAGTCGTCCTGGGCCAAGCCCATGAGCGACCACAGCGAGACGGCCCATGTGAGGGCCAGGCGTAGAGCGATGTTCATCTTCGCGTTCCTTTTTTTCAAAGTTACGGCTTTCGTGGCACACGTCATCATGTGTGGCCTATATTTAACTCACATTAACACATGCGGGTGGTTGTCTTCCCTGCCCTAGGGTCTGTGATGTCGGTTGTGGCCCCCGGTCGTGCCTGGCCTATCGCTTGTAGTCGACCTTCACGACGATGACCTTCACGTGCTCGCCGCCCTTTCCCGTCTTCACCTTTGCCACGTGCCAGTCGGTGGGGAACATGATGTTGAACGTGCCCGGGATGGACTCGAAGCGCTTCAGCCGTGAGGCGTCGAAGCGGTAGTGCTCCACGTCGGGCTTGTAGTCGCCCAGGGGTGTCGACGTGTCGTGGTCGAGCAGCGCGAAGCCCTCCGCCCCGTCGACCACGATCATGAAGTCGATCTTCTCGCGGTGCGACTCCGATCCCTTGCCTGCCTGCAGGTCGGCCTCGCTGCACCAGTTGGTGCCGTCCTCGACGGATGCCGTCAGGCCCGAGTCGCCGATGGGCGTGCGTCCGGGCTTGAGCGCCTTGAGGTCGTTGTCCTGCAGCCATGCGAAGAGGGCGTCCCACTGTCGCTGGTTGCGGGTGTACTGGATGTAGAAGTCGGTGAGGTTGACCGTCGGCGCTGGCACGGCCTTGGTGAACGCGCCTTTCCATGCGCCCCGCTTCACCCACTTGGCGGCCACCTTCTCCATGTCTTTCGGGTATTGTGCGGTGTAGGTCTGCGCGGCCACGCTGCCGTGTGCCATCGCGAGGGTCAGCGCGAGGGCTGCCAGGTGCTTCGTTGCTTGCTTCATGTCTTTATCTGTGTTTTGTTGGTATGTAGCTGTGTGTGTCGGCGCTCCCTGCCGTCCGCTCAGCGTGGCCTGACGATGCGTATGCCCGTCTGCGAGGGGTGTCGTGCCATGTAGGTGGAGAGCAGCATGGGCTCCTCCACCACCTTGTGTCGGACCGACGAGGCGTTGAGCATGTGCAGGCCGTCGGTGTGCCATGCGGCGATGCCTATGTGGCTGGTGTCGAGTCCCTTCTTGGAGGTGAGAATGACGATGATGTCGCCGTCGTGGATGGTCTGCCGCAGCATGGGGCTGTCGGCCAGTTGTGTCTTGGGTATGTATCGGTGGCGCCGCCCGCTGATGGTGTCCTCCATGTGCCGGATGGCGTCGACCCACTCTGGCCGCTTGAGCAGCATGGGGTAGGCCTCGGTGTGCGTGGTCATGTAGTTGGCCCTGACGGTCTGCACGGCGGTGAAGGGCGGGTTGGGCCCCTGTATGTCCTCCACGATGCCCATGCGCACGTTGTCTTGTATCCAGTAGGTGAAGTAGTGGAGGCGGTCGGGGTAGTCGATGTTGCCGTCGCGGTAGCGTATGAGGCGCAGGTTGTCGCAGTAGTCGGCGAACGATGTCTTGCGCTGGCGTGCGCAGCGCGTGAGGGCCAGGACGGTCTCCACGTAGGTGGTGCAGTCCATCTGCCGCAGGTTGACCACGAGGCGCTCGTCGTCGTTGGCCTCCAGCGTCTTGGCCACGTAGGGCAGTCCGCACAGCTGTCGCGCGAACCATGTCATGTGGTTGGTGGTGTGGGGCAGGCGCGCCGCGCGTTCCAGCAGGCGCACGACTTTCACCGAGTCGCTGCGCCAGTAGTCGGGCGTGGCGGCCTCTGAGAAGAGGGCCAGGGAGAGGGCCAGGAAGAGGAGGGTGATGGTTCTTTTCATGTCGGTCGGGTGTGGGCGGTCATCTCCGTCCGAAGTTGTAGCCGAAGTAGATGTTGACCGATCCGAAGATGTTGTTGGTCCGGAACTGGTCCTTGCGGTAGTTGTAGGCGTGGAAGATGGAGCTCATGCCCGCGTACCAGCGCGTGTTGTTCCACACCAGCCCGAGGCGCAGCACGCCGTCGATGTTGAAGTTCTTGAAGTCGAAGTCGCGGAAGAAGTCGCTCGACCGCTGCTTGACGTCGCTCGTCGACCGTTTGTAGCTCAGCGATCCCATGAGCGAGGCGTTGAAGAGCCAGTCGTGGGCGAAGACCCAGTTGATGCCATATCCCCCGGAGAAGGAGTAGTCGGTGTACTTGACTTTGGAGAACATCATCGAGGAGTCGATGGCCGCCTGGCCGTATTGTGGTCCGATGCGCTGCTCCATGATGGCCCCGAGCTTCTGCCAGTCGATCTCCAGCGAGTGGCGCGTGTATCCGATGCCCAGCATGGGGCTGCCGGCGGTGCGCCGCTGCACGGTGCTCTGGCTGTAGGCCGCGGGGTATGAGAACTTGCGGTGGTTGAAGATGTAGTAGAGGTTGCCGCCGGTGATGCTCGAGTGGAAGCCGTCGAACGACGCGCCCTTGATGGCGTGTGTGTCGATGTTCTTGCCGAGGTTGAGGCTGGTGATGGTGTAGTCGTCGCCCGACTTGCGGTAGAAGAGGTCGACGCCTATCTGGTTGCTGTAGAGGCTGAGGTTGAAGTCTTGCTTTTTGTCGCTGCTGCCGAGGTGTGTCAGGTCGACGGTGTAGCCGAGGAACACCCATCGCCATCCCACGTAGGGTCCCACCTTCATCGAGGGCTTGGGCGAGAAGCCGATGCCCTGCTTGGCCTTGTTGGCGAGGTAGTAGACCTCGTAGGTGTTGGTGTTCTGGATCATCACGGTGAAGTTGTAGTGCTGCGGCTCCACGTAGTCGGTGTCGACGCGCGAGAACTCCTTGACAAACTGGTAGAGGGCGTTGAGTATGGGGTTGCGCAACTGCCGTCCGACGGCATGTGCGCGGCGGGGCCTCCCGTCGGCCGCGGTGGAGTCTGCGGTGGCGGGGGCGGCCTGGCATGCCATGGCCCAGAGGAGTGTGATGAGCAGTGTGCGTAGTCTCATGGCTCAGAACTTGCCTAGGATGCGGTCCATGACCCAGTTGGTGGGTGTGGCGCTGACGCTGGTGGCCTCGCAGGTGCCTATGCCCTGCAGGTGCTCGACGACAGATCGTATGATGGGCAGCTGCACGTGTGTGGGGTTGGGTATGACGTAGCTCTGGTTGCCCTCGCTGGTGACCACCTGTATGGGGTCGTAGTTGTAGACGGAGAAGCCCATCGACCCCTTGTCGCCGATGATGACGATGCGGTCTTCCTTGGCGCTCTCGTGGCCGACGAAGCACCACGACGCGCTGCCGGGTATGCCGCTCTGGAAGAGAAACGAGGCGCTGATGGTGTCTTGCGTCTGGTAGAGGTGCGCGCGGTTGGCCGAGTAGCCGTGGGTGCGTATGATGACGCCGAAGAGCAGCTGGAGGAGGTCGAGCTGGTGTGGCGCGAGGTCGTAGAAGTAGCCTCCGCCGCCTGCGATGTCGGGCTGCAGCCGCCATGGCTGGTTGCTGCCGCGCGCGTAGTCGAGCTCGCGTGGCGGCGCCGAGAAGCGTATCTGCACGTTGATGACCTTGCCCAGCGTGCCGTCGTCCACCAGCTCCCTGACCTTGCGGAAGTAGGGCAGGTAGCGGCGGTAGTAGGCCACGAAGCAGGGCACGCCCGTCTGCTCGGATATGCGGTTGATGCGCAGGCAGTCCTCGTAGCTGGCCGCGAGGGGCTTCTCCACGTAGCAGGGCTTGCCCGAGCGCATGGCCATGATGGCGAAGGTGGCGTGGCTCGAGGGTGGCGTGGCGATGTAGATGGCGTCGATGTCCGGGTCGTCGATGAGCTCCTGTGCGTCGGTGTACCACTTGGGTATGTGGTGTCGCTCGGCGTAGTCGCGCGCCTTGGCTGCGTTGCGGCTCATCACGGCGACGACCTCAGAGCCCGGCACCTCGCTGAAGGCGGGCCCCGACTTCTTCTCGGTGACCTCGCCGCATCCGATAAATCCCCATCTGATTTTTTTCATCTCTTCTTTGTTGTTTGGTTGTCATTTTTGCCTTGGGCTTGGCGATGGTGCCCAAGGCGGCCCACGACAGAGGCTTGCTATGTGTTATGCAAATTTAGATAAAATTCTCGAATTATAAGCCAGTTTAAATAAAAAACGAGAATGAACATCTCCGAATGCTCTCTGCTTTCATTTGAAAAGCCAAGACCGACACACCTAAAATCTTGCATTTGCATGCTATAAGTCACAAATTATCTTTGGTGAAATTTTAATGGCTTAAGGGAGATAGTCCGTGGATGCCCCCATCCCCTTTGGGGCTTGGTGTTTAAAATCCGAATATTTTTCGGATATGACTTTTGCTAAATCTTACGACTTAAGTTGTTGTGAATAAGATATTTATATTTTGCAAGTTATAGCAGAATATGTCCATTTCCAATTTGCATACGAAAAAGCGTCACGTTTGTGATATGTCCCCGAAGGGGGCCAACTGTGCATAACCGCGGGTGACCGAAGGGAACCTGCGGTTATACGATACTGCTTAAAGCGTCCTCGAAGAGGGCGAACACGCTAATACATATCAAGAAGGGCCATTGAGAGCGTTACTTCCTGTCGGTCAGGGAGTCTTCTGCAAATTTCGCCCTCTTCGAGGACGC
>CAVBFJ010000054.1:0-17375 GCA_963594895.1 bacterium | reverse complement strand
GGAATTCGGCCTTAATTTGTATGGGGAACTTCAACTTTTAGCGGACACTAATATTCTATAAATTAGCTTTGTCAGATTTCGGTGCTATTTTCCGTCTCATTTGTTTGTGAACGAAGGAGTATAGCGGGCTATGCGACTGTGCGAACAAGAAAATGGGGCAGAAAAGAGCCCGAAAGATGACAAAACGCTACTTGAGCGAACATGCTCATTATCCGGTGGTAATTTTATAGAACCACCCTTTAAACAGTTTTCAGATTATTTCTTGTGCTCACTCTCATTGATAAAGCCATGCCGATATGCAAAGAGCAACTCTTCCAGATCGTTCACTTGCCCCCGCAACACTTGCCCCTTGTCGGTGTCAGCCACAAGCATCCTATGCGACGACATTTCCACAATCTGTGTGGTAGACTTAATGTCAGAGCCTCGCAAGATGGCATCCTCAGTGCTTGTAAAAGGTTCGTGTTGCACCAACTGGAAGCCACGACTATGGTAGACCAGCGTATATCCGGCTATACCTGTCTCCTTGTGATAGGCCTGGGAGAAGCCGCCATCGATGACCATCAACTTGCCATTGGCCTTAATGGGATTCTCTCCCCTCCCTACCCTAACAGGCACATGGCCATTGATAATGTGCCGGTTTGGTCCCGTCACACCAAAAGAGTCCATGATGTGGTCACAAACACTCTCGTCGTCGCGCAACTTGAAATAGTTGCCTTTCTTTTCCTCGTGTGTCATTGCGTCATCCACAAAGTATCGTTCAAACGTCGCCATCTTCGACTTGTCAAACAACGGGCTGTCAGGGCCGCACCAAAGATATAGAAAGTAATCAATGGCATATTCCCGCATACTGGGTGTGGCGTCAGATTGAAATGCAAGTCGAATGAGATGCCCCACGTCTTTCATGAGGGAGAGACCTGAGCAACGATGTCCCGGATAAATTTCCACCTCCTTCAGAGATCCGTCGGCGTTCAGGGGGACGGAAGCGTGGAAAAGCAAGTTGTTATTGAAAATGCCATACATGCAACCGTGGGCCAAAAAGGCTCGGACATGTTTGTGAAACTTCTCACTCACAGCAAAACTGTGGTGGAGCTTATTCACCAAGTCTGCCTCCTCTGCCGTAAGCTCATTGGGGTGTAGAGGATCAATGGTGGGAAAGTTGCAACTTGTCAGAGGATATTCCTTGCCGAGCAATGAGATAGTTTTCTTGCCAAAATCAACAAAATTGAACATTTCCCGATCCTGCATCTGCCATTCGGGATGGCGCTCATAGAGTTGCGCCTCCAGCTTAAACTGTATGACAGAGATTGCCTTGTGCATTTGGGCTGTCAGGCGTTTCGTCTTTTCATCGAGGTGCTGCGCTCCACCGTTCAACTTAGGCTGGAACTCATAGCACGGGTCATCAGCATATGACTCCATTGCGAAGGTGGCCAATGGCAGAAGATTAATGCCATAGCCCTCTTCGAGTGTAGCGAGATTGGCGTAACGCAGTGACAAGCGGATAACACTGCACATGCAGGCATCGTTACCTGCGGCAGCCCCCATCCAAAGAATGTCGTGGTTGCCCCAGGTGATGTCCCAGTGGTGGTAGCCGTCGAGCAAGTCCATAATATTATGTGCACCAGGTCCACGGTCATATATGTCGCCAAGAATGTGCAACTGGTCAATCGCAAGTCGTTGTATGACGTGCGAAATGGCAATAATGAAGTCGTCAGCGCGTCCTGTGGAGATAATGGTGTCCACAATGACATTCACGTAGGCTGCTTTGTCGGAGTCGTCTGTTCGCTCATGGAGTAGCTCCTGAATGATATAGGAGAAGTCGGAAGGTAGCGACTTGCGCACCTTCGAGCGGGTATACTTGCTCGACACGTCACGACACACGGCTACTAAGCGATGGAGCGTGATGTGATACCAGTCTTTGATGTCTGGTTCCGCATCTTTCACAAGCTCCAATTTCTGTTCGGGGTAATATATGAGTGTGCAAAGCTCACGCTTCTCATTTTCACGCAATGTGGTACCGAACAATTCGTTCACCTTGCGTTTGATGTTGCCCGATGCGTTTTTCAAAACATGCTGGAACGCCTCATACTCACCATGCAAGTCTGCAAGAAAATGTTCGGTTCCTTTAGGCAGGTTTAATATTGCTTGTAGGTTGATGATTTCAGTGCTGGCATCAGCTATTGTAGGAAAAGTATGGGCCAGCAATTGCAAATAACGCATATCCCTTTCCACATCATACCGTTTGGTCATGTCAATAAGAATTAAATTTTGTAATGTCTTTAGTCATAGTCTTGGCCATCTTGTCGTCATTAGCCTTAAATGGCATGAAGCCCTCTGTGAGTCCCATCGTAGCTTGCAAGACCGCCATAAGGCGTTGGGAAAAGTCAAGGATGCCCATCGATCGAGCCACATCTTTGAGGCGGTCTTCGTCGGCATCGCAAAAACGTATGCTTCGGTACACATCTGCCAAATGTGATAATGGCGCTTGGTTATGTTCCATTTCGTACTTCATGTTGAACAGTCGTACGATGATGCTTTTTTCCTTGCTCTCACTAGGAGACATGATTTCATTGAGTTTACTCTTGGTTAACGGATTACGCGACAAGAGCTTGTCTTCCTGCAAAGAGCCTTGGACATAGTGACGTTCATGCGGAAAGCGCTCAATGTCGTCTACGTCGCAGAGTGGGACAGGAACTTGTAGACGTTCTAACCCCAACAGTAAGGCGCCCGTGATTCTCTCATCGCTAGCATATATGCTAATCTTCCTCCAGTCTGAACTGTTCAAGTCTGTCAGCAGAGCACGCATGTCCTCCATGCGGTGTGTGTCCTTCAGCAAGGTGTCATCGATGCCCAACGCCAACAGTGCGCCAATGGCCTTGCAAGATTTATCGCTGAGCAAAAGACACGCATACGTATCAATGACCTTTTGGTAAAGTGAAAACATTTGTGAAGCCATCTCAGGGAACGAAATTTTGCTCGTAAGCACAGGATTCTTTATGAGGGCAACGCATTTGTGCCATTTCAGTGAGAGAAAAGTTTCCTGTTCCAACTTTCCGCACACATGTACTGCCAAAGCTTTGCGAGTCATGTTCCGCTGGGAGGAAAGGGTGAAAACTGACTTCTTGCGCTTAATCACCCAAGGTTGCAACCCACCTAATGGAGAATAAACGGTGGGCACATGACCATGGTAAGCTTTCATCATCAGATGGGAGGCACCCATGTTCCAACTGCCGAAGACGTGCACCAAATCATAGTCGTTCACCGTTTGGGCAGAATGAGCATCTTGCGAAATGAACTCATCAACATCTGCTTGGCCCCGCATACAGAGCGCTAGTTGAGCCACCATTTCATGATAGATTGGGAGCGATTCCGCTTCTGGTGTTACATGGTAAAGTATTTTCATGCGTCTCATAAGCCTAAAGCATTAGAAGGTTCATTGCTTATGGGTAGTGAAATCTCGATGATCTGAACATTTATGACGAAAAAGAAAGAACAAGTTGGACCACATGACTAGACGGTCGTAAAGTGCAGCCCAAGGCAAGGTCTCGCCGAATCGTTTAATGGCATGTCTATCAATAAGACATCTCATCAGAAACTCAACAATAGCACTAATCAATGCCCCCCCCAACAACAACCAGTTACCCGTCAGCAACGAATAGGCTAACGAGATTGCGACCAACAAAGTAAAAGTCCGCATCTCCAATTGATCAACTTCAAACACGAGACGATGCATAAAGCTACGCTTCAACGACTTACGCGTCTCCATATAGTAAACGTGTGTATAGGCCCACGACCTGTTTGTTGGAGCGTCTTGGATGATCCAGGCCTCGGGGTTTGTCTCTGTGGTGGCATTCCCCGTTTTGGCATACTTATTGACCAAGAAGTCATATTCACCCCTAACCAGGTCTAGGTTGCCCAAGTAGCCATCTTGTTCCATAAATAGGCTCTTGCGAAACATGAGGTTGGGACAATTGGTTCGATAAGCTTTCCCACGACATTCCCGCAACAAGTAGCAAAAATGATAGAAACGCTCGTAACGTTTGAACAAGGAAGCATCATCTGCATAATTTGCGTAACCTAAGACCAACGCCTTGTCATCATCACAATTTCTCGCCATCCTTGCGAGCCATTGTGGGGATGCTGGCTCGCAATCAGAATCGGTCAGCAGAAGCCATTCGTTCTTGGCCGCCTTCACGCCAAGCGTAATGGCCAGCTTCCGTCGGCTCATATAACGTGACGTTTCGGGAATGTAAGTCACATAGAGAAGAGCATTACCCTTTTGTTGGCCATGATTATATTGGATCCGTTTTAAGACATCTTCCACTTCATGGTCTCCTTTCTCAATGACCACAATGACTTCATACTGAACCGGATAATCCTGTCTGAGTATGGCAGGCAAATGTTTTTCAAGTTGCATCGCGTCATCATGTGAAGCGATGATGATGGAAACGGATTGCAAGTTGTCGTCATTCACCTTTTCTTCTTTCCTTCTCCATCTGAAGAGCGGGCTGAACAATGGGGAAATCCATGCCAGCAAGAAGACGGCAACTCCCAAAAATATCGCCGTGTTGTCAGATAACATTTTTTCCATTTCCAGTTTAGCTACTTATCAATCTTAGGTCACAGGCTCAATTCGTCAAAAGTCTTCTGTGACAAAGCCCTTTGGCAAAGGTCGACAGTTGTATTGGCTTGCCATAATCTCTCCGTAGGCTCCCGCCGAGCGAATTGCAAACAAATCGCCACGATGAACCTCGTTAAGATCCACCGATTTCCCAAAGACGTCACTCGACTCACAGATAGGCCCCACAACATCATAGGTCAGGATTGGGCCTTCGCTGCTGATGTTTTCAATATTGTGGCAGGCCTGGTATAATGCTGGGCGTATCAAGTCTGTCATACCAGCGTCTACAATGGCAAACTGCTTGGTGGCGCCTTGTTTGACGTATAGCACCTTGGTGATTAGAGTTCCCATCTGTGCCACAACCGACCGGCCTAACTCAAAGTGAAGTGTCTGTCCAGGACGTAGTGACAAATGATGTGCAAAGGTGGAGAAATACGATGCAAAATCAGGAATGGGCAGGCGGTTGGGATGATCATAGCTCACACCAAGCCCACCCCCGACATTGATGTTCTGCACTCGCACATGACGCTTGTCTAGTTCAACCTGTATCTCATTAATTCGGTTGCAGAGGGCCTCGAAGTCGCCCATGTCAAGTATCTGACTACCAATGTGAAAATGAAGTCCCTTAAACTGGATGTTCTTCATGTTCGAGATGGCTTCAAGGGTTGGGTACATATCTTGCATGGCTATCCCAAACTTGTTCTCAGCAAGTCCCGTGGTGATGTTAGCGTGAGTGTGCGCCCCCACATTAGGGTTGATTCGAAGACAAACGTTCGCCATCACATTCTTTTGGGATGCAAGCTCATTGATCACCTCTAATTCGGCGACACTTTCCACATTGAAGCAAAAGATGCCACAATCAAGTCCTAAGTTGATTTCCCAATCGCTTTTTCCTACTCCGGCATAAACTATCTTATTAGCTGGGAAGCCAGCCTTAAGTGCCGCTTCTATCTCTCCTCCACTAACGCAATCAGCGCCAAGCCCCGCCTCACGTATAATATTTAAAATCTTGGGGTTAGCATTAGCTTTGACCGCATAATGGACAACAAAATTCTTATATCGCTCCACTACCTTGCCTATAGCATGAAGCGTGTCACGCAACAAAGTGGTGTCGTAATAGTAAAAGGGCGTCTTAACTTCCTGAAACTTACTGATCGGAAAATTTCCTTTCATATATTGTGCTTGTATTGGTGTGTGTTAACTAGTTACTTGAAAAGGGTGTCCGACAGGCTTTGCAAAGCCCGTTTCTTGTCCGTCTCCTTGATCAAGAACGAAATGTTGTAATTGCTACCACCATAGCTGATCATTCGCACAGGTATGTCACGCATTGCATCAGTAGCGATGGTCTCAAAACCAAGGTTGCTCCAGTCGAGGTCTCCCACAACGCAGATGATGCACATGTTAGTGTCCACTGTAACCGTTCCATACTTCTTGAGTTCATCGACAATCTCGTTGAGATGGTCATGATTGTCAATGCTCATGGACACTCCAACCTCAGAAGTGGCGAGCATGTCAATGGGGGTTTGGTAACTCTCAAAGATTTCGAAAATCTTGCGAAGGAAACCTGTTGCAAGAAGCATACGTGAGGACTTGATCTTAATGGCTGTGATGTTATCCTTTGCAGCCACCGCCTTAATCTTCCCTTTGATTAGCACATTATCAATAATTGTACCTTCGGCTTTGGGGTCCATTGTGTTTTTCAACCTGACGGGTATACCTGCAAACTTAGCCGGTTGCACACACGTAGGATGCAAAATCTTTGCACCGAAGTAAGCCAACTCTGCGGCCTCTTCAAAATTCAGTTGATGAATGGCCTCAGTGTGTTCTACAACTCGCGGATCATTATTGTGCATACCATCGATGTCTGTCCAAATTTGTATTTCCTCTGCTGGAAGAGCGGCGCCAATCAAAGAGGCAGTGTAGTCCGAACCGCCACGTTGCAGATTGTCTACCTCCCCATAAGCATTTCTGCAGATAAATCCCTGGGTAATATAAATTTGATAGCCATCATTCTTTGCCATGATAGCATGAAGTTTGTCCTTGATGTATTGGGGATCAGGATCAGCATTTTTGTCAGTCCGCATAAAGTCGAGCGCACTAAGCAAGACTGCTTTAATCCCACATTCTTTTAAGTAGTTGACCATCATGTTTGTGGAGATTATTTCTCCTTGGGCAACAATGGTTTTCTCTTCAAAACTTGTGAATAAATCCTTTGTAAATGAACGCAAGTAATTGAATTCTTCCGTTAAAAAGTCACGCATCGTCTTTTTGAACTCCTCTGTGTGGTAGAGGTCATCGACATGCTGCCAATATTTCTTTTCTAGAGTGTTGATCACCTCGTTGGCCCCCTCAGGATTCTTCTTATAGAGATAATTGCTAATCTCGACAAGCGAGTTGGTTGTACCACTCATGGCGGAAAGCACCACAAAGGTGGGCTCTCCAGTGTCGGTAACCAAAGAGGCAACGTGCTTCATCCTCTCAGCATTGCCAACAGATGTGCCTCCAAATTTCATTACTTTCATGGTCGTATGCTTAATGTTGTTGTTTTGTTCTATTATGCCTTCCTCACTTCAAATAGCGTTTTCATCCATGATGTTCAACTTATTGTACGAATATGTGACATCATGTATCTCACCATCGGCACATTGATAAACGACGCCAGGGAAACGGTCTAACATGTGTATGTTGTGGGTTGACATGACAACCGCAGTACCCTTTGCCGTGATGTCCTTTAGCAATTTCACAATATTGTTGGCTGTCTCAGGGTCGAGGTTTCCTGTTGGCTCATCAGCAATGATAATCTTAGGGTGGTTGAGAAGGGCCCTGGCAATGGCTATTCGTTGTTGCTCGCCACCTGATAACTCGTGAGGCATGTTGTACTTCTTCTCTTTCAATTTCACATTCTCCAACACTTCGTCAATTCGTTGGTTGATGTCAGCTTTATTCTTCCAACCAGTTGCTTTCAGTACAAATTGAAGATTTTTATGAATATTCCTGTCTGTCAACAACTTAAAATCTTGGAATATTATCCCCATCTCCTTGCGCAAGGCGGGAATTTCTTTGCGCTTGATAGCACAAAGGTCACGGCCTAACACCTCGGCTTTCTCCGCATCCTCTTGATAAATGTCAAGTTCGCAATAGAGAGACTTAAGCAAAGAACTTTTTCCTGACCCCACTTTTCCAATGATATAAACGAACTCACCCTCTTCCACATGGAAATTAACCGGGGCAAGGATAAGTTTGTCCTGTTGGTATATTTTTACGTCTTGATAATCGATAAGCATATAGTCGCAATTGATTGGTTAAAGTTATGATTGCCGACTTTTCGACACCCTTCTCGTCTTATCCCAGTCCGGGTTGTGACGTTTGACCAGTTCGCCAGCCACATCCTCAATGCTTAGTCCCTTAGCGGTCAACAAAACGATTAAGTGGTAGAGCAAGTCAGATGATTCATAAATGAGTTGTTCGTTTGTCCCATTCGTTGCCTCAATAACTGTTTCCACGGCCTCTTCTCCGACTTTCTGTGCCATCTTGTTGACACCTTTCTTGAAGAGGCTAGTGGTGTAGCTGTCTTCCGGCATATCGTGATGTCTCCTTTCTATAAATTGCTGCAGGTCAGAGAGAAATGAAATGGGGTTCAACTTGTTTTCCTCGCCCCAACAGGTGTCGGTTCCCAAGTGGCAAGTGGGACCTTGCGGATGCACCAACACTAATAGTGTATCCTGGTCACAATCGACCTTGACATCTATAACTTCAAGGAAGTTACCGGATGTCTCTCCTTTGGTCCAAAGACAATTGCGAGTGCGACTCCAGAAAGTGACTTTCTTCGTGTCAAGGGTCTTTTGGTATGCTTCCTTGTTCATAAAGCCAAGCATGAGCACATTCTTGGTCAATGCATCTTGGATAATCGCTGGGACCAAACCACC
The DNA here is from genome assembly GCA_963594895.1 of bacterium. Classification (GTDB taxonomy): domain Bacteria; phylum Bacteroidota; class Bacteroidia; order Bacteroidales; family Bacteroidaceae; genus Prevotella. The sequence continues at coordinate 8,831 of CAVBFJ010000054.1, read as the reverse complement.
CATTTTATCGAAATCTATATTCATCTTTTCTTTATTGTTATTCAAATTCTGACATTGATGCCCTCACCTTTCAGGTAGTGTTTTAAATCGCCAATGCCAATTTCTCCATAATGGAAGACACTGGCCGCAAGAGCGGCGTCGGCAAGTCCCACGGTGAAAGCATCTCGGAAATGCTCCATCGTCCCGGCCCCACCACTGGCAATGATGGGCACAGGGAGTTGCTCTGACAATTGCGCAAGTGCCTCAACTGCAAAGCCACGTTTTACGCCATCGTTATTCATGCTTGTGAAAAGAATCTCCCCGGCGCCCCTGTCAGCTGCCTCATGGGCCCATTCGAAAAGGCTCAAGCCTGTGGGTGTATGTCCTCCATTAATGTAGCAAGACCACCCATCCTCATCTTTCCTGGCGTCAATGGCGCAAACGCAAACCTGCGAGCCATATTTAGCAACAATCTTGTCTATTAGCGCAGGATCATGAATAGCCGCACTATTGAGACTCACCTTGTCAGCCCCAGCATATAGTAGCCTGTCCACATCAGCCAGTTCGTGGATGCCACCTCCCACTGTAAAAGGGATGTTGATTTCTGTGGCCACCTTTGTCACCATGTCCGTGAAAGTTTTCCTTCCTTCCAACGATGCGGTAATATCGAGGAAGACCAGTTCGTCCGCTCCCGCTTCACTATAAGCCTTGCCTAACTCGACAGGATCGCCTGCCTCTTTTAGGTTGATGAAGTTTACCCCCTTGACCGTCTGCCCGTCCTTGACATCTAGGCAAGGGATGATTCGTTTAGTGATGCCTTTACTCTCCATAGCCCAACTTTTTCATGTCAATGCGTCCTTCATACCATGCTTTTCCAAAGACCACCGCAGGAATGCCCTCCTTTTCCAGTATGACTATATCCTCTGACGATCCCACGCCGCCGCTGGCTATAAGGTGCAACTTTGGATAATGTTGCATGATGTTCTTATACAAGTTAACTGCGGGGCCTTCCAGTGTTCCGTCACGAGAGATTTCTGTGCACAATACATTTCTCACACCCTCGTCAATGTATTTTTTCAAGAAGGGAATGACATCCTGTCCCGTATCTTCACGCCATCCATTTATGGAAATCTTGCCATTACGGGTGTCTGCACCTAAAATCAAGCGATCTGCCCCATACCGACGAAGCCATGACATGAACAATTCCGGGGCGTTGGCCGCCACGCTGCCCACCGTTACCATTTTTGCGCCTGCCTGAAAGGCAGCGTCAATGTCCTCATCCGTCTTAATGCCACCACCAAAATCCACCTCTAAATGCGTATGTGATGTGATGTCACGAAGCGCTTCCCCATTGACAATGTGTTTCGACTTGGCACCATCAAGGTCAACGACATGAAGGCGCTTGAATCCCATGTCCTCAAATCTCTTGGCCTGATTGATTGGATCGTCGTCATAGACCACCTTTTGGGCATAGTCACCTTTTGTCAGCCGGACACATTTCCCACCAAGAATGTCAATTGCGGGTATCAGTTGGATATTCATCTTGCCAAGGTTAGAAAGTTATTAATTATCAGTTCCCCTACCTTTCCACTCTTCTCCGGATGAAACTGGGTCGCCCAAAAATTGTCTTTGTGAAGGGCAGCAGAATAAGGATGTATGTAATCTGCCTGGGCAATGGTGTAGGGGCAAACTGGAGCGTAGTAGCTATGAACGAAATATACGAAGTCGTCCTCTTCCAATCCATCCATCAAGGGAGAAGCCAACTCGGTGAGAGCGTTCCAACCCATTGCCGGTATTTTCTGTCCATGCGATTTGGGGTGAAAACGTTTCACGTCAGCTGGAAACACGCCAATGCAGTCAGTATCCCCTTCCTCCGAGTGTCGGCAAAGCAACTGCATGCCTACACAAATTCCCAAGACAGGTTGTTTTAAGGTCCTTATGACTTCGTCCAAACGACGTCGTCTGAGGTCACCCATCGTTGTCCGTGCATTTCCCTGGCCCGGGAAGATGACACAATCAGCCTTGGCCAGTTGTTCTGCATCATCCGTGAGTTCTGGTTCTATACCTTGTCTTTTCAGCGCACTCATCACGGAAAAGATATTTCCGGCATTATATTTAACGATGGCTACATTCATAACCCTTCCAGTTTTGAGACATTTCTTTACTCCATTAACATTGCAAATTTACACAAATTCTTTTAAATGAAAGAAAAAAATACCGAAAAGCAAATATTTTTTTCTTGAATTACATATTCATCCGCCGATTAATCAAATTTGGCTAACATTTTGTCGAAATCATTGATGAAACTCCAGGTACGCCATCTACATCATGCCAAGCATAGCACCCCCGGCGTCTAGGCTTTCGGGCCCAAACAATTCACGTGTATGCGAAAAATGTACAATATACCACATAGACATGATCGAACACGAAAGGACAACCCTTTCACATCCTAAAGATTAGGAAAGTTTCAGCATGACAGAAGTTAGTCCAATAGAAAAGACTGTTCCATCTTCGATGACTCGTTTTTCTTTCGGATCCAAGCGAAGGCCATCAACAAATGTACCCTTGTTGCTTGGCTTGTCACGCAACACATATTGTAGTTTGCCGTTTTTTTTGCGGCTCACACTGATGACGCAGTGACGATAGTCGATATTCAAGTCGCCACTCTCAATGGGGCAGTCCACTACATAATTCTCCTTTTGCCTGCCAATTAGGTTGTCTCCCATATGCAATGGGAAGACCTGCCGATAACAGTAATTGTTTTCTATGACAACAATTTGCCCACAGTCGTTAGATTTCTTAGGCTCCCCAACTATGGTCTCTTGATTATCCTGCACATCTTGGGGAACATCAGCCTTGGCCTTAATGCGAACACCAAATTTTTTGCCGCACAATGGGCATTTCAAAACGAGAACTTTGCTTGGTTCGCAAGTCGTGTCGTCAAAAGACATAATATGCTGACATTGGGGACAACGAAGGTGTTTCATAACTATTCACTAATATTTTTCATGATCCAAGCCTCCGCGAACTCAGCCTTTTTCCTAAAGTTACTCAGCGCATGGAAAGCTTCTTCTTGCTCCACATAGAAACCATAGACGACCTTGGTGTTGTGGGGGGTGGAGACCACTTTGGCTTCCGCATAGCCCTGTTTTTTCAATTTTTCCACGTAAGCCATGGCATTACGGAGAGTGACTCGACTGGCAAGAACGATGACATATCCTACTCGGGGCGTTTGCGACTTTGTCTCGGCTTGAGCCTGCCAAGCATTTTTCTTAGGTTGTCGCATTCCATTGCCCCCACTGGCAATATTGGTGGCACTGGCTGTTTCTGTTATGGGTAATACTCGTTGCAAAAGTTCCACATTGATGGCGCCTGCCGTCAACAATTGGCTATTATTGTCCAATGGGGATGGATACAACAAGAAAGCCAAAGCGGCGACACATGCTGCCGCAACGGTGCGCCAAAGCATTACTATGTTATTACCCGCACCATGTTCTGTATCCGCTCCTTTGTCGATGCCGACACCATCTTCCAACGTTTTGTCAATATCCAAGAGCTGTTTTCTTTGCAGCTCACAATCGCTATGCCTTTTCAGTCTTTCATTCAACTCTCCCAATGACAACATCTCAAAGCCGGATAAACCATAGAGCGATGGAGTTAAGACCCCCGCCTCACAAGGCTCAAAAACATAGTGTCCCTCCCCGTTAAGGGTTATTACACCAATGCCATGCAACTCATAACTGCCATCATTTTCAAGGTGTTGCCTCAGTTCTCTGACCTCGTCTCCGATACGGACCAAAGCTTCCGGATAGCTAATATCATAAGACTCCACGTAAGATTGCGCCAACAGGGAGTCATTGATTGTGAGTTTGGGATTGAAACCGATAGATCGTGCGGGTGGCAACAACATGCCATCCGCACCGTCCTTTCGAGCTTCTATGTGGTGCGCCATGAATCCTCCAAAGTTTGGAACAATCACGCAATCGTTGCCCAAAAGCAATATTTCAAGATGTCTATCCAATTCAATCACAAATGCAAAATTACGAAAAAATACAGTATACAACAAGTTATTGTGCAAAAAAAAATAAAAATGGATAATATTGCCGTAGAATATATTTCAATTCAAATGAAATGATTATCTTTGTGGCAAAATTGCATATTATCTTGACAAATATGGAATATAAAGAAACTGAAATCAAAGGGGTTTGGGTGATTGAACCCAAAGTGTTCGGCGACAGTCGCGGTTATTTCTTCGAGGCATGGAAAGCAAAGGAGTTTGAGGATCACATTGGCCCTACACACTTCATCCAAGACAACGAGTCAAAATCTTGTTATGGAGTTCTCAGGGGACTACACTATCAAAAAGGAGAATACTCACAAGCCAAACTGGTGCGCGTCATTAAGGGCCGCGTGCTTGATGTGGCTGTCGACATCCGCAAGTCGTCTCCTACCTACCGTCAGCATGTCATGGTGGAGCTTTCTGATGACAACAAGCGACAGTTGTTCATTCCGCGCGGCTTCGCACATGGTTTCTTAGTTTTAAGCGACGAGGCTATTTTCACATATAAGGTGGATAATGTGTACGCTCCCCAACATGAAGCTGGCATATGCTGGAACGACCCGGACATAAATATACAGTGGCCTATAGATCCTAAGGACGTAATCACCAGCGAGAAAGACCTCAAGGCTCCTCGTCTTCGTGACGTGGAAGCCTTCGAATAAGTATTAAACCTTAAACAACAATTATGAATATTGCTATCGTAGGGACAGGGTATGTAGGCCTGGTCAGCGGCGCTTGCTTTGCCGACACTGGTGTCACAGTGACATGCATTGACGTTGACACTGAGAAAATCGAACGTCTCAACAGAGGGGAAATTCCCATCTACGAGCCAGGTCTCGATGAGCTTGTGCTGAAGAACGTGAAAGCTGGCCGTTTGAAGTTCACGTCTTCTCTTCCTGACGTGCTCAATGACCAGGAGATTGTATTCTCCGCAGTCGGAACGCCCCCCGACGAGGATGGATCGGCCGATTTGAGATATGTATTACAAGTGGCGCACACTATAGGTCAAAACCTCAACAAATACATGGTTGTGGTCACCAAGAGTACTGTGCCTGTGGGTACTGCCCGAAAGGTAAGGGCTGCCATGCAGGAAGAACTTGACAAGCGCGGCGTCAACATGCCCTTTGATGTGGCAAGCAATCCCGAGTTTCTGAAGGAAGGCAATGCCATCAAGGATTTCATGAGTCCAGACCGCGTGGTAATTGGTGTGGAGAGTGAACGTGCAAAATCCTTGCTTACAAAGCTTTACAAACCCTTTCTCATCAATAACTTTAGGGTAATATTCATGGACATCCCCAGTGCAGAGATGACCAAGTATGCCTCCAATTCTATGCTCGCTACGCGCATCTCGTTTATGAACGACATCGCCAATCTTTGCGAATGTGTCGGAGCAGATGTGAACATGGTCCGACAGGGCATAGGTAGCGACACTCGCATTGGCCGTAAGTTTCTTTATGCGGGTTGTGGTTATGGAGGTTCGTGCTTCCCCAAGGATGTCAAGGCCCTTATCAAGACCGCAGATGACTGTGGCTATTCGATGGAAGTTCTAAAGGCGGTGGAGAATGTAAACGAGAAACAAAAATCAGTGCTATTCCGCAAACTGCAAACCGCCTACTCGGGAGAGTCACTTCAAGGTAAAACCATCACCCTATGGGGATTATCATTTAAGCCCGAGACTGATGACATGCGTGAGTCGACCGCCTTGGTGATAATACACTTGCTGGAGGAGGCCGGTTGCACCATTCGCGCCTATGACCCTGTGGCAATGGACGAGTGTCGCCGGCGGGTAGGAGATGCCGTGACTTATTGCCGCGACAAGTATGAGGCAACATTACAAGCTGATGCCCTATTGCTGCTTACAGAGTGGAAAGAATTCCGCTTGCCCAACTGGGAGGTTGTAAGCCGGTCCATGAACAGGAAGCTGATCATTGACGGCCGCAACATATTCGATGCAGAAGAGTTGGCTGAGGCGGGCTTTGAATATCATTGCATTGGCCGATAAATGAAGGGTAATGAAAAAACTAACAATACTGGGGCTTGTTTTCTCTGCCCTTATGACGGCTTGTAACAACAAGCCCAACGGAACAGACGAACAACAAGAAGACTTTACTGCAAAAAAGATGCTCCAGGGCATTTGGGTGGACGAGGATGCGCAGAATGTTGCTTTCCGCGCGAAAGGAGACACCATATTTTACCCAGACACAACAAGTTTGCCAGTGTATTTTCAGATCATTGGCGACACGCTCATGCTCCACGGAATCAATGTGGTGAAATATCCCGTGTTGAAGCAGACGCGCCACTTGTTTGTGTTCAGAAACCAAAATGGTGACGAAGTCCGGTTACATCTAAGTGATAATCCCGACGATGCCAATGCATTCCAACATGAGAAGCCCCAGGTACTCAACCAAAACCAGGTCATTCGCCGTGACACCATTGTCACTTACCATGGAGAACGTTATCACTGCTACGTGCAAGTCAACCCCACCACTTACAAAGTGGTGAAAACTTCATACAACGACGAGGGGGTGGAAGTGGACAATGTCTACTATGATAACATTGTAAACCTTAACGTGTACCATGGAGCCACCAAGTTGTTCTCAAGCGACTTCCGCAAGCACCAGTTTGCTAACTACATGCCTAAAGCTATAGTCCAGCAAACCATCTTGAATGACATGCTCTTCAAGGAAGTTAATAAGGACGGCATACATTATGTGGCTTCCTTAGGCGTACCCGATGACATGAGCAGTTTTCAGGTGCAAGTGATTGTTGGTTTTGATGGGCGGCTAAAAATGCTGGTATAGGCTGCACTCGCCTCCATCCAAGCTCACGCAAAAAATTCAAAAATCCGCAAACATAATTTTGTCCAAGATGACAAAGACTATGTTTGCGGATTTTTATCTTCTACTTTTTAGAAAGATAATGGCTGCGGACCTTTGTTTTCCATAGACCCCCGTTAGGATCCACAGAAGAACAACACAATAATTTGCGCCGTGAAGATTCTCAAGAACATGCTCAATGGATAAACAGTTGAATAGCCTACTGCTGGTGCCTCTTTGGTGCAAGAGGCGTTGGCATAAGCCAGTGCGGGAGGATCGGTGTAGGTACCGGCTATCATGCCCATGATGGTAAAGTAGTTAAACTTAAACTTCAAGCGAGCAATGGTGCCTATAATAAGAATAGGTATGACTGTGATCAAGAAGCCTGTATATACATACTTCAGTCCGTCACCTTGCACCACAGTCTCCCAGAAACCGGCTCCGGCCTTGATGCCAACGCTTGCCAAGAACAACACCAAGCCCATCTCACGCAACATCATATTGGCCGAGGTAGTCGTATAGGTAACCAACTTGAAACGATAGCCAAAGCGGCCAATGAGGATGGCGATGATCAATGGGCCGCCCGCAATACCAAGTTTTAAGGGCACGGGCATACCAGGAATAGAGAACGGAATACTACCAAACAGGATACCGATGATTATGCCAATGAAGATGGTCGCTATGTTAGGCGCATCAAGGCGCTTAACGGAATTGCCCATCAGTTCGGCCACACGGTTCACATTGTCTTCACGCCCCACAACCATGATGCGGTCGCCCACGTGGAAATGGTGGTTGCGGCTGGCAAACAAATCCATCCCCTGGCGCGTAATGCGTGTGATATTCACGCCGTAAACACTTGAGAAATGCATCTTGCCGAGGGTTTTTCCATTCATCTTAGGATTGGTCACGACAACTCGCTTTGATACCATTGGAGTCTTGTCCGTCTCACTCTCCCACTCAGTCTCTACCTCCGGGCCGATGAAAGCCTTAATGGCCTCGGCGTCTGCCTCAGCACACACCAAACGCACCTGATCGCCCACAGAAAAGACCGTGTCGCGTCGAGGTGTTATGATTTCGTCACCATGGTGCAAGCGTGTGCAGACGATGTCACGGCTTAGAAACTCTGAAATCTGTTGCAGGTTGCGTCCGGAAAGATAGGCATTGCTGACCTGCAGTGTCATGCCCTTAGGTTTAGCGCTGGGGTTTTCCGCTTCAGCCTCGCTCAGTTTATCCTCTTCTTCTGCCAATTTTGTTCGGGTCAAGAACCGGATGGCAATTGTTGCACCAATTATTCCCAACACGCCCAACGGATAAGCGCAGGCATAGCCATTGGCTATTTGCGGCATCCTCATCTTGTCGAATACAGCTGTAAGTGCCTCATTGGCTGCGCCCAGGCCAGGCGTGTTTGTCACGGCTCCGTAGAGGGTTCCCACCATCATGGGGAGGTTGTTCGGATCTGACGTGTCAAAGAAGATATAATAGCATGCGAACATCACTAGCACATTGAGCAAGATGGCGCAGGTGGACAGCAAGTTGAGCGTCACTCCGCCTCGTTTGAAACTCTCAAAGAAACCGGGGCCCACCTGCAATCCTATGCAAAAAACGAAGAGAATCAAGCCAAAGTCTTGCATAAACGTTAAAATGTGTGTAGGCGCAGTAAAGCCCACATGGCCAGCCACAATGCCCGCAAAAAGCACAAAGGTGACTCCCAGGGAAATACCGCCAATCTTCACCTTACCCAAAAGTACGCCTACGGAAATGACAATGGCATAAAGCAACGCTATGTGCGCCACACTGTCGGTCGTAGTAAATAGGTTAATAATCCAGTCCATTTTTAGAATTTATATAGCACAAAGGTACGATTATTTTCGGATTACTCAAAATGTGAAGTGCATCTTTTTCAGGAAATGTGCAAAAAAATATATTAGTGTCCGCTAAAAGTTGAAGTTCCCCATACAAATTAAGGCCGAATTCCT
>CAVBFJ010000053.1:0-19210 GCA_963594895.1 bacterium | reverse complement strand
CCCGACTAAGACATTTGATAGACTTAAATTAAACCCACTTCTTCAAGTGGACTCATTTAATGTAATTACTACACTTGATCTTGCATGTTCATTCGTGTCCTATCCAAAAAAACGCTAATTTCATCGTATTTCTTCCACAATGGTACGAATCCCCTTGATTTTTTCTCCTGCTACGCAATGTAAGACGCTTTGAAGTTGCTTTCTGTCTATGGCTACATAAGCGTAATGATCTTTCACATCTATACGTCCTATTTGTGAAGACTGTAATCCTCCCTTTTTACATAGGAAACCAACGATGTCGCCTTTTGATATTTTGTCTTTTTTCCCCTTGCCGATGTATAGTGTGGTCATGCGAGGTTGAGGACAGCAGCCTGTATCTATAACAGGTATTTCACAGTCGCTCACTTCGGCATGGACATACGTTGGAACCTCCTCGTCTGGAGCGAGAATGAAGTATGCTTGCCCTGAATTATCCCACCTTGCAGTCCTGCCAACACGGTGGATGTAGCTGTCCTCGCTTTCAGGGAGATGATAATGGATAATGTTTTGGATGTTTGGAATATCTAACCCGCGACTTCCCAGGTCTGTGCTCACCATGATGTTCGCTGACCCGTTGATAAACTTATAGAGTGCGTCCTCTCTGGCCTTTTGGTCCAAGCCTCCATGATAGGCGCTCAAGGTAAATCCCTGATGCATGAGGAAAGTTGTAGTGCGTTCAACCGACTCGCGATAGTTGACAAAGACGATGGTGCTTTCTTGACCAAAAGAGCGCAAGAGTGGTGCCAGTGTCTCTAGTTTGTCATTTTGAGGAGAGTGAACCACATACACTTTCACACGCTCAGGAACCTGCACCTGTTCCTCCCGAAAGTCCAAGCGAGAGGCACAGGGTGCAAACTCGTTGATCTCTTCTGAATCGGTGGCGGAAAGAAGGATCTTTCGTGCCTGGCTTGGCATATGTCCGAGAAGGGCCTGCATCTCATCCCGAAATCCCATCTCCAAACATTTGTCAAACTCATCAATAATTACGTATTTAACATGAGAAACATCAAAGTTCCCCTTGTCAATATGGTCGTTGAGACGTCCTGGAGTACCACAAATCACCTGCGGCTTCAGTTGTCTTATTGCTCGATGCTCGTCCATTGTGGGACGTCCACCATAACAGGGATAAGCGTGGAGTCCGGTCTTCATTCCCTCAAACACGTTGACTGTTTGTACCGACAACTCACGTCCGGGAACAATGATAACAGATTGCACTTCGTCCTGGCTTGGCTTAATCATTTGGGCCGTCGGCAGCAAATATGCCAAGGTCTTTCCTGTTCCAGTGGGACTTAAGACCACCACGTCATCTTTACCATTGACAATGACATCAGCAGATGCCTTCTGCATGGCGTTGAGCGACACACCTAATCTCTTTAAAATGTCTTGGATGTTCATTTTTCCATTAGTTTATCTATTTCGTCAAACTCTTTACCCATGTTCAAGTTGAGGTAAATCGTGTACAATGGCAAAGCCCATTTGTCTTTTCTCTTTGGTCTTAACGTGCGGTATTTCACAAGGTAGGGTAGAGCCTCTTTGTAAAATTGGAGAGTAGTGTTACGCAGCTTCGAGGGCTGGGTCGTCTTGTCAAGCCCCACTCCTAAATTGAATTTGGCCAAGCCTGCATTAAGCCATGCTTCCGGTAGGCTGTCGTTTTCATTGATCAAACGCTGACTGATGTCAAAACACTGCGTGAAATCACCCATATTAAGGAGTATGGTGCCTTTTGTCTGCCAGAAAAAATGACTGGTGGAGTCAACAGCCAAGGCACTGTCCGAGACAGCCAGGGCTTTGTCCCATAGTCCTGCCTGGGAATAGTAATCAATCAAGTGTGAATAGAAGAATAGCGACAATGGGTATTTGCAAAACCCCTCCCTCAGCGTCTTTATGTAGCGGGCTGTGTCAGTATCTCGCCTGTAAGTCTCTGCAAGATACTGCAACATCATCTCGTAATGGGCTGTGTCTTTCAAGGCCAGGTAGGTGTGATGGAGTGTCTTGGGGCTATCATCCATTTTGTATGCACAATAGACAGCCCAATAAGAAGCCTCTGGAATGTTGGAGTCTTTTTCATTGTAATGGTATGAAGCAAACAAAGGTTGGTGTGCCGCATCTATATATTGGTTGAACAGTTTGTACGCATCCGCATATTGCCTCTTACGAATGAAGTAGTGGCCTCCGCTCAAGAGGTTGGGGCGCAAGCGATTGAGGATGGCTGCATTTTCCTTTCTCATGGTTAACTTGACACGTCCCTTTTCATCTGGTTGCGCATCAATGGAATCGAACGCCACCATCTGTTCATACATACGAGATGCAATTTGGAACAAGTTGGCCGTGTCATATTTCTGCTTCAAGTAAATCTTCTCGTTTCCTTGTTCATATTGTTTTTTTAGTGCATCGAAAAGCACAGACCAAATTTTAGGGTTGGTTCTATTAGTTGTGTCTTTAAGTAAGGAGCACATCGTTTGCTCGGCATTTTCCAAATTGTTTCCTTTCTTGACATTCTCTTTAGCACTGGAAATCTGTTTTTTCTGCCCTGTGGCGGCTACTGGAAATATCCACGCACAAAGCAAGACAAAAAAGAAGACACACCATGAACTGCTCATGTGACTTATGTGTGCTGTCCATCTGTCTGTTAAGTGCATATCTTGTTTTTTCATGATTTTTTACCCTTTTGTTTTTCCACCTTAGGTTCTATTGCTTCAAGCCGGCTGTTTTCACCTAAAAGCTTATAGACCAAGTATAGTGGTGTGGCCCAATCCACCTCTTTCGATTGGGGGTCATATTGCTGCACAAGTTCAAAGCTCCTTTGGGCTGCCCTAAGTAACTGGGTCGTTGAGTCGGGTAGGGCTACCGTCTTCGCCCCTAAATCTTGCAGTGCTTGTTGAGCTCGAGCACTCTGGCAGATTCCTTTATTATAAATGGCCTCCACGAATGCGGTGTCAAGCTCAATCGCTTTGGTATATGCCTTTTCTGCGTCGGTCCACTTTTTCCCCCTCATTCTCGTCTCGCCCAATAAGGCCCATGCCTGTTTGCTGCGAGGATATTTGCGTGTCTCGTTATTAGCGAACTGCTCCATTTCGCTCTCGTGTCCTGGCAATGTGAAATGTTCCAGCAGAAGACGCATATAAGTGAGATTGTAGGGCGCCTTGTCGTGCAATTCAAGAAGAGCGAGTATATATCTAGCAGAATCGTTCCGGGTAACCATCAGTTCCTTCATGCAACTGACCTTGATTTCCGCAGCATCTTTTGCATACTCTGTATCATGCAAAGCCATGTCGGCATAATGATCGGCTTCTGTATAGTTTCTCGTCCCGTAATAGAGAAGTGACAGGTAGTATGCAACTTGTCCTTTGTACAAATCTTTCCTCCCTTTGAAGATTTCACTGTTCGATAGGTTGAGATATGTTATAAGTATATTGAGCGCTTCCTCGTTTCGATGGTGATAATAATAATACATGCCCGCATCAATTAGTTGTGCTCTCAAGGGCGCCAACCTTTTGGTATTGTTATGTCGAAACTTTAAGTTAACCTTTCCTTTATTGTTTGGCAGGCGGTCATACTGGTCACACTGCAACGATGTCTCAACCGCTTCTTTCAATGTATAATAATAGGTGGAAGTGTCTCGCATGGTAGCCAATCGAGACAATAACACGTCCACCTGTTTATTGAGTGCCGCAGCACGCTCAGCCGCATTCTCTTCGGCGGCCAAAGGGGTGGAAATAACCAACATCACCAAAACGAGAAATGTCTGCCATTGTGAGTTGACTGTTATATGCTTGATCATAGCTACAAAGGGTTTGTATAAAACAATTGATGCAAAATCATTCCAAGTCAAAAATGCCCGATGGCGTTTTGCGTTTAAGCACATCCAACTTGAAGTCGGCTCCATGATCATTGCCGACTACAATGCCATGTGCCCTCAACACTTGCTTGACGGTTTTTTCAGCCAGTTCGGGATGGTTGTTTTCGTCACTTAAGTGGCAAAGCCACACGCCGCGTAGGTTTGGCGTAGCGTTCTCTGCCAGTGCCTGGCCACACTCTTCGTTGCTCAAGTGCCCGTAGGGTCCCAAAATGCGCCTCTTCAGATGCTGGGGGTAAGGGCCGTTCAGAAGCATTTCCGTTTCATAGTCGGCTTCAATGACAAGATAGTTGGCCCTGCCAATATAGCTCTTCATCTCATCGGTGAGATGGCCAACGTCGGTCATCAGCACAAAGGTCACCCCATCATGTTCAATGCAATAGCCCACATTGTCCGCACTATCGTGTGGCACACCGAAAGGCGTTACTGTGAAGTTCCCGAGTTGGAACGTACCACCTTTTTGGACGCACTTCACCCGTTCGGGGGCGATTTTGCACCTGACACACCAGTTATTGTTAATTCCCGCATGTACGCATTGTGTCGTCCATACGGGTAGGTTCTTGTCCCTGCTTAAGCTACCCACTGACTTCACATGGTCTGCGTGGTCGTGGGTGATGAGTATGTTTTTAACGTCAGACAAATGCAGTCCAAAATCTTTAAACTGCCTTTTGAGTGCTCTTACACCAACGCCGGCATCTATCAGGAGCCCATCATTCTCCGTGAAAAGGAAGCTGCAATTACCGCTACTTCCGCTGCCAAATGATATAAAGTGCAGCATTTCGATTTAATTTTAGCACAAAGTTAGCTAAAAGAAAAGAAATATTCAAGTTTTATAGTGCAAAAATCCTTAATCGCCTAGTTCGCTCATTGTACTTTTGGGGCCAAACGACTGCTTGCCTCTGGAAATATTCAGTTAGATATTTGGTTCCCCGCATTGAAATAAATAACTTTGCACCGTCAGTTTTACGGTTACCACATGAAACAACAGTATCTTTCCATTATTGTTTTATCACAGGTCTTGTGCGTCGCACTGCTTGGCATGTCTTTTTCTTCATGCAATCACAAAGGCGAGCAATTAGAGACATGTGTTGATTCTTTTGCCCAGTCCTATTTCAGATGGCAATTTCGTAAAGCCATGAATAGTTGTGACATGGCTTCTTATCCATGGCTTCGCTTTGTGGCCTCGCAAATTACTCAAAATGATGTGGACAGCTTGAGGGCACAAAAGGGAGATGTAGATTGCTCCTTGGGACGCATCCAACTTCTCACCAGCAGCGCGGCCATTGTGGATGTTCAGGTTGCAAACTTCTTTTCCATGGACAGTTTGGGGAAAGTGTCACTTGTCAAAAAAGAGATGACCTTTGGGATACCTGCGACGCTTCATGATGGTATATGGCGTGTGAGTCTGCGTAATATTCTCCAACCCAAGAAAGAAGAACATTGAACAACCTCAGTCGAGGTTTAGGTAGTATTCCAACTTGTAAAGGCGGAAGGCCAACAGACTGGGATTGTCAGACGAAATAAACTTTAGTAAGGGTTTTCTAAACATTCGTAAAATACTAGTTGTCAATGGCTTTAGTTTGAAACGATCAATAATTTCAACAAGGTTCAACAAAGGGGAAAAACCTCTGAGTTCCTTCCGGAAGGCGTGCAAAGTACGTAATCCTTCTTCAGTCTTTCTGATGAACTCTTCATTCGGTTCAAATGTGCCAAAGCACACAGGATTGTCAATATGCTGGATCGAAATGCCACGGGCAAGCAATTGTTTGCCAAATAACACATCTTCGTATCCATATTGACGAAAGCGCTCATCAAAAGGGACGGACAACATCACCTCGCGAGTAATCATGAAATTGGAAGTGTGAAAGTCTTTGTAGGGATGGCGACTGCGCAATGCTGCTGAATGGTTCTTTGCTCCGTTCCTCTCATATATGTACCTTAAGTTGGACGTGTGTCCTCCCCCTATGCAATAGCCACCGTATACCACCGCCTCTGAGTTTTGTGCCTCAATATACCTTTCGAGATAATGAGAGTCCATAAGGGTCATGTCAGCATCGATGAACAACAAGTATTCTCCATGCGCTTCCTTTGCGAGAAAGTTACGGATCGCAGCCCGCCCCACGTTTTTATCTCTCTTAATATAGCGGCAACAAGGTATGTCATTCAGTGTCTCATTGAGCGCGATGATTGAAGCGTCAGTTGAACCATCATCAGCGACAATGACCTCGCAGTCAATCAATTTGGCGTGCTCCGTCTGACTAACGAGCCCCCTGACCAGCTTACGACAATCATCATTGAATGTGGGGATAAGTATAGACAGCATGGGCTAATGGGTTATGCAAGTTTTACTTTTAGGTATTTGCCTGTGACGCTATTTGAACATTTGACAATGTTCTCTGGCGTGCCTGCACATACCAAGCGGCCTCCCTTGTCCCCTCCATCGGGGCCCAGGTCTATCACCCAATCTGCTTCCTTGATGATTTCCAAGTTATGTTCAATGACCAATAGGCTATGCCCCCGCTCAATGAGGGCGTTGAAAGCATGTAGCAGACGATCAATGTCATGGAAATGTAAGCCTGTGGTCGGCTCGTCAAAGATGAAGAGGGTAGGGGCCTGTCGCTCTTGACCTATGAAATAAGCCAATTTCACTCGCTGGTTCTCTCCTCCCGATAGCGTTGAGGAACTTTGTCCGAGCTTGATGTATCCTAACCCCACGTCTTCCAAGGGCCGCAGTCGGGCGACAATAGTTTTCTGGCCATACCTAGAAAAGAAACTAATAGCCTCGCTGACCGTCATGTTGAGCACATCATTTATGTTTTTGCCCTCAAATCGCACATCGAGAATGTCTTGCTTAAACCGTTTGCCATGACAGACCTCGCACTCCAATGTGAGGTCGGCCATAAATTGCATCTCCACAGTGATGACACCAGCGCCCTTGCACTCCTCACAACGCCCTCCTTCAGCATTAAATGAAAAATACTGGGCCGGGAATCCCATCTGCTTAGCCAAGGGCTGATTGGCAAACAGGTCACGGATAAAGTCATAAGCCTTCAGGTAAGTGGCGGGATTGGAGCGCGTACTCTTGCCAATCGGGTTTTGGTCGACAAATTCTACATGGCTCAAAGCCTGCCAGTCACCATCCAACGAGAGATATTCGCCAGGTGCGTCAGCCACTTCGTTCATGTGCCTTTTAAGGGCGGGGTAGAGTATGCCCTTCACCAAGCTTGACTTGCCTGATCCCGAGACGCCCGTCACAACGGTCAAGACATTGAGCGGGATTTCTACGTTAATACCGCAAAGGTTGTTCATGCGAGCCCCCTTAAGCAATATGGAACGGTTCCACTGGCGGTGCGATGTGGGCAAGGCAATCTGGTCTACCCCTATCAGGTACTTGACTGTATGGCTCCTAGGAAATTCCTTCAGCAATTTGCCATTTCCATCATGATTGACACGTTCGCACAAGGCATGGGGGAGATTGCCTTCAAACACGATTTCGCCACCTTGTTCGCCCGCATCGGGACCTATGTCGATGAGCCAATCTGAAGCCCGCATGATTTCTTCATCATGCTCCACAACAATGACGGTGTTCCCTATTTCTTGCAAATCTTTCAGCACATGGATAAGTCGGTCGGTGTCTCGGCTATGCAAGCCGATGCTTGGCTCGTCGAGAATGTATAGGCTGCCTACCAACGGTGACCCCAGTGCTGTGGTGAGGTTGATGCGCTGGCTCTCACCGCCAGAGAGTGTATTGCTCTTGCGGTTGAGGGTGAGATAGCCAAGCCCCACTTCGCAAAGAAACTTTAAACGCGAGGTTATTTCCGTCAAGAGTCGCTTGGCTATTTCATGCTCATGGTCGGGAAGATGTAATTGCAGAAACCATTCATAGAGGTTGCTGACAGGCATCTGCACCAAGTCGGTGATGCTGCGGCCATTGATTTTCACCCAGGACGCGTCTTTTTTCAGACGCGTTCCTTGACAGTCCGGGCAGACGGTCTTGCCACGGTAGCGGCTGAGCATCACACGATACTGTATCTTGTATTGGTTATTTTTTACCATCTGGAAAAACGCATCCACACATACGGCATCTTCCTTCATGGTTCCGTCAGTGCCCCTATCTGACGGCAAGCCATGCCACAACCACGCTTTCTCTTGGCTTGACAACTCCAAATAAGGTTTGAAAATAGGGAACTCCACCTGTTTGGCGCGTTGGCAGAACTCATCTTTCCACACTTGCATCTTCTCGCCATGCCAACACTGCACACATCCATCATACACGGATAGGGTAGAGTTGGGGATTACCAGTTTCTCGTCTATACCTATGATGCTCCCAAATCCTTCGCAAGTGGGGCAGGCGCCCAATGGCGAGTTGAAAGAGAACATGTTTTCGTTGGGCTCCTCAAACTTCAGTCCGTCTGCCTCGAACCGAGAGGAATAGTCATAGGATATCCCCGATGGCATAAAGACCAAGCGGCACTCTCCATCGCCCTCATACAAGGCTGTTTCTATTGAATCAGTGAGGCGGGCAATGTGGTCTTTCTCATGCGAGACGCTCAAGCGGTCGACGACCAGGAAAGCATCATTTGAGAAACTCTTTACCATCCTTTCATCCGAAAGGATGTCTTCTATTTGGGCCACAGTACCTCCTGCCATTAATCGTGTGTATCCTTCCTGCTGGTACATTTCCATTTGCTTGGCGACGGTCCTCCCCTTAGGCACACGCAGGGGGGCAAGTACCATGAACCTCGTTCCATCAGAGTAGCAGAATGTCTGGCTGACGATGTCGTCCGCAGAATGTTTCTTAACCTCTTGTCCAGAAATGGGTGAATATGTGTGCCCAATACGAGCGTAGAGCAACTTCAAATATTCGTAGATTTCTGTGGAGGTGCCCACTGTTGACCTTGGGTTACGCGAAATTACTTTTTGCTCAATAGCTATGGCGGGTGGTAAACCTTTGATGAAATCACATTCTGGTTTGTTCATTCTTCCCATGAACTGCCTGGCATAGCTGGACAGACTTTCTACATAGCGCCGCTGGCCTTCGGCATAAAGCGTGTCGAAAGCAAGTGACGACTTTCCGGAGCCAGATACACCAGTGATGGTGATGAACTTGTTGTGCGGAATGTTCAAACTAATTTTTTTCAAATTGTTCACTCGCGCACCTTTTACCTCAATGCAATTGCTCTCCATAATTGTTGATATAACCCTTGGTCAGGCTTGTCTTAACCCAAATATTTGATAAGCAACTTTGAGTAGCCACTCTCTCTGAGTTTCACGATGCTCTTTTCGCGTATCTGTCTGACGCGCTCACGCGTAAGTCCCAATTGGTCGCCTATCTCCTCAAGTCCCTTCTCATTACACCCTATTCCAAAGCATTCACGAACAATGGTAATCTCTCTGTCTTTGAGAACATTGCGTAATACGGTGTCGAGCTCGTGTGACATGCTTTCGTAGTCAACATGCTTGTCTGCACGGCTATCCTCGCCAGAAGCTAAAACATCAGCCATACTGTTGTCATCGTCTTCCTGAAAAGGAGCATCTATGCTCATGTGATGATTGTCGGCCTTGATGGTCTGGTCAATCTTGGTTTCGTCTATATTCGTCAAGTCAGAGAGCTCATGCACTGACGGGCGCCGCTGGTTTTCCTGCTCAAACTTTGAAATCTCAGCATTGATTTTTGACAACGCACCTACTTGGTTGAGGGGCAACCTCACAATGCGGCTCTGCTCTGCAATGGCCTGAAGTATACTCTGGCGAATCCACCACACCGCATAAGATATAAACTTGAATCCACGTGTCTCATCAAACTTCTCAGCAGCTTTGACCAGGCCAATGTTACCCTCATCGATGAGGTCAGTGAGACCAAGTCCCTGATGCTGATATTGCTTGGCTACGGAAACGACAAAGCGCAAATTAGCCTTCACCAATTTGTCCTTTGCACGTTCACCTTCACGCCCACCTTTTTTGATCTTTTGCGCAAGCTCAATCTCTTCTTCTACAGAAATCATTGGCACACGGCCAATCTCTACGAGATACTTGTCCAATGCTTCGCCAGCGCGATTGGTGATGCTTTTCTGAATTTTAAGTTGACGCATGATTTTGTTTTAAATTTGTCTAATGCCGTTATTTTTTTACCCTGATGCCCCTTGCCTTTATGCAAAAGGCGAGCAAAGTTACAAAAAAAACAGGGCCGAAACAAGTGATTCGCCTAAAATATTCAGTATATATGAAAAAAATCATTTTTTTGAAATGCTACGCTACAATATAGGGCAAATGGCCGTGATACATAGTCTTGACCGTGGACTTTCACTAATCGTGCTAACGGCCATTATGATAAATAGTGTATGGGGCTAACAGACAACCTTTCAATTTTTGACCATTGACATTTTTTTATTGCTCCTAAGAACATATCTTCCAAATTTTGACTAACTTTGCGTCATGAACATAGAAAACAGTTTTGGCGAAATCCGCCAACGCGGAAGAATTGAGGTGATATGCGGTTCCATGTTCTCGGGAAAAACCGAGGAGTTGATACGCCGATTGAAACGTGCCACATTTGCTAAGCAACGCGTCATCATATTCAAACCCAAATTAGACAACCGCTATTCAGATATTGATGTGGTCAGTCACGATAACAACAGTTTCCATTCCACACCTGTTGACAACAGTGATGTAATCTTGAGGTTGTCTGCAGGTTATGATGTTGTTGGCATTGATGAAGGCCAGTTCCTCGATGAAAACTTGCCAAAAGTTTGTAACTTACTGGCATTTAATGGATTGCGGGTAATTATTGCGGGATTGGATATGGATTTCCGTGGCGAGCCATTTGGCCCCATTCCACAATTGCTATCGATTGCAGACGAAGTCACTAAGGTGCATGCCATCTGCGTGAAATGCGGATCGCTGGCCTACGCTAGTCATCGATTGGTACGAAATGACAAACAAGTGCTGCTTGGTGAAAAGATGGAATATGAGCCGCTCTGCCGTGACTGCTTTCAGAAGGCTCTTAAAGAGGGAAAGCGCAACTCACTTTCAAAGAATCTCTTTGATGAAGAGGTCAATTCGAGTGATGATGAATAATTCAATATTGAATGTATGGCAAAAGAAATAACATTTGACAGGTTTGTACGCTTCTTGGGAATAGGTGTTTTGGTATTGGCCATATTCTTCCTGGTCAACTACCTGAGTGGAGTTCTTATTCCATTTTTTGTGGCATGGTTACTTGCTTACTTACTCTACCCTATCGTAAAGTTTGTCGAAAACAAGTTGCACATGCATGTCCGCGCCCTGTCAATCACTATAACATTGGTTTTTGTGGCCTCTGTGATTTCGCTTATTATCTACCTGATCATTCCTCCGATGATTGATCAATTCCAAAAGTTGTATGTCATCCTAACCCACTGGCTGCATGAGACGACACATACCAACTCTATCTCCGAATGGTTGTCGCAGGTGCTCACGGCCAACCAACAACGTATTGAAGCGTTTTTCAAAAGTCCCGATTTCACCGCCACAATCAAGGGTGTTGCTCCAAAGTTCTTCAATGTGTTAAGTCAGACGGCAAGCGTTATCCTTAGCATCGTAGCCTCGCTAATTACCTTGTTATATATGTTTTTCATCTTGATGGATTATGAATATCTAACAGCCAACTGGATACGTATCTTTCCGAGGAAGGTTCGTCCTTTTTGGCATGAGCTAATGGGTGATGTCGAACGCGAACTCAACAACTACATACGTGGCCAAAGTGCTGTGGCAGCTTGCATGGGAATCATGTTCTGTGTGGGTTTCTCGCTGATGGACTTCCCGATGGCCATCGGTTTGGGCATTCTGATAGGCATCATGGATTTGGTGCCCTACCTACATACGTTTGCCCTTATTCCCACAGCGTTTTTGGCCATGCTCAAGGCCGCCGATACGGGACAGAATTTTTGGGTGATATTTGGTTTGGCTGTCGGATTGTTCGTGTTGGTGCAAGCCATTACCGATATGGTGGTCACCCCAAAGATCATGGGCAGGGCGATGGGGCTCAATCCTGCCGTTCTGCTATTGTCGCTATCGGTTTGGGGAAGTATCTTAGGCTTTATCGGTTTGATAGTCGCTCTACCTCTCACGACGCTAATCATCGCATATTGGGAACGTTATGTGACTCGCGAAACAAGCCATGAACAAAAGGGCATGCCCCAAGAAGAGAAAATCCCACAGGTTGCCGACATAGAAGCGAAAGACAATTAGTGTTAGCCTTCTGCTCGATTGGTTTATTGCAAATAGGTGAAGTAGACGAAAGCCAGCAGAGCTATGATAGCCAGTAGTGTCACCGTCTTAAATAGACAACTTGTCACCTTCTTAATAACAATCAATGCCACGACGGCTGCAATAAATACGAAAACGTAGAGAGTTATGTTTAAACTCATTATAACAATTGGTTTATGTAATTTAAAATAAGGAACGGAATGATTGCGGTATACTAGCCTCAAACTCCATTGGCTTGTGTGTCACAGGATGATAGAAACAAAGCACGTAGGCGTGCAAGCACAACCGCCCAGCTGGGTCATCGCCATTGCCGTATTTCACATCACCACACACGGGATGCCCCATGTCTGCCGCATGAACACGTATTTGGTTTTTGCGTCCTGTTTCCAGTTTAAACTCCACAAGCGAGTGCCCATCTTTTCGATTGAGCGTGTAGAAATGGGTGACAGCATACTTGCCCCCATTGTCCACTGGGCTGCTGAAGGTAAAATAGGCTTTGTTGTCTTTTAGCCAATTGGCTATAGTCCCTTCATTTTGTTCCATTTCTCCAGAGAGCACCGCCACATATCTCCTGTCGAATACGGTGTTGTGCCAATCGCGTTCGAGTGAGAGTTCTGTTTGTTTGTCCTTGGCATATATCATCAGTCCGCTGGTGTCACGGTCCAGCCGATGCACCACATGAGCTTGACAATGTTGTTTAGTACTGCGGAAATAGTCATCGAGAATAGTCTTCACGTTGAGTGTGCTATGGCCTGCAGCCATAGACAGCACGCCAATGTTCTTCTCGATCACAACGAGATAGGGGTCCTCGTAGACCAATTTGATATAGCGGCTGTGAAACGCATTGTTGCGTTTCGACTTGCTAACCGTCACCTTCGCGCCAGGCAGGAGGGCATAGTCGAACTGGGTGACAACTTTTCCGTTGACCCTGACGCCCTGACCATGTAGGACATCCTTGATCTTTGTGCGACTTAAATGGAGATTGGCGAGGAGCCATTCCAGCAAAGGAGCCTCATCTTTGACTATAAATTTGTCGTATTTGTTTTGCGTGTCCATATTTGTCTATATCATTTCTTTGTGTTTCCAGATGTTGAGGACTTTGTGGCGTATTGCAAGCAAGTTGCAGACGCTTACCAAGAGGAAAAGGATGATACCAAGTCCAAAAGCCGGGGTGATACTGCCCCTGTCAATGTCGGGGAAAAGTGCCTCTATAAAGTCCATGTAGTAATTTCTGACAAAGAACAAGATGACCCATGCCAATGTCAGGACTCCCATATTCAGAAGCACGGTCAGCAGCTGATAGGGCTTGGCTACATTGTTGGGACTATACCCAATGAGCAACAAGTTCTCCAGTTTTGTGGTGTTTTTCTGCACCAAAAGGTAGATGCTGAGCATGAGGATATAGAAGCTGAGAATAGAAATCACGAGTCCGACCACCATGACCATGGACACCATCATGCGCAGAAAATAAGTGGTTTTCTGAGCGTCAAGCCTGTCATCTTCTAGTTCATAGCCTTTCTTGTCTGTGTACTGGGTGAACTGCTCGCCAGCCGGATTGTCAACATGCATGATCAATCGTGTGGGATCCGAGTGCTCATCTGGCGCATAATATTGGTTGCTCCAATCCATGAATGACTGTGGAACCAAAGGTGTGTTTAGGCGACTTGAGAAACCGATGACCTTGCCTTGATACTCATCTTTGTGTCCATTGCCTTGTATAAAGATTTTTAGGTCAATCATGCCTACTAACCCATCACTGATTCTTGGCAATGAATGACTTTTCGCGAAGCCAAAATTGTACATGGCGATGTAGCTGCGTGGTAAGATAACCGGCACATCCTTGGTTCCTACTTGATATTTCCACATATTGAGCGGAACGTCCACAAAACTGTCGGGAATGCTCTCAAAGAAGAGTTCTGTGTTAAGCACGCTGGTGCCGTTAACTCCCATATTACCCGAAACTTTATATTCCGTTGTCGTGAAGCTGCCAACCTTCGTAGTGAAAGGTTGTTTCTTGAAGTCCTCGATTTCTGATTGGTCAAAGGCATTGGAACGTCCTGAAATGGTGCTTCCAATACCAACCTTCTTGCTGACAATAACATAGTCGGCTTTCATGAATGAGTCCTGGGAAGTGAAGACTGGTAAGACATCCTTGTAAAACTGAAATCCCAACAACACGATGAGCATACCAAACAGGTTGGCGAAGAAGAAGCCCGCAAACTGTGGTATGCTGATATGCTGGCGCAATAACTTCCAAACCAAATTCATAACATCAGAGTTTTTTCGTAGTCTAAATTCATGTGTTTGCCTATGCTGGTGACGATGACGCCAGCCCCTTGTGCTTTGGCCTCGGCCATCATGATATCTCCCATGATCTGTGAGTTGTGGTCATCAAGGTGTGATATGGGCTCGTCGACGATGATAAAGTCGAAAGGTTGGACCAAGGCACGTATCATGGCGACACGTTGTTGTTGGCCGAAAGACATACGCCCAATCTTGGCATCAAGCTTGTCGCCTATGCCAAGCATCTCAAACCACAATTTGATTTGTTTGTCGGTCTTAAACTTCGTGAGGCCATTTTTGATTCGCACGTTTTCTAGGGCAGTTAATTCTGGGAAGAGACGGAGCTCTTGAAATAGGTGGCTGATGTGGCAGCGGCGTATGTCCACCCAGTCTTTCACCTTGAATGTTGTGATGTGTTCATGGTCGAACAAAATGTCTCCAGTATAGTCATGGCGATAACCGATGGCATAACTGCAGAACGTACTCTTTCCCTTTCCAGATGCCGCCTCTACCAAGTAGAGGTGACCTTTCTCGAAAGCCACTTCCTGCTCCCATATGTCCGACTGCAAATCATTGTGCTGATCAAATGCATGGGGCAAGACATTCTTAAATAATATGGTGTTCATGTTTGCATGATTGACCCGTCGCAGCTTGAATGCACGTGGCACATCGCAAGAATGTAACGGTTTTTGTTCTTCTAAATCTGAGTGAGCGCCTCCAAACCTCAAAATGCTCGCTGGAAGGTGACGTGTCACCACATCATTTTCCCTCACACTTGGTGTTATTTGATATTATGACCCACGTCACTTAACCTCCAATGTGTATACGAGTGTATTGACGTTACCAAACAAAGGCTTCAAGAAAGACGTGACCCCGGTCTCGCCTTCCATGCTTGAGATGTTGACCACCATGGCCATTTTCTGACCTTTCAGTTTCTCTTGGATTTTCAGTGGGATTGGGGTGGCCGAAGCCTTGATACTTTGTTGGGCAGCCTGTTCGCTGGCGCCACTCATATATTGCCAATCGGCCGTGACGCCAAAATAATAAGAAGTTTTGTTGTCACGATAGTAATAGCAGTCACGCCCCCAGTCACCGATGGTTCCACCAACCGGCACACTCTGTTTCCAATAGTCCACATCGGCCAACCAGTCGGCGTTCTTCAATTTTGCCGCCATCATAATTTGGAATGACGTCTGACCCGTGGAAGGAGTGATGATGGCCAGGTCGCCATCCACACTCTTAATGATGCTGTTCATGTCAATAGCCGTATTGATGCCAGAGAGCATGGCCTGGATGCCGCGGTTGCCTGTCATCAACTTAATGAATTGCGTTCCGTCAACATTGACGAAAAGCCCTGCTGCATCTTGTTGCGACATGGCACCCACATACTTGCCGTTGATAGGCCGATAGGTGGCCTGCGCTTGATGCAGGGCCTCATTGATGCGCTTGACAAAGGAGAAGGTCTGCCCGTTAATCCACAGGCACTCATCCTTCACCTCCAAGTTGGCTGCAATGATCACTTGTGAAGGGTCAGTTCCCTCCGGAGCGCCAAGCGTAAATGGCGCAATAAGGTATTCGGGCAAGGCCTGGGCCTGACAAACCATAGATATTGGTGCGTCAATCGAGTCAAGTTTTCCGTACATCGGTGTGCCGACAATTCCGTCGTCCTCTTTTGCTTTAAGGTATCTGGCCATCAGTCTCTTCATCTCTGTCTGTGCGGCTGGCAAGACGGGCCCCATCATGAGGGTCGCTTCGCCAGAGTAACCAACCATCCAATGGTTAGGCAAAGCTGCAAAATGGAAGCCTAGTGTCTCCTGTGCTTCACCCCCCATCTTCCCCAACAATGCCGCTAATTGCTTCTCGTCACCAGTCTTGGCGCAAACGCCAAGATTCCCTTGGGCGTCCTCAAAAAGCACCACTGGCTTCGAGATGTCAATGCCAGTGTTGTCCATGTTGGTGGCGCGGAGGATAGCCTTGAGCAAGGTTTGGCTGCCCACCCCTGTCATTTTCGCCGTATTCATGGAGATGAGCATTGTGCTCTCCGCTGGAATGGCATTGAGATAATCGTGGTTGGAACATGAACTCATGATTCCCATCCACAGCAGTGCTATCAGGTATGCTATTTTTTTCATCATTTTCTTTTTATGATTTGGGCCATCATCACAGCCGCGAGGCCTGCCGTTTCAGTGCGCAGCCGGCTATTCCCTAAGGATATAGAGTGGTAACCTTGATTGATGGCAAGCTGCACTTCGTCTAAAGAGAAGTCACCCTCAGGCCCCACTAAGATAGTAACATTCTCCTCCGGGGCCACCAGTTTAAGGTCCTCGAAAAAATCAGCGCGTTCCATCTCAGGATGACAATGGGCTATAAACTTGGCACCATGTCCTGGAGCCTTGACGAAGTCCTTAAAGGTTGTCATGCCGTTGACAATGGGTTTCCAGGCTTTCCGGCTTTGCTTCACCGCGGAAATGACAATCTTCTCCATCCGGTCCGTACGGATTTGTTGGCGCTCAGAAAACTTACAGTCGAGGAAAGTAATTTCGTCAAAACCGACCTCTGTGGCCTTTTCCACCATCCATTCCATACGATCCATCATCTTAGTGGGTGCTATGGCCAAATGGATGTGCCCTCTCCAAGTCTTCTCCTGCGCCAAGACATCTTGAATGTGATAGAAACACTTCTTGTTGGATGTCATGCCGACTTCCGCACGGTAGAAAGTGCCCATGCCATCCATCAAGTACATCTCATCACCAGTCTTCATGCGTAAGACCCTCAATGCGTGAGTGGCCTCCTCCAGCGGTAGTTCTTGGGCTTGCTTTGCCTCAGGTACATAGAAAAACCTAATCTCCTTCATGGTCTAAAATCGTATTGTCCTTTTCCTTGTCGTGCAACTCGATTCTTCTTTTCATCTCATCCCGGAGATGTCCAGCCATCTCGTAATTCTCTGTTTGTATGGCCTTCTGCAAGGCGACATCCAGCATCTTGTCGGTGATGGTGTTGATAGGTAGTGAGAGCCGTGCACTGTCCTTGTTGTAGGGAGTGCTTTGCCTGCGGAAGAGTTCCTCCTCCACTTTTATTGGCACCATACCTTTACTGATCAATGCGAGCAAAATGCCGTCGGTCACCCGAATGGGTAGTTGCATGCTTAATTCCGGGGCCGTCAGCAAAGCCTCATACTTTTCTTCGTTGACTCTTGTGATGACCAATTCCATGGGACGGCCCCAAAACCATCTAGTGGCTTGCCACATCACCTCGGGCAGCATCGTCTTGGTGACAGGATCTTTGTCCACGCGAATCCGGAAGGCCTTCAGTTGTTCCTTGCCGCAAGGTATGGCAATCTGCTGCTCGCCTTTCTTGTCGGTCAGTATGAGCAGTCCTATGTCGTCTATGCCTGCAATCTCGGATATGTTCTTGAATATGAGTTCAATGGTAGTCATTTATTCATGCCCTTTTCTTTCTTGGGGCGGAAAATCAGCGCAAATGAGACGCCAACCAACAAAGCATAACCAGCAAAAATGAACCAGCACGACTGCCAATCTCCCACGGTCAAGATATCACCTTCCAAAGGTAGGGCGTGCGTGTAGTGGTTGACGACCGCTTGGGCCGCCAGCGTTCCGATGGTAGCCCCCACTCCATTGGTCATCAGCATGAAGAGTCCTTGCGCTGATGAGCGTATGTTGGCGTCGGTGCTTTGGTCCACAAACAACGACCCCGAGATATTGAAGAAATCGAATGCCACGCCATAGACGATCATCGAGAGCACGAAAAGCAACACGCCCGGTGTACCTGGGTTGCCAAAGCCAAACAGGCCAAAGCGCAGCACCCATGCGCACATGGCAATGAGCATGACGTTCTTGATGCCATATCGCTTCATGAAGAAGGGAATGAGCAGGATGCAACACGTCTCACTGACCTGTGAAAGGGAAATCAAGATGTTGGCATGTTGTACGCCAAAAGTGCTGGCATACTCAGGAATGGCCTTGAAACTGAAAATGAAGGAGTTGGCGTATCCATTGGTGATTTGGAGGCTGACACCCAGCAGCATTGAAAAGACGAAGAAGATTGCCATGCGTTTCTGCTTAAACAGGGCAAAGGCTCGAAGCCCCAAGGCGTCAATAACGCTTTTTTGCTCATGCTTGTCGCTGGTGGTGCAATGGGGCAATGTGAAGGTGTAGGCAAACAGGATGATGCTCATCACTCCTGAGGTGACAAACTGATTTTGGTTGGACTGGAAGCCCAGCAAGTCGACAAGCCACATGGTCAAGATAAAACCGATGGTGCCAAAGACGCGGATGGGCGGAAAGTCCTTCACGGTGTCCATGCCCGCCTTGTTGAGCGAGAAATAGGCCACCGAATTGCTCAATGCCAATGTTGGCATATAGAACGCCACCGAAAGGGAATAAAGCAAGAATATGGTAGGGAACGCCACATAGTCACCTGCCGTGACGCCATAGTAGGCTGTGGCAAACATGAAGACGCCAGCCAACAGGTGACAGAAGCCAAGCAACCTTTGGGCGGGCACCCAGCGGTCAGCCACAATGCCCATAAGGGCAGGCATGAAAATGGAGACTATGCCTTGCATCGAATAAAACCACCCGATATCGGAACCGATACCAATATTGCCCAAATAACGGCCCATAGAAGTAAGGTAAGCTCCCCACACGGCAAATTGCAGGAAGTTCATCAGCGACAAACGTACTTTCAGATTCATCTTTCCTTTTTTTATCTAATAGGTCTGCGGGGTTACCCCCGCTTTCCCCTTCAAGAACCGTGCATGCGACTTTC
>CAVBFJ010000052.1:0-19984 GCA_963594895.1 bacterium | reverse complement strand
GGAACCTGCGGTTATACGATACTGCTTAAAGCGTCCTCGAAGAGGGCGAACACGCTAATATATTTCAAGAAGGGAAATTGAGAGCGTTACTTCCTGTTGGTCAGGGAGTCTTCTGCAAATTTCGCCCTCTTCGAGGACGCCAGAACCGACACCACTTGGAAACCACAGGTTCCCTTCGGTCACCTGCGGTTATGCACAGTTAGCCCCCTTCGGGGACATGCCACGAGCGGGAGACTATAAATTCGAAAACCGCAATATTTTGCATCAGAATCGTGTCAGATCTTGAAACTGATTTTGACAACCTCCCCCCCCCCAGAGGGCAAAAGGTTGTCTCTATTGTCCCTATTGTCGTCTTAAAATAATATTGTCGCTTGTCGCGCATCCGCCATGTCACACAAAACTGCGGATGCGCGCACACTTTTTTGCGCCTACCCATTTGGATAACCAAACGTTTGTCGTATCTTTGCGAACAATAACCATCACCTGCGCCATACAAACCTCCATGACCCATCTCATACGACTCATCCTGGCCTGCCTGCTGTGGCCCCTCGACGCCCCGGCCCAACCATCGGCACCCGACATTCGCCCGCAATCGCCGCCCAGTCCCGACATGCACCCGCAGTCACTGTCCAACCCCGACAACGAGCCGCCCAGCGTCTTCCCCGTGCCCTCGCGCCGCCAACTGAGTTGGCAGCAGACGGAGTTCTACGCCTTCTTCCACTACGGCATGAACACGTACACCAACCGCGAGTGGGGACTGGGCAGCGAGGACGAGCGCCTCTTCGCCCCCACCCTGCCGCCAGACCCCAAGCAGTGGCTGCGCGCGGTGAAGGCCGCCGGCATGAAGGGCGGCATCGCCGTGGTGAAGCACCACGACGGCTTCTGCCTCTGGCCCACGCAGACCACCACCCACTCCGTGGTGCGCGCGGGCAACGACAACGGATGCCGGACCAACATACCGCGCGACTTCGCGCGCGCCGCACGCCAGCTCCACATGAAGTATGGCTTCTACGTCTCGCCCTGGGACCGCAACAACCTCCACTATGGCACCGACCGCTATGTCAACGACGTCTTCCTCCGCCAGTGCGCCGAGCTGGCCCACTACGGCAGCGACCAGTTTGAGATGTGGTTCGACGGGGCCAATGGCGGTGACGGATACTATGGCGGCCGCAACACCACGGTGACCGTGGACCGCGCCACCTATTATGACATCCCCAACCTGCGCGACTCCATCCACAAGGTCTGTCCCGACATCATCCTATGGGGTGTGGGCGCCGAGGCCCGATGGATCGGCAACGAGGAAGGATGGGCCGGCGAGACCAACTGGTCGGCCGAGGAGGTGGGCTACGCACCGGAGAACAACGGCATGTATGGCACGGAGGACGGATGGGCCTGGGAGGCTGGCGAGAGCGACGCCAAGCTCACCAACCGCGGGTGGTTCTGGCACGAGGGCGAGAGCCCCCTGTCGGCCGAGCGCCTCTTCCAGATGTATCTCGAGACGGTGGGCCGCAACGCCACACTCATCCTCAACTGCCCGCCGGGCCCCGACGGCCGGCTGCCCGATGCCGATGTCACCACACTGGCACAGATGGGCCAGCTCTTGCGCCAGCGGCTGGGCCGCGACCTGGCGCGCAAGGCCACCATCACCGCGTCGGACACACGCCAGGCGGGCCACCGACGCGACTATGGGGTCCGCCACCTGACCGACGGCAAGCCATCCACCTATTGGGCCACCGACGACAGCGTCTGCCGCGCCACCGTCACCCTCACGTGGCGACGGCCACAGGTCCTGCACTACGTGGACCTCATGGAGCACATCGCCCGCGGGCAGCGTGTCAGGGCCTTCCACATCGAGGTGTCGGCCGACGGACAGACGTGGCAACGCGTGGCCAACGGCTGCCAGACGACAACCATAGGCTACCGCCGCATCATACCCCTCAACGGCAGCACGGCCCACAGCTACGACCAGAGCGTCACCGCGCGCGCCCTCCGCATCGTCATCGACGACAGCAAGGCATGCCCCCTGCTGCAGAAGGTCGCCGTCTACTGACGCATGCGGCAGGCGGTGGGCATATAATATTAGGCATAATGGGCATGGGCCCAATCCCCCCCCCAAAAACAAGACCTACCATGAAAAAGCCATTCCTTCTCCTCCTTGTCACCCTGGGCGCCCTATCCGCACGGGGCCAGCACATCGGTTTCGAGCGCCATGACTACCAGCGGGTGGGCGTCTACGACCGCTGGGAGCAGTCGCCCTTCCGCGACGGCCGTCTCACGGGCCAGGCCGCCGTCACCGCCAACCCCGACGCGCAGGGCAACGCCTCCGACAGCGTGCTGGCCTTCCGCCGCTCACGCTGGGCCTCCAACATCTACGGTGTGCGCATCGATCTCGCCAAGCCGTTCGCCCTCACGCCCCAGGGCAAGGTGGTCCACGTGCTCATCCACCGACCGCAGGGAGGGCGCGTGATGCTCGTGGGCCTGGGCAAACGCCACGACCGACCGGGCCAGAGCGCTGACGTCGAACAGTTTTGGGCCTACTCGGCCACCGACGTGCCACATGGCCATTGGGCCGACGCGGTGTTCCCCGTCAAGAGTGCCAACGGCGTCGACATACACAGCCTGGTCGTCGTACCCGACGCCGAGTCGCCCCACCGGCTGGCCGCCGACTGGGTGGCTTATGTCGATGACATCCTTGTGGACGACAGCACAACGCCACGCACCAGCCCAAGCCCCTCCAGCCCAGGCGGCGCGGCGACGACAGGGACCGGGACACCCACGATGGCCATCGTGACGGCCGCCAGCCGAAACGGCACCGTGGTGACCGTGGCCGGGCAAACGCTCAACGCCTTCGCCGCCGACCGCCTCAAGCCCTTCACGGTGAAGGTGGTGGCGGCGCCGGGCTTCCGCTGCAAGGGCTTGCGCGTCAGGTACGGCCAGCGCCTGGCCGGTCCTCAGACCGTGGGTGGGCAACAGATGTGGCAGGAGACCTATCTCGGTCGCGACCTCATGGAGGGCGACCTGTGCACCCTGCCCGCGCAGTGTGTCAACGGAGAGGTGGAGATAGAGGGCGACTTCGTGTCCGTATCGCACAATCCGTGACAACAACAGAAACGGCGTCGCCCCGCCCGAGCTATCCGGTTTGCTGATAGCTCAGGCGGGGCGACGCTGTATCTGTGGCAAGTGGCGGCGCCGGCCACTTACAATCCTATCATCTTCTCGATCTCGTCGATGACGTGGCTGACGCCGGTCGACGTGGCACTGTCGGTTGACTCGCTGACCTTCTTCTTCACGGTCTTGGTCACCTCCTTCACCACGGCCCGCCCGATGGCGCGCCCTGTCTCGTCGGTCAGGATGGAGTCTTGCTCATTGCTCTGCACCTGCACGTCGGGGTCGCTGCCCTGTTCGCTGTCGGCCGCGGCGTCGGAAGCCTCATCGTCACCAGAGCCTTCAGAGATGGCCTTAGCCAGCTTCTTGGCCACATCATCCTTGCTGGCCGTGAAGACATTACCGAGAAATCCCATTGAGGTCCGCACGTCCTGGGAACCGATGTGCAGGGAGGTGGTGGAGAAGAAGAGGTAGTTGTGGTACTCCAGGTTTTGCTCCAGCACCATCTGCACCATCCCTCCGGCAAACATGCGCCCGACGGCCATGAGACCCTGTGTGAGCGGGTTGGCGTCGCCATTGTCCATCACCTGGCTGACACCATTGGTGACGTTGGAGAGGATGGCGCGCTTGTGCGCCTTCTCCGACGGGTTGGTGAAGGCCAGCAGCAGGGCCACGACCACCAGCACGATGATGGCCCACCGGCCGTTGTGGCGGCGCTTGGCGGCAGGCTGGCCACTCCCGGGCTGCGTGCCGGCGGGACCCGCGGGAGCGCCTTGTGGGAGCGGTGTGCCAGCGGCCTGGGTCCACTGAGCGCCTTCTGCGGAAGAGCCGGGTGGGGGCGGGGGCACCGCAGGGCCAGCCGTCTGCTTGTAGAAGATGGGGCGCAGCTCCTCAACCTGCCAAGCGGGTGTCCACTCGGCCATGCCCTCTGTCCACACCAGCGTCTCGGAGCTGATGCCTCTCTGTTGCAGCTCAGCGATGGAGAAGGGTCCCTGCTGAGCGCCGTTTACGATGATAAAGTAGTTGTTCATGTCTGATCAATATGGTTTGTCGCCGGCCCGCGCGTCACTCCACGGTGACACTCTTGGCGAGGTTGCGTGGCATGTCCACGTTGAGCCCCTTGTCGACGGCTATGTGATAGGCGAGCATTTGCAGGGGTATGACGGAGAGCAGCGGTGCCAGTGGCGCCAGCGTGTCGGGTATCTCGATGACGGCGTCAGCGATCTTGCGCACCTCGTCGTCGTTGGCCGAGACGATGGCGATGATGCGTCCGCCACGCGCCTTGACCTCCTGCATGTTGGAGATGATCTTCTCGTATCCCTTGTGGTGTGTGGCCACGAAGAGGCAGGGCATCATGTTGTCGACGAGGGCGATGGGGCCATGCTTCATCTCGGCTGCGGGGTAGCCCTCGGCGTGTATGTAGGAGATCTCCTTGAGCTTCAGTGCGCCCTCGAGGGCCACGGGGTAGTTCCATCCGCGCCCGAGGTAGAGGAAGTTGGTGGCGTAGGTGTAGGTCTTGGCCAGGAGCTGTATCTCGTCGTTGTGGCGGAGCACCTCCTCGATCTTCTCGGGTATGACGTTGAGCTCGTGTATCATGTCGACATACTCACGCTCGTCGATGGTTCCCTTGGTGTGTCCGAGGGCCAGCGCCAGGAGGATGAGGCAGGTGAGCTGTCCGGTGAAGGCCTTGGTGGACGCCACGCCGATCTCGGGTCCCACATGGATGTATATGCCGGTGTCGGTCTCTCGCGCTATGGACGATCCGACGGCGTTGACGATGCCGAAGATGCATGCTCCTCGCTCCTTGGCCAGCTGTATGGCTGCCAGCGTGTCGGCGGTCTCTCCGCTCTGCGAGATGGCTATGACGACGTCAGTGGGATAGATGACGGGGTCTCGGTAGCGGAACTCGGAGGCGTAGTCGACCTCGACGGGTATCTTGCAGTAGTGCTCGATGAGCTGCTTGCCGATGAGGCCCGCGTGCCACGACGTTCCGCAGGCGACGATGATGAAGCGTGTGGCCGAGAGCAGCCGCTCGCGGTTGTTGCGCACGGCGCTGAGCACCACGTCGTTGTGCACATTGGGGTCGGCGTAGCCCGAGGCGGGGTCGTAGGCGGCGTTGGCGCCCTTGTCGTCCTCGGCGAAGAGGCGTCCGCGCAGGCAGTCGCGCAGGCAGTGGGGCTGGTCGAAGATCTCCTTGAGCATGTAGTGTGGGTATCCGCCCTTGTCGAGCATGTCCAGGTCCATGTCGATCTGCTTGACCGACACGTCGACGGGCTGGTTGCGCAGGTCGGTGATCTGCAGCGCTTGTCCCGGCTGGCAGACGACGATCTGCTCGTCGTCGACATAGACCACGTCCTTGGTGTACTCGGCGATGGGCGTGGCGTCGGAGGCGATGAAGAACTCGCCGTTGTCCTGTCCGATGCCGATGACCATGGGCGATCCCTTGCGCGCGGCGACGAGCTTGTGCGGGTCGCGTCGGTCGAGGACGGCGATGGCGTAGGCGCCGATGCACTTGAGCAGTGCCAGGCGCACGGCCTCGGCGAGGCAGCAGTGGTGCGTCTGCTGCGCATACTCGATGAGATAGACGAGCACCTCGGTGTCGGTGTCGCTGTGGAAGTGGTATCCGCGGTTGGTCAGCTGGTCGCGCAGCAGCGCGAAGTTCTCGATGATGCCGTTGTGCACAAGCACGAGGTTGCCTGACTCCGAGACATGGGGGTGGGCGTTGCGCACGGAGGGCTCTCCGTGTGTGGCCCATCGTGTGTGCGCGATGCCCACCTGGCCGGAGCAGTCCTTGCCGGCGGCGGCCGTCTCCAGGTCGCTCACCTTGCCCTTGGCCTTGTAGACATGCAACTCGTCGTCGCCATTGATGAGGGCCACGCCGGCCGAGTCGTAACCACGGTACTCCAATCGGTGAAGACCCTTCACCAAGATGTCATAGGCATTGCGATGCCCTATATAACCTACTATTCCGCACATAATCGTATCAAATTTTGTTGGCAAAATTACAAAAAGTAATTGGATAATGCCAACAAAAGGCTCGGCTTTTTGTTACAATCGCGTCAAACTGCAACCTTCGGTGGGCCGCCGGTCAGTCCTCCTTGAACTGCCTCTGCGCCTCGTCGAAGCGGTAACCGTTGGCGCGGAGGTAGGCCTTGAGCTCCTCGGGGTCGCGGCCGTAGGCATAGCAGAGGGCCTCCAGCGTGTCGTAGATCTCGTCGCGGAGATAGAGGTTGACGCTCGAGACGAGGATGGCGGGGTCGTGGGGAAGATAATCCATGGGTGCAAAGTGTTTATTGGAGTGAAACGGGAAACAGACGGGGATGGATACGTCGGAAAACAAAAAAAGATTGAAATCGGCCTACTTGCCGAGATCAATCTTGCCGCACAAGATGCCCATCGTGCAGAGCACGGACATGACAATGGCGGTGAAACCTACGTAAATCATCATTTTGTCCTTTCTTTAATCATGAATAATGGTGTCCGCAAGTCGAAAAGAGCCTGTTGGCCACGATGCAAAAGGCTTATCCACAAGGAGAAACAACGCAATGGAAGCGGCCATCAGCAAGCGCCCGTTCGAAAAGCGGAGTGCAAAGGTAGCGACCGCCAACGAGACCGCCAAAGGTTTTCCTGCATAAAAATGACAACATGCGCCGTTTCTTGACATGGGTCAACCACAGGGGCACAAACGAGTGCTTTTTAGGCCAAACGAGGCGATTGACATAGGTCAAGAGTGGATTTTGACTTACATCAAGGAAATGGGGCGGATGGCAAGTTTCCAAATGGGTGGCGAATGATTTTGGCCACCGCTGCGTAACTTTGCATCGGTTTAAGGATAAAAGATTGTAACAATGAACGACAAACTCAAAACAATGAACGAGATGGCCAACCGCCAGGCCGAGAGCAAAATCTCCGTGATCCTGGGCAGCCGCCGCGCTGCTTTGGCTGAGAAGAATGTCAAGAAGGCATAACAACGCAAACACAACGGGCGCCGCCTGAAGGGGGCCGGCCCCGCACCATGAGAAAGCTGATTACCGCGCAAGCAAATGCCGGCAATCAGCTTTTTTGTTTTTTGTCGGAAGGGAGGCCCATGGGGACGGCCCTTTGGCGGCCATGTGCCGAAAGACGACAATAGGGACAACGTTCTGTTCGGCCTTGACACTTGATTAGTCCCGAACAAGAAGTTGTCCCCATTGTCTTCTGTTGTCGTCACGACAAGGTTGTCACCACATCAAGATTGTCGCCAGGCGCTTAGTCCTCCATGAACTTCTTGGCCGAGCGCAACTGGTGTCTCATGACGCTGAGCAGCTGCTGCGTCTCCTGCAGGAGGTTGAGGTAGACCATGTCGACCTGTATGGTCTTGCTCGACTTGTTCTTCTGCATGCGGTTGATGTGCTCCTTGCGTATCACCGAGAGCTCGTCCTTGCACATGTCGGCCTCGGCCAGCACGCCGCGGTACTGCTCGTAGCGGTTGGTCTCTATGGCCTCGCACGTCATCTTCATCAGGTCGTTGACGCGCCGGCGCACATTCTCGTACTCGCTCACGTAGGCCTCGGGCACGGGGTTGAAGTTGTTGTCCACATGCTCTTTCATGGGCTGCAGCATGCGGCGCAGCGTGTAGATGTACTGCTGGTCGGCGTTGATGCCCACATGGAACCAGGTGTTGCGCTCGACGGCGATCTCCATGGGCGACTTCTTGAGGCCCAGCAGCTCCTGTCGGCGGTATTTCTTGAGCTCGTCGAGCTCCTTCTTGAGCGCCTTGTCGCTGCCGCGGAGGGTCTTCACCTTCTCGTTGTTGAATCCTTCGAGGATGTTGTTGTACTCCTCCAGCGCGAAGCGGCACACCTTCGACTGCGTGTTGCGCACATGGTTGCGCAGCATCTCCCAGACGAGCTCCGGGTCGCGGGTGCGCATCATCAGGCGGAAGCTGTCGTCGTCCTTCTTGGCGCTGGCCTGCTTGCGCTTGTACTGCCGGTTGCTGCGTATGAGCATGAAGATGACCAGGGCCATGAATGCCACCTGCACGAAGATGCCTCCAAACCACATGCAGAGGCAGACGAGGGCGCAGGCGAGGAAGGCCACACCGGCCGTGATGAACCATCCGCCGATGACGCTCAGCACGCCCGTGACGCGGAACACGGCACTCTCACGGCTCCAGGCCCTGTCGGCGAGGCTTGAGCCCATGGCCACCATGAAGGTGACGTAGGTTGTGGAGAGCGGCAGCTTGTGGTTGGTGCCGAAGGTGATGAGCATGGATGCGATGACGAGGTTGACGGCGGCGCGCACCACGTCGAAGGCCGCCTTGTCGTCGTCGGCCACCACGTCGTTGGCGTCGAAGCGCTTGTTGACCCACTGGCGCAGGCCCAGGGGGAAGATACGGACGACGCTCTCCACCATGCTCTGGAAGAAGCGGACGATGGCGCGTGCGGCGCTGCTCGATCCGAACATCTCGTCGCCCTCGTCCTGGCGGGCCAGGTCCACGGATGTCTTGATGACGTTCTGCGCCTTCTTGGAGGTTGCCATGGCCACGATCATGATGACGCCGGCGGCCAGGAGGTAGAAGGGCGGTGTCTTGGCGCTCTCCATGAGCGACGACATCATGAAGCCGTCGATGCCCAGCCCGTGGCCGTTGGCGGTGTAGTCCTGGTAGGAGTCGAGGCCGGCGAGGGGCACGCCGATGAAGTTGACAAGGTCATTGCCGGCGAAGGCCATGGCCAGCGCGAAGGTGCCCATGAGCACCGTGAAGCGGAAGATGTTGACCTTCAACAGGTGGAGGATCTCCATGACGACGGTGCCTCCGATGAAGGTGTAGAGCAGCAGCAGGTTGGTGTTCTCATCGATGTATTGGCGCACGCCCTCGCTGAGGTACGGGCTTGATCCCACACCCTTCATGAAGATGAAGTAGCTGAGCGCGGTGAAGGCGATGCCTCCGAAGATGGCGATGCTCCATCGCGAGTGCTTGCGGTAGTTGAAGGTGAAGACCACGCGGCTGATCCACATCACCACCATGCCGACGACAAACGAGATGGCCACGGAGACGAAGATGGCGATGATGACCTGCAGGGCCTTGTTGGAGTTGAGCAGCATGCTGTAGTCGAGCTGCGGGTCGGCGATGACCTTGAGCATGGCCAGCATGGCGGTGCCTCCCAGCAGCTCGAAGACCAGCGAGACGGTGGTTGAGGTGGGCATGCCCAGCGTGTTGAACACGTCGAGCACGATCACGTCGGTCACCATCACGGCCAGGAAGATGGTCATCACCTCATGAAACGAGTAGCGGTCGGGCATCATGATGCCGTGGCGCGCCACATCCATCATGCCCGACGACAGCACCGCGCCAAGGACCACGCCCACGGATGCGATGATTAACACTGTGCGGAAGGCGGCCACGCGGGCGCCCACTGCCGACTGCAAGAAATTGACCGCATCGTTGCTCACGCCCACGAACAGGTCGAAGACCGCCAGGCAGAGCAGGAAAAGGACGATGCAAAGATAAATGGTTTCCATTGACTCTTGATTGGTTTGGTTCTAACTCGCTGCAAAATTAGGTCACGTTTGTTACACGTGTTTTACAACGATGTTACATTGCTGTTACATGTGCGTGGGCCTCAAAACTTGGTCATGACCTCCACCACGATCTTGTCGCGCTCGCTCACCTTGGGCAGGGCGTCGTGGCGGTAGAGATACTTCTCGTAGTTGACGCGTATCTCGGAGATGAAGGGCTTGTCGAAGCTCAGCGTGGCGCCGCCTGTGATGCGGCTCCGCTTGTAGTCGTTGACGATGAGCTGTCCGGCGGTGTTGGCCTTTCCGTCGAGGTAGCGCTTGCCGTCGCTGTGGTCGCCCATGTAGTCGTAGCGCACGAGGGGCGACACCTTGGTGAAGAGGCATCGGCGCAGGGGTATGTCATAGCTGGCGAAGGCGTCGAAGGCGTGGACGGGGTGGAAGGCGCCGTCCTGGTAATGCTTGTAGAGATACTCGGCCTCTGCGATGAAGCCGCGGTGGTGATAGGTCAGACCGGCGTCGTACATCATGACGGTCTTGTGGTCGGGCTTCACCTTCTGCGCGCTGAGCACCACGTCGAGGCCGCACGGCAGGAGCAGCTGTGCCTTGGCGGAGAAGTTGACGCTGTTGCTCCAGAAGTCCTTCTGGTTGGTCAGTCCCGACCCGTTGTAGAGGCCGGCCTCGACGACGATGGGGAAGCCGGCGCCGAAGGTATAGCCCAACCGGGCGCCGACGTCGCGCACGTTGCCAACCTGTTTGGCGATGAAGGAGCGGTTGGCAAAGTACTGCTGGTCGGGCGAGCGGTGGGCGTCGATGGTGAAGGGCACACGCATCTGTCCGATGGTGAAGTTGAGCGTGCGCCAGGGCTTGATCTTGGTGTAGGCGTCGAGCATCTTGATGCTCCCCTCGTCGCAGAGGTCGATCTCGGCCTTGTAGGAGATGACGGGGTTGATGTCGCCGCTGACGTTGAAGCGCGCCGTGCGCACCTCGAAGCGGCCCTCCCTCTCTTGGGTTTGATACTCGTATTTGCCACGGAGCGTGCCGCCTACCTTAACTGTCTGCGCCTGCGCCGAAGCCACGGCGCAAAGGCTGAGGAAGAAGAATAAAGTCTTTCTCATTGTCTTCTTATGATGGTTCTTGTTTAAGATTACCGGGGGAAAATGGAGATGGGGTGTGGCGAAAGGCCGGGGCGCCCCATCGTTTCTCAATGCTGTGCGACGACCATCTCGTTGATGATGCCGTCGGCCAGTCCCATGTTGGGCACGAGGATGCGCTTGGCCTTCAGGCCGTCGGCGATGGCGAGGAAGATCTCGGCCGCGGGCACGATGACGTCGGCCCGGTCGGGCTTGAGGCTGTAGGCCTCCATGCGCTGCTCGACGGTCATGGGGCTGAGCGTGGCGTGGAGCTCGCGCAGGGTGACGACGGGCAGGTAGTCGAGCTTGCGCCGCTTCGACGCCAGGCGGTAGAGCTTGTTGATGTTGCCGCCGGAGCCGATGATGTCGAAGGCGGGCTGGCCCTTGGCCAGGCGCGCCACCTCGTCTCTCATGGCCTGTATGTCGCTGGCCTTGGCCTTGCCCTTGAGCAGGCGTATGGTGCCCACGTTGAACGAGTGGCTGTACTGTCGGACGCCGTCCTTGATGAAGTTGATCTCGGTGGATCCTCCGCCCACGTCGACATAGAGGAAGCAGCGCGTGGCGGCATGGTCGGGATTGGCAAGCGTCCAGCAGAGGTGGTTGTCGTAGATGATGCGGCTCTCCTCGTCGCCGGTGATGATCTCAAGCTTCACGTGGGCCTTGTCCTCGATGCGGCGCATGAGGTCGGCGCCGTTGCTGGCGTCGCGCATGGCCGAGGTGGCGCAGGCGCGGTAGCGCGCCACGTGGTAGACCTTCATGAGCTGGCGGTAGGCCTTCATCATGGCCACAAACTCCTTGGCGCGCTCCTCGGAGATCTCGCCGTTGCCAAAGACGTCCATGCCCAGGCGCAGGGGCACCCGCAGGAACATGAGCTTCGAGACATGGCGCTGGCCGCCGGGGTCGCACTCCACATGCTTGATGAGCAGGCGGGCGGCGTTGGACCCGACGTCGATGGCGGCGACGTTGTAGCACTGGTCGGGCGCCTGCCCCGTGGCCTCCGGGGCGGCGGGGCGGGTGCGGTTGTCACTTTTCTTCTTCATAAGCCTTTTGCAATTCTTCTTGGCTTCGGAACGGTTCGCCGGGCTGGAGCTCGCAGCCCCCGGAGCCGTCGACCACACGGCCGTTGGTGGTGTCGCGCAAGCCGTAGTCGACGGTGCGCATCAGGTCGCGGCGCATGTCGGGGTCGTAGACCGAGGTGTAGACCTCCACGCGGCTGAGGAGGTTGCGCGGCATCCAGTCGGCCGATCCTATGAGATACTTGTTGTTGCCGCCGTTGCAGAAGATGATGATGCGCGCATGCTCCAGGTAGCGGTCGATGATGCCCACACAGCGTATGTTGTCGCTCAGCCCGGGCACGCCGGTGACGAGCGAGCAGTTGCCGCGGATGACGATGCCGACCTTGACGCCGGCCATCGAGGCCTCGTAGAGCTTGGCCACCATGTCCTTGTCAGTGATGTGGTTGACCTTCATCTTCAGCCAGGCCTCCTTGCCCGCCTTGGCGTTGGCTATCTCGACGTCGATGAGGCGGAGCAGGCGCCGCTTCATCGAGTTGGGCGACACCATGAGCTCGCGGAACTGGGGGTGGATGTAGGGGTGCTCGATGAAGCGGAACACCTCGGCCACCTCGTGCACGATGCCGCGGCGTGCGGTCATCATGATGTAGTCGGTGTAGACCCTGGCGTTGCCCTCGTGGAAGTTGCCGGTGCCGACGCAGGCTATGTCGCCCTTCTTCGACTCGATGAGCAAGAGCTTGGAGTGGACCTTCAGCCCCTCGACGCCGAAGATGACATTGACGCCCTCCTCCTGCATGCGGCGGCTCCACTTGATGTTGCTCTCCTCGTCGAAGCGGGCCAGCAGCTCCACGACGGCCGTCACCTTCTTGCCGTTGCGGGCGGCGGAGATGAGGGCCTTGACGACCTTGGAGTCCTTGGCCAGGCGGTAGAGGGTGGTCTTGATGCTCTTCACCTCGGGCTTGAGCGCGGCCTCCTGCAGGACGCGTATGTATCCGTCGAACGACTGGTAGGGCACGTGGATGAAACGGTCTTTCTCGCGTATCTTGTCGAGGATGCTGTCGGGCTGGGCGAACACGCCCTTCATGATGTGCTCCCAGCGGGGGTACTTCAGCTCCTTGTGCCCGCAGTCGGGGAAGGACATGAGGTCCTTGTGGTTCTGGTAGCGGCCGCCGGCCAGCCGCGTGTCGAGCTCGTCGATGTCGATCCTGTCGAGCAGGCGGCGGCGGGCCTCCTTGGGCATGGTGCCGTCGTAGAGCATGCGCACGGCCTCGCCGTGGCGTCGGCTGTCGACACCCTGCTTGATCTTCTCAAGCGTGCCGTACTCGGGGTCGTTGTCGATCTCCATCTGCGCGTCTTTGGTGAACTTGAACGACCAGGCGCGATAGGTGGCGGCCTTCAGGCCCGGGAAGATGAGTGGCAGGCACTGGCGGACGACATCGTCGAGATACATGATGTGTGTCTCGCCGGCGACGTCCGTCGGCACGTTGACCCAGCGGCCCACCTGCTTGTCGGGGATCTTGACGATGGCGTAGCGCGTCTTGCCGCCGTCGGCCGTCTCGCGGTGCTCCACCAGGAGGTAGATGCGGTTGTCCTCGAGGCTGGCGAGGTTGTCCATCTCGCTGAGCCAGATGGGATTGACAAGCCCGTTGAGCTTGTCGTAGAAAAACTGCCGGAGGTATGCCTTCTGCGGGTCGGCGAGCTGGGTGTCGTCGATGAGGCGGATGCCCTTGTCAGCCAGGCGGGCGAAGACATCGTCGACGGTGCTTGTGTACTCGCGGCTGTACTGCTCGTTGAGCTTGTTGATGACCTTCAGGCTGCGCTTGAGCCCGTGGTGCGTGTCCTTGTCGAGCGAGGGCTCGTCGAGCAGGCGGCTGATGGAAGCCACGCGGACACGGAAGAACTCGTCGAGGTTGTTGCTGTAGATGCCGAGAAACGAGAGGCGCTCGAGCAGGGGCACGCTGTCCTTGGCGGCCTCCTGGAGGATGCGGCGGTTGAAGTACATCCAACTGACGTCGCGCTCCACATAGTGGTGCTTCAGGGCCTTGGCCGGCGTCTTGTCGGCGTCCTTGGCCTTAGTGCTTGCCTTGACCATAGCCTTAGTGCTTGTCTTGAGCGTTCACCTTGCGCTTGCCCTTCTCGCCACCCTTGGGCTTGGGCTGTGCCTCGACGATG
Organism: bacterium; assembly: GCA_963594895.1. GTDB lineage: Bacteria > Bacteroidota > Bacteroidia > Bacteroidales > Bacteroidaceae > Prevotella. Next base: position 6,066 of record CAVBFJ010000052.1, on the reverse strand, counting down.
AGATACTCGTCTTCCACACCGTCGTAGTGGAGGGCTTTCTGGAAGGCCTCCATCATGCCCGTGGGCACGACGACGCGCGAGAGGCTGTCGCTGTCCTCGAAGGCGTGGCGCGACAGGTGCTTGGGCTTGCCGGCGAAGGTGACGGTCTTCAGCGCCTCGCACTCGGCAAAGGCGTAGCCGCCCACCTCGCTGACCGTGGCGGGCACGTAGACGGCGTCGAGCCTGTCGCAATCGAAGAAGGCGTCGCGGCTGATCTTCTGCAGGCCCGTGGGCAGGATGACGTTCTTAAGGTTCTTCTTGCGGCGGAAGGCCATCTCGCCAATGACCTCCACGCCCTCGGGCACGGTGACGCTGTCTTTCTGTGACAGGCAATAGACCAGGCAACGCCTGTCGGCGGTGTAGACGGCCTCGTCGTCATACTCAAACTGGTCGCTGTCGATCTTCTGCAAGGCCAGCAACAGCACCATGCGGTCAAACTTGCCGTTCTTCTTCTTGCCGTCGCCAGACAGCACCTTCAAAATGTTTTTCTTACTCTCCTTCATCTTCATATGTTTTAATGACGGTGCAAAATTACTCCCACGGTGTTACATGCGGGTTGCAAGCTTGTTACAATGGTGTGACATTTTCCGCAATGCCCCCTGCCGAAAAATATTGGGCGGCAAAGGGAGCACGGCGACAAAAAAACAGTAACTTTGCACGGAGGGAAACGGGCGATGCCCCCCCCGGGCGCCTGACGCAGGTGAGGCCCTACACCTTAAATTATGGGTGGAAATTTACAGAACCACCACATATAATATGTAAAGCTATTTGTCAGATGAAAGAGTTGTTGCTTGTGAGCGTAGGCAGTTTCTTCGGCGGCGGCCTGCGCTTCGCGGTGTCCAAGTGGTTGGCCACGTGCGCTAACATTAATTTTCCGCTGGGCACGTTCACCGTCAACGTGGTGGGCTGCCTCATCATCGGCCTCCTGTCGGGCGCCAACACGCCTGGCGGCTGGCTGTCGCCACAGGCCAAGCTGCTGCTGACCACGGGCTTCTGCGGCGGTTTCACCACATTCTCCACATTCATGAACGAGAGCGGCTCGCTCGTGAGGAGCGGCGACTACCTGACGTCGCTGCTCTATGTCGTGGGCAGTGTGGCCGTAGGGTTCGCCGCCGTGGCTGCGGGGCACCTGTTGTCAAGGAGCTGGTAAGAAAGCGCGCTTCGGGTGGGGCCTCGAAGGGTAGGGTGTTCAAAATAGACATTTTAAGCAAAACGGAAAGTCAAACATAAAATCAGGGCGGTAACTCACATTACCGCCCTTTCTCTCTTATTCTTGCAATTTGTCTATCATTTCATTTGTCAGTCCGGTCGCCTTGGCGATTTCCCCGACCGGCATGCCCATCTGCAGCAGGTTTCTCGCCACTTCAGCCAAGCTCTCCGCCCGGCCTTCCGCCCGGCCGCGCTCATGGCTGAGCTTGTTGGAATCAACAAAGAGCAGGCGCTCGGCGCCGAGCTTGTCCCAGAAGTCCTCGTAGGCGAGGAGCTCGTCCTTCGTCATGGCCGACTCCTCCACCGCTTTCAAGGCCTTGGAGGTCGCGGGGTTGTCGAGGAGCTCGGGCGGGGCGCACTGCGTGTTCTCGTCGATCTCGGTGAGAAACTTGAGCCACAACACGGCCATCTTCTTCTCCATGACCGAATGGGGCTGGAACTTGGGCAGCTCAACGAACGTGAAGTGAAGACCGTCGATCACCTCGTCGCTGTGGAGGTCGTGGACGATGTTGAAGTGGTGGATGAACTCGTCGGGATAGCCAGGCATGAAAACCTCGTTGACCAGGTTGAGCGAATAGACGGGCTGGAGAAGCTCGTACTTGCGCTTCTTGTCGAGCTGCCGCACGAAGGCCTTGGAGGCGTTGAACAGCACGCGCTGCTTGAAGGCCTCCGTCCAGAGCATCTGCATCTCCACGATGAACTGGCGGTTCTTCTCGTCACGGCAACGCACGTCGACGATGCTGTTCTTCCCGACATAGGTGTCGGGGACAAGCTCCGGGGAGAGGTACTCCACGGTCTCTATCTGCTCGTCGTCGGCCAGCGGCAGCAGGGCGTTGAGCAGGCTGATGAGCAGGTCCTTGTGTTCGCCGAATATCTTCTTGAAGGTGAGGTCGGCTTTGGGGTCGAGGTATCTCATGGCGTGTCTTGTTTGTTGCAAAGTTAACACATTTGCCCGTTTTGCCAAAGTGAATGGCCCATGTTTTTCACTGCTGCACGAACACCCTGCCGTCTGCGGCCTGTCCGGCGGCCGAGGCCTTGACGCGGGTCTCCTTGCTGTTGTTGTAGGCCGTGGCGTGAAACTCGCCGTTGGCGTCGAGCACAGCGTTGGGGTTCCAGTAGAGCGTGCGGCGGTAGTCGGTGGGCGCGGCAGGCTGCCGCTGGCTGTAGTCGGGGCTGTACTGTTTCTCGGGCTTGGCAAATCCGGGCAAGATGTAGCGGCGGTCACGGTAGGTGTAGCGCTTGCCATCGTCGGGGATGGTCTTGTATACCACGACGATGTCCTCGAGGTTGAGCTGCTCTGTGTGGCGGTCGGTGTAGTTGCGCGGCTCGAAGTCGGTGTAGAAGCAGATGGAGTCGATGCGGTTGAGGTGCAGGTCCTTGAACAGGGCTGTGGCCGGCCGGTTCCTGATGATCGACTGCATGGGCGAGAAGTTGGTGTAGAACGTGTACTTGTCGAGCTTTCCCAGCACGTTGTAGGTGCGGTAACGGTTCATGTTGCCATAGACGGTCTGCGCGGCGACGGGCGGGAAGGTGCCCATGTTGACCACGCCCCACGACAGTCCGCGGTCGGTGGCGTCGTTGTAGATGTCGTAGGCGTCGACCACATAGGCGGGCTTCGAGTAGTCGAGGGCGCGGCGTGTGCGGCGCTTGGCCTTCACGCTGACGTTGCGGAGCGTGCGGCCTTCGCCGAAGCTGTTGTCGATGCTGTCCTCGCCGATCTCCACCGAGGCGGGCAGGTCGGGCAGGTGGGTCTGGTAGTAGCTGTAGGGATGGGCGAAGACGGGGTAGAAGATGTCGCGCGTCACGTAGTAGTCGGGATACCACTCCTCGTCGAAGCGGTGCTTGTCTTCCGTCGAGCCGATGCAGCGCTTGAGCGAGTCCTTGCGGTCGTAGGCCGTGAGGAAGAGGACGGCCTTGCCGTAGAAGGGCGGTATCTCGAAGAGGAAGCGGCCGCCGTCGTGCGACATCTGCACGCTGCCGGCGCTCATGCCGTCTTTCTCGATCTCGGCCTCGACGAGCACCTCGCGCTTGATCGACTTCTGGTTGACGCCGAGGTAGCTGCCGTCGGAGGCGTCGGCTCCGGTGTCGTCGGCTTCGGTGTCTGTCTGCGAGCTGCCGTCGGGCTGCGTGTTCTCGGTGTCCTCGGCGCTGCCTTCCGACACGTCCTTGCCAGCGGCCCAGCCGCTCATCGTCAGGCCGCCCTCGCTGACGGCGTTGATGGCCTCATCGACCATCTGCTCGGACACGCTCTTGGGCGAGGCGAGGCCATCCACCTGGTCGGGCTCGAGCATCTGCACGCTGAGCTGCTTGCGCACGCGGCCCTCGATGGTGAGGGTGGTCTCCGGGGTGTAGCGCAGGCGCTCGAAGGCCAGCCGCCCGAGGCCCACCTGGTTCTTCACCTCGCGGAGCGGCGTGTACTTGTGCCAGCCCTGCACGAGGAGCAGCACATCGAGGTCGCGGCGGTGGGTGGCGTCGTCGCTCTCGAAGTAGTAGGCTGGCGAGGCGATGAAGCCCTTGAGGTCGCTCGAGAGCAGCAGGTCGGTGAGCATGTCGCCGTCGCTGTAGGAGCTGTCGTCGGTGCGTGTGTCGCGCAGCGAGACGCTGACGGGCAGGCCCGCCGTGCCGTCGGTGGCGGCGACGGAGAGCAGGATGGGCTCATAGGGCTTGTAGTCGGTCTTGTCGGTGGTCACGCGCAGGGGCGTGGCCATGTCGTGGTGGTTGACGAAGAAGGGGCGGGAGGCCAGCACGTTGCCGTCAGCGTCGAACACCATCAGCTCGTTGACGCCCGTGGCAAGCTGGCTCACGTCGGGCGTGACCGAGGTGGCGCCCTGCAGGCGCTCGAACGCCATCAGGCGGCCGCGGCACAGCACGGCGTAGGCAGCCGGCGCGCATCCCTGGCTGCGCAGGGCGAAGGTGGGACTCTGCTTGTCGCCGTCGAAGTCGGGGTTCTGCAGCTCCACCACGGCGCCGGCGTCCTCGGCCTTGGGCAACTTGAAGGTGTGGGTGCCGCCGTTCCAGGTGAAGGAGACCTCGCCGCGGCCGCCCTTGTCGCTGGGCGTATAGGCGAAGGTGCCGCGGCCCATGTGGCCGCTCTTCACGGCGGTGGCGCCGTCGAGCGTCCCGGTGAGGGTGAGGGCCTGGCCGTCCTGGTCGGTCACCTCAAAGGCCACACGGCTCGTCAGCCCCTTGACCAGTGTGCCACCCTCGGGGAAGAAGGTGCAGAGGAGCTTGTCTTTCTTGACGAAGGGCACCTCGCGCTTGGGCCGGGCGTACATGTACTTGCCGTCGTAGTCGCCGGCCTCGCGCGGACGGCTGTAGACGGGCACGACACGGCTGTAGAGCCCCTCCCAGTCGCGATAGTAGTCGCGGGCCATCTGGTAGTCGTAGAACAGCGCGCGGTCGTCTCGCGTGTAGGGGCGGGAGGTGACGTTGAAGTTGAGCATCCACCGCGTGTAGGCGCGCAGCTCGTAGTAGCCGCTGTAGAGACTGTCTTTCAGGGCAAACTGCCCGCAGGTGTAGTTCTTGTCGCTCACCACCACGCGCTGGCGGTCGACGACCACGCCGTCGGGGGCCAGCAGCTCCACGTAGAGCATCTTGCTCATGTTGGTGGGGTGCAGGTCGTCGGCGCGCACCACGTAGGCCTTGTACCAGAGGGTGTCGCCGATGAAGTAGCAGTTGTTGTCGGTGTGCACATACACTTTCTCTTGTATCTGCCGGTTGTCGCGCAGGCGCTGCTCCAGCACGTCAAGGTTGTCAGCGCGTGTCAGGCCGCACAGCAGCGGCGCCCACAACGCGAGGATGAGCAAGAGGTATCTCGGGGCTTGTTTCATAATCATAGGGTTTAGTGTTCCATTGTCTCCTCAAAGTTAGGCAGAAATGGGCAGAAATGGCGTGCGGCGGCGCCACAAAAGGCGCGGAATTAGGAAAGATTAACAGACGCGGGATAAAACAAAGAAACCATAACCAAGCATAAAGGTTCAAGATGGTTTACCAATCATACTTTTGAGTATGTTTTTCAAAGAAACAAAATGCAAGCAAATGCAACAAGACGGAAAATGAGCGTCTCCTTCATGCAGAAAAAGTGACGCTCAATGGGTATTACCTTTTAGCCAATGCATCAATTCCCTTTAACAGGAAATCATGCAAACTAAGGAGCAGGATTCCTTCATCATCGTAGTTGGAGTGTCCACGGTCGCCCACGATGACTATTTTGCGGAAGCCGTCGGGGACATTGAGCAGGGAGGCTTCTTCTTGGACCACCTTGTCATGATCGGGCAACGAGAATGCCGACTGGATATAGAGTCGCTCGTCAGCCTTGTTTACCACGAAGTCAATTTCAAGATTGCTGCGCATGGTTTTTCCTTCGGCATCGTTTCGAAACACTTCCACTTGCCCCACATCCACACTGTAACCCAAACGGCGCAGTTCGTTGTACACCACATTTTCCATAATGTGCGTAAACTCTATTTGGCGGAAATCCACAATGGCATTGCGTATGCCCGTGTCCTCAAAGTAGTACTTCGTTTCTGTACCGATGTACCTTCTTCCCTTCACATTATAGCGCAAGGCTTCACTGATGATAAAGGAGTCTTCCAAATGCTCTATATACTTGGTTATGGTGCTGTTGCCAATATCCATACCTCCTGCCGAACGAAAGGTGTTGGATATTCTCTGTGTATTGGTGCTGCTTCCCATTGTCGAGGCCAGCACTTTTACCAGTTCACGCATGCCTTCGGCGTTCCGCAAACTGTTGCGTTGCAACACATCCCGAAGGTAAACGGTCTCGTATACGCTACGCAAATATTTCTGCTTCTCCTC
>CAVBFJ010000051.1:0-20468 GCA_963594895.1 bacterium | reverse complement strand
CATATTTCGCTATAATTTGCAAAATATAAATATCTCATTCACAACAACTTAAGTCGTGAAATTTAGCAAAAGTCGTGTCCGAAAAATATTCGGATTTTGAACACCCTACCCATAGGGACGGCATAATATAGCGTAGGGTCTCTTGCTGACGCAAGCGACAAAGTCGAGCGGCCCCTACGTTTTGGCATTGTATTTTAATTCGCTAATTCAATAGACGTTTCTGTTTAATTATGCGCCCCTTACAGGGGCATCTGCGGGGCACCTGCTGGGGTGATGGTGCGGAATTGGAGGAGTCCTTGGGAAGTATATGTGTAGGGGGGCGAAAACGCAGGAAGCCCCGTGCAGGGCGCATGATGGTGCGCTGCTGCACGGGGCTTCGCCGTGTGTGTATGTTAGCGAGTGGTTACTTCACGGAGTACTCCTTCTGGCCGATGGAGGTAATCTCCTTCTCACCGAAACCGGTGATGATGTAGTCAGAGACCTTGTTGTTCACCCAAGAGCTGCTCTGGTAGTTCTCACCCCATGTGCCGAAGTCGGGATAAGCTGTTGTGATGCGTGTCAGCTCGGTGGGCCACTGCCAGTCGTAGGGCAGGATGAGCATCTGCGGAGCGGCGCCCTTCTCGGGACCGGTGACGGTTGTCCATGTGTTGTCAGCGCGCTTCACCTTGATGTTCAAGCCGCCGTCCGTCTTGGAGAATGCGGTGATGCTCCAGTCTGTGGGCAGATCCTTCACCAGGATGGTCTTCACGCCGTGCTCCTCAGAACCTTTGCCTGTGTTGATCATCACGTTGGATTCGTAACCGCTGTGGCCGAAGTGGCTGTGCCACTCTTCGGAGATGGGCTTGTCATTGTAGTAGAGGTATGCGGGCAGTGTGCCGCCGGCAGCCACCGGGTAGATGCGTGCGTAGTCGTTGCCGGCGACGTGTGTCACGCGGAACACGAGGTCGTTGAAGTCGTAGTCGAACGTGCCGCCGAGGTCCTCGCAGGCAATGGTCCACTCAGTCTCGTTGCGTGTGACGGGTGTCATTTGCCGCGGTGTGTAGAGCACCAGGTCGTTGAAGTCGTGGTCGCCCTCAGCTGTGTAATCGTTGTCGTCGGGATCGTCGAAGCAGAGGTAGGTATAGGTTTTATCGCTCCCGTTGCCCTCTGTTACGGGTCTGATAGCAAAGAAATTCTTTCCGTCGTTGAGGTTCGGGTCAGAATAGTATTTGTGGCCGTTAACCTCCACATAGATACCTGCGGCGAGGCTCTTCGTGGGTGTGATGGTGTAGGGACGGCTATAGAACTTAAAGTTCTCCTCGTAGGATACGTTCCATTTACGGGTAATTAACGCATAGTTATATGTATGCGTGAATTTCCAACAGTCTTCAGCATCCGTTTCGGCGGGATAATCTTTTAGAGTATTATTTGTAGTATAGAAGCACAAGTCTTCCTTGTCAGCATCGTCCTTGTAGGTGTCAGCCTTGTCGGCATATACGGGGATATGCACGAGTTGGTTGGTGGTTTCGTCGTTATAGTAGATGCCGGCCACATGCTTGTTCTTTGAGTTCCAATACAAGGGGTAGAAGCTGATGGGGTCAGTGTTTTGAACCAATCCGCGGTTGCCAGCGGGAATCTTGTCGAGGTAGCCGCTGTTATCCTTGCCGTTATTCTCAGCCAGGATTTTCATGACACTTTCTGTAGACGACAGTGTGATTATGGTTTTGTTACCGCGCGTAATCCACTTGCAGTCGCTGGGAATCTTAGTTGCGCGCTTGGGACCGCTTGTTGCTGATCCGACGGTGAGCGTCCCACCGTTCTCCACGGCGTATGCGGCGTCGCTGTCGATGTACACCAGGAACGGTGTGTTGTCACCCTCCATGCCATCGAATGTGATGGTCTGCTTCGTCACGCCCTCGTAGTCGGCGGCCAGGCGGAACTCGTCGCCCTGCTTCTCGAAGACCTGCACGTGCGAAGCCTTGGGCAGGTTCACTGTGATACTCTTCTGTTCCACCACGCTCCAGTCCTGATTGGGGTTGATGGTGCCAAACTGCTTGATGAACTCTCGTGTGTAGTTCTCCTTCACGTTGTCGGCAACGGTGTCATTGTCCTCCACTGAGCAGGAAGCGAGGCTTCCGGCAGCCAAGGCAATGCCAAGAATTGTTTTGATTTTCATGTTGTTGATGGTTATAGTTCCTCTATTTATATTAATTATATTAAGGTGTGACTTATCCCGTTTTCCCACCGTCCCATGCGGCACGGTTTGTGGCGTCGTCGTAGCATCATCGGCATCCCTTCATTACGGTCCCCCCGTTTGTCGCATGAACCATGCGACAGAGTGTCTGTGATGTTCCGTTTCCTCCCCAAGAACACCTATTGGGTGCAAAGGTAACACATTTTTCTGAAATAGAACGGGTTGGGGCGTGTTTTTTAGGGGGGTGTATTTTTTTTCATTTTTGGCGGGTGGCGTCGATTGGGATGGGTAAAAGAAGACAACTCGGACAACTTTTTACAACCCTCAGTGCTTTCCCCAATGGGTCGGCAACGGGGACAACCTCTTGTTGGGCCGTCGGCCCAAATGCTGATGGGGTTGGAAGATGGTTGGCTGATGGTTGGCTGATGGTTGGATTGCTCCCCTCGGAAGGTTGTAAAATGTTGTCAAGGTTGTCTGAGTTGTCTTATCCCCCCTTGCTCCATAAGTGTCAGTTGTTTTGATTTTAAGACAACCTAGACAACCCAGACAACTTTTTACAACCCTCAGTGCTTTCCCCAACGGGTCGGCAACGGTGACAACCTCTTGTTGGGCCGTCGGCCCAAATGCTGATGGGGTTGGAAGATGGTTGGCTGATGGTTGGATTGCTCCCCTCGGAAGGTTGTAAAATGTTGTCAAGGTTGTCTGAGTTGTCTTATCCCCCCTTGCTCCATAAGTGTCAGTTGTTTTGATTTTAAGACAACCTAGACAACCCAGACAACTTTTTACAACCCTCAGTGCTTTCCCCAACGGGTCGGCAACGGTGACAACCTCTTGTTGGGCCGCCGGCCCAATGGCTGATTGTTAATCTCTGACTTTTAGCAATATTTCGATGTTTTAACCTTTGACTTTTAGCAATTTGTGGTCATTTATTTCTTTGATTTTTAGCATTTTTATCATGTAATTCGTTGGAAATCAGTAAAAGTTGCGTACGTTTGCCGCAGCATGTCAAAAACATGTTGAAGGATGACTGCAGGATAGACCTCATCCCACTTTACGCACTGAAAAATCTCGTGCAAAAATAGTTGTTGCGGAGGAAAATTGTCTAACTTTGCATAACGAACACCGAAAACCATAACGTTACCAGATGGAATACATGTCACAGGAAGGCTACGATGAGCTCGTGGCCGAGTTGCGCGAGCTGGAGCAGGTGGAGCTGCCGCGTGTGCGCGACGCCATCGCCGAGGCCCGCGACAAGGGCGACCTCAGCGAGAACTTCGAGTATCGCGCCGCGCGTCGCGAGCAGTGGCGCCTGCTCGGTCGCATCCGCTTCAAGCAGCGGGTGCTCGAGCACGCGCGCGTCATCGACAAGTCGAGGCTCCATGCCGACTGCGTGGGCCTGCTGAGCCGCATCACGATCACCAACCTCGCCAACGGCCGCACGATGGCCTACACCATCGTGAACCCCCATGAGGTAAACCTCCGTGAGGGCAAGATCTCCATCAAGTCGCCCATCGCCCAGGCCCTGCTTGGCAAGCGCGCGGGCGACGAGGTGACGGCCCGCGTGCCCGCCGGCACCATCCGCCTGCGCCTGGAGAGCGTGGAGCTGTAGCGGTGGGCCGCCCCGAACCGATGGTCTCCTCCTTCGGGTAAAGGCACAAGCATGGTGCGTCGCATGACAAAAAACGAGGACAAACTTTTTTCGCCAAAAATCACGACAACGAGTCAACGCATCAGGCCAATTGCTTCGTGCAGACCCGTCATGAGAGAAGACACCCCAAACAACCTTCGCAAGCTTTAACAACCCTCACTGTTGATTGGCTCCCCTCGGAAGGTTGTAAAAAGTTGTCAATGTTGTCCGAGTTGTCTTATCCCCCTTCGCTTCATAAGTGTCAAGTGTTTTGTTTTAAGACAACCTAGACAACTTAGACAACCTTTTACAACCCTCAGTGCTTTCTCCAACGGGTCGGCAACGGGGACAACCTCTTGTTGGGCCGCCGGCCCAAATGCTGGTGGGGTTGGCTGATGGTTGGATTGCTCCCCCCTGTAATGTTGTAAAAAGTTGTCAATGTTGTCCGAGTTGTCTTCCCTAAAGTCGAGCGCCATAAGTGATGTCCCTTTTGTTTCTCCCCGATGCGACAACTGAGTGAGGCAAGGTTACCGCGCCATGGGATTTTGGGTTATTTTGGATATCTTTTGAAGAAAAAACACTTATTAGCGTTGTCTTTTCGAGGTTTTTTATTATCTTTGTCATAGAATAGGCAGAGAAAGCCGACGGACAATGGCACGGTCTTTGCGGACGAAAGCTTCAAGGAAAGGTGGAAACTGCTATTTTCGTCTTATTTATATAAAAGGAAAGATTACAGATGAACAACGACTTCAGAAAGTATGCCACGAAGCACCTTGGCATGAACGGCATGGTGCTCGACGACGTGGTGAAAGCCCAGAACCAGTATCTCAACCCCTATATCCTGGAGGAGCGCCAGCTCAACGTGACGCAGATGGACGTGTTCTCGCGCCTGATGATGGACCGCATCATCTTCCTCGGCACCGAGATCGACGACTACACCGCCAACACGCTGCAGGCGCAGCTGCTCTACCTCGACTCCGTGGACAACAGCAAGGACATCTCCATCTACGTGAACTCGCCGGGCGGCGTGGTGACGGCCGGCCTGGGCATCTACGACACCATGCAGTTCATCTCGAGCGACGTGGCCACCATCTGCACCGGCATGGCCGCCTCGATGGCCGCCGTGCTCCTCGTGTCGGGCGCCGAGGGCAAGCGCTCGGCGCTGCCCCACAGCCGCGTCATGATCCACCAGCCGCTGGGCGGCGTGCAAGGCCAGGCCTCCGACATCGAGATCGAGGCGCGCGAGATCCTGAAGATGAAGAAGGAGCTCTACACCATCATCTCCAACCACTCGCACCAGCCCTACGACAAGGTGTGGCAGGACAGCGACCGTAACTACTGGATGACCGCCGAGGAGGCCAAGGAGTATGGCATGATCGACGCGGTGCTGACAAGAAAGAAGTGATAACCAAGCAATGAAGACAACGAAGAAATGCTGCAGCTTCTGCGGAAGAAGCGAAAACGAGGTGCGGCTCCTCATCAACGGGCTCAACGGGTACATCTGTGAGGAATGTGCCGTGCAGGCCTACAGCATCGTGAAGACCACGGGGGTGATCGACCTGCCCGAGGATGACGACGAGCAGGCCCATGGCGGCAAGGCCCCCGCGGCCTACAAGCCCAAGAAGAAGGTGCCCAAGCCCCGTGAGATCAAGGACTATCTCGACCAGTATGTCATCGGGCAGGACGACGCCAAGCGCACCCTCGCCGTGTCGGTCTACAACCACTACAAGCGGTTGCTGCAGCCGGCCGACGCCGACGGCGTGGAGATCGAGAAGAGCAACATCATCATGGTGGGCTCCACCGGCACGGGCAAGACCCTGCTGGCGCGCACCATCGCCAAGCTGCTTGACGTGCCGTTCACCATCGTCGACGCCACGGTGTTCACCGAGGCCGGCTATGTGGGCGAGGACGTGGAGAGCATCCTCAGCCGCCTGCTGCAGGTGGCCGACTACAATGTGGAGGCCGCCGAGCGCGGCATCGTCTTCATCGACGAGCTCGACAAGATAGCGCGCAAGAGCGACAACCCCAGCATCACCCGCGACGTCAGCGGCGAGGGCGTGCAGCAGGGCCTGCTCAAGCTCCTCGAGGGCACGATGGTCAACGTGCCGCCCAAGGGTGGCCGCAAGCACCCCGACCAGGACTACATACACGTCGACACAAAGAACATCCTCTTCATCTGCGGTGGGGCGTTCGACGGCATCGAGCGCAAGATCGCGCAGCGCCTCAACACCCACGTCGTCGGCTACAACTCGGTGCAGGCCGTGCGCAACATCGATAAGAGCGACCTGATGAAGTACATCCTGCCGCAGGACTTGAAGTCGTTTGGCCTCATCCCCGAGCTCATCGGCCGCCTGCCGGTGCTCACCCACCTCAACCCCCTCGACCGCGACGCCCTGCGGCGCATCCTGGTGGAGCCCAAGAACTCCATCGTCAAGCAGTATGTGAAGCTCTTTGAGATGGACAAGATCGCACTGACGTTCACCGACGAGACGCTCGACTTCATCGTCGACAAGGCCGTGGAGTACAAGCTGGGCGCCCGCGGCCTGCGCTCCATCGTCGAGGCGGTCATGATGGACGCCATGTTCGACGTGCCCTCGCGCCGCATCAAGAAGTTTGAGGTGACGCTCGACTATGCCAAGGCGCAACTCGACAAGGCGCATATGGAACAACGCGTGGAGTCGGCCTGACAGGCCGGCTGCCATCAGGGCGGTACGATGAATAGCCGCCCATAAGTCACTGCAACCACAATGAAAGACAATCTGATCCAACCACTGAAGCAGTATTTCGGCTTCGACAAGTTCAAGGGAGACCAAGAGGCGGTCATCCGCAACCTCATGGACGGCAACGACACCTTTGTCCTCATGCCCACCGGCGGAGGCAAGAGCCTCTGCTACCAGCTGCCCTCGCTGCTCATGCGGGGCACGGCCATCGTGGTCTCGCCGCTCATCGCCCTGATGAAGAACCAGGTCGACGTCATCAACGGCCTGTCGGAGATCGACGGGCTGGCCCACTACATGAACTCCTCGCTCAACAAGGCGGCCCTCAACCGCGTCGTGGAGGATGTGCAGACGGGCAGGACCAAGCTGCTCTACGTGGCGCCCGAGTCGCTCAACAAGGAGGACAACCTCGCGTTTCTCGAGTCGTTTGAGATTTCTTTCTTTGCCATAGACGAGGCCCACTGCATCTCGGAGTGGGGCCACGACTTCCGCCCCGAGTACCGCAACATCAGGCCCACCATCGACAAGATAGCCCGCCACCGGGGCGTCGGCCGGATACCCGTCATAGCCCTCACGGCCACCGCCACCGACAAGGTGCGCACCGACATCAAGAAGAGCCTCGGCATCGTCGGCGCCAAGGAGTTCAAGAGCTCCTTCAACCGCCCCAACCTCTATTACGAGGTCAGGCAGAAGGTGAGCGAGGAAGACACCGACAGCCAGATCATCCGGTTCCTGCGCCAGCAGGAGGGCAAGAGCGGCATCATCTACTGCCTGTCGCGCAAGAAGGTGGAGGAGCTGGCGCAGAAGCTGAAGCTCAACGGCTTCAAGGCCGCGCCCTACCACGCCGGCCTCGACACCGAGGTGCGCACGAAGACGCAGGACGACTTCCTGAAGGAGCAGATCGACATCATCGTGGCGACCATCGCCTTTGGCATGGGCATCGACAAGCCCGACGTGCGCTTCGTCATCCACTACGACATCCCCAAGAGCCTGGAGGGCTACTACCAGGAGACTGGCCGCGCGGGGCGCGACGGCGGCGAGGGCGTCTGCATCGCCTTCTACTCGCCCAAGGACCTGAAGAAGCTGGAGAAGTTCATGGACAGCAAGGGCGAGGCCGAGAAGGAGATCGGCCGCCAGCTGCTGCAGGAGACGAAGGCCTACGCCGAGTCGTCGATCTGCCGCAGGAAGATGCTGCTCCACTACTTCGGCGAGGACTACCCGAAAGACAACTGCGACAACTGCGACAACTGCAAGCACCCCAAGAAGCCCAAGGAGGCGCAGGAGGCGCTGCTCGTCGTGCTCAGCGCCGTCAGGGCGGTGAAGGAGAACTTCGACCAGTCATACGTCATCGACTTCGCCAGGGGCCGCCGCACCGACAACATCGTGAGGCACGGCCACGACCAGCTGCCCGAGTTTGGCGCCGGCGAGAAGATCAACGAGGAGGACCCCACCATCTGGAACCCCGTGATACGCCAGGCCATGATATCCCATTACCTCCGCAAGGACGTGGAGAACTACGGGTTGCTGAAGCTCACCGCCGAGGGCCGTCGCTACCTGCAGGAGCCGACACCGTTCATGGTCGTCGCCGACCGCGAGTTTGACGAGACCGACGAGGGCGGCGACAGCGTGTCGAGCGCCCTTGACGAGGAGCTGTTCGGTATGTTGCGCGGCCTGCGCAAGGACGAGGCGCGCAAGCACAACCTGCCGCCCTACGTCATCTTCCAGGACATCTCGCTCACGCAGATGGCCACCAATTACCCGGTGACCCTGGAGGAGCTGCAGCAGATCCAAGGCGTGGGGCAGGGCAAGGCCAAGAAGTACGGCAAGCCGTTCGTCGACCTGATCAAGAGATACTGCGACGAGAACGACATCAAGCGCACCGACATCATGCGGGTCATCAGCCTGCCCAACAAGTCGATGAGGAAACAGAAGATCATCGAGCTCATCGACAAGCGCATACCTCTGGAGGAAATCGCCCGGTCGCAGGGCTACACCTTCGACGAGCTGCTCACCGACATTGAAGCCATCGTCAACAGTGGCATCAAGGTCAACATCGACTACTACCTCAACGATGACGAGGTCATCGACCCGGACGAGATGGCCGACATCTATGACTATTTCCGCGAGAGCGACAACGATGACATCGACAAGGCCATCGACGAGGTGGACATCTATGACGACGACGACGGCCTGACGGCAGAGGAGAAGGTTAGGCTGGTGTTCATCAAGTTCTTCTCCGAAATGGCCAACTGACGCGATCCGCCCTGCAAGGGGGCGGACAGGCGCACGTTAAATAGCATTAAACAAGAAAGAAAATCATTGTTGATGGCGGCGTAAGTGGAATTTTATTGCTAAATTTGCACGCAATAAATTCCTAAAGTTACATTTATGTCATCATTTGTTGCAGATAAAATTGTAATGGACGGCCTTACTTTCGATGACGTCCTGTTGATTCCCGCTTATTCTGAGGTGTTGCCCAAGGAAGTGACGTTGAAGACGCGCTTCACCCGCCACATCGACCTGAACGTCCCGTTTGTGACGGCGGCCATGGACACGGTGACCGAGTCGTCGATGGCCATCGCCATCGCGCGTGAGGGCGGCATCGGTGTCATCCACAAGAACATGTCCATCGAGGAGCAGGCGCGCCAAGTGGCCATCGTCAAGCGTGCCGAGAACGGCATGATCTATGACCCTGTCACCATCCGCCGCGGAAGCACCGTCGCCGATGCGCTGGGCATGATGCACGAATACCACATCGGGGGCATACCCGTCGTCGACGAGGAGAACCACCTGGTGGGCATCGTCACCAACCGTGACCTGCGCTTCGAGCGCAGCATGGACAAGAAGGTCGACGAGGTGATGACAAGTGAGAACCTGGTGACCACACACCAGAAGACAGACCTTGCCGCCGCGGCGCAAATCCTGCAGGAGAACAAGATCGAGAAGCTGCCGGTGGTGGACGCCGGCAACCACCTGGTGGGCCTGATCACCTACAAGGACATCACCAAGGCCAAGGACAAGCCCAACGCCTGCAAGGACGAGAAGGGCCGCCTCCGCGTGGCCGCCGGTGTGGGTGTCACGCGCGACACGCTCGACAGGGCGCAGGCCTTGGTCGACGCCGGTGTCGACGCCATCGTCATCGACACGGCGCACGGACACTCGGCGGGCGTCGTCGGCAAGCTGCACGAGGTGAAAAACGCATTCCCTAACCTTGACGTCGTGGTGGGCAACATCGCCACGGGTGAGGCAGCCAAATACCTGGTGGACAACGGCGCCGACGCCGTGAAAGTGGGCATCGGCCCGGGCTCCATCTGCACGACGCGTGTCGTGGCGGGTGTCGGCGTGCCCCAGCTGAGCGCCGTCTACGACGTCTGCTCGGCGCTGGAAGGCACCGGTGTGCCCCTGATTGCCGACGGAGGCCTGCGCTACTCGGGCGACATCGTGAAGGCCCTGGCCGCCGGCGGCAGCTGCGTGATGATCGGATCGCTCGTGGCTGGCACCGAGGAGAGCCCCGGCGAGACCATCATCTACAACGGCCGTAAGTTCAAGAGCTATCGTGGCATGGGATCGCTCGAGGCCATGGGGCAGAAGAACGGCTCCAGCGACCGCTACTTCCAGGGCGACACCAAGGACGTGAAGAAGCTGGTGCCCGAGGGCATCGCCGGCCGCGTGCCTTACAAGGGCACAGTGCAGGAGGTCATCTACCAGCTCATCGGCGGCCTGCGCTCAGGCATGGGCTATTGCGGCGCGGCCACCATCGAGAACCTGCACAACGCCAAGTTCACCCGCATCACCAACGCCGGTGTGCTGGAGAGCCATCCGCATGACATCACCATCACCAGTGAGGCTCCCAACTACAGCCGTCACGAGTAAGTGTCCTGCGGAACGAAAGGGAAATAACAAGCTCTCCTTCCACCATGACGGGCGGAGGGAGAGCCACTTAAAATAAACATGAAAAAGAAACTGTTGTTGGGCGCCATGCTGATGTGTGGCACCTTGTCTTTTGCGCAATCTTCCGACCCCGTTGTGATGACCATCAACGGCAAGGACATCCCGCGCTCGGAGTTTGAGTACTCTTATAATAAGAACAACGCTGACGGTGTCATCGACAAGAAGAGCGTGGCCGACTACGTCGACTTGTTTGTCAATTATAAGTTGAAGGTGGAAGCGGCCAAGGCGGCGCACCTTGACACGCTGAAGTCGTTCCAGACGGAGTTTGCGGGGTATCGCGACATGCAGGTGCGCCCCACGATGATCGACGACGCCGACGTGGAGGCCGAGGCCAAGAAGATCTACACGCAGACGCAACAGCAGATAGACAACAATGGCGGGATGGTCAAGGTGGCGCACATCCTGCTGCTCGTCGGCCAGCGGGCGTCAGCCGATGAGCAGAAGGCGGCCAAGCAGCGCATCGACTCCATCTACACGGCGCTGAAGAACGGCGCCGACTTTGCCGAGCTGGCCAAGAAGTGTTCGCAGGACCCCGGCTCTGCTAAGAATGGCGGCGAGCTGCCCCTGATCTACAAGGGGCAGACGCTGAAGGAGTTTGAGGACCAGGCGTGGGCGCTGAAGGACGGCGAGATGAGTCAGCCGGTGCTGAGCGCGGCCGGATGGCACATCATCCTCAAGAAGGGACACCAGAACTTCTACAGCTACGAGAGCCAGCGCGACGCCATCATGAGATTTATCGACCAGCGCAACCTGCGTGAGCAGATCATCGAGCAGAAGCTCGACACGCTCGCCAAGGAGGAGCACACCACCAAGGCCGAGCTGCTCAAGGACAAGCTGGCGCAGATGGAGGAGCAAGACCCCTCCCTGAAATACCTCATCCAGGAGTACCACGACGGCCTGCTGCTCTATGAGATCAGCAACCGCACGGTGTGGGACAAGGCCCAGAAGGATGAGGCCGGCCTGGAGGCCTTCTTCAAAAAGCACAAGAAAGACTACAAGTGGGAGCAGCCCCGTTTCAAGGGCATCGCCTACCGCACACGCGAGGCGGCCGACATCGCCAACGTGAAGAACGCGGTCAAGGATGTGGCGTTCGACAAGTGGGCCGACGTGCTCCGCAAGACCTTCAACGCCGACTCGGTGTTGCGCATCCGTGTGGAGAAGGGCATCTTCAAGAAGGGCGACAACGCCCTCGTCGACCGCGAGGCGTTTGGCGTCGACACGGTGGCCAAGCCCATGAAAGACTATCCCCACACGGCCGTCTACGGCAAGGTGCTCAAGGCGCCCAAGGAGCTGTCGGACGTGCGCGCCCTCGTGGTGGCCGACTACCAGGACTACCTGGAGAAGCAGTGGGTGGCCGACCTGCGCAAGCAGTTTGCAGTGAAGGTGAACGATGACGTGCTCAACACCGTGAATAAGCATTGACATATGAAGAAAACGATATATACCATAGCCGGAATGTTGGCTTTCGGGCTGACGGCCATGTCCGGCGTGGGCGTGGATGCCCTGGGCCTTCGTTCTGCGACAGGCTCCCACAGTGGGGCCGTGGCTGCCGCATCTCTGGCCGACTCGGCCGCCAACGACTCGGCGATGTGCGCCGAGATGCCCATCCCCGAAAGCAGCGTCGTCGACGAGGTGATATGGGTGGTGGGCGACGAGCCCATCCTGAAGTCGGACGTTGAGGCCATGCGCATGCAGGGCCTTGCCGAGGGCATCACCTGGGGCGCCGACCCCGACTGCGCCATCCCCGAGCAACTGGCCGTGCAGAAATTGTTTCTTCACCAAGCCGCCATCGACTCCATAGAGGTGTCGGAGAGCGAGATATCGAGTGGCATCGACCAGCAGCTCAACCGCTGGATACAGATAGCCGGTTCGCAGGAGAAGCTGGAGGAGTACAGGAAGCAGACCATCAAGGAGATGCGTGCCGAGATGCACGATGACTTCAAGAACCAGCAGCTCATCGAGAAGATGCGCAAGAAGCTCGTGGAGGATGTCAAGGTGACGCCGGCCGACGTGAGAACCTATTTCCGCAACATGTCGGCCGACAGCATACCGTTCGTGCCCACGGAGGTGGAGGTGCAGATCATCACACGCCAGCCCAAGATCAAGCAGGAGGAGATCAACCGCGTCAAGAACCAGTTGCGCGACTTCACCGAGCGCGTGAGCCAAGGCGAGTCGTCATTCGCAGCCCTGGCGCGCCTCTATTCCGAGGACCCCGGCTCCGCCCGCCAAGGCGGTGAGATGGACTACATCGGGCGCGCCATGCTCGACCCCGCGTTTGCCAACGTGGCGTTCAACCTGACAGACCCCAACAAGATATCCAAGATCGTGGAGACGGAGTTTGGCTATCACATCATCCAGCTCATCGACAAGCGAGGCGACAAGATCAAGGTGCGGCACATCTTGCTGAAGCCCAAGGTGTCGCAAGACGAGATCAAGGTGGCGATGAACCAGCTCGACTCGGTGGCCAATGACATCCGCGCCGGCAAGTTCCCGTTTGAGGACGGGGCGACCGTCCTCTCGGATGACAAGGACACCAAGAACAACAAGGGACTGATGTCCAACTCCACCAACGACGGCATGACGTCGCGCTTCCAGATGAAGGACCTTCCGACAGAGGTGGCGCGAGCCATCGACACCATGAAGGTGGGCGACATCTCCGCGCCTTTCGAGATGGTCAACCGCAGCAACGGCAAGACCGTGGTGGCCATCGTCAAGCTGAAGGCGCGTGTCGAAGGGCACAAGGCCACCATCACCGAGGACTTCCAGGTCATGAAGGACATGGTCTTGGCCAAGGAACGGGAGAAAGTGCTCACCGACTGGGTGGTCGACAAGATCAAGCACACCTACGTGAAGATGAAGGACCGTTACAAGAACTGTAATTTCCAATATCAGGGATGGATTAAATGACGGCGAACAAAAGACAACACCAAAGATCACATAGCGGGCATAGGGTCATCATGACGATGGCTCTATGCTTCTTTGTCATAGGTTCCCTGCAAGCCTTCCTTGCCCCCCGCAAGAACAAGAAGAAACCGGCGGACAACAAGGTCTACCTGCTCCATGCCGATGAGCTGCGCTACGACATGGCCGGCCTCAACCCCGACGCGCAGATAGCCAAGGGAAACGTGGCGTTCATGCACCAGGGCGCGTACCTCAATTGTGACAGCGCTTATTTCTATCAGGGAGCCAACTCGGTGAAGGCCTTCGGCCATGTGCGCTTCCGCCAGGGCGACACGCTGTCGCTGACCTGCGTGCGCGCCTGGTATGACGGCGAGGGACAGATGATGGAGGCGCGCGAGAACGTGGTGCTCAAGCACAGGAAACAGACGCTCTACACCGATAGCCTCAATTATGACCGGCTGTATGAGTACGCCTACTTCTTCAATGGCGGCAAGCTGGTGGACGCCAACAGCCAGTTGAGCTCCGACTGGGGGGAGTATCACACACAGACACGACTGGCGAAGTTCAACTATGACGTGCAGCTGCGCACGCCCAAGAACCATGTCTCCACCGACACGCTTTATTACGACACGCGGAGCTCCCGCGCCCACGTGGTGGGCAAGTACACTGCCGACCGGGGACACGGCAAGGAGGGGCCGTCCGTCATCCGGGGAGACAATGGTGTCATCACCACCGAGGACGCTTACTTCAACACGCAGAGCGACCAGGCCGAGATGTTCGGGCGCTCCACGGTCGTCAACCAGGAGAAGACCATCACGGGCGACACCTTATATTATGACAGCAAGACGGGCAGCAACCACGGCCTTGGCAACGTGGTCTTTGTCGACACCAAGAACCGCAACGCGCTGACCTGCGGCGAGGTGGTCTACAACGAGAAGACGGGCATGGGCTTCGCCACACGCGACGCCCTGGCCGCCGACTACTCGCAGAAGGACACGCTCTGGATGCACGCTGACACGATGCGCATCGAGACGTTCAACATCAACACCGACTCCGTCTACCGCAAGGTGCACTGCTACCCACACATGAGGGCCTACCGCGCGGATGTCCAGGCGGTGTGCGACTCGCTGGTCTTCAGCTCGCAGGACTCGTGTGTGACCTTGTATCGCGACCCCATCGTGTGGAACGGATCGCGGCAGTTGCTGGGCGAGGTCATCAAGGTCTACATGAACGACTCCACGGTGCGTGAGGCCCATGTCCTCGGGCAGGCCCTGTCGGTGGAGGCCATGGCCGATAGCACCCATTACAACCAAGTGTCGTCGCGCGACATGTTCGCTTATTTCCAGGATGGCGCCATACGCCGGAGCGATGCCGTGGGCACCGTCCGCTCAGTCTATTTCCCCGTCGACGGGAAAGACTCGACGCTCATCGGGCTCAACTACATGGAGACCGACACCATGCGCATGTACATCTCACCCCAGCGGAAGCTCGACCACATCTGGACCAACAAGGTGCAGGCCACGCTCTACCCGATGACGCAGATACCGCCTGCCAAGTTGAAACTTGAGCGCTTTGCGTGGTTTGAGGACATCCGCCCGACCGACAAGGACGACGTGTTCCGCTGGCGCGGCAAGGCCAAGGGCACCGAGCTCAAGAGCATCGTGCGCCATGCAGCGCCCCTTCAACGCCTGACCCCATGAACCTGCTTTTCCAAACCGCGAAGCCCCGGCGCTTCAGCCACACCATGGTCTATTGCGACGAGCGGCGCGACCGCTTGCGGAGGCTGGAGGCGCAAGCCAGGCGTGAGCTGGGCATGGACCCCGACCCCCAGCCCGGCAGCAGCCTGCGGCCAGACGGTTGCCCGCGCGCCGACCTGCGGCTGGGCATCCATCGTGGCGAGGTGGCGCGGCGCCGCTCGCTGGTGCCCTCCATGGCCGTCGTGGCCCTGCTGCTGGTCATCATCCTGACATGCCTCTTGCCGTGGCTTTGAGGCATGTCACATTTGTTTTTTTGTTTTAGCGAAAGGATTTAGTCATGAGTGATATTATACAATTGTTGCCCGACTCGGTGGCCAACCAGATAGCCGCCGGTGAGGTCATCCAGCGGCCTGCCTCCGTAATCAAGGAACTGGTGGAGAACGCGGTGGACGCGGGCGCCACACGCATCGACGTGCTAGTGGTCGACGCCGGACGCACCTCCATCCAGGTCATCGACAATGGCAAAGGCATGTCGGAGACCGACGCGCGCCTCTCCTTTGAGCGTCACGCCACGTCAAAGATCCGCCAGGCCGACGACCTCTTCAACCTCCATACCATGGGCTTCCGCGGCGAGGCCCTGGCTTCGATAGCCGCCGTGGCCCAGGTGGAGCTCAAGACACGCCAGCGCGGTGAGGAGATCGGCACACACCTGTCCATCGCCGGCTCTCGCTTCACCGGACAGGAGGCGTGCGCCTGCCCCGAAGGCTCCAACTTCATGATAGAGAACCTCTTCTACAATGTGCCCGCGCGCAGGAAGTTCCTGAAGTCGAACACCACCGAGCTCAACAACATCCTCACCGCCTTTGAGCGCATCGCCCTGGTCTACCCCAAGATATCGTTCACCTTCCGCAGCAATGGCTCGGAGATGTTCAACCTCCGCGCAGGCGGCTTGCGCCAACGCATCGTCGACATCATCGGCAAGCGCATCAACCAAGACCTGCTGCCGGTCAATGTGGAGACCTCCGTGTGCGCCATCCATGGCTTTGTGGGCAAGCCAGAGAGCGCTCGCAAGAAGGGCGCCCAGCAATACTTCTTCGTCAACGGCCGATACATGCGGCACCCCTATTTCAGCAAGGCCGTCATGTCGGCCTTCGAACGCCTGGTGCCCCAAGGCGAGCAAGTGCCGTATTTCATCTATTTTGATGTGGACGCCCATGACATCGACGTCAACATCCATCCCACGAAGACCGAAATCAAGTTTGAGAACGAGCAGGCCATCTGGCAGATCCTCTCGGCGGCGACCAAGGACGCCGTGGGCATGTTCAGCGACGCCTCCACCATTGAGTTCGACACGGAGGGCAAGCCCGACATCCCCCTGTTTGACCCCACCCGGCAGGCCGACCTGCCCAAGGTCGACTTCAACCCCCAGTACAATCCCTTCAAGGCCACGCCCGCCACGTCCTCGCATGTCAGCAAGGTGGGCGGCGGCATGGGCGGAGAGCTCCACACGTCGCGCATGGCCGACCAGTGGCAACAGCTCTACGACGGTCTTGGCAGCCCCGCCGAGCCCCAACAGGAACCACTCTTTGCCGAGCCGGCCGTTCCCTCGACGGCGGAGAGCGTCATTGCGGAGAAGTCGCCCGTACATTACCAGTACAAGGGCCGCTACGTGATGACGGCCGTGAAGTCGGGACTCATGGTCATCGACCAGCACCGCGCGCATGTGCGCATCCTCTTCGAGAAATACCAGCGCCAGCTGGCCGCCCGCAAGTCGCACTCGCAGAAGCTCCTCTTCCCCGAGACCGTGCAGCTCACCGCACAGGAGGCTGTCACCCTTGGCCAGGTCATCGAGGAGATGACGGCCATGGGCTTCGACCTGTCGCCGCTGGGCGACAACACCTATTCGGTCAACGCCATCCCCGAGGGGCTCGAGGGCATCGACGTGGTGTCGCTGGTGCGCGACATGGTGGCCAGTGCGCAGGAACGGGGCGCCTCGGCCGTGCAGGAGGTCAACGATGCGCTGGCCCTGAGCATGGCGCGTGCCGCGGCCATTCCCTATGGGCAGGTGCTGGGCAATGAGGAGATGGAAAACCTCGTCAACGAACTCTTCCAGTGCCAAAACGCCAAGTACACCCCCGACGGCAAGAATGTGCTCAACATTTTCAAGCAAAAAGACATCGAACAGATGCTCGGCTAAAGTTGTTGAAATGCTTTCTCCATGTGGCAAAGGATGGCTTTGCAACGCGGTAGCTTGCCAAAGAAAGGCTTTATACAAAAATTTTGATAATTTTGTTGGAAACAAAGGCGCAATTTAAAAAATATTATTAACTTTGCCAACGAAAAGGAATGTTAAACAAGTTTTTTTGATATTTATTATTGATAGTTAAACTTATAAAGGTTATGAAAAAGTTATTGATCGCTTTGGCTTTTGCCGGTCTTTCCATGTCCGCACAGGCACAGGAAACCGCAGATCCTACACTGAAGTACAGTGTTGCCACCAATTCTTTCTGGAGCAACTGGTTTGTTCAGGGTAACTTCACTTGGACAGCCTTCTACTCCAACGAGGAGAAGGGTAAGGGATGGACCAAGAGTCCTTTCAAGGACTTCCGCCGCGACATGGGTTTCTCCGTCGCCGTCGGTAAGTGGTTCACTCCCGGTATCGGTCTCCGTACCAAGTTCAATGGCGTCTGGGGCAAGGACGTTCCCGCTGAGAACGCCTATAACACTTGCAAGCACAACCACTACTGGAACCTCCAGGAGCAGGCCCTGCTCAATCTGAGCAACCTCTTCTTCGGTTACAACCCCACACGTGTGTGGAACCTCTCTCCGTTTGCCGGTGTCGGTGTCATCCGCAACATGAGCCTCAACTCTTATGAGATCGCTGCTAGCGCCGGTTTGCTGAGCCAGTGGAGACTGACCAACCGCCTGCAGCTCAACCTCGAGCTCCAGTACAACATCATGGGCGATGACTTCGAGGGTGTCGACGAGTCTCTTCCTTACGGCGGCCACAGCAAGAAGAACCACGACCAGATCGTCTCAGCTGAGGTGGGTCTGACCTACAACCTCGGCCACAACACCTGGAACAAGGTGCCTGACGTGGATGCCATCAAGGCGCTCTCACAGAGTCAGATCGATGCGCTCAACGCCCAGCTCAACGACGCCAACGCCGAGAACGCCCGCCTGAAGAACCTGCTGGCCCAGAAGCCGAAGGAGAGCAAGGCTGTGAAGGAGTTTGTCAACACGCCTGTCTCTGTGTTCTTCAACATCAACAAGACCAACATCGCTTCCCAGAAGGACCTCGTCAACATCGAGGGCCTGGCCAAGTATGCCAAGGCCAACGGCGCCAAGCTGAAGGTTGACGGCTACGCTGACAGCGCCACTGGTAACGAGCAGATCAACCAGAAGCTCTCTGAGGGTCGTGCCAACACGGTTGCCGACGAGCTCGTGAAGATGGGTGTCGACCGCAGCAAGATCACCACACAGGGTCATGGTGGTGTCGACGAGCTGTCGCCTGTCTCATTCAACCGTCGTGCCACTGTCCAGGTGACCGACTAATCACTGCTCATTTACATAGCACATATGGGGCGTCTCTCCTTCCGGAGGGGCGCCCTTTTCAATTGCTCAGTGGCAATCATGCGCAGGCACGCAAAAAAAACTGCACGCAAAGGTTGGCTTCTTCGCATATTGTTGCTATCTTTGCCAATGTAAAGACCACACTGAAAACCTATATACCATGAACCCGAACCATTACAAGGAAGAGGCCGCGCGCTGCCTCCTGTGCGAAGACGCCCCCTGCAGCGCCGCCTGCCGCCAAGGCGACCCGGCACGCATGTTGCGCGCCATCCGTTTTGACAACTGTAGCAACGCTGGCAAATGGGTTGCCGGCTGCACTGACGCCGACCTGGAGGCCGCCGAGCGGGCCTGCATCCACTACGACCGCCCCATCCGCATACGCGAGGTGGCCCGTTGTGTGGCTGCCCCAAGCCAGGAGCCTGCGCCGGAGGGAGACGTGGCCGTGGCGCCGAAGCCCAGCCTGGCGATCACGTTCTGCGGCCTACAGTGCGAAAACCCGTTTTTCCTTGCCTCGTCGGCCATTTGCACCAACTACGAGATGGTGGCGAGAGCCTTCGACGCCGGTTGGGCCGGCGTGTTCTACAAGACGATATGCCTGGAGGAGATACACGAGGTGTCGCCGCGCTTCGACTCGGTGTGCGAGCAGGGCGAGGCCGGGCGGTTCTATGGTTTCCGCAACATGGAGCAGCTCAGCGAGAACCCTGCTGATGTGGACTTCGACATCTTGAGGAGGCTGAAGCGCGACTACCCGGGGAAAATCGTGGTGGCAAGCATCATGGGACAGACGCTCAAAGATTGGGCCTTGCTGGCGCACATGGCCGAGGAGGCGGGCGTGGACGCCGTGGAGCTGAACTTCTCGTGCCCCCAGATGGGGCTCGAAGGGATGGGCAGCGATGTGGGGCAGAACACGGAGCTCGTGATGCACTACACCTCGTACGTGAAGCACAGGGTGAACATTCCGGTCATTGCCAAGATGACACCCAACATCACGCACATCAGCGTGCCCGCGGTAGCCTCGTCGCTGGCGGGCGCCGACGCCATATCGGCCATCAACACGATCAAGAGCGTCACCATGTCCGACTCGTCGTCGGTGTCTCACCAGCGCACCGTCTCGGGATACTCGGGGCGGGCCGTGAAGCCCATAGCCCTGCGTTACATCCTCGAGATGGCCAAGAACCCCATCCTGGAGTACACCCCGTTGAGTGGCATCGGTGGCATAGAGACCTGGAGAGACGCACTGGAATACCTGCAGCTGGGATGCACCAACCTGCAGGTGTGCACGGCGGTGATGCAGTTTGGCTTCCGCATTATCGACGACCTGGTCGACGGTCTGCAGACCTATCTGGCACAGCGTGGGTTCGACGGCCTTGGCGCCATCATCGGCGAAGAGCTGCCCAACTTTGTGCTTCCGTCAGAGATGGACCGCGACACGATTGTCTTTCCGCGCATCGACAAGGACAGGTGTGTGGGCTGCGGCCGGTGCCACATATCCTGCAACGACGGCGGCCACCAGGCCATCGCCATCGACGACCAGCGTAAGCCCCGCATCAATGGTGCCAAGTGTGCAGGTTGCCTGCTCTGTCTCCATGTGTGCCCGGTGGGAGCCATCACGCTGTCGAAGCGTGTGAAAAAGCGGCAGCGCAATGGATGAAAGAGCTTGCCACCGATGGTTTTATTGATGTTTTTATAGCAAAAAACGCCCGAAAAGTTTGTGGAATGCGAGAATTGTTGTACCTTTGCACCCGCAATTCAGCGAATGGGCGTTTAGCTCAGTTGGTTTAGAGCATCTGCCTTACAAGCAGAGGGTCGGCGGTTCGAATCCGTCAACG
>CAVBFJ010000050.1:0-20682 GCA_963594895.1 bacterium | reverse complement strand
GAAGTCACGAAAACGACAAAAAGACAGGGAGCATCAAACAAAAACAGATATTGGCATATTCAACAAACTTGCTCAAGTTATTTTTTGCACATTGCTAAACGAATGCATATTTTTATGATTGTATCCCCCACGTGGCTGGGTGTGCAAAACATGATTTCGGCATACCGCAGAGAGGCCGAAAATATGGTAAAATAATCAAACAAAACATCGCTAGAGAATCGCATATTTGCAACCACAGGGCATGTTGCTTGCAAATACGCGTTGTTTTTCCACTTTTACATAACTCACTGACGCTCTGCTTGTTACGAAGAAATGGCGCCCTCAGAAAACTTTGCGAGCCCTTGGAGTTTCGCGATAAGTACCGAATGACGAGTAGATTAGTACCGAATGACGAGTAGATTAGTACCGAATCATGAGACGATAAGCATCCTTTTGCAGTGAGAAAAGGCATCAATCGCAACCGAATCGGTCCGTCGCCGACGAAAAAAGTCCGTCGAATCGGTCAAAAGCGGCATTTTCGCACTCTAGAAGGTAACCTGCGGAGGAGCCTGTTTTTTCAGAAAATAAACAACAAAGCCCTCCACACACGGTGAAGGGCCTATCGCAAGGTTTGAAAAGTCAGAACCACTGTGTGTCACGACGAGAGCTCACTTCTCGCGCTCGATCACGAAGTCAAGGTAGGCGCGCAGGCTGGCTTTCAGCTCCTCATCGTGCACGTCGCGCTCGATGAAGGCCATGGCCTCGGCGTGTAGCTCCCACATGCGGCGCTCCGCATACTCGATGCCCCCATGCTCCTTGGTGAAGGCCACGAGGCGCGCTATCTCGTCCTTGGTCACCGTGCCCCCCTTGACCTTGTAGGCGATGTCGAGCATCTCACTGTCGTGGGTGCTGTTAAGCGCATAGATGGCCGGCAGCGTGAGCTTGCCCTCGGCCATGTCGTTGCCCGTGGGCTTGCCGATGCGCGACGGGTCGTAATAGTCGAAGATGTCATCGCGTATCTGGAAGATCATGCCGAGGTTGCGCCCGAACGTCTTGGCGCTCTCTATCTCCTCCTCCTTGGCTCCGCCGCTGAGCGTGCCGATGGCGGCACAGGCCTCGAAGAGTGCGGCCGTCTTCTGCCTAATGACTTGATAATAAGACGCTTCGGAGATGTCGCGCGCATGGATGTTCGACAGTTGCAGGATCTCGCCATTGGAGAGCGTACGCCCCAATTCGGCGAGGTAGCGCACGATGGTCTCGTTGTGCGTGTAGCTGACGTGGAGCAGTGCCGTGGAGAGGATGTAGTCGCCCACCAGCACGGCCACCTTGTTGTCATAGAGCTTGTTGACCGACTGCTGTCCGCGTCGCTCGGCGCTCTCATCGACCACATCGTCGTGGACCAGCGAGGCCGTGTGCAGCAGCTCCAGGCCCACGGCGGCATGCTGCGTGACATCGGTCACACGGCCTACACACTTGGCCATGAGCAAGATCAGCATGGGGCGCATGCGCTTGCCGGTGCGCTGGCGTATGTGGTCGAGCGCCTGGCTGAGCAGACCGTCGGTGTGAGATAGCGAACGGTTGAAGAGCTCGGTGAAGTCGGTCAACTCCGATGTGATGGGTAGTCTTATTGCTGATAGGTAGTCCATGCCTCAAATGAAATTTGTTACAAAAGTAATTATTTTATCGGGAAATATGGCAAAATTTTAGTAATTTTGACGTGAAAACAATGATAAACATGGAGAAACTGTTCCTCTTCGACGCATACGCCATCATCTTCCGATCCTACTATGCGTTCATCAATCGGCCCACCATCAACTCCAAGGGTCTCAACACGTCAGCCATCCTGGGCTTCTGCAACACGCTGAAGGAGATCCTCGACAAGGAGAAGCCCACTTACCTCGGCGTGGCCTTCGACCACGGCAAGACGTTCCGCCACGAGGCCTTCCCACCCTACAAGGCCCAGCGGCAGGAGACACCCGAGGACATCAAGCTCGCCGTGCCCCACATCAAGGAGATCCTGCAGGCCATGCACATCCCCGTGCTGCAGTCCGACGGCTTCGAGGCCGACGACGTCATCGGCACCCTCGCCACGCAGGCGGGGCGCCAGGGCATTGACACCTACATGCTGACGCCCGACAAGGACTACGGCCAGCTCATCGGCCCCAACGTCAAGATGTTCCGTCCCCGCCACGGCGGCGGCTACGACGTCATCGGCGAGCAGGAGGTGCAGGAGAAGTATGGCATCGCCAGCGCCGCGCAGGTGGTGGACCTCCTGGCCCTCATGGGCGACTCGGCCGACAACTACCCCGGCTGCCCGGGCGTCGGCGAGAAGACCGCCGCCAAGCTCATCAACCAGTTTGGCTCCACCGAGGCACTCATCAGCCACACCGACCAACTGAAGGGTAAGATGCGCGAGAAGGTGGAGGGCGCCATCGACGACATCAAGATGTCAAAGTTTCTCGCAACCATCCGCACCGACGTGCCCATCACCCTCAACCTCGACGCCATGCGCGTCACATCGCCTGACGAGGAAAAACTGCGCCAGCTCTTCGACCAGCTCGAGTTCAAACGCCTCACCAATCGATTTCTTAATAAACCTGAAACAAAGCAAAAAACTGCTAATATTCAGCTCGATTTATTTGCGCCAAATGCGGGCGACGGGGCAGACGAGACAAAAAACGCGCTGTTTTTGACCCTTAAAACGACCCCTCACAACTACCAACTCATTGATAGCCAAGAGGAAGCAGTTCGCTTATTTGACTTTTTAAGGACAAAAAAAAATCTCAGTCTAGACACGGAGACCACCTCGACCAACACGATAGAGGCCGAACTGGTCGGTTTGAGCTTCGCCGTGAAGGAAGGCGAGGCCTACTACGTCGCCATCCCCGCCGACCGCGAGGAAGCGCAGCGGCGCGTCGACATCTTCAAGCCGCTCTATGAGGACGAGCACATCCTGAAGATCGGACAGAACATCAAGTACGACTATGAGGTGCTCCGCCGCTATGGCGTCGACATCCAGGGGCCGATGTTCGACACGATGCTCGCCCACTACGTGTTGCAACCCGAACAGCACCACAACATGGACGACATGGCCGAGACGCTGCTCCACTACCAGACCGTGCACATCGAGGAGCTGCTCGGGCCGCGCGGCAAGGGCCAAAAGAACATGCGCGACCTGTCGCCCCAGGAGGTCTACGAGTATGCGGCGGAGGACGCCGACATCACCCTGCGCCTGAAGAACGTGCTCGAACCCCGCCTGAAGGAGGCCGGCGCCGCATACCATGTCTTCCGCGACATCGAGATGCCCCTGGTGAAGGTGCTGGCCGACATGGAGCTGGGCGGCGTGCGCCTCGACACCCAGCAGCTGCTCGCCACGCAGCAGACCTTCACCGAGCGCATGGACGCCTACGAGCGCCACGCCTACGACGAGGCGGGCAAGACGTTCAACATCTCGTCGCCCAAGCAGGTCGGCGACATCCTCTTCGGCGAGATGCAACTGCTCGACAAGCCCAAGCGCACCAAGACCGGACAGTATGTCACCTCCGAGGAGGTGCTCCAGCAGCTCAGCGGCAAGGCCGCCATCGTGGACGACATCCTCAACTACCGCGGCATGAAGAAGCTCCTCGGCACCTACGTCGAGGCGCTGCCAAAGCTCATCAACCCACGGACGGGACACATACACACCTCGTTCAACCAGGCCATCACGTCCACTGGGCGCCTGTCATCGTCGGACCCCAACCTGCAAAACATACCCGTGCGCGACGACGACGGCAAGGAGATCCGCAAGTGTTTCATCCCCGACGAGGGATGCCTCTGGTTCTCAGCCGACTACAGCCAGATCGAACTGCGCATCATGGCCCACCTCTCGGGCGACGAGAACATGATCGAGGCCTTCCGCGAGGGACAGGACATCCACCGCGCCACCGCCGCCAAGATCTGGAAGGTGCCCATGAACGAGGTCACCGACGCCCAGCGCAAGAAGGCCAAGCAGGCCAACTTCGGCATCATCTATGGCATCACCGCCTACGGCCTCGCACAACGCATGGACATACCGACGGGCGAGGCGCGCCAACTGATCGACGACTACTTCGAGACCTTCCCGAAGGTGCACCAGTACATGGAGGACGCCAAGCGCATGGCCCGCGAGAAGGGATACGCCGTGACCATGTACGGACGGCGACGCTACCTGCCCGACATCAACTCGCACAACGCCACCGTGCGCGGCTTCGCCGAGCGCAACGCCATCAACGCGCCCATACAAGGATCGGAGGCCGACATCATCAAGCTGGCCATGGCACGCATCTGGCAACGCTTCAAGAAGGAGGGCATCCGCTCCAAGATGATCCTGCAGGTGCACGACGAGCTCAACTTCTCAGTCTACCCCGACGAGGCCGAGCGCGTGGAGCGCATCGTCATGGAGGAAATGCAAGGGGCCGCCACCCTGCAGGTGCCGCTCACCGCCGACGCCGGCTGGGGCGACAACTGGCTCGAAGCCCACTAAACACAAGGCAGCGCACGAGGCAGCACACGAGATATAATGTCACACATCTTGATATAACACGCGGTATAACGTAGGATGTTTTGACATAACATGATATATAACATGCTATATCCGAAAACGCCACGCGATATAACGCAAGATAGATGACGACACATAACACAAGGTGGCACCGGAGCAAAAAGAAAAGCCAGATGAAAGCGAAAGGCAAGAAAATTTAGTAACTTTGCACCTTGTAGACAAAACAAACAGCAGCCGCACGGACCGTGCGGCAAAGAACAAACGAACATATTATGGCATTAAAATGTGGTATTGTGGGATTGCCCAACGTGGGAAAGTCCACACTCTTCAACTGCCTGTCGAGCGCCAAGGCGCAGGCAGCCAACTTCCCCTTCTGCACCATTGAGCCCAACCTGGGCGTCATCACCGTGCCCGACGAGCGGCTCACCAAGCTCGCCGAGATCGTACATCCGGGACGCATCGTGCCCGCGACGTGTGAGATCGTCGACATCGCCGGGCTGGTGAAGGGCGCCAGCAAGGGCGAGGGCCTCGGCAACAAGTTCCTCGGCAACATACGCGAGTGCGACGCCATCATACACGTCATCCGCTGCTTCGACGACGACAACGTGGTACGCGAGGGCGGGGCGCCCGTCGACCCCGCGGCCGACAAGGACATCATCGACACCGAGCTGCAGCTCAAGGACCTTGAGACCATCGAGGGACAGCTGGCCAAGCAGGAGAAGATCGCCGCCACAGGCAACAAGGACGCCAAGGTGCTGGTCAACGTGCTCCACGCCTACAAGGAGGTGCTCGACAAGGGCATGAACGCCCGTTCGGTGACCTTCGACGACAAGGACGAGCAGCAGGCCGCCCACGACCTGTTCCTCCTGACCACCAAGCCCGTGCTCTACGTCTGCAACGTCGACGAGGCAAGCGCCAAGGAGGGCAACAAGTACAGCAAGCAGATCGAGGAGATCGCGGCGCAGGAGGGCGCCGAGGCCATGGTCATCGCAGCCAAGACCGAAGAGGACATCGCCTCGCTCGACACCTACGAGGACAAGAAACTCTTCCTCGACGAGCTGGGGCTAGAGGAGAGCGGCGTCAACCGCCTCATCAAGAAGGCCTACCACCTGCTCAACCTCCAGACGTTCATCACCGCCGGCGAGATGGAGGTCAAGGCCTGGACCTTCCACAAGGGATGGAAGGCACCACAGTGCGCGGGCGTCATCCACACCGACTTCGAGAAGGGCTTCATCCGCGCCGAGGTCATCAAGTACGACGACTACATGAAGTACAAGACCGAGGCCGCCGTGCGCGAGGCGGGACTGCTCCATATCGAGGGCAAGGAATATGTGGTGGCCGACGGCGACATCATGCACTTCCGCTTCAACGTATGAGCCACCGCCGCATCACGTAACCCACACACAACAGCACCATGCTTTACATCTATTGGAACCCCAGCGAGATCATCTTCCACATCGGGAGCTTCGGCATCAGGTGGTATGCCACATGCTGGCTCGTCGGCCTCCTGCTGGGCTACCTGCTCATGCACCGCATCTACCGCGAGGAGAAGATCGCCGACGAGAAGTTTGACCCGCTGTTCTTCCACATCTTCATCGGCGTGCTGGTGGGCGCCCGCCTGGGCCACTGCCTGTTCTACCAGCCCGACTACTTCCTGTCGTCCGTCGACCACTTCATCGAGATGCTCATCCCCATGCAACACATGGCCGACGGCTCATGGCACTTCACCGGCTACGCCGGACTGGCCTCGCACGGCGGCGTCATCGGCATGCTCATCGGCATCTGGCTCTACTGCCGCCGCACCAAGGTGCCCGGCTGGGTGGTGCTCGACAACATGGGCATCTGCTCGTGCATCACGGCGACATTCATCCGCCTGGGAAACCTCATGAACTCCGAGATCATCGGCAAGGTGACGGATGTGCCCTGGGCCTTCGTCTTCGAGCGCGTCGACAGCCTGCCACGCCATCCCGGCCAGCTCTATGAGGCACTGGCCTACATCATCATCTTCGCCGTCATCCTTACCCTCTACCGCAAGCACTGCGAGCGTGTGGGGACGGGCTTCTTCTTCGGCCTCTGCCTGACACTCGTCTTCACCAGCCGCTTCCTCATCGAATATACCAAGGACATACAGGTGGACTTCGAGGCGGGCATGCTCTTCGACATGGGACAGCTGCTCTCCGTGCCGTTCATCGCCATCGGCCTCTTCTGCATCTTCTGCAAGAACGGCATGAGGAGACTCGGCGCCAAGCCCTGGAAACAGGAATAAACACACGAAACCACACACAACGGGAAAGCCCCTCAAGGCGTGTCTTCCGCCAGCTTACAAGAGCTGACAAAACGAAAGACACATCTTGAGGGGCTTCCTCGTTCATGCCCAGGGACCCGTCCGATGCCACCCTGGGACTTTCCCGTCCGGCATCGGGGCATCCCTCCTCCCCCACCCTACTGGCTCTTGCCCGTGACGATCCTCTTGATCTCGTTGAGCTTGTTGAGCGCCTCGACCGGCGTGAGGTTGTTGATGTCGAGGCCCAGGATCTCGTCGCGCACCTGCGAGAGCACCGGGTCGTCGAGCTGGAAGATGCTCATCTGCACGCCCTCGCGGCTCTCAGCCAGCTTCTCCGCCGTGGGCTTGCCCGCCGACCCCACCGAGGCGTTGTCGGCCTCAAGCTGCTTCAGGATGACCTGGGCGCGCTTGACGATGCTGCGCGGCATGCCCGCTATCTCGGCCACATGGATGCCAAAGGAGTGCTCGGAGCCCCCGCGCACCAGCTTGCGGAGGAAGATGACCTTGCCGTCGACCTCCTTCACCGACACGTTGTAATTCTTGATGCGTGCGAAGTTCTTCTCCATCTCGTTGAGCTCATGGTAGTGGGTGGCGAAGAGCGTGCGGGCGCGTGCCTTCGGATGCTCATGGAGATACTCCACGATGGCCCAGGCGATGGAGATGCCGTCATAGGTCGACGTGCCTCGCCCAAGCTCGTCGAAGAGCACCAGCGAGCGCGGCGACACGTTGTTGAGGATGTCGGCGGCCTCCGTCATCTCCACCATGAAGGTCGACTCGCCCAGCGAGAGGTTGTCGCTGGCGCCCACGCGTGTGAATATCTTGTCCACCAAGCCTATTTTCGCGCGTTCTGCGGGCACGAAGCACCCTATCTGGGCCAACAGCACGACGAGCGCCGTTTGGCGCAGCAGAGCCGACTTTCCGGCCATGTTGGGACCTGTGATCATCATCACCTGCTGCTTCTCCGTGTCGAGATAGACATCGTTGGGCACATAGCTCTCGCCCAGCGGCATCTGCGTCTCGATGACCGGGTGGCGCCCCTGCTGGATGTCGATGACGTCACCCTCGTCCACCTCGGGCCGCACATAGAGGTTGTCCTCCGACACCTTGGCAAAGCCTAGGAGACAGTCGATGTGCGCCAGGACGTTGGCGTCAATCTGGATCTGCGGAATAAACTCCTGCATGGCCACCACCAGCTCGGAGAACAGGCGTGCCTCGAGGTCGAGTATCTTCTCGTCGGCGCCCAGTATCTTCTCCTCATACTGCTTCAGCTCCGGGGTGATGTAGCGCTCGGCCTGCGCCAGCGTCTGCTTGCGTATCCACGTCTCGGGCACCTTGTCCTTGAACGTGTTGCGCACCTCGAGGTAGTAGCCGAAGACATTGTTGAAGCCCACCTTGAGCGACGAGATGCCCGTCTTCTCGGCCTCGTCCTCCTGGATCTGTAGCAGATAGTCCTTGCCGTTGCGCGAGATGGAGCGCAGGTCGTCGAGCTCTGGGCTGTAGCCGGCGGCGATGACGTTGCCGCGGTTGACCTGCAAGGGCGGGTCGGGCTGTATCTCCCGCTCGATGCGGTCGCGCAGGCTCTCGCAGAGGTTGAGCTGCTCGCCGAGGCGGCGCAGGCTGTCGTTGTCCGCGTAGAGGCATGCCGACTTGATGGGCTGGACGGCCGCCAGGGCGTGCTTCAGCTGCACCACCTCGCGCGGCGACACCCTGCCGACGGCCACCTTGGAGATGATGCGCTCCAGGTCGCCGATGTGGTGGAGCTGCTCATCGATGAGCTGCCGGAAGTCGGGACACTTGAAGAAATACTCCACCACGTCCTGGCGGTCGACGATCTGGCGCACATCCTTCAGCGGGAAGACCATCCACCGCCGCAACAGCCTGCCGCCCATGGGCGTCACCGTGCGGTCGATGACGCCAAGGAGCGACGTGCCATCCTCCTGCATGGACTGCAGGAGCTCCAGCGAGCGGATGGTGAACTTGTCGAGGCGGACAAACTTGTCCTCCTCGATGCGCTTCAGCGAGGTGATGTGGTTGATGTGGGTGTGCTGCGTGAGCTCCAGGTACTGCATGATGGCGCCGGAGGCGATGACACCCTCCTTGAGGTGGTCGACGCCGAAGCCCTTGAGACTCTTGGTGCCGAAATGCTTGAGCAGCTTCTGCCTCGCCGACTGGTCGGTGAAGACCCAGTCGTCGAGCTCGAAGACACAATGGCGCGTGCCGAAATAGCGTTCGAAGTCGGCCTTGCGGTCACGGTCGTAGAGCACCTCCTTGGGCGAGAAGTTGCCGAGCAGCTTCTCCACATAGTCATAGGACCCCTGTCCCGCCAGAAACTCGCCCGTGGATATGTCGAGGAAGCTGACGCCGCATGCCGTCTTGCCAAAATGGACGGCCGCGAGGAAGTTGTTCTCCTTGTAATTGAGCACGTTGTCGCTCATGGCCACACCAGGGGTGACCAGTTCGGTGATGCCACGCTTCACCATCTTGTCCATCTCGGTGAGGCCCTTCTTTCCCTTGATGGCCTCGCGCTTCTTCTTAGGGTCCTCCAGCTGGTCGCAGATGGCCACCCGCTTGCCAGCACGGATGAGCTTGGGCAGGTAGGTGTCGAGGGCGTGATGGGGGAAGCCGGCCATCTCCGAGCCCTTGGAGGCGCCATTGTTTCGTTTGGTGAGCGTGATGCCCAGGATGCGCGCAGCCTCGATGGCGTCTTCACAATAGGTCTCGTAGAAGTCGCCACAGCGGAAGAGCATGAGGGCGTCGGGGTTCTTCGCCTTGAGGGAGAAGAACTGTCGCATCATGGGGGTTAAGCCCTTATCATTGTTGCTTGACATAGTGTGTGATAATTCGATGGTTATGGCATCGGCCCGCCGCATGGGGCTCTCATGCCTGTTGTCCTTGGCCTAATCCTTCTTGACCAGGGCGCCGAGGCCCGACAACAGGGCACGTGCCAAGGGGTTGTTGTCGATGTTGTCGACCGCAGGCTCCGCGGGACTGTCCTCCACGAAGTCGAGCTTGCGCGGGTCGCGCTCGACGACCTTGTAGCAGGAGCGCCCATGGATGCGACTGCGCACGAAGCCGGCCTCCTGCAGGGCGAAGCCCACATCCTGGTTGACATGCTCGCCCGGCGTCCAGTAAGGATACTCCTTCATGAGGCGGTCGATGATGGCGTCGATGTAGGTGGCCTTCACCCGCTTGCCACGTGGCGGCTGGGCGAAGAGCGTGCGGATCATCTTCACCAGGTTGTCGGCCTCCTGGAAGGGCGCGTTCTGCACGGCCATGCGCTCGCGCTCGGCGTCGGTGAGGGCGTAGTCGGCACCGTCGTCAAGCTCCTCCCTGAGCTGCGCATAGAGCTGCTCGTAGGGAATGGGTGTCTCGAGATTGATGGTGTGCTCAGCCTCGACACACACCAGGCGCGCCGCACCAGCGGCATCTGTCATGGGATGGAGATTGCCCGTGGTGGCGATGAAGGCAGCCATGCCCCGGCGCGGCAACTGCGTGACACCATAGGGAGTGCGGAAGACGGGCGTAGAGCGCGACAGCAGGTAGCGCACGGCAGGCGCCTGGTCGGTGTTCTCCTGGTAGAACTCATCAATGCATATGAGCAGGTTGCCGACCACCAGCTGGTGCACCTCGGCCGTGGACCGGAGCTTGACCTGGTCGGTGTAGTAACGGCGGAGCGGCGGCGGCAGCAAGAGGCCGCAGAACGATGTCTTGCCAAAGCCAAACTGCCCGACGATGACCGGCACGATGGTGTCGCGGTGTGTCACGTCCCTGCCCGTCCAGCGCGCCACCATCTGCAACATCCACTTATGGAAGAGCGCCACCCAATCGGCATTGGATGTGATGATGCGGTTGGCCAGGTCGGCCACATGGTCGGAGCCGTCCCAGCTGTCGAGACCGTCGAGCCACTCCTCCGCCGGGTTCCAGTCGGTGACGAGGGTGGAGCGCACGAAGCGGTCGAGTGTCTCGTCGGGCACCGTCACGCCCTCACGTGCGGCCTCGAGGATGAGCGTGTTGCGCGCCTCGGGGCTGAGCGGCTGGTAGTCGTCGGTGCCTTGTGTGGCGTAAAGGGTCTCGCCCGTCAGCACATTGCGGCGCAGCGAGCAACGCCTTTGCAGATAAGATAGAGCATCCATGGGTGTGTTGGGTTTTCGTGCAAAGTTAGCAAAAAAGCAAGAAAACCGAAAGTCTTTAGGGTGCAATTTCACGTTTATTGCACCCTAAAGAAAAGAAAAAGCGATTTCCCTGGTCTCACAGGGTTGTCACGGGGTGATTATTCCTCGGTGAAGAGCACTTGCACCAAGGTCTGTCCGACGGCCTTGAGCGTGGCGGGATCGATGTGTTGCATGTCATCGTCCACGGTGTGCCAGGTGGGTCCGAACGAGCTCTGCTCACAGTCGGGATAGTAGGCGATGATGTCCACGCAGGGGATGTTGGCCACCTGGTTGACCGGGATGTGGTCATCGGTGATCATGCCTCCGGCACTCTTGGGGAAGAAAGAGCCGTAGCCAGCCTGGCGAGCCGCAGCCCACACCTTCTTCACGATGTCGGGGGCGTACTGCATGGACATGCCCTCCTGGTAGAAGCGCGCGCCCTGTCCGCCCACCATGTCACACAGGATGGCATAGCGCGGCGCATAGTCCTGCGGCTTGTTGGCCGCCCAGTATTGCGCCCCGAGGGCAAACGAGCTGCCATCATCGCTGTAGTCGCTCCACTGGGGTGTCCCCCAGTCCTCGGCGTCGAAGCACACGAAGTCGACACCCAAGGCGTTGGAGGCCATGAGCGTCTGCGCGCCGTCCTTGGCGCCCTGCGCCGTAGCACCCTCATAGCCGCTCAGCAAGCGCGCCACCTCGAGCATGACCGCCACGCCGCTGGCGGCGTCGTTGGCTGCCAGGATGGGCTTGTGCCAGTTGGCGCTGTCGGGGTCGTTGTCGGCCCATGGCCGCGTGTCCCAGTGGGCGCAAAGCATGATGCGTGTGGTGGCCTTGGGGTTCCAGCGGGCAATGATGTTCGTGTTCTTGAGCACGGTGCCGTCGTAGCCCTTGAGGTCGGCTTTCTGTGTGGTCACCTCACAGCCATATTGCTTGAACTTGGCGATGATCCACTCGGCGCACTTCTCGTGTCCCACGGAGTTCATGTCGCGCGGCCCGAAGGCACACTGGGCCGCCGTGAAGGCATAGGCCGAGTCGGCGTTGAAGGTCGGCCCGACAGGATTGAGCTTCTCCATCGCTTCGGTTTCCTCAGTCTCATCGCTCTTGGGCGATGCCAGGGGGCCGGCGAGGAAGAGCCAGGCCACGCTGGCGCAGACAATAGCTAACACAATAATCAGAATTGTTTTTTTCTTCATTGCTGGTTGTTTTTAGCGGCTTGCACTTGCGCCATGACCCGGAGCCAGTTGCCGCCCCATATCTTGGCGATATCGCGCTCGCTGTAATGGCGCAAGAGAAGGTGCCGTGTGAAGTTGATCAGTTCGGACGCGTCGGCGCAGCCCCGCACCGTCCCGTCGCCGTCAAAGTCGGTGCCGATGCCCACATGGTCGATGCCCATCACGCCGATGGCATGCTCCAGGTGACGGATGGCGTCGAGGACGGAGGCCTCGGGCGTGTCCTTGCGAAGGAACCCGTGGTAGAGCGTGATGTGGGCCACGCCGCCCTTCTTGGCCAAGGCCCTCATCTGGTCGTCGGTGAGGTTGCGCGGCACGTCGCAGAGCGCCCTGCAGTTGCTGTGCGAGCAGACGATGGGCGTGCTGCTGATGTCGAGCGCATCGTAGAACGACTTCTCGGCGGCATGGCTTAGGTCGACCATGATGCCCTCCTCGTTCATGCGGCGGATGACCTTCTCGCCGAACGACGACACGCCGTTGTGCGTGTTGCATCCGCGTGCGCTGTCGCAGATGTCGTTGTCACCATTGTGGCAGAGGGTGATGTAGACCACGCCCCGCCGCGCAAAGTGGCGCACGCAGGCCAAGTCGTGGTTGAGGGCCAGCCCGTTCTCGATGCCGAACATGATGGACCGCCGTCCCTTGCGCTTGTCCTCGTAGAGGTCAGCCGGCGTGCGGGCGATGCTGATATGGTCGCTGTTGTCGGCCACGATGCGTTCGAGCTTGTCAAAGATGAGGTCGGCGTACTGTGTGGGCGACAGGCTTGTGCCCAGCGCGGTGAGGTCGGGGTTGTGGCGGATGATGCCCGCGATGTCGACCTTCTGCGAGAACTGCTCGCCGATCTTCGGCTGGGGCAGGTAGGCCGCCATGATGACGGCGTCTTGCCGTCCGTCGGACATCTTGTGGAGGTCGTAGAGGATGCGGTCGTCGCGCTGGCTGAACTGCACTCCTTGCGGGAAGAACATCGGGGTGTCGCAATGGGTGTCGAGGGTCAGCGTGCGCTCGTGCACCTGCTTGGCCCGCCAGAAGAGGTCGGCCTCCCTCACCAGCCACTGGAAGATGGGCAGGCCGTCGGCGCCAAGCCACTCGGGGTGCCACTGCACACCCATGATGGGCTTCATCTCGCTGCTCTCCATGGCCTCGACGACACCGTCGGGGGCCACGGCCGTCACCCGGAAGTGTGGGCCTGCCAGGTTCACGGCCTGGTGATGGAAACTGTTGACGAAGATGGTGGTGGCTTCCTGGCCCGCCTGGGCGTAGAGGGAAGCGAGGATGGAGCCCGCCTGGAGGGTCACGGCATGGGTGGGCAACGCGCGGTCGGCATCCTGCGAGTGCTTGATGGCCGCACCGCCCTCGAGCGGCAGGTCGCCGATGTCTTGCGCCACGCAGCCGTCCAGGGCGATGGCCATTGTCTGCAAGCCGCGGCAGATGCCCAGCATGGGTATCTGGCGATTGAAGGCCAGTCGCGTGATGAGCAGCTCAGGCAGGTCGCGCGTGGCGTTGATGCCGTGCAGCCGTGGTGACGGCTGCTGTCCGAACCACAAGGGGTTATGGTCGCCGCCACCGGTGAGCAGGAGGGCGTCGAGGTGGTCGAGGGTGTTGATGATCACATTCTTGTCGGCCACGGGCGGGATGATGACGGGTATGCCCCCTGCGCGCACCACCTGCATGTAATAGCGGTCGCGCAGGGCAGCGTCGCCCTCGGTGTAGTTGGCGGTGATGCCGATGACGGGGCGATGGGAAGTCTCGGGGTAGGTCGCATACACCTCACGGAGATGCGACTCCAGATGAAATGTCTCCATGGCGAATGCCTGATGGTCGTTTAGTCGTCGAGGGGGACGGGTATCTCGCGCTTGATGCTCTGCTCAAGGGAGATGAGCGTCTCGGTGGAGACGACGCCGGGGATGGTCTGCAACTGGTTGTTGAGCAGGTCCATGAGCTGTGCGTTGTCGCGGGCGTAGAGCTTCAGGAGCATGGTGTAGGAACCCGTGGTGAAGTGGCATTCCACAATCTCGGGAATCTTGAGCAGTCGCTTCACCACGTCCTTGTACATCGACCCGCGCTCCAGGTTGAGCCCCACATAGGTGCAGGTGCTGTAGCCAAGGCTCTTCGGGTTGACGTAGAAGCCGCTGCCGGTGATGACACCGCCTTCCACGAGATGCTGCACACGCTGGTGGATGGCCGCGCGTGAGACGCCACATTCTGCCGCCACATCCTTGAAGGGTATGCGAGCGTTCTTAGAAAGTATAGAGAGTATTTTCTCGTCTAACTTATCAATCTTGTCCATTGTCATATGCTTTCACAAATTTATTTACTAACGAGCAAAAGTAGACATTTTTATTCACACTGGCAACAAAAATGCACGATTATTTAGCAATAACCGTGCATTTTGTAATGCGATAAGCGTTTTTCCGTGTTATTTCTTGCGCTTTGTGGTCTTCTTGTCGGCAGTCTTCTTGGCTGGCGTGGTGGTGGCGGCCGGCTTCTCGTCGGCCTCGATGCCCACCAGCTCAACGGTGAAGATCAGTGTGGAATAGGGCTTGATGGAACCGGCCTGGCGCTCGCCGTAGGCCAGGTCCTGCGGGATGTAGATCTCCCACTTGCTGCCCACGTTCATGCTGGTCAGGGCCTCGGTCCATCCCTTGATGACCTGGTCGCAGCGGAACTTGTCGGTCTTGGCGCCGCCATGACGTGCTGTGGCGTCGAAGACGCTGCCGTCGATGGTCTTGCCCTCATAGATGACCTCCACGGTCTGTGTCTTCTCGGGCTTGGCTCCCGTGCCTTCCTTGATGACCTTGTATTGCAGGCCGGAGGGCAGTGTCACCACACCGGGCTTGGAGGCGTTGTCCTTCAGCCAGACGGTGTTGAGCTCCTTGTAAGCCTCGTTCTTGGCTTTCTGCGCGGCCTGCACGCGGGTCTGCACCAGCGTGTTGGCTGTCTCGCCCTTGAAATGTGTGGTGTCGCTCACCACACCGGCCAGGAAGCCCTCGTGGAAGAGGGCGGCGGTGATGGAGTCGTTGGTGCCCTCCAGGTTGCGCGAGACACCGGGCAGTATCTGGTTCTTTGCCTGCTCGGCGATGCTGGCGCCGGCGCTATAGGCCACGAAAGCGGGGTCCTGGGCCTTGGCGACGGCCTCACGGTAACCGCGCACGAAGTCGGCCATGTAAGCCGTGTCGACGTGCAGGCGGCTCTGCAGGTAGGCTTGCAGGCCCTGTGTGGCGGCGTAGCCGGCGGCGTAGCTCACCGAGTCGGACGGGGTGAGCAGGGCGACGGGCTCGGCCACCTGCTCCGTGGTGGGGGCGGCGACCTTCTTCTTGTCTTTCTTCTTGCCTGCGACGGCGGCGCTGAAGGTAGCGCCGGCGACGAACAGGATGGCTATCAAAAGTGTCTTCTTCATGGTTTCAGCTCCTTCTAATTACTTGCCCACCTTGACAAGCTCAATCTTGAAGATCAGCGTGGAGAAGGGCTTGATGGCACCTGCCTGGCGCTCCTTGTAACCTAAGTTCTGGGGAATGTAGACCTCCCACACCGAACCCTGTGGCATGTGGGTCAGGGCCTCGGTCCATCCGGGGATGAACTGCTTGGGCTGGATAGTGACGGCGCCGTTGCCATTGGTGTAAGAGCTCTCGAAGACCTTGCCGTCGATGGTGCGGCCCTCATAGTTGACAGTCACCGTGGTGGTGTCTGTGGGGATGGGGCCATTGCCTTCCTTGATGACCTTGTACTGCAGGCCAGAGGGCAGTGTCACCACGCCGGGCTTCTTCTTGTTGGCTGCGAGGAACTTCTCACCGGCCACCTTGTTGGGGCCATACTCTTTCAGCATCGTGGCGGTCTTGATGGCCTCCATCTTGGTCTGGGCCACCTCCTGGGCGCTCTCGGGAGTCATCAGTCCGGTCTTGCCGTAGACACCCGTGATGAAGGCGGCGAGCAGGTTCTTCAGGGAGATGGTCTTCGTGCTGTCGGCGCCGAAGGCCTCGTGGTTCACGCTCTTCACCAGCTGGGTGGAGAGGCCCTGGCCGACCTGGAGGCCCATGATGTATGCGGCCTTCTTCTTGTCGTCGCCCGCGTTGACACCCTCATTGATGCCCTTCACAAACTCGTCGATGTAAGCCGTGTCGATGCCAGCCTGACCCGACTGGATGACCTGGTGGATATACTGTGACTGGAGCATACCGATGGCATAGCTCAAGGAGTCGACATCGCTCTTCAGTTCTGCCTTGGGGGTGGAGTTGCCACAGGCCGAGAGAGCGGCTGCGGCGATAGCCATGATGGCTAATGATTTCAAGTTTTTCATCGTGTTTTATTTGTTTTTCTGAAATTACCATGTCTGGCCGCACGGCGCTGGTCCGTGCCCGCCGATCACTTCACCTTCACGAGCTCAACGTCGAAGATGAGGGTGGCGAAGGGAGGGATGCTCTGGCCTGCGCCACGCTCGCCGTAAGCGAGGTGGTAGGGGATGAAGAAACGATACTTCGCGCCCTCCTGCATGAGCTGCAAGCCCTCGGTCCAGCCCTTGATGACCTGGTTGAGGCCGAATGTGGCGGTCTCTCCGCGGCGGTAGCTGCTGTCGAACACCTGCCCGTTGATGAGGGTGCCCTCATAGTGGCACTCCACCTGGTCGGTGGCTGCCGGCTTGCGGCCGTCGCCCTCACGCAGCACCTGGTACTGCAGTCCTGAAGGCAGTGTCACCACACCGTCCTTCTTGGCGTTCTCGGCCAGGAAAGTCTCGCCTTCCTGCTTGGCGGCGCCGGCCTGCTCCTCCGCTTTCTTCTGGAAGAAGCTCTCGACGGCAGCCTGGGCCTCCGCGTCGGTGAGCGTGGCCTTCGAGGCAAACACGTCCTTGATGGCCTGTGCGAAATCGTCTACGTTCACGTCGGCAGCGTTCATCTGTTGCAACTGGCGGCCGATGCTCATACCAAGAGCATAACTTACTTTGTCCATTCTTCTGATAATATTTTTAAAATAATGCGCAAAGTTACTATTTTTAATTGTTTGGTGGACCATTATACTCGAAAAATTACTATTTTTGTGCAATAATAACGTTTAATAACCCATAAAAACTATGAAGAAGAAAGTGGTTTTTCTGACAGGTGCGGGAATGTCTGTGGAGAGCGGTTTCAAGACTTTCCGCGGCAACGACGGCCTATGGGAGAACTATCCCGTGGAGCAGGTGGCGTCGCACGAGGGATGGGAGGCTGACCCCACCCTGGTCACCAATTTCTAC
Organism: bacterium; assembly: GCA_963594895.1. Classification (GTDB taxonomy): domain Bacteria; phylum Bacteroidota; class Bacteroidia; order Bacteroidales; family Bacteroidaceae; genus Prevotella. Next base: position 3,299 of record CAVBFJ010000050.1, on the reverse strand, counting down.
AACATGCTCAGGCGCAAGCTGTGGGACGCGCAACCCAACGAGGGCCACCGCCTGGTGGCCGAGCTGGAGAGCGACTTTGAGGTGAGCGTGCTCACGCAAAACGTGGACAACCTGCACGAGAAGGCGGGCAGCACACACGTCATCCACCTCCATGGCGAACTGACCAAGGTCTGTTCGAGCCGCGACCCCTACGACGAGCGCTACATCCAGGAGCTCACGCCCGAGCACAGTGACGTTGAGCCTGGCACCAAGGCGGGCGACGGCTCGTTGCTGCGCCCATTCATCGTGTTCTTCGGCGAGAGCGTGCCCATGCTCAACCCGGCGGCACGCGAGGCGGCGGAGGCAGACGTCTTTGTCATCATCGGCTCGTCGCTCAACGTCTATCCCGCGGCGGGACTGGTGCAGTACACCAAGCCCGGCTGCCCCATCTACCTCATCGACCCCAATGCCGTGAACCTGAATGGATATAGCAACATCACGCATATAGAGAAAGGAGCCTCGGCGGGCATGCGCGAACTGGTGGGACGGCTGAAGCCGTGACGGGAAGGAACGCTGGGCAACAAGGCCGGCCATAGGCGCAAAGTGGCATTCCGTGTCGCCCAGATGGAGCATGAACCAAAAAAACTTAGTATCTTTGCAGCATGAACGCAAGATTAGAAGACTTTGAGATCATGGCCCCCGTGGGCTCGCGCGAGAGCCTGGCGGCCGCCATACAGGCCGGCGCCGACTCCGTCTACTTCGGTGTGGGCCAGCTCAACATGCGGTCGCACAGCGCCAACCACTTCACGCTCGACGACCTCCACGACATCGTGGCCACCTGCCGCGAGCAAAAGATGAAGACCTACCTGACGGTCAACACCATCATCTACGACAACGACCTCGACGCGATGCGCCAGATCATCGACGCAGCCCGCACAGCCGGCGTCAGCGCCGTGATAGCCTCCGACGTGGCCGTCATGGCCTACTGCCGCGAGGCGGGCGTGGAGGTGCACCTCTCCACCCAGCTCAACATCTCCAACGTCGAGGCCCTCAAGTTCTACGCCCAGTTTGCCGATGTCAGCGTGCTGGCGCGCGAGCTCACACTCAAGCAGGTGAAGCTCATACACGAGCAGATCGAGGCGCAGCCCATCTGCGGCCCCGGCGGGCAGCCCGTGCGCATCGAGATGTTCTGCCACGGAGCGCTCTGCATGGCCATCTCCGGCAAGTGCTACATGAGCCTCCACGCCGCCAACCGCTCCGCCAACCGCGGACAGTGTGTGCAGGTGTGCCGCCGCAGCTACACCGTGACCGACAACGAGGATGGCCACCAGCTGGAGATCGACAACAAGTATGTGATGAGTCCCAAGGACCTGAAGACCATCCGCTTCATCGACAAGATGATGGATGCCGGCGTGAGGGTGTTCAAGATAGAGGGCCGCGCGCGCGGACCCGAGTATGTGCGCACCGTGGTGTCGTGCTACAAGGAGGCCATCCGCGCCGTGCTCGACGGCACCTTCACCGAGGAGCGCAAGGACGCCTGGGACGAGCGGCTGGCCACAGTCTTCAACCGCGGTTTCTGGGACGGCTACTACCAGGGACAGACCCTGGGCGAGTGGAACAAAAGCTATGGCTCGCTGGCCACCGAGAAGAAAGTGCTCGTGGGCAAGGTCAACAAGTATTTCAGCCGCCTCAGCGTGGGCGAGATTGCCGTGCAGGCCACTACCTTCAAGCAGGGCGACAAGCTGCTCATCACCGGCAACTCCACGGGAGCCATGTACCTGGAGGCAACCGAGATACACGGCGACGACGGCCCCATCGACGAGGCCCCGCAGCACACGCTCGTCAGCGTGCCCGTGCCAGGCAAGGTGAGGCCGGGCGACAAGGTGTTCCGCATCGACAGGGCCGACTGACACTGCGCCCTACCCTACCCCACTCCCACCGCCTCAAACAAGGATTAGGGCCGCACCGTTGGGGCTTTTCAATGAATAACGGCTATTTTGCCAACAAATACAGAAGGAACAAAGTAACATGGTTAAGACAATCAACGAATTGCAAGACGAGGTCGTCGAGGAGTTCAGCGACTTCGACGACTGGATGGACAAGTACCAGATGCTCATCGACTTGGGCAACGACCTCGACAAGCTCGACGACAAATACAAGACCGAACAAAACCTCATCGACGGCTGCCAAAGCCGCGTGTGGGTGCAGTGCGACTATGTGGACGGCAAGCTCAACCTCTCGGCCGACAGCGACGCGCTCATCGTCAAGGGCATCATCGCCCTGCTCGTGCGTGTGCTCAGCGGCCACACGCCGAAGGAGATACTCGACGCCGACCTCTACTTCATCGACAGGATCGGACTGCGCGAGCACCTCTCCCCCACCCGATCCAACGGCCTCCTGGCCATGGTCAAACAGATCAAGGCCTATGCCCTGGCCTACAGCGTGAAGCAATGACACAGCCCCAAGTCGCCATCCACAGACAACCCCATCCGCCATGCGCAAACTAAGGACCATCGAGATGCGCCGCCTGTCGGTGCAACAGTTTAAGGAAGCCCACAAGCTGCCGCTCATCGTCGTGCTCGACGACGTGCGTTCGCTCTACAATGTGGGCAGTGTCTTCCGTTGCGGAGACGCCTTCCGCGTGGAGGGAGTCTACCTCTGCGGCATCACCGCATGCCCGCCCAACGCCGAGATCCACAAGACGGCGCTCGGCGGCGAGGACAGCGTCGACTGGCGCCACTTCGACAACACAGAGGACGCCGTGCGCGCCCTTCACGACGAGGGCTTCTTCGTGTGGAGCGTCGAGCAGGTGGAGCACTCCACCAAGCTGCAGCACCTCGCCGACACGCTCAGCGAGCAGGCCTGCGCTCCGGACACGGCCCACCAGGGCTACGCCATCATCCTGGGCAACGAGGTGAAAGGTGTCAAGCAGTCGGTCGTCGACATGAGCGACGGGTGCCTCGAGATACCGCAGTTTGGCACCAAGCACAGCCTCAATGTCAGCACCACGGCAGGCATCGTCATCTGGGAGTTTGCCAAGGCTTTCCTCACTGAGTGACAGGGGCCTGACTACGTATCTTTTCCAAGACAATGACGCCTGTTGGCAAGTGATGTGCATCACACGGAGGCACCCCAACAGGCATATGCACACACATGACCCCATAAAAAAGGTAGGGAACCCCACGGGCTCCCTACCTTTTTTATGGGCTTTCCCGTTATTAGTGTCCGGTAAAATATCGCAGACAACAAGCCCCTGTAGGGTAGTGTGTTCAAAATCCGAATGTTTTTCGGATATGACTTTTGCTAAATTTTACGATTTA
>CAVBFJ010000049.1:0-21935 GCA_963594895.1 bacterium | reverse complement strand
TCCCTTTGGTCACCCGCGGTTATGCACAGTTAGCCCCCTTCGGGGACATGCCACGGGCGGAAGACTGTAAATTCGAGAACCGCTATATTTTGCGACAGAATCGTGTCGGATTTTGAAACATGAACACCTGCCCCGTAGGGGCGGCATAATATAGCGTAGGGTTTCTTGCTGACGCAAGCGAAAAAGTCGAGCGGCCCCTACGTTTTGGGTTGTGTTTTGACTGTTGCCCCTGTAGGTGGCGCATAGTTAAATTGAAACGGACAACGCGTATGCGTTATCCGTGACGACAATGGAGACAATAGGCCCGTGGCTGACGTGTCTGTCATTTCCCCAGGGTAAAAAGGATGCCCCTATTGTCCCTATTGTCGTAGGGCCCTACTTGCCGAGCTTGGCCTTGGCCTTCTCCACGTCCTCGTCCTTGGGGCGCGCCTCCTTCTTGGCCAGCATCACCACTTGGTAGACGAAGCCGGTGACCCACTCGCGCGAGAAGCCCAGGCGCTGGTTGTACTTGCGGATGCCCATCACGGCCTTCACCACGCCGGCGTCGGTGAAGTCGTTGCGGTCGAAGATGTCGTCCACCGTCTTCTGCGTCATCGTGTAGATGGCCTTCTTGAAGATGGAGGGCACGCGGAGCTTGAACTTCATCAGGTTGCCGATGAGCATCATCAGGTCTTGCGTGAAGTTCTGGAACTGTATGAGGTAGACCTGCACGTCCTGCAGCTTGTGGCAGTTGCGGCGGATGCTCTGGTCGATCTCCTTGAAGAAGGTGTCGTCGGTGCCGTAGATCTCTTTCATCATCTTCTTGCAGTGGCTCTTCTCGCCCACGCCCAGCTTGTTGTTCTGTGTGGGCACGTGCAGGGTCGACTTGAAGAGCCTGAGGTCGGGCAGCATGCCGATGTTGGTGATGCCCAGCTGGGCGGCGATCGTCGCCTGGAAGTAGACACGCACCAGTGTCATGTAGTCTTCCATGCCGCCTGTCTTGGCTTCCTGCTGCTTGGGGCCGAAAATCTTAGATAATAATCCCATGATATTCTCCTAAACTGTTTTTGTTGTCTATACATGATTTGAACGGTGCAAAAATACAACAATAAGGCGAGAAAACAAAACAATAATATATTTTTGTTAACAAACAGGGAACATGTATCAAGAAAAAATCGTAACTTTGTGGCCATTAAAAAGGTACCGTTATTTATATTGACTTACGCGTAATGAAAGGAATTGTATTAGCCGGTGGGAGCGGCACGCGCCTCTATCCCATCACCAAAGGCGTGAGCAAGCAGCTCATCCCCATCTTCGACAAGCCCATGATCTATTATCCGGTGTCGGTGCTCATGCTGGCCGGCATCCGCGAGATACTCATCATCTCCACCCCCTACGACCTGCCGGGCTTCAGGCGGCTGCTGGGCGACGGCCACGAGCTGGGCGTCCGCTTCGAGTATGCCGAGCAGCCCAGCCCCGACGGCTTGGCGCAGGCGTTCATCATCGGCGCCGACTTCATCGGCAGCGACAGCGTGTGCCTCGTCCTGGGTGACAACATCTTCTACGGCTCGGGCTTCACCGGCATGCTGCGCCAGAGTGTGGCCGAGGCCGAGCAGCAGGGCAAGGCCTCCGTCTTCGGCTATTGGGTCAACGACCCCGAGCGCTACGGCGTGGCCGAGTTTGACCAGGAGGGCAACTGCCTCAGCATCGAGGAGAAGCCCCTCCTGCCCAAGAGCAACTATGCCGTCGTGGGCCTGTACTTCTATCCCAACAGCGTGGTGGACATCGCCCGCCACATCAAGCCCAGCCCACGAGGCGAGCTCGAGATCACCACGGTCAACCAGGAGTACCTCGGGCGCGGCGAGCTGAAGGTGAAGGCCCTGCCGCGCGGCTTCGCGTGGCTTGACACCGGCACCCACGACAGCCTCTCGGAGGCCAGCACCTTCATCGAGGTCATCGAGAAGCGCCAGGGCCTGAAGGTGGCCTGCCTCGAGGAGATAGCCTACAAGCAAGGATGGATCAGCCGCGAGGAGCTCAAGCGCGCGGCTGTGCCCATGGCCAAGAACGAGTACGGACAGTACCTGTTCCGGCTGGCCGAAGAAGGGGAATAAGCCCCCGAAAACAAACCAGGAAAACAAAACAAACAAACAATATGGAAGAAAACAAAATCTTGGACGTGGCGCAAGCCGCACCGCAAGAGGAAGAGTCGTCCGCCATCAACTTCTCGCTGATCTTTCGCACCATCGTGCTCAACTGGAAGTGGTTTGTGCTGTCGGTCATCATCTGCCTCGGCGTGGCCACCATCTACCTGCGCTACACCACACCCGTGTACCAGGCTTTCGCCAAGCTCCTCATCAAGGACAATGACCAGCAGACGGGGTCGAGCCGAGCCAACAACATGCTCAGCTCCGCCACACTGGGCATGATATCCAACTCCACGGGTATCGACAACGAGATGGAGATCCTCTCCTCACACTCGCTGGCCGAGCAGGCCGTCAGGGACCTGAAGCTCTACACCACCTATTATATGGTGGGCAAGGTCAAGGACAACCTGATGTACAAGAACCAGTATGTCAGCGTCGACATGGACCCCGCGCACCTCGAGCGGCTCAACGCCGCCGTCGCCCTGGAGATACTGCGTGAGGGCAACAAGTATCACGTGACGGGCAAGTACTATGTGCCCATCGACGAGAACACCGCCGACGGCCCCTACGACATCGACAAGACCTTCGCCACACTGCCCGCCACGCTCGGCACCAAGGCCGGCATCCTCAGCTTCATGGCCAACGGCGTGGTGCCCATGCCCGACGGATCCAAGATGAAGGTCTTCATACAGTCGCCCAAGTATGCCTCCTACAAGTACGCGGGCGCGCTCAGCGTCTCGCAGACCAGCAAGACCACGACCATCGCGCAGCTCACCCTCAACGACGAGAACCCGCAGCGCGCCGTCGACTACCTCCAGCAGCTCATCATCTGCTACAACCGACAGGCCAACGAGGACAAGAACGAGATCGCCATGCGCACCGAGGAGTTCATCAACGGGCGCCTGGAGAAGATCAACGCCGAGCTCGGCAGCACCGAGGGAGCCCTCGAGAGCTACAAGCGACGCAACAACATGGTGGAGCTCAAGATCAACGCCGGACAGGCCGTGGCCAACGCCGACCAGTACTCGCAGAAGCTCACCGAGGCCAACACGCAGGTGGCCCTGCTCGACGAGATGCGCTCCTACATCAACAATCCCGCCAACAAGTACCAGCCCCTGCCCTCCAACGTGGGACTGACCGACCAGAGCGCCACATCGCTCATCAACAGCTACAACCAGCTCGTGCAGCAGCGCAACCTCCTCCTGCAGAGCGCCAGCGAGAACTCACCCTCGGTGACACCCCTCACCCAGCAGCTCGACGACCTCTACAACTCCATCAAGCGAGCCCTCGCGCAGGCTCGCCGCAGCATGGACATCCAGCGCAACTCCGTCGCCTCGCAGTTTGGCCGCTACCAGGGCCAGGTGGGTGAGACGCCTGAGCAGGAGCGCATGCTCACACAGATCGGACGCCAGCAGGAAGTGAAGTCGGGACTCTACCTGATGCTTCTCCAGAAGCGCGAGGAGAACTCCATCTCGCTCGCCGCCACCGCCGACAAGGGCAAGCTCGTCGACCAGCCCGCCGCCGGCGGGCGCGTCAGCCCGAAGAAGCCCGTCATCATGCTCCTCGCCCTCATACTGGGCCTCGGCATACCGGCCGCCGTGCTCTTCCTCATACAGTTCTTCCGCTACAAGATTGAGGGCCACGACGATGTGGCGCGCCTCACCACGCTGCCCATCCTGGCCGATGTGGCCGTGGCGTCAGACACCGCCAAGACCAAGGCCGACATCGTGGTGCACGAGAACAAGAACAACCAGATGGAGGAGATCTTCCGATCCATGCGCACCAACCTGCAGTTTATGATGAGCGAGGGCGAGAAGGTCATCATGTTCACCTCATCGACATCGGGCGAAGGCAAGACGTTCAACGCCGCCAACCTCGCCGTGTCGTTCGCGCTGCTGGGCAAGAAGGTGATGCTCGTGGGCCTCGACATCCGCAAGCCGCGCCTGGCGGAGCTCTTCGAGATCGACGACAAGCAGCACGGCATCACCAGCCTGCTCGTCAAGGACAACCCCACCTGGGACGACATCCAGGCACAGACCCTCCCCTCAGGCATCAACAACAACCTCAACCTGCTCATGGCCGGCATCATCCCGCCCAACCCCGCCGAGCTGGTGGCCCGCAAGAGCCTCGACCTGATCTTCGAGCAGCTGCGCGCCCACTACGACTACATCGTCATCGACACCGCGCCTGTGGGCCTTGTCACCGACACGCTGCAGATCAGCCGCGTGTGTGACACCACGGTCTACGTCTGCCGCGCCGACTTCACGGCGAAGGACAGCTTCGAGATGATCAATGGCCTCAGCGCCGAGGGCAAGTTGCCGAAGATGAGCGTCGTCATCAACGGCATCGACATGTCGAAGAAGAAGTATGGCTACTACTACGGCTACGGCAAGTATGGCCGATACACCCGATACGGCTACGGCAAGTATGGCAAGTATGGTTCCTATGGAACGTATGGCAACTATGGCGCCTACGGAAGCTACACCAACAGCCACTACGGCGACAAGAACGACACGTCCGTCAAACGTTAATCACTCACACAAAGACTGCACATGACCATCGCCATCGATTTTGACGGAACCATAGTGGAGGACCGCTATCCGGCCATCGGGCCCGAGCGGCCCTTCGCCACCGAGACCCTGCGCATGCTCATCAAGGACCGCCACCAGCTCATCCTCTGGACCGTGCGCGAGGGCGAACGGCTGCAGGAGGCCATCGACTGGTGTCGCGAGCGCGGCGTGGACTTCTGGGCCGTCAACCGCGACTACCCCGAGGAGGAGGTTGAGAACAACAACCACTTCAGCCGGAAGATCAAGGCCGACATCTTCATAGACGACCGTGCCGTCACGGGCCTGCCCGACTGGGGACAGATCTACCAGATCATCCACGACCACAAGACCTACGCGCAGCTGCTCCGCGAGAGCATGGGCCACTCCTCATCTGAGGACCGCCCCCGCAAGAGGCACTGGTGGCAGATCGGCTGAGGCCGCCGGATGACCCGCACCCATGAAAGGCGCCATTGTCCCGTTTCCGGACAATGGCGCCTTTTTCGGCCGTTTGATGGCAAACTTTTCCCATGTCGGCCTTGCCCGTTCCGATTATTCTTTGTAACTTAGCTCGCAAGACAAGATAACCTGTTAAAATATGGCAGAGATCGTAAACTGTTATCCTGTGGGGATACAAACTTTCGAGAAGTTGCGCAACGGCAACTATCTCTATGTGGACAAGACCAAATACATCGTCGACTTCCGGAAGAAACAGATGAGCTATGTTTTCCTGAGCCGCCCGAGGCGGTTCGGCAAGTCGCTCTTCGCCTCCACCCTGCAGGCTTACTTCGAGGGCCGCAAGGAGCTCTTCGAGGGCCTCGCCATCGCCGACTATGAGAAGGAGTGGGCCAAGCACCCCGTGCTCCACTTCGACATGAGCGGAGCCAAGCATTACGACGCCGAAAGCCTGCGACGCTACTTGGATCTACAACTCGAACCCTATGAGGAACTTTATGGTAAGAACGACGGGGAGGTGGATGCCAACGAACGGCTCGACGGCATCGTCAGGCGTGCCTACAAGATGACGGGCCAGAAGGCGGTCGTCATCATCGACGAGTATGATGCGCCACTGCTCGATGTGGTGCACGAGAAGGACAACCTGCAGCAATTGCGGCGCATCATGCAGAACTTCTATAGTCCGCTGAAGAAGCTTGACCCCTACCTGGAGTTCACCTTCATCACGGGCATCACCAAGTTCTCGCAGCTCAGCATCTTCAGCGAGCTCAACAACCTCGACAACATCAGCATGCTCGACCAGTACTCCGCCATCTGCGGCATCAGCCTGACGGAGCTCACCACCGCCATGTGGCCCGACGTCGAAGGCCTCGGGCGCGCCCTCGGGCTGACCTACGAGGAGTGTCTCGACCAGCTGCGCCAGTATTACGACGGCTATCATTTCAGCAAGAACTCCGAGGACGTCTTCAACCCCTTCAGCCTCATCCGCGCGCTCAACGGGCAAGACATATCCTCTTACTGGTTCGGGTCGGGCACGCCGAGCTATCTCATCAAGAGCCTGCAGAAATACCATGTCAACGTGACGGACATCGAGCAGAAGAGCGTCAGCGTCGACGACTTCGACGTGTCGCCGGAGCAGATGACGTCGGCCCTGCCGCTGCTCTACCAAAGCGGCTACCTGACCATCAAGAAGTACAGCCCCCTGACGAAGAGCTACACGCTGGGCTACCCCAACATGGAGGTGCGCATCGGCATGCTCAAGAGCTTGGCGCCCAACTACCTGTCGCCCGTGTCGGTGGACAACAACGGGCTGGTGATCGAGTTTGTGGAGCGGCTCTACGAGGAGGACGTGGAGGGGGCGCTGGTGCGGCTGAAGGCCTACCTGTCGCACATCTCCAACCGCCTGTCGAACAAGAGCGAGCGCGACTTCCAGACCGTGTTCTACCTGATATTCAACCTCATGGGCGCCCTCATCCGCGTGGAGGAGGACAGCGCCGTCGGGCGTGCCGACGCCGTGCTGCACTTCCCCACCGCCGTCTACGTGTTTGAACTGAAGTACGACGGCTCGGCGGCCGACGCGCTCAGGCAGATCGACGACCGCGGCTATCTCATCCCCTATTCGGCTGACGGCAAGCGCCTGGTGAAGGTCGGCGTCAACTACGACAGCCAGCAGCGCACGCTGGGCGACTGGATCATCAAGGACTGCTGACAAGGAGCCTACAGATGCCGACCGGGCTGGGCGCCACCTTGTGTGGAGCCCAGCCTGGTCGGCGTTTTGTCTCGGCGGATGGATCACCCGGCGCGGCGATGGGCGCCAGCCTTGCGCCTCGCCCTTGGCCGGGCTTCAGCCCATCTTCGTCATGTGGTAGCCCAAGGCCTTGAGCTCCATGGCCATGCCCATGAGATACATCTGGTGGATGGCGGCCACGTAAGCCTCAAAGGTCTCTCGCGTGCCGGGCTCCAGCCGCTGGCGCATCAGGAGGTTGTAGGCGCGCGCCCCACACTCGCCCACCACACCCGTGAGGCGCTCGTGGTCGGCGGCAGAGAGGAGCAGCACCTGCTCGCAGATGTAGTCGTCCATGTGGTCGAAGTCGCGCTGGTCGCGCAGGTAGCTGTAGAGGTCGTCCACCTGGCTGTAGAGCTGCCAGTCGGTGTCCCAGTATTTGGCGAGGGCCATGCCCGTGTACATCATCCAGGCCAGCGACACCACGGGCGTGTCGCCAAACTCGCGTATGCCGTCGGCCATGTAGCTTTGCGCCACCTTGGGCCAGAGGGCCTCGATGTCGGGAGCCTCGGGGAAGTGCTCGTCTATGCGGCCGAGCGAGAGCAGATACTGCCTGAGGTCGTCGTGTAGGAGCATCTCGACCTGTGGGGGCTTGTTGTTCGTTTCCATGTCGTTGTGCATGTGAGGGTTCTTTTTGTGTCAATTGGGGATGCTTGGCAAAGGTAGCCATAATCGCCGAGAACGGCAAGCATTGCGCCAGGAGAAGTGTCGTTTGTTTCCGAAAAAGCGCCCTCTGCCTGCATCGGGTGCTTTTCAATGTCATGTGATGTGTTGCGACGTGTCATTGCGCGCAAGCAAGAAGTCCGACCTCGAGTATCTTGCAGTCCACACAGGCCTTTCTTCATGCCGATGTTTCTCCGTTAGCGAATAAATTGCTAACTTTGCCGGCAGGTAAACATCATTCGGCATGAAACGCAAACAGGTCTTTCTGATCATCTTCGCAGCGCTCGCAGCGCTCGCAGTGGCCGCGGCCGTTGTGGCGGCTGTCCTGTCGCTGCGCAGGCCGGATGGCACCGGGCTGCACCAGCCCGCCGCCCTGCAGCGCCTGGCCGGGCGCTGGACCCTCCGGCAGGCACAGGCCAAGCCCCAGCGCGACAGCCTCAAGCAGGCGCCGCTGCCACCCGACACCGCCATCGTCGGCACGTTGGCCGACGAGCAGGGACAACCCATGCCACGCGTCGTGGTGAGCGACGGCTACTCCTGCACTCTCACCGACAGCATGGGCCGCTACCACCTGCGCCGCAACGCGCGGGCGCGCTTCGTCTACTACACCGTGCCAGACTACTGCGAGGTGCCCACACACACGCCCACCGACCACACCGCCTGCTTCTACCAGCCCCTGGTCAAGGGCCTCGACACCTACGACTTCACCCTGCGCCGGCTGCGCGGAGGGCGCGAGATGAGATACCGCCTCGTGGTCTTCGGAGACCCGCAGGTCACCACCTCACACAATCCCTACTACACCGGCCCCAATGACAACCGCATCACGACGACCGACCTGCAGCGCTTCACCAGCGAGACCATGGCCGATGTCAAGACACTCCTCGGGCAATGGCCCGCCGACGAGCGCGTCTACGCCATCAGCATGGGCGACGACGTGCAGTACTACGGAGGCTACAGCAATGGCCTGGAGCGGCAGATGCGCGCCGCGCTGGGCGACTCGCCGATGACCGTCTTCTCTGTCATCGGCAACCACGACCAGGACGGTCGCCAGCTCTACCGACAAAAGTGGGAAGACAGCTGGGGGCCGACAGACTACTCCTTCGACCGCGGCGACGAGCATTTCGTGTGCTTCAACAACGTGCTGTTCGCCCGCAAGGGATACTTCCAGCCCGGCGAGCTCACGAGCGCGCAGATGGAGTGGCTCCGCCAAGACCTCGCCCTGACGGACCACCGCCGCAAGGTGGTGCTCTGCTACCACGTGCCGCTCACGTTTGGCAACACGCCCCACGGCGGAGCCACGCCCCTGGCCATCGCCACGGAGAGCGGACACTACAGCAGTTCCGTCCTCACGCGCATCCTCCAGCTGCTCGAGCCGTTCGAGGGCGGCTTCGAACTCTTCTGCGGACACACCCACTTCGCCATCAACCATGAGATACGCTACCGAGGACGCAATATCCTGGAACACTGCCATGCCGCCGCATGCGGCAACATATGGCAGTCGAACATCAACATCTGCGGTACGCCCAACGGATACTATGTCTACACCTTCGGCGGTACGGCCATCACCGACTGCTTCTACAAGCCGACCGGATGGGATAGGCAGCGGCAGATGACCCTCTTCGGGGCCGACACCGACTTCAACGGCGAGAGCTACGCGGCCGACTGGGACCTGCCGCGCGACAAGGGCGTCATCGTGGCCAACATCTTCAACGCCGACTCGCGCTGGACGGTCACCGCCACCGAGGACACCGCCACATCGGCCATGGTGCGCCTCAGCGGAAAGGGACAGGACGCCTTTGCCACAGGCTACCACCACCGCTACGCCGAGGCCATGCCCTACAGCTTCGTCAGCAAGAAGAACAGCTACCTCATCATGAACCACCTCTTCTATTACGTGCCACGCCGCAAGGGAGCCACCGTCACCATCACGGCACGCGACCCCTATGGCAACACCTATCGCGCCTCGTCGGCCGACATGGTGACCGAGCCGTTCTACAACTACGCCCACTACCTGCGCCCCGCATGGTAGCCGCCCAGCCATTGGGCCAGGCAACACCAGGCGCAGTGCCCTGCCTTGCGTAAAAAGCGGGAAATCGTTTGCGATTGTCACGTTTTTGCCGTAACTTTGTGGCTGATTAAAAGCAAAACAATTATGAGTCACCTGAAACACGCGTTCGCAGAGAAACTGCTCCGCATCAAAGCCATCAAGTTGCAGCCCGCCAATCCTTTCACATGGGCATCGGGATGGCATTCACCCATCTATACCGACAACCGCATAGCTCTGTCGTATCCCGACGTGCGCTCCTTTGTCAAGCTGGAGCTCTGCCACGCCATACATGAGAACTTCCCCGAGGCAACGGCAGTGGCCGGCGTGGCCACAGGAGCCATAGCGCAAGGCGCGCTGGTGGCCGACGAACTGCAGTTGCCCTACGCTTACGTGCGCCCCAAACCGAAGGACCACGGCACGAAAAACCAGATAGAGGGACGCCTGCCCGAAGGCGCAAAGGTCATCGTCGTCGAGGACCTCATCTCCACAGGCAGCAGCTCGCTCAAGGCCGTCGAGGCCCTGCGCGAGGCGGGCTTTGAGGTGGTCGGCATGGTGGCCAGCTACACCTACGGCTTCCCCGTGGCCGAGGAGGCCTTCAAGCAGGCCGGCCTGAAGCTCGTCACCCTGGGCGACTACGACCACACCATCGAGATAGCGGCCGAGACAGGCTATGTGTCGAAGGAAGACATCGAGGTGCTCAAGGAGTGGCGCAAGGACCCCGCCGCATGGCAGGCGCCAGCCGCCAAGTGACACTGACACCAAGTGACAGGCCGCCACAGGCACCCGGCTCCCCCCTAATGGGCGGCCGGGCCGTCGCACCTACTATAGCAGGTCGCACTTGTTATAGTATGTCGCACCTACTATAGTATAAGGTGTGGGCAACAGCGCACCCGCAGGCATGGGGCGAACCCCACACCGCTACACCGCACCACACCCGCAACAACGACAAAAGAAGATGAAGATAGAAAGCACAATCCGACAAATAGACTATCCCCAACAGGCCGTCTACGACATGCTGAGCGACCTCAGCAATGTGGAAAAGGTCAAGGGAAGGATACCCGGGGACAAGGTCAAGGACCTCACGTTCGACACCGACAGCATCTCCATCGCCACACAGATGGGAAGCGTCAAGCTCGTCATCGTCGACCGCGTGGAGCCCAAGGAGATCAAGTTTGAGAGCCAGGAGAGCCCCCTGCCTTTCAACTTCTGGATACAGGTGCTCCCCGTCACCGAAACCACAAGCAAGATGAAGCTCACCATCAAGGCCGACGTCAACCCCTTCGTCGGAGGCATGGTGAAGAAACCACTGCAAGAAGGCATCGAGCGCATAGCCGACGCCCTGCAGATGATCAACTATTGACACACCGACACACCACACAACCAAATCGACTATGTCCAACAAACTCTGGGAGAAGAATTTTGAGGTCAACAAGGAGATAGAGCGCTTCACCGTGGGACGCGACCGCGAGATGGACCTCTACCTGGCCAAGTACGACGTCTTGGGCTCCATGGCCCACATCACCATGCTTGAGAGCATCGGGCTGCTCGGCAGCGACGAGCTCAAGCAGTTGCTGGCCGAGCTGAAGGCCATCTACCGCACATGCGAGGAAGGACGCTTCGTCATCGAGGACGGAGTGGAGGATGTCCATTCGCAGGTGGAGCTCATGCTCACACGCAAGCTCGGCGACATGGGAAAGAAAATACACAGCGGACGATCGCGCAACGACCAGGTGCTCGTCGACCTGAAGCTCTTCACGCGCCACGAGCTGATGGACGTCGTCGACGGCGTCAAGGTGCTCTTCGACGAACTCATACAAAAGAGCGACCAGATGAAGGACGTGCTCATGCCCGGATACACCCACCTGCAGATTGCCATGCCCTCAAGCTTCGGCCTGTGGTTCGGAGCCTATGCTGAGAGCCTCGCGGACGACATGCTCTACCTCCTGGCCGCTTACTGCATGACCAACCGCAACCCCCTCGGATCGGCAGCGGGCTACGGCTCGTCATTCCCGCTCAACCGCACGATGACCACCCAGCTCCTCGGCTTCGACACCATGGACTACAACGTGGTCTACGCCCAAATGGGACGTGGCAAGATGGAGCGCAACGTGGCCTTCGCCATGGCCACCGTCGCCGGCACGCTGGCCAAGCTCGCCTATGACGCCTGTCTGTTCAACAGCCAGAACTTCCAGTTTGTCAAGCTCCCCAAGGAGTGCACGACAGGGTCGAGCATCATGCCACACAAGAAGAACCCCGACGTCTTTGAGCTCATACGCGCCAAGAGCAACAAGCTGCAGAGCCTGCCCCAGCAGATCATGCTCATCATGAACAACCTGCCCGTCGGCTACTTCCGCGACCTGCAGATCATCAAGGAGGTGTTCCTCCCGGCTTTCGGCGAGCTGAAGGACTGCCTGCAGATGACGGCCTACATCATCAACAAGATGGAGGTCAACGAGCACATCCTCGACAACCCGATGTACGACCCGATGTTCTCCGTCGAGGAGGTCAACCGCCTCGCCGCGGCGGGCATGCCCTTCCGCGACGCATATAAGAAGGTGGGACTGGAGATCGAGGCCGGCACCTTCCGCGCCGACCACAACATACACCACACACACGAGGGCTCCATCGGCAATCTCTGCAACGACAAGGTGGCCGCACTCATGGACCGCACGCTCGACGAGTTTGGCTTCGACCGTGTGCGGCAGGCTGAGGCCAGCCTCCTGAAGTGAGGCGCCGCGGCCCTGTCCCCAAAGCACACCTGATATAAGATGAGGAAACTGTCGACCCTCCTTGTGCTGCTCCTTGCGCTGCTTGCCGGCTGCGCCAACGACCCGGTAAGCCGCAAGTATCCCTGCCGTTTCATGTTCTACACACAGTGGCACCCCACAAGCATGGTGGTCCGCGCGTTGTCGGGCTACAATGACTTTGTGCGCCTCAGCGTGGGACTGCAGGGTGGGGGAGGAGCCTATGTGGTGAATGTCACCGACCGGCAGGGCAACACCGAGAGCAACAAGCTCACCAACGACCTGGAGAACTATGTCTTCAAGAGCGGCATCTACATGGGCGCGGGCGGCTCGATGGGCGCCGTGCTCGCCGGCCGCACCAACTTCAACGGACGTGTGGCGTGGGATGCCATGTGCCCCAACTGCACCGTCAGCTACAGCACCAAGTATCTTCTCGCATGGACCGACAACGCCACGCAGGTGAAATGCCCCTCCTGCCAGCGCATCTACTCGCTTGAGACGGGCAACATACTCAATGGCGCCGAGGGGCACAGCCTACTGCGCTACAACCTCACATACATTGAAGGCGTGAGCGTGCAAATCGGAAATTAATCACGCCCGAACACGCATCTCCGTCCGCCCACATCCTGCGGGGAGGCCCCCATGACACCCTTTCCCTTGGCCTTCCAACAGGCTTTTGCGCCAAGAAAAACTAAAAAACAATTAATTTTCTTGGGTTTTCCGATAATTAGCCTTACCTTTGCATAAGTGGTTTTTGCGGCAATAGCTCAGTTGGTAGAGCGCGACCTTGCCAAGGTCGAGGTCGCGGGTTCGAATCCCGTTTGCCGCTCGGTTCTTTTTCTTAATGGCAAAAGCTTGCCGCAATGGTGGAATTGGTAGACACGAGGGACTTAAAATCCCTTGGCCAGTAATGGCTGTGCGGGTTCGAGTCCCGCTCGCGGCACATTGTAATTCTCTAGTATTATGCGTAACTATCCTATCCTTTCCCTATCCTTATTTTCCCTGATAGCATTTTCCTCATGCTCAAAGTTAGGCCCCCTTTCGGCCGATAACTTCACCGTAGACCCCAATCCGTTGGAGGCTGTGGGCGGCCAGGTGCCAGCCACGGTCAATGGCGTCTTCCCCGTGAAATACATGAAGCCGAAGGCGGTCGTCACCGTCACGCCTGAGTTGCGCTATGCGGATGGCAAGGTGGCAAAGGGACAGAGCGCCACGTTCCAGGGCGAGCGGGTCATGGGTAACAACCAGACCATCTCTTATAAGATGGGTGGCCGCTACACCATGAAGACCGCCTTCGGCTACGTGCCGGAGATGCAGAAGAGCGACATGTACCTCACCTTCGACGCCCGCCTGGGCAAGAAGAAGGTGGAAGTGCCCGCGGTGAAGGTCGCCACGGGCGTGCTCGCCACATCCGAACTCTACAAGGAGGCCTTGACACAGGCCGGCGGATGCATCGCCACAGACTCCTTCCAGCGTGTGAGAGCCCAGAAGACAGAGGCCAGCATCAAGTTCCTCGTCAACCAGGCCAACCTCCGCAAGAGCGAGCTCAAGAGCGGATCCGTCAAGGAGTTTGTCGACATGCTCAAGAAAATCAACGCCGACCGCGAAGGCCTCAACCTGAGGAATGTCGAGGTGGCAGCCTACGCCTCGCCCGAGGGTGGCTTCTCCTTCAACGACAAGCTCGCCGGCAAGCGCCAGACGGCCAGCCAGGCCTACGTCGACCAGCAGCTGAAGGCCGCCAAGTTGGGCGACGCCAGCGTCGACGCACACTACACCGCACAGGACTGGGACGGCTTCAAGCGCCTGGTCCAGGCCAGCGACATACAGGACAAGGATGTCATCCTGCGCGTCCTCGAGATGTACAAGGACCCGGCAGAGCGTGAGCAGCAGATCCGCAACATGAGCGAGGGCTTCCGCGAGCTGGCAGACGGCATCCTGCCCGAGCTTCGCCGTAGCCGCCTCATCATCAACTACGAGACGGTGGGACGCTCCGACGAGCAAATCAAGGAGCAGTACAAGGCCGACGCCGCCAAGCTCTCTCCCGATGAGCTGCTCTATGCCGCCACGCTGACCGACGACGCCAACGAGAAGGAGGCCATCTACAAGAAGGCCGCCGAGATCTACGACAAGGACTACCGCGCATACAACAACCTCGCCGTGATGGCTTTCAACAAGGGTGACGAGAACACTGCCAAGCAGTATGTCCAGCAGGCGTTCGCCAAGAACCAGAAGGCTCCAGAGGGCTACGCCAACCTGGCGCTCATCGACCTGCACAACGGCAACCTGGCCAGTGCGGAGAGCAACCTGTCGAACGCCATCGGGGCCAACGGCTTCAACGAGGTGCTCGGCAACCTCAACATCGCCAAGGGCAATTATGCCGCCGCCGTGCAGAACTTCGAGGACAGCAAGTCGAACAGCGCAGCCTTGGCACAGATCCTCAACAAGGACTATGCTGCCGCCGTCGCCACGCTGAAGGAGCAGAAGAACCCCGATGCCATGACGGATTATCTCATGGCCATCGTGCAGAACCGCCAGGGCAACACCGCAACGGCGCAGGAGCGCCTCGACAGCGCCATCCAGAAGAGCCCGGCGCTCCGCTCGTACGCCAACAATGACCTGGAGTTCGCCAATCTCAAGAAATAAGTATGCGCCAGCACCTGTACCTCCTCGCGCTGCTCTCCTTGCTGCTCGTGTCGTGTGGCACGGACAGTAAGCACTTCAAGTTTGAGGGACGGTTCCTTCACTTGAACCAAGGGGAGTTCTATCTTTATAGCGAGGACGGCACGGTGAACGGCATCGATACGATAAAAGTGGAGGGTGGTCGCTTTGCCTATGAGATGGCATGCGACGCGCCCGCCACACTCATTCTGGTCTTCCCCAACTTCTCGCGACAACCCATCTTCGCGGAGCCGGGGAAGACCGTTTCCATTAAGGGCGACGCCTCGCACCTCAAGGAACTGGAGGTGAAGGGCACCGAGGACAACGAGCTGATGACGGCCTTCCGCCGGCAGGTGGCCGACGCCTCGCCTCCGGAGAAGCGCAAGCTCGCCACCCGGTTTGTCGAGGACCATCCGACGTCGCGCGTCAGCGCCTTTCTCATCAAGGATTGTTTCGTCACCACGCCCCAACCCGACTATCAGGAGGCCCTGCGCCTGACACGCGTCCTGCTGCCCAAGCAGGAGCGCAATGGCGACTTGGCGCGTCTCGACAAGGCGCTCCGCTCCGTCACCGCATGTGGTGTGGGCGCCACCTTGCCGTCGTTCACGGCCACCGACATTCATGGTGCCACCGTGTCGTCGGCGCAGCTCATGCGTGGCCTGGCCGTCATCACCGTCTATGCCTCGTGGAACTTTGAGACGCTCGAGCAGTTGCGGCGCCTCAAGATTCTTCGCCGACAGAAGGGCGGGCGCTTCCAGGTGGCCACCTTCTCCATCGACGCCAGCAAGAAAGAATGCACCAACTCGCTGCAAATAGACACCATCCCGTGGCCCGTCGTCTGCGACGGGCGCATGTTTGAGGGTGAGGCCATCCGGAAATTGGGTCTTCTCTCCGTCCCCTGCAACGTGCTCCTGAAGGACGGGCGTGTCATCGCAAGGGGGGTGTCGACCGACGACCTCGTGCAGCGCATTGAGCAAAGCCTCTGATTTTTTATCCATCTGCCAACCCTTGTCCCATGCTGATCAAGACTTACAGCGCAGCCGTCAACGGCCTTGACGTCACGCCCGTCACCATTGAGGTGAGTATCGCCAAGGGCATCATGTACCATCTCACGGGTCTGGGCGATGAGGCGGTGCGCGAGGGTCGCGACCGCATTGCCGCCGCCTTGCAAAACAATGGTTACCTCTTCCCGCGTGCGGATGTCACGGTCAACATGGCTCCGGCCGACCTGCGTAAGGAGGGCAGCAACTTCGACTTGCCGTTGGCCATTGCCATCCTTGCCTCTGACGGGCAGGTCAACGTGCCCCATGTGGGCGAGTTCATGATGGTGGGCGAGCTTAGCCTCGACGGGCAGTTGCAGCCGGCTAAGGGCGTTCTGCCCATAGCCATCAAGGCCCGCGCCGAGCATTATCGTGGTCTCATCGTTCCCAAGCAGAACGTGCGCGAGGCGGCCATTGTCAACAACCTCGAGGTCTACGGCATGGAGACCATGGCGGATGTCATCAAGTTGTTGTCGGGTGAGGAACAGTTTGCGCCCACCGTCGTCGACACGCGCAAGGAGTTCTACGAGCAGCAGTACAATTTTGACCTTGATTTTTCGGATGTGCGCGGACAGGAGAACGTCAAGCGCGCCCTGGAAGTGGCGGCCGCCGGTGGCCACAACCTCATCATGATAGGTCCGCCGGGCTCCGGCAAGAGCATGATGGCCAAGCGCTTGCCTTCTATCTTGCCGCCGCTGACCCTCTCGGAGAGCCTCGAGACCACGCAGATTCACTCTGTGGCGGGACTGCTCAAGACGGGTTCCACGCTCATCTCCCAGCGCCCCTTCCGTGCGCCCCACCACACCATCTCCGAGGTGGCGCTCGTCGGTGGAGGCAACAATCCCATGCCCGGTGCCATCAGCCTGGCGCATAATGGCGTGCTGTTTTGCGACGAGCTACCCGAGTTCAACAAGCACACGCTTGAGGTGTTGCGCCAACCGCTTGAGGACCGTCAGATCACCATCAGCCGCGCGAAGTACACGGTGACATATCCCTGCTCGTTCATGTTTGTCGCCTCGATGAACCCTTGCCCCTGCGGATACTATGGCGACCCGACCCATCACTGCGTTTGCACGCCTGGGCAGATACAGAAATACTTGAACAAGATCAGCGGTCCGATGATGGACCGCATAGACATACAGT
The DNA here is from genome assembly GCA_963594895.1 of bacterium. Taxonomy (GTDB): domain Bacteria; phylum Bacteroidota; class Bacteroidia; order Bacteroidales; family Bacteroidaceae; genus Prevotella. Next base: position 4,732 of record CAVBFJ010000049.1, on the reverse strand, counting down.
GTGAGATCGCCGCCTTGCCCTTCAAGGAATTGTCGAAGGCCGAGCCGGGTGAGCCGTCTGCCAAGATCCGTGAGCGTGTGATTGCCGCGCGTGCGCTGCAGACCGCGCGTTTTCGCGATGTGCCGGGTGTCCACTGCAACGCGCAGATGACCGAGCGCCTGATCCACCAGTATGCCGAGCCCGACGAGGCTGGGCTGGAGCTCTTGCGCATGGCCATGGACCGTCTGTCGCTGTCGGCGCGTGCCTATTCGCGCATCCTGAAGGTGGCGCGCACCATTGCTGACCTGGCCGCTGAGCCATCTGTGCGTCCCGAGCACATCTCTGAGGCCATCAGCTACCGCCAGCTTGATCGCGGTGACTGGGCAGAGCGCAGCTTGTGATGGGCGATGAGGGTCGATGGTATGGGCCCATTAGGCCCATTAGGCATAAGAAGAGATATCCCCCTTTATTTTGTTTTGTAAAGCGGCTGGGCTTGGTTCTTGGCCGCTGTGCCGTTGGCCTTGGATTGGCCTGCGGGACGTATTGACAGGTTGTCATAGTAGGGTGTGCTGATGCGCTTGCCCCGCTTCATGGCGACCAGTCCGGCCATGCCCTTGCGGTAGAGGCCGATGTTGGCGTGCAGCACGGGCTGCCCGTCGGCATAGCCCGTGATGCTGTCGCCCTCAAAGCGGAGGCTCAGGTTCACCCATCGTGCCACAGTCGTCTGGCTGAGGCGCACGCTGTCGAGCACCGTCTCGCCGCCCGGCTCCATCTTCAGTTTCTTGAGCAGGGCCTGTTGTTCGGCGTCGCCCTCGGCCACGTTGCTTCCTGCGCCCCTTGTGATGACCAGTCGGCACCACCCGTCGGCGCCCAGTTTGAGGTAGTATCCCTTCGGTGTGATGCCATAGCCTGTTCCCACGTGGCACACGCGTCCCATCAGTCCGCCTTCGTCGCCTGGGTTGAGCCAGATGTCGGCGCTCACCTCATAGTCGGTCCAAGCCGAGTCGCCGAGTATGGTGTAGTAGTTCCAGTCGGGTGCCCAGCTGTTGGCCGCCTGTCCCACGGCCTGCCTCAAGCAGAGGCCGTCGTGCGTGGGTCGCTCGGCCAGTTCGAAGCTGCCGATGATGTCGGCGGTGTAGTGTGGCAGGTATCCCCACTGGGCAGGTTCGGCGTATTGGTCAAAGTTGTCCGCGTAGGGCAGTGGGAACGGCTGGCTCTCGGGCACGTCGCCGAACGCCCCCTTCTGTTGTCCCGTTGTGGTGGAGATGGAGTAGACCGCGCCGGGCAGTGCGTTGAGGGTGAACCGTCCGCCTCGCGGTGTGATGTCCTCCTGTCGCGCAAACTCGTTGTCGGCAGTGCTGCGCCAGACGCAGAGGCGCTTTTGCGGCAGTCCGCCCTTGACCTTGAAGCGCAGCGTCTGCGCCTCCTTGGCGTCCTTGGTCTCGATGATGACGCTGTAGTCGCTCTTTCCCGGTGCCACCAGCGTCACGACGGATCCGCCGCCGTCGAGCTTGGCGCATCCGTCATCGAGGTAGCGCCATCCCACCTCGGTGAACTGCCCGTAGTGTGCGTATCCCCACAGGTTGTCTCTCACGCTGTAGTGTCCTCCCCATGGCTGTTGCGCCAGGACCATGGGCGGTTCCTCGCTATAGGGCTCCATGGGGTAGACGCCCCCTATGTCATACCAGTTGACGACCTTCGTGACGCCGCTCTCGATGTAGTTGCGGTTGAAGCACTCGACAATGCTGATGAGGCAGTCGAAGCCGCTCTTGTAGATGTGGTCCTCCGTGTTCCAGATGGGTTTGCCGAGCGAGTCGGCGATGTGCCGCTGGCGTGGCGTGGTGGGTATGGCCTCGAAGGTGTGTGCGCTGACGATGTCGATGGCGTTGGCGAGCGCCGTGTCGGCGGGCAGCGTCTCCACGAAGTTCATCTTGTTGCCCGGCCAGTTGTCGAAGGCGTGCAGCTTGACAGCGGCGTATCCCCGCTGGTTGAGCGCCTTTCTGAGGTAGATGGCGAAGTCGCGGCTCTCTCCCTTCTCGTTGTGGCATCCGATGGCGTCGAGCTGCAGCCCGTGCACCTGGCTCAGCCCGTCGAGCCAGTCCAGGTAGTAGTCGGCCGTTTCCCTTGTCCAGAAGTCGCCGAGCCATGCGGGCGTGCTCCATGACGTGGCGTCGAGCGTCAGCAGCGGGTTGCGCCGCTTGGCCTCTCGCATGACCCACCATGTGTATCCTCGGTGGAAGTTGCAGTCGCCGGCGTAGTGGCTGTGGCTGGGCATGGAGCCCTGTGTGGAGTTGCCGTCGCCCGGTATCTCCGCGAGCAGCGCGCTGACCGACGCCCCGAACTTGGGCTGGTAGACCATGTCGAGTATTTGCGATCGCCAAGGCTCGGCGTAGTCCTTGAGCAGGACAGATGTGGCACCACCGCCGTTGACGACGCCGATGCCGTCGAACGTCTTTCCGTTGTGGCGTCCGTCGAGCGTGAAGGTCTGCTGTGCCCATGCTTGGCAGCAGACGAGGGAGAGTAGGAGAGTAAGGTGCTTCATATTTTGCAAATGTAGCATGCTTTGTGGAATTGTCGGGTATGGGCAACGTTAAAAAGATGTAAAACGCACTGTCCCTCCCAGTTTCTTCTGCTGATTCGCCCTTGCCACGTTATTGGTCCTCGTGGCAAAAGTGTTAAAAAAGTTACCCCCCCCCCTTAAAATTATAAGGAAAAGTCCCGTTGGTTTCCGTTAATATTTGTACTTTTGTACATACCAGTTTTTTTGAGCAAACGGTATGATAGAACATTTGATACACAATTTGCAGTTTTCCTTGGATGGCATGTTCAGCTATATGACGCCCAAGCTATGGATGTTGGGTGTCATTGTGCCGTTCCTCATGGCGCTGTTTTTCACGGCCTTGGTTCATCCGCTGATTGTGCGGATGGCCGTCAGCCGCAACATGTTTGACAATCCCGACCGTCGCAAGCTGCAGACGCGTCCCGTCCCCGTGATGGGTGGCCTGGCGGTGTTTTTCGGCATTGTGGTGGGCGCTGGCGCCACCAGCGTGTTCTTCAACTCGTATGCCCTTTTCACCTGTGTCATCACGATGACGGTGATGATGTATGTCGGCATGCTCGACGACATGGTGGGCCTGAGCCCTGTGCTCCGCCTCTTTGTGGAGCTGTGCCTGGTGGCCTTCGTGGTCTACATGGACAAGACGAGCATCAACGATTTCCACGGCTTGCTGGGCATCGGCAAGCTGCCCGTGTGGGCGAGCCTGCCGCTGTGCTCCGTCGCGTGCCTGGGCATCATCAATTCGATCAACCTCATCGACGGTGTCGACGGCCTGTCGAGTGGCATCTGCATCTTCGCGTGCCTGTGCTTCGGCGTGGCGTTCTGCTCGTCGTATGACGGCACGATGGCCGTCATGGCCTCGCTGGCCGCCGGCGCGCTGGTGCCCTTCTTCTTCCACAATGTGTTCGGCCAGAAGAGCAAGATGTTTGTCGGCGACTCCGGCACGCTGATGCTGGGCATGCTGATGAGCATCTTCTGCATGCGGATGATAGACAACACGTCGCTTGTGGCGTACAACCACCCTCGTATGGGCGTGGTGGCCTTTACGCTGAGCGTGCTCTCGGTGCCTGTGTTCGACGCCCTGCGTGTCATGTTCGGGCGCATCCTGAAGGGCGAGTCGCCCTTCCATGCCGACCGCAGCCACCTCCACCACCTGTTCATCGAGCTTGGCTTCTCGCATGTGGGCACCACGGTGGCCGTCGTCTCGCTCAACGCCCTGAACGTGGTGTGCTGGCTTGTGTGCTACCTGTTTGGCGGCGACGCCACCGTGCAGTTTGCCGTGGTCTTCGTCGTGGGCCTGCTCAATACCAACGGCGTCTACTATGCTGTGCGCAAGATGAACCACCATCGCTGGCCTCACCGCATGCTGAAGAGACTGGCGCGCATGAGCCACATGGAGGCCGGCCGCACCTTCCTGGCCATCCGCCGCGTGATGGACGCCCTCTGACCCGTCCTCCCTTTTTGTCGCACATGGCGCCTCGCCGGGTCTTTGCCCAGTGTGGGCGTCGCTCGCGTCTTGTCGTGATATTTCGCAAAAAACAGGCTCCTCAGCGCAGGGTGTTCTAGAAGGCGAAAATCTGTTTTTCTGCGACGAAAAGAGCATTTCGTGTCGAAATAACCAGGAAAAATCCCCGATCGTCGGACAAAAGATGCCGAATCGTGTCGCAATAGGTGCCTAATCTCATCATGATTCGATACCTATCGCAGTGCGATTCGATACCTTTTACAGTACGATAAGGCATCAATCGCAAAACCCGCAAGGCACCGTGAGTTTTCAAAATCGCAGATTTTTGCATAACGGGCCGATAATCAATCGTTTGCGCAAATGTCGAAAAACAGCGCGTATTTGCGCTCGACCCCATTGCCGGTGGCAAATAAGCGATTCTACAGAAGCCTTTTGTCCTAATTGTTTACCTACAAATATCATCATTCTTATCCCTACTGGGTAGGGTGTTCAAAATCCGAATATTTTTCGGACATGACTTTTGCTAAATCTTATGACTTAAGTTGTTGTGAATAAGATATTTATATTTTGCAAGTTATAGCAGAATATGTCCATTTCCAATTTGCATACGAAAAAGCATCACGTTTGTTGCATGTCCCCGAAGGGGGCTAACTGTGCATAACCGCGGGTGACCGAAGGGAACCTGCGGTTATACGATACTGCTTAAAGCGTCCTCGAAGAGGGCGAACACG
>CAVBFJ010000048.1:0-23188 GCA_963594895.1 bacterium | reverse complement strand
GGGCTTACTCGGGACTTTCACCCGTTAGACAATACTCATGCCGAGCATACACAAACGAGCTCCCAGCAGCAGAGCTGGGAGACCGGGAGCATTTTTCGACTTGCCCAATTGTCATAAACAGAGTGTCATCATGGACATGGCAGGCGACCAATATCACTTTTTTCGCTTACTCATAAACTTCATCGATACCGTTCCCGTCATTCGCCACCTCATCATGGCCACAAGGATTGAAGTCCTCTGGCACATCAAAGACTGCCGCGGAATCATACGGCAAGCTTTGGTCTCGATATATTTTCTTCATGTAATAAGCCCAAATGGGCAACGCCATCGTAGCGCCCTGCCCCATCTGCATGTTGTCGAAATGGATATCACGGTCTTCACCTCCAACCCAGACGCCACTAACCAGTTGGGGTGTGAAGCCCATGAACCAAGCGTCAGAGTTGCGGTTGGTCGTCCCCGTCTTACCGCCTATCTCGCCAGGAATCTGATAACGGAAGCGAAGCCGTCCGGCGGTCCCCTCGTCCACAACCGCCATCAGCTCTACCAGCATCTTGTAAGCACTGGTCGAACTGACCACCTCGTTCATGCGCGGTTGGAACTCAGCCACCACATTGCCCTCATTATCCTCGATCTTGGTGACAAACATGGGTGCGACGCGAATGCCATTGTTGGCAAACGTTGTGTAAGCGCTGACCATCTCGCCGACCGACACCTCGCATGGTCCGAGACACAAGGACATCGATGGGTAGATATCAGGATTGTTGATACCAAACTTATGCAGTATGTTAACAAACTGTTGCGGGTTCAACCGGCTCATCAGATAGGCAGAAATCCAGTTGTTCGACTGTGCCAATCCCCACTTCAGCGTCACCATCTGCCCATATCTTCTCCTGTTTGCATTACGCGGCGTCCATGGTTTTCCTGCCACCATATAAGTCTTTTGCACATTGGGGGCCATATCACACGGCGAGGCTCCGTTCTCCATAGCCAACGAGTAGAGGAAAGGCTTGACCGTAGATCCCACCTGCCTTCGTCCGCCCATAACCATGTCATACTGGAAATGTTCAAAGTCGATGCCGCCCACATAAGCCTTGACATGCCCTGTGTGTGCATCCATACTGGCAAAACCAGCCCTAAGGAACGACTTGTAGTAACGGATGGAATCGATCGGTGTCATCAAGGTGTCAATATCCCCCCGATAGGTAAACACCGTCATGTCGACCGGCGTATGGAACGCTCGATAGATGTCCTCGTCTGAGCATCCACTGTCCTTCATCACCCTATAGCGCTCACTTTGCCTGACAGCCCTACCCATAATCTGATTCACTTGCGCAACCGTCAGTTCCTCGGTAAACGGCGCATTGGGTTTCAACTTATTCTCCTTGTCGAAAGCTGGCTGCAAGTATTTAGCCACATGACCATAAACAGACTCCTCGGCATACTGTTGCATCCTGGAGTCGATGGTCGTATGAATCTTCAGGCCATCCGTGTAGATGTTGTAGAAGGAACCATCCCTCTTCGTGTTTTTCTTGCACCAACCACACAATGGATCTGTGGCATAGGCAATTGAGTCGATCACATATTGGCGGTTATTCCACGACGGGTAGTTTTTCCTCTCAGGCTTGTCCATCATCATGTACTGGCGTAGAAACTCACGGAAATAAACCGCAGCTCCTTCCTTATGGTCAGCTCGATGGAAATGGAGTTCAATGGGTTGTGCACTATATTCCGACCATTCTGCCTGCGTCAGGTAGCCCGCCTTAACCATCTGCGCCAACACCACATTACGGCGTTCCTTGCAGCGTTCCGGGTAACGCACGGGGTTGAACAGCGAGGGATTTTTACATAGTCCAATGAGCAGTGCCGCCTCATTGACAGACAAGTCTTTGGGGTCCTTATTAAAATAGGTTGTGGCCGCCGTCTTGATGCCAACCGCCCCATGCAAGAAATCGAAATAATTGAGGTACAGTGCAATTATTTCCTCCTTGGTGAAATTGCGTTCCAGCTTGATGGCCGTCACCCACTCGATAGGCTTCTGAAGTATGCGCTCCACACTAGAACTGGCGGGCGCAGAATAGAGTTGCTTGGCCAACTGCTGCGTGATGGTGCTTCCACCTCCAGCACTCTCGTGGCCCAAAAGGCCTCGCTTCACGACGGCGCGTCCCAAGGCAATGAAGTCTATACCCGAATGCTCGTAGAACCGCACATCCTCAGTGGCCACCAACGCTTGCACCAGATAGGGCGACAACTTGGAGTAAGAAATGGGAATGCGGTTGGCCTTGTCGGCATTGTAAGTGCCCAGTATCTTTCCGTCTTCTGAATAGACCAAGGAGGCCGATTTACTAATGGGATTCTGCAGGTTCTCAATGTCAGGCGAGTATCCGACCACGCCAAACCAAATGAGGAAGAACAACGAGGCCGTCGTTCCCACCAGCAGTCCCAAGGCAATCCATAATATGTGGACGAACTTCTTTCTCATCTTAAAAACGCTTTATTTTTGCAAAAATACAATATTTCTTTCAAATTCTCACCCCCAACTAAAAAATTATGAGTAACTTAGCGGTCGAAATCGCAACCATCAATCAAGACATAATGGAAAAACATGATTTTGTGACCATTGCAGACCTCTCCAAGGAGCGCATCTTGTACCTGCTTGGAATGGCGCAAGAATTTGAAAATCACCCAAACAGAGAATTGCTGAAAGGCAAGGTTGTGGCCACCCTATTCTTTGAACCTTCGACCCGCACCCAACTCAGTTTCCAAACCGCAGCCAATCGTCTTGGCGCCCGTGTCATCGGTTTTTCAGACGCAAAAACCTCAAGCACGACAAAAGGCGAAACGCTGAAGGACACCATTCTCATGGTGAGCAATTATGCCGACGCCATCGTCATGCGCCATTATATTGAGGGCGCCGCCCAATACGCCAGCGAGGTGGCGCCGGTGCCCATTGTCAACGCAGGCGACGGAGCACACATGCACCCCTCACAATGTATGTTGGACATCTACTCCATCTACAAGACCCAAGGTACTTTGGAAAACTTGAACATCTATTTGGTTGGCGATCTGAAATACGGACGCACCGTCCACTCCCTCATCATGGCCATGCGCCACTTCCATCCCATCTTCCATTTTGTAGCTCCCGAGGAGCTTGCCATGCCCGCCGAATACAAACTCTATTGTGACAAGCATGGCATCGAATACCATGAGCACACCAAGTTTGACGAAGATGTGATAGCCAATGCCGACATTCTCTACATGACCCGCGTGCAGAAAGAACGCTTTTCCGACCTAATGGAGTATGAGCGCGTCAAGAACGTTTATATCCTGCGCAACAGCATGCTAAGCAAGGCCAAGCCCAACATGAAGATTCTGCACCCACTGCCACGCGTGAACGAGATTGCCTACGATGTGGACGACAACCCGCACGCCTACTACATCCAACAGGCCAAGAACGGCCTTTACGCCCGTGAAGCCATCTTCTGCTACTGTCTGGGCATCAGCCTTGAAGACGTGAAAAACGACACGACCATCATCGGTTAGCGGAAACAACACACCTAACAACAAATCAACACATCATGGGAAAGAGAGAATTGCAAGTGGCCGCCATTGAAAACGGCACCGTCATTGACCACATACCCGCAGAGAAAACATATCAAGTGGCCCGTCTGCTCGACCTCGACCACCTCGACGCCCAAATCACCATCGGCTACAACTTGCCATCCAAGAAAATCGGCAGGAAAGGTATCATCAAGATTGCCAACAAGTATTTCACAGACGAGGAAATTAGCCAGTTGTCAGTGATCGCCCCAAAGATTGTTCTCAACGTCATCCATAACTTCGAGGTGGTGGAGAAACGCACCATCGAGACGCCCGACGAGCTGCACGGCATCGTGAAATGTAACAACCCCAAGTGCATCACCAACAATGAGCCGATGTCTACCTACTTCACCATTGTCGACAAGGAACGCGGCATTCTCAAATGCCACTACTGCGACAAGGAACAAGACATGGACAGCGTGGAGCTCGTCTAAATTACACATTAATCAGCATCAACCATCATCATTAACATAACATCAACACAAATGGAAAGAGATTCTGAAATCTTCAACCTTATCGAGCAAGAACACCAGCGCCAACTGAGAGGCATGGAGCTCATCGCGTCCGAGAACTTTGTCAGCGACGAGGTGATGCAAGCCATGGGTAGCTACTTGACCAACAAGTATGCCGAAGGCCTTCCTGGCAAGCGCTACTACGGCGGATGCCAAATTGTTGACCAAGTGGAAAACATAGCCATCGAGCGTGTCAAGAAACTGTTCGACGCCGAATTTGCCAACGTGCAGCCCCACTCGGGCGCCCAGGCCAACCAGGCCGTGTTGCTTGCCGTGTTGAAACCCGGCGACACCTTCATGGGCCTCGACCTCGACCAAGGCGGCCACCTCTCACATGGTAGCGAAGTCAACACCTCGGGCATTCTCTACAACCACATCGGCTACACGCTAAACCGCGAAACAGGCCGCGTGGACTACGACGAAATGGAACGTCTCGCCTTGGAGCACAAGCCTAAGCTCATCATCGGCGGAGGATCGGCATATAGCCGCGAGTGGGACTATGAGCGTATGCGCAAGATTGCCGACGAAGTGGGCGCACTCTTGATGATTGACATGGCCCACCCCGCTGGCCTCATTGCCGCAGGACTGCTGAAGAACCCTGTGAGATATGCTCACATCGTGACCACCACAACCCACAAGACCCTGCGCGGTCCACGTGGTGGCGTAATCCTCATGGGCAAGGACTTCGACAACCCTTGGGGGCTGACCACCAAGAAAGGTGTGGTCAAGAAGATGAGCCAACTGTTCAACAGCGCAGTCTTCCCCGGCAACCAAGGTGGACCGCTGGAGCATGTCATCGCCGCCAAGGCTGTAGGCTTCGGCGAGAACCTAAAGCCCTCATGGGTTGAGTATGCCAAGCAGGTGAAGAAAAACGCCGCCACACTAGCACAAGACCTGATGGACTTGGGCTACGACATTGTCAGCGGCGGCACAGACAACCACTCCATGTTGCTCGATTTGCGCCCCAAGTATCCGGACTTGACAGGCAAGGTGGCCGAGAACGCCTTGGTGGCCGCCGACATCACCGTGAACAAGAACAAGGTTCCTTATGATGAGCGCAGTGCCTTCCAGACATCCGGCATCCGCCTAGGCACAGCCGCCATGACCACACGCGGCGCCAAGGAAGACATGATGCACCTCATTGCCAACCTTATTGATGAGGTGCTGGCCGATCCCGAGAACGAGCAAGTCATCAAGCGCGTCAGGGAGAAGGTCAACGAGACTATGAAGGCTTACCCCTTGTTTGCCTATTGAGCATGGGAAAAACCTGCAACATCATCCTATTAAACAAAACACTTGCCAAGGGAAACGCCCTCCTGGCAAGTGTTTTCAAATTGACCCAACATAACAATATTGAAACAATATTTCCTGATTTTCGCCTTCCTGTTGGTCACCCACGCAGGGGCCATGGCACAGACTCCCATTGCCAACCGTGTGAAAGCAATGGTCAAGTATCTGCCTGCCCAAGCACACGTCGTGGCCAAATACACCGACAGCCACCGTCACTGTCTTTACTACACGCTGCGCAACCGCCTGTTCCGCTACGATGTGAAGACCAACAAACGTGAGGAAATCTCGTTTTCTCCCAACTCCTACTCCTCCATCATAACCACTTGGCTCAGCACTGATGGCAATTCTTTTTTTATTGCAATCGACCGCAAGAATCTCGTTTCTTTCTATCTCGACAACGGGCAGGAGTTGTGGGCCTACGACTCGCACACCAAGCATTCAAAAAGAGTTGGCATCGGCTTCTCCATTTCTCGTTCGGGCGAACAGATTATCATCAAGCGTGCGTCACGTTGTATCAACCCACAAGCCGCACAAAACAGGCAACATTGGATGGTCTGCGACCACCGTTATGACGGAAACGGAACGCCTTTGGGGAAAAGCGAGGAATACAGGCTGAAATGATATTTTCGGACAAAGGAAGCACATTCACCACCTAGATGATTTTGTCATTCCTTTTCTGAAAAAACAGCGAGCATTTGCGATAAGCCCTCTTGCGCTTGAAAAGAAAGCCTTCTTCAGATAGTAAAATTCCTAACTGAAAGGGAGAAACCTTCGTCAAGTTACTTGACAGTGATGTGGAAACAACCTTGGTGCACCTCATATTTCACGTAGCACCGCCCCGACTCACGCATGTCACGCAAGACCTCAGCCAATATCCATTTCAATGTGTCATTCCTCACAGCCCTCCGCCGTTCGCCCGGCGCTTCCACCGTCTTATAGCGGTTGTAACACACATCGAATGTCGTACCGTAGAGATGGCAACTGTTTTGCGTTGCGTTGGTGTTCTTTCCACGTAAATTTTCCACATCGGCCTTCGAGCGGAGCACACTGGTCACAATAATCTTGTGTAAAGGAATTCCCTTAATCTGCAAACTGTCAAAGAAAGAGCGTCCCACATCCTGTAACAACACTGAAGCCTTAGGAACCAAATAGGGGATGCTGTTTCGCAGGCGATCCACATGAAAATACATGTTACTACCCACATAGACCAGCTCCGACATTCTCTTCTCTGCGTCCTCACGGTCAAGCACCGGCTTCACACCATATTTCTGCGCAGCCAAAAGTTGCACATCATTTTGGTCGGGAAATGACAAAGAGAAACCTGGCACACTGTAAATGCGATTCTTCACCAGTGTACCATCCCTCTTGAAATAGCGAGAGCCTACTCTTAACGTATCACTTAAAGAAAGATACACAACCGATTGGTTTCCAACTTTTTCACTTTTCGAATCACCTATCGCTTTTGCATCTTCTTGGTTAATGCCATCCTCTCCGCCCTCAACCTTCATGGCGGGCTGCCTTACAGATTGTCCAACCTCACCAGCCACTGAAGGGAAGCCACAACGCACCAGGGCCAAAACCAGCGTGGCGACAAAAAAAGAGGCGATGTATTTAGATTTCCTTATTTTCATTTCAAATGCAAATTTACCACAAATAGAGATTATGACAAAACAAAAGCCCCATAAAATATCATCATCACATACTATATTTTTTGGCTTTTAGAATGGTTTTTCACATAATTATCGTAAATTTGCAGCGTATTTTTAGACACAAAAAGAAAGAATATTGACAGAGAAGCATATCGTAATTGAGGATGTGGACCCCGTGGTGTTTTACGGCGTCAACAATGGCCATCTCCAAATGGTCAAGTCCTTGTACCCCAAATTGCGCATTGTGGCACGCGACAACGTCATACGCGTGTTGGGAGACGAGGATGAAATGGCCCGCATAGAACGCGACATTGAGGCTATGCGCCAACATGTGGTGAAGTTCAACACCATCAGTGATGAAGACATCCTCGATATCGTTAAAGGGCAGCCAACAAAAGCCGACGGTATCAAGGGCGTATTGGTATACAGCGTGAGTGGACGCCCCATCAAAAGCCGATCTGAAAATCAGCAACAGCTCATCGACGCCTTCAACAAGAGCGACATGATATTCGCTGTGGGTCCCGCGGGTACGGGCAAGACCTACTTGAGCATCGCACTAGCCGTCAAGGCCCTCAAAGAGAAGGAAGTCAAGAAGATTATCCTAAGCCGTCCAGCGGTGGAGGCCGGCGAAAAACTGGGCTTCCTGCCAGGTGACATGAAGGACAAGATAGACCCCTACCTGCAACCTCTCTACGACGCCCTGGAAGACATGATGCCCGCAAGCCGCCTGCAAGACATGATGGACAAACATGTCATACAGATAGCTCCTTTGGCGTTTATGCGTGGCCGCACGCTCAGCGACGCCATCGTCATCCTTGACGAGGCCCAAAACACGACCCCTGCACAAATCAGGATGTTCCTCACCCGAATGGGTTTGAACACCAAAATGATCATCACGGGCGACATGACCCAAATCGACCTGCCACGAGGGCAAAAGAGTGGACTGAAGGAAGCATTGGAGATACTTTCGGACATCGAGGGTATCTCAATCATCAACCTAACCCAGAAAGACATCGTCCGACACAAGCTGGTAACACGCATTGTCACCGCTTATGCGGCCCATGACAAATACGCGGCCACCAAGGACAACCACTACGGAGTCCCACACTGACAACCCATAAAGGGAGGCTTGAGTTTGCAAAGAGTGTAAAGCTTATAAATAATCCAATTATGAAAGCATTAACAAAGACCGATTTCCATTTTGATGGACAGAAGAGTGTTTACCATGGCAAAGTGCGTGATGTATATGACATCAACGATGACCTCATCGTAATGGTTGCCACTGACCGCATATCCGCATTCGACGTGGTGTTGCCTAAGGGCATCCCCTTCAAGGGCCAAGTGCTCAACCAAATCGCAGCCAAGTTCCTCGATTCCACGAGCGACATCTGCCCCAACTGGAAGTTGGCCACCCCAGATCCCATGGTGACCGTGGGGCTGAAGTGTGAAGGTTTCCGCGTAGAGATGATCATCCGCTCCATCCTCACAGGATCGGCCTGGAGAGCATACAAGGATGGTTGCCGCGAGCTCTGTGGCGTGAAATTGCCCGACGGCATGAGAGAGAACGAGCGATTCCCCGAGCCCATCATCACTCCGACAACCAAGGCGGACGAGGGGCACGACATGAACATCTCGAAAGAGGAGATCATCAAGCAGGGCATCGTTTCGGCAGAAGACTACGCCATCATCGAGGATTGGACACGCAAGATTTTCGCACGCGGACAGGAAATCGCCGCCAAGCGTGGTCTCATTCTTGTGGACACCAAATATGAGTTTGGCAAGCGCAACGGCAAGCTCTACCTCATCGACGAGATCCACACACCCGACTCAAGCCGCTACTTCTATGCTGACGGATACGAGGAGAAGTTGGCCAAAGGATTGCCTCAGCGACAATTGTCAAAGGAATTTGTGCGCCAGTGGCTTATCGAGCGTGGCTTCATGAACCAACCAGGCGAGAAGATGCCAGAGATTACCGACGAGTATGCCCAGCAGGTGTCAGACAGATATATAGAATTATATGAGCACATTACCGGAGAAAAGTTTGACAAGGCGGCCGAGGAAGGCGACATCGCCACTCGCATAGAGAAGAATGTAAGCGAATATTTGGCTTCCAGACAGTAAGTTCGGATGTACAACCAGGAGAAAATCAACCCTTACGGCAAGCAGGGGGCTAAGGAAAAATTGGTGGAGGAGATGTTTGACAACATCGCCCCCACCTATGACACACTGAACCACCGCCTGTCGTGGAACATCGACAAGGGATGGCGGCGCAAAGCCATCAAGCAACTGGAGCCCAGCTATCCCAAGACGATTCTCGACATTGCCACAGGCACGGGCGACTTCGCCATCCTCGCCGCGAAGATGTTGCACCCTGACAAGATTGTGGGGATCGACATCTCAGAGGGAATGATGAAGGTGGCAAGAGTGAAGGTGGAACAATCGGGGCTACGCCAAGTCATCGACATGAAGAAGGAAGATTGCTTGGCCATGTCATTCCCCGACAACACATTCGACGCGGCTACATCGGCGTTTGGCATCCGCAACTTCCAAAATCTCGACAAGGGACTGGCGGAAATCTGCCGAGTGATGAAGCCGGGTGGCCATCTGAGCCTGGTAGAGCTGACCTCCCCCGTGTCATTCCCCATGAAACAACTTTTCAAGATTTACTCGCACACCATCCTGCCTGCCTACGGAAAACTGATTTCGAAGGATAACGGTGCATACCAATATCTGACGGCATCCATCGAGGCGTTCCCACAGGGCGAACAGATGGTCGGCATCCTAAAAAAGGCAGGATTCGCAAAGGCCTCATTTCGGCGCTTGACATTTGGCATTTGCACCATGTATTTCGCGCAAAAATAATTCAGACTGACTATGGACAAATATGGTTTAATCGGCTATCCTTTGGTACACTCATTCTCCATCAGTTTCTTCAACGAGAAGTTCCAAAACGAGGGTATCGACGCCACATATGAGAACTTTGAGATTCCCAGCATTGAGGGATTTCCGGAGATACTTGACTCCAACCCTGACCTCTGCGGGCTCAACGTCACAATACCTTATAAAGAAAAGGTAATCGGGCTTCTCGACTCCCTCAGCAAGGAGGCGCAGGAGATTGGTGCGGTAAACGTCATCAAAGTGTCGCACAAAGGCAACAAGACAATCCTCAAGGGATACAACAGCGACGTCATAGGTTTCACAAAGAGCATCGAGCCCCTATTAGGACGGTTTCACAAGAAGGCACTCATCCTGGGTACGGGTGGTGCATCCAAAGCCATCGAGTACGGACTGAAGTCGCTCGGCCTGGAAGCCATCAAGGTCAGTAGATCAGAAAAACCTGGGACCTTACAATACACCCAAATTACGGCTGAGACCATCAAGGAATACAATGTCATCATCAACTGCACCCCATGCGGTATGTATCCGCATGCCGATGAGTGCCCTGACCTTCCCTATGAGGCCATGAACAACCGCACACTGCTCTACGACCTCATCTACAACCCCGACGAAACGCTATTCATGAAAAAAGGGAAAGCACGGGGAGCCATTGTCAAGAACGGATTGGAAATGCTCCTGCTGCAAGCCTATGCCAGTTGGGATTTTTGGAACAGCAAAGATTAATCATTAACACATTCATCAACCATGAACAACCGATACATGATGCGTGGCGTCAGCGCCGCAAAGGAAGACGTTCACAACGCCATCAAAAACATAGACAAAGGCCTCTTTCCACAGGCCTTTTGCAAGATCACACCCGATATCCTGGGCGGCGACCCCGAATACTGCAACATCATGCATGCCGACGGAGCTGGCACCAAGTCATCACTTGCTTACATGTATTGGAAAGAGACTGGCGACCTCAGCGTGTGGAAAGGCATCGCTCAGGATGCCATCGTCATGAACACCGACGACTTGTTGTGCGTGGGAGCCGTGGACAACATCCTCCTGTCGAGCACCATCGGGCGCAACAAGATGCTGATTCCGGGAGAGGTGATCAGCGAGATTATCAACGGCACCGACAATTTCCTTGAGGAAATGCGCAAGCTGGGAGTGGGCATTTGGCCCACTGGCGGCGAGACTGCTGACGTGGGCGACCTGGTGCGCACCATCATCGTAGACTCAACCGTCACATGCCGCATGAAACGCAGCGATGTCATTGACAATGCCAACATCCGTCCGGGCGACGTCATCGTCGGACTGAGCTCCACAGGCCAGGCCACTTACGAGAGCCGCTATAACGGTGGCATGGGCAGCAACGGACTAACCAGCGCAAGGCATGACGTGTTTGCAAAATATCTGACGGAGAAATTCCCCGAGAGCTACGACCAAGCTGTCCCCAATGAACTGGTTTATAGTGGTAAGTTCCAGTTGACAGATAAGATTGACGGACTGACCGTGGACGCCGGGCAACTGGTGCTTTCCCCAACCCGCACCTATGCTCCTGTCATCCGAAAAATGATTGACGAATTGCGCCCAGAGATTCATGGAATGGTACACTGCACAGGGGGCGCGCAAACCAAGGTGCTCCATTTCGTCGGCGAAAACTGCAAGGTGGTCAAAGACAACATGTTCACCGTCCCGCCACTGTTCAAGATCATACACGACTGCAGTGGAACGGATTGGAAGGAAATGTACCAAGTGTTCAACATGGGCCACCGCATGGAAATCTACTTGAGACCCGAAGTGGCCGAACAAGCAATCTCCATTAGCAAGAGCTTTGGCATTGACGCAAAGGTCGTGGGGCACATCGAAGAAGGCAAGCGCTCACTGACGATCAAGAGTGAGTTCGGAGAGTTCAATTACTAATTGGAGCTGAACTCCACTTTATTACCTGACAAAAGACAATATGGCAGATAACAACAAGATATTGGAAAAACTGGAAGGCCTTGAAAGCCGTTATGAGGAGGTCAGCACACTCATAACAGATCCTGAAGTCATAGCCGACCAGCAACGCTACGTCAAGCTGACAAAGGAATACAAGGACTTAGGCGACATCATGGACGCACGAAACCGATACATCGCCTGTCTGAACGCAATCAAGGAAGCCAAGGATATCTTGGCCAACGAGGGCGATCCCGACATGAAGGCCATGGCACGAGAAGAACTGCAAGAAAATGAAGAATTGCAGCCCAAGCTAGAGGAGGAAATTAAGATGGACCTAGTGCCCAAGGACCCGGAAGACGCCAAGAACGTGCAGATGGAGATCCGAGCCGGAACAGGCGGTGACGAGGCTGCGCTTTTTGCGGGAGACCTCTTCAACATGTACAAGCGCTACTGCGAGAAGAAAGGCTGGACCATAAGTGTCACTGCGGCCAATGAGGGAGCTGTGGGCGGTTACAAAGAAATAGACTTTGCGGTCAACGGCGAAAACGTCTACGGCACACTAAAATATGAGTCAGGTGTGCACCGTGTGCAACGTGTTCCTGCCACAGAGACGCAAGGACGCATGCACACTAGTGCCGCAACGGTGGCCGTACTGCCCGAGGCCGAGAAGTTTGAGGTTCACATCAACGAAGGCGACATCAAATGGGACACCTTCCGATCGAGCGGCGCAGGCGGACAAAACGTGAACAAGGTGAGCTCGGGGGTGCGATTGCGTTATCCCTGGAAGAATCCAGAGACAGGCGAAGTGGAAGAAATCCTCATCGAATGTACGGAGACTAGAGACCAGCCTAAGAACAAGGAACGGGCACTGAGCCGTCTATACACGTACATTTATGACCATGAGCACAAAAAATATATGGACGACATCTCCAGCCGACGCCGCTCACTTGTGTCGACGGGTGATCGAAGCGCCAAGATTCGAACTTACAACTTTCCGCAAGGTCGTGTGACAGACCACCGCATCGGCTACACCACGCACGACTTGCCCGGGTTCCTGGGCGGAGACATCCAAGGCATGATTGATGCGCTCACTGTCGCCGAGAATGCCGAGAAACTGAAGGAAAACGAATTGTAAATCAAGAAAATATGGACAGACAACAAATTATCAAGCAGATATTCAGCAAAAAGACCTTCCTTTGCGTAGGCTTGGATACAGACATCCGAAAAATCCCCCAATGCCTGCTGAAGGAAGAGGACCCCATATTTGAATTTAACAAGCGAATCATAGAGGCTACCGCCCCTTACTGCATGGCCTACAAGCCCAACCTTGCCTTCTATGAAAGCATGGGAGTGAGTGGAATCGTATCATTCAAGAAGACTATCGATTACCTTAAGGAGCACCACCCCAACCACTTCATCATCGCCGATGCCAAGCGTGGAGACATAGGCAACACATCGACAATGTATGCACGAAGTTTCTTTGAAGACTTCGGGGTCGACTCTTTGACCGTGGCGCCTTACATGGGCGAGGACAGCGTCAAGCCGTTCTTAGCTTACGAAGGTAAATGGGTAATCCTGCTCGCACTCACATCCAACGGAGGCTCGGCCGACTTCCAGCTGACCGAAGACGCCAAGGGCGAGCGCCTCTTTGAGAAGGTGTTACACAAGAGCATGCAGTGGGGTGACAAGGATAACATGATGTATGTCGTGGGAGCCACGCAAGGGAAGATGTTTGAAGACATCCGGAAAATTGCTCCCGAACACTTTCTGTTAGTTCCAGGAGTTGGCGCCCAAGGTGGCAGCTTGCAAGAGGTGTGCAAGTATGGCATGACCAAGGAATGCGGCCTGATTGTCAACTCAAGCCGTGGCATCATCTACGCGAGCCAGGGTGAAGATTTTGCCCAAGTGGCCGCAGAAAAGGCAAAAGCCTTGCAGCAGCAGATGGCCATCGAACTTGAAAAGTGCTAACACACACCATTTCACGGTTCACATAAGGCGTACAATTGTGCAATTGTACGCCTTTACTCGCTAAAAACTCAAATAATACGTTGGTTTTTCCTATTTTTAGAATATAAATTACTATATTTGCAGAAATATTTCAACTTAACTAAAATGGAATTCTCTGCAAAACAAATAGCCCAATTCATCGGAGGAAAAGTCGAGGGCGACGAAAACGCAAAAGTTCACACCTTTGCGAAGATTGAGGAGGGCCAGCCCGGCTCCATCTCTTTTTTGGCTAACGGCAAGTACGCCCATTACCTCAACGACACCTTGTCGAGCATCGTTCTCATTGACGAGACCATCACACTGGAGCACCCCGTGAAGACTACGCTCATCAGGGTGAAGAACGCTCGCGACTGCGTGGCTAAGCTTTTACAGATGTATGAGGCTGCCAAGCCGCAGAAAACAGGCATTGACAAGTTGGCCTTCATCTCACCAAAAGCAACAATTGGCAAAGACGTTTACGTAGGCGCGTTTGCCTACATAGGCGATGGGGCGCATGTTGCTGACGGATGCCAGATCTATCCGCACGCCGTAATCGGCGACAATGTGCAGATAGGCAAGAGGTGCATCATATACCCCAACGTTACCATTTACCACGATTGCAAAATTGGCAACCATGTTATCGTGCATGCAGGAAGTGTAATCGGGGCCGACGGCTTCGGCTTTGCGCCCAATATGGAGACCGGTCAGTATGACAAGATACCTCAAATTGGCATTGTCACCATCGAGGACAACGTGGAGATTGGCGCCAACACTTGCATAGACCGGTCCACCATGGGTTCCACCTACATTCGAAAAGGAGTGAAACTCGACAACCTTGTGCAGATTGCCCACAACACCGACATCGGCCAGAACACAGTGATGTCAGCACAGGTGGGTATTGCGGGTTCCACCAAGGTCGGACAATGGTGCATGTTCGGAGGCCAAGTGGGTATCGCTGGCCACATACAGATTGGAGACAAGGTGTTCTTAGGCGCCCAATCGGGAGTGCCAAGTTCACTGAAAGGCAACCAAACACTAATAGGCACGCCTCCCATGGAAAAGCTACCCTATTTCAAGAGTCAGGCCATCTTCCAGCGTCTGCCGGAGATTTACAAGCAATTGAACGCACTGCAAAAAGAAGTTGAAGAACTAAAGAAAAAACTTTAAAGCACATGGACACAGCAAAACAAACAACACTTGGCGGGAGCTTTTCCCTCTACGGAAAAGGCCTGCACACAGGGCTTAGTCTTACCGTGACTTTCAATCCTGCGCCAGAAAACTCAGGATATAAAATACAACGCATTGACATAGAAGGTGAACCCATCATCGAGGCCATCGCCGAAAACGTAGGGGACACACAGAGGGGTACAGTCTTACAGTCTGGCAAAGTCAGGGTGTCGACCATTGAGCACGGCATGTCTGCGCTTTACGCACTTGGAATCGACAACTGCCTCATCCAAGTCAATGGCCCGGAGTTCCCCATCTTGGACGGATCCGCCAATCCTTATGTGGAGAAGATAAAGGAGGTGGGGATAGTTGAACAAAACGCTCCCAAAGACTATTACATCATCCGCAAGAAAATTGAGGTGCGCGATGAAGAAACTGGATCTTGCATCACCATCCTGCCAGACGAGCAATTCTCTGTGACAGCCATGTGTTCTTTCGAGTCAAAATTCATAAGCAGTCAATTTGCCACACTCGACGACATAACTGACTATGCGGAGGGCATTGCGCCAGCACGTACATTCGTTTTTGTGCGTGACATCATGCCATTGCTTGAGGCTAACCTCATCAAAGGCGGAGACCTGGACAACGCCATCGTCATCTATGAGAAAGAGGTGGGGCAACCTCAACTGGACAAACTGGCCGACCTCCTGAAAGTGCCCCACATGGATGCCACCAAGATTGGTTACATCCAGCACAAACCTTTGATGTGGGACAACGAATGCACCAGGCACAAGCTTCTTGATATCATTGGCGACATGGCCTTGATTGGCAAGCCTATCAAGGGACGCATCATCGCCACAAGGCCCGGCCATACTATCAACAACAGATTTGCCCGCCTCATGCGAAAGGAAATCCGCAAGCATGAGATTCAGGCCCCCATTTATGACGCCAATGACACTCCATTGATGGACAACATCCGCATCCGCCAGCTACTGCCCCACCGTTATCCCATGCAGTTGGTCGACAAGATAGTGGCCATGGGTGCGACAAGCATCGTCGGCGTGAAGAATGTCACAGCCAATGAGCCTTTCTTCCAGGGACATTTCCCAGAGGAGCCTGTAATGCCCGGTGTGCTCCAGATAGAAGCAATGGCACAGTGTGGCGGCCTTTTGGTGTTAAGCCAACTGGAAGAACCCGAAAAATGGTCCACTTACTTTCTAAAAATTGACGACGTAAAATTCCGTCACAAGGTGGTTCCCGGTGACACATTGCTCTTTAGGGTCGAACTGCTTCAGCCTGTTCGACACGGCATCAGTTCCATGAAGGGTTATATGTTTGTCGGTGACCATGTGGTGTCAGAGGCAACCTTCACCGCACAGATTATCAAGAACAAATAAATCCCATACACATGAACCAAATCAGTCCCTTAGCATTCGTACACCCAGAGGCAAAATTGGGTGACAATAATGTCATCGGCCCTTTTTGTTATATTGACCGCAACACCGTCATGGGCGACAATAACGTCCTACAAAATAGCGTAACCATAAACTATGGTGCACGCATCGGAAATTGCAATGAAATATTCCCAGGAGCAAGCATCTCGACCAAGCCACAAGACTTGAAGTTCAAGGGTGAGGACACGTTGTGTGAGATTGGCAACAACAACAGCATTCGCGAAAACGTCACCATCTCGCGTGGTACAGCTTCCAAGGGAACCACGAAAGTAGGCGACAACAACTTGTTGATGGAGAACATGCATGTGGCTCACGACTGTGTGTTGGGTAGCCGCCTAATCATCGGCAATTCCACAAAGTTTGCTGGCGAAGTGACCGTCGACGATAACGCCATCATCAGTGCCACGGTACTCTGCCACCAGTTTTGCCGCATCGGTGGATATGTCATGATCCAAGGCGGTTGCCGATTCAGCCAAGACATCCCACCCTACATCATTGCAGGAAAAGAACCCACACGCTACGCAGGCATCAACCTTATAGGACTTAGGCGCCACGGCTTCAGCAACGACCTCATCAGTCTGATTCACAACGCTTATCGCACACTCTACAGTGAAGGCATCCTTGCCGACGGCATCAAGAAAATCAAAAGCGAACTTCAAGTAACACCTGAAATTCAATATATTATAGACTTCGTTTCATCGTCTAAACGAGGCATTATTCGCTAGCCGTTCTTCCTCGTGGGAAGATCTAACAATTGGCAAATCGTCATGTTGTCATGGAAGCAGAATATTGCACGCACTATTAGAAGACAACCAAAGGATTGGAGAATGGCCAAAAGAGATGAACGCATTATGCACGCGCCATTCTCCACCGCGCAAAAAGCGAGCGACATGTATCACGACAACATGGCGGTGTAAGCCAACAAGCATTGGCTTGACAGTAAAACAGCAGGCATGTGAGTATTTGGCCGATCCCATGTGACAGATGTCGAAACACCCCAAAAGTTACCAAGCGATGAAAAACCTTGTAGTCATTTTAGGGCCGACAGGAGTAGGAAAAAGTGAGCTTTGCATCAAAGTCGCCCAACAACTCAACGTCCCCATCATCAATGCGGACTCACGGCAAATCTTCGCAGAGCTGCCAATTGGCACGGCGGCGCCAACCAGATGGCAGCAATCCCAAGCAAAACATTATTTTGTAGGTAGCCATCACATATCCGATTACTACAGCGCATCGATGTTCGAGCAAGACGTCTTGGCTCTCTTGCAACGACTATTCAATGGGCAAGAAGATGGCACAGAACATCAGAATTGCCTCCTTTCCGGTGGAAGCATGATGTACATCGACGCTGTCTGCAATGGCATCGATGACATCCCCACTGTGGACGAGAATACGCGGGCAACCATGAAGCATCGTTTAGCCGTGGAAGGTTTGCCAAAGCTTGTTGACGAACTGAGGGATTTGGATCCCGAACACTGGAAAACTGTCGATCACAACAACCCCCGTCGTGTGGTACACGCCTTGGAAATCTGCCACATGACAGGCAAGCCCTACTCTTCTTTTCGCACAAACACGAAGAAGGTGCGTCCCTTCAACATTATCAAGATAGGCTTGAACCGGCCACGCGAGGAGATGTATGACCGCATCAACAAGCGGGTCCTCGACATGGTAAATCAAGGCCTAGTGCAAGAGGCCTCCAAACTTTATCCCCAGCGCGGTCTCAACGCCCTCAATACCGTGGGCTATAAGGAACTATTCTCTTATTTCGATGGCAACATCCCTTTGGAAGAAGCTATTCGCCAAGTACAGTCAAACACACGTTGCTATATGCGCAAGCAACTCACGTGGTTCAAAAAAGATACTGACATCAACTGGTTTTCACCTGAAAACATTGAAGATATCTTAAATTTCATCCGCCAAAAGACTTGATAACCGGCATATTTCGTATATTTGCATCTATTATAAAATCAGAAAATCCAGCAATGAAAAAGATTTGGGCATTGATTGGTTGGTGTTTGCGCAAGGTGTGCAAGTTCTGGCCATGGTATAAAGGATTGTACCGCGGACGGGCGTGGTACACAAGGACCCTTGTGGCTTTTTCGTCACTCATCGTTGTCTTCATACTCTATTTGGGAGCAGTTGACATCAATTTCCTTTGGCTTTTTGGAAAGAGCCCAGGTTACTTCTCGGGCATACGGGATCCGCAAACTAATCAAGCCTCAGAGATTTATAGTGCAGACGGAAAGCTGATAGGAAAGTTCTTCAATGAAAACCGCACACCCGTGAAGTATGAGGACGTTACCCCCGCCTTCTTCAAAGCCCTGATTGACACAGAAGATGAGCGCTACTACAGTCGTCCTCGAGGTATGGCTGTGGATGTCGTGGGCATCTTCGGTGCCATGAAAGATGCCGTGTTGCGTCACGACGGCCGTGGCGCTTCCACGATCAGCCAGCAGCTTGCCAAGAACATGTTTCGTGTTCGTTCCAACTACTCCACCGGACTTTTGGGGAAAATTCCCGGATTGAAAATCCTCATTGTCAAGAGTAAGGAATGGATTATCGCCACGAAACTTGAGACCATCTTCAACAAAAAGGAAATCTTGACGATGTACGCCAACACCGTGGATTTCGGTTCCAACGCCTATGGCATCAAGACTGCAGCCAAGACTTATTTTGACACGACGCCTGACAGTCTAACCACACAAGACGCCGCGGTTTTGGTAGGCATGCTCAAGGCCACCACGCTCTACAATCCAAAGAGTAACCCTGAGCGAAGCCTCACCCGCCGCAACACGGTACTCAACAACATGCGCACCCACAATGACCTGTCGGTTGCGGCATGCGACTCGCTGAAGAAACTCCCCATCACCCTACACTACAAGATTGAGGAAAACTATGATGGACAAGCCCTTTATTTCCGAGAAGCCATCTCCAGCGAGCTCAAGGACTGGTGTGAGGAGAACCATTACGACCTCTATAGCTCGGGGCTGAAGATTTACACGACACTCGACACCAAGATGCAGAAGTATGCGGAGGAAGCGGCCAGGAAACAGATGGAGATTGTGCAGAAGAACTTCAACAACCACTGGAGCATCTATCGCAACCAAGACACTAATTGGCTGCGCCAAGAGCCATGGCAAGACGAGAACCACAAGGTCATACCCAACTTTGTGCAAAACATAGCCGAGCGCCAGCCTTTCTACAAGGCCTTGCAAGCCCGATTCCCAAACAACCCCGACTCGGTGGCCTATTATTATAAGGAATGGAAGCACCCGGTGAAGGTGTTTGACTACGACAAGGGAACAATTACCAAGATGATGACCTCCGAGGACTCCATCAAGTACATGGTGACCTTCATGCACTGTGCCATGGTGGCGATGGAACCCCAGACGGGTGCCGTGAAGGCATGGGTTGGCGACATAGACTTCAAGACCTGGAAATATGACAAGGTGACGGCGGAGCGCCAGCCTGGATCCACCTTCAAGCTTTTCGTCTATACAGAAGCCATGAATGAAGGGCTCACCCCATGTGACAAGCGCCGCGACGAGTATATCTCCCTGCAAGTCTACGACAAGAAGAAACACGAGATGACCACTTGGGCGCCCGGCAACGCCAACGGTTCGTTCTCGGGCGACTCCATCCCCTTGAAGAGCGCCTTTGCTAAAAGCATCAACTCGGTTGCCGTGCGCTTAGGGCAGGAATTGGGCATTAAGAATATCATTGAGACCGCCAAGAAAATGGGTATCGAGAGTCCACTTGACGACGAACCATCATTGGCTTTGGGCTCAAGTGACATCAACCTGCTTGAGCTGGCTGACGCTTACTCCACCGTAGCCAACAATGGCCAGCACCACCGTCCTGTACTCGTCACGCGCATCGTGGACAGCAACGGCAATGAGGTCTACACAGACCAGAGCACATCTGAACAGGTCATCCCCTACAAGAGTGCATTCCTCATGCAGAAAATGTTGCTCAGTGGCACTCATGACGGTGGCGGCACCTCCGTGAGCCTGTCCGCCGCCGAGTATGCGGGAAATTCATTCCGCGACACCGATTGGGGAGGCAAAACCGGAACCTCTAACAATCACTCTGACGCTTGGTTCATGGGCGTAAGCCCCAACTTGGTTGTGGGTGCCTGGGTTGGAGGCGAATACCGAAGCATACACTTCCGTACAGGTGCCTTGGGGCAAGGCTCCAAGACGGCCCTACCCATCTGCGGATATTTCATACACTCGGTGATGGCTGACCCCGCCTACAAAAAGTATCACGCCAAGTTCCAGGCTCCAAGCGATGAGAGCATCACCAAGGACATGTACGACTGCCAACCTTACTATGCTCCAGTACGTAACGATTCAACCCATATGCACCGCGACAGCACAATGGTAACAGACGAAGAGATTGTTCTCGACGAAAATGGAAACCCCGTAGCCATCCCAACGAAGGAAGGCACCATAAAGGAAAAGGGAGAAACAGGAACAGAAAGGAAACACAAGACCGAAGAAACGGTCAGTTTCGACAATCTATAAAAGCATAGCACACACGACAAAAACCGACGCCTTTCAAGATTGTTCTTGCCGTCCCCACCTTCCGTGACATGGCTTGTACGCAGACCTCCGTCACGAGGTTAGACACAACTATCCAATGAGCAAGAACACCATCTTGAAAGGCTACTTCATTATGACAGGCACGCAGAACACATGTCCAAGACAGGAGAAAAACCGATAGACCTCAACAACCAAGAGTTACAGCAGGCCCTTCAGATCATACAGTTTACCCGTCGCTCACTTTTCCTGACCGGAAAAGCGGGAACGGGAAAATCAACGTTCTTGCGATACATCGCCTCACACACAAAGAAAAAACACATCATCTTGGCCCCTACGGGCATTGCTGCCATCAATGCGGGCGGTTCTACGCTCCACAGCTTCTTCAAGCTCCCCTTCCACCCTCTCTTGCCCAACGACACGAAATATACGCCACGCAACATCCGCAAGACGTTGAAATACAACAGTGAGAAAATCAAAATCATCCGCGAGCTGGAGCTGATCATCATCGATGAGATCAGCATGGTGCGCGCTGACATCATCGACTTCATTGACAAGGTGCTCCGTGTCTACAGCCACAACATGCGCGAGCCCTTTGGCGGCAAGCAGCTGTTGCTCGTGGGCGACATCTATCAGCTGGAGCCTGTCGTGAGGGAGGAAGACCGCCAATTGCTGCGTCCTTTCTACACTTCTGCCTTCTTCTTCGATGCCAAGACATTCAGCCAAATGCGCCTTGTTTCCATCGAACTAAAGAAGGTTTACCGCCAAAGCGACCCCACATTCATCCACATTCTCGACCATATACGCACCTCACAGGTCACCGACCACGACCTGTCACTACTCAACGAGCGCGTCGGCGCCACCGAATACAGTCCGGCAACAATCGACCAACGGCAGCCCGTGCGACAACTGTCCATCACGCTCTCCGCTCGGCGTGACACCGTCGACTTCATCAACAACAAGCGACTGGCCGACCTACCGGGCGAAACCGAGACGTTCTTGGGCGATATCCAAGGCGAGTTTCCAGAGGCAAGCCTACCCACGCCCAAGGAGTTGGATTTGAAAGTGGGCGCACAGATACTCTTTGTCAAAAACGACATGGACCACCGTTGGGTCAACGGCACCCTGGGAACCATTATCGGCTTCGATGAGGAGGAGCACGACCGCATCTACGTTGTCACTGAGGACGGCACCGAATTGGATGTAGAGCGTGAAAAGTGGGGCAATGTGCGCTACACCTTCAATGAGCAGGAGAAGAAGATTGAGGAACAAGAACTGGGTACCTATACCCAGTTTCCCATCCGCTTGGCATGGGCCATCACCGTCCACAAAAGCCAGGGACTGACGTTCAACCACGTGAAACTCGACTTCACGGGCGGTGTCTTTGCGGGCGGACAAACATATGTCGCACTATCGCGCTGCACTTCGCTCCGAGGCATCACGCTCAAGGAGCCCATCCGCCGCAATGAGATTTTCGTGCGCAATGAGGTGCAACATTTCGCCCGCACCTACAACGACCAGGCCACTATCAGTCTGGCACTCAAACAATCGAAGGCCGACAAAGAGTACTGGGATGCCATGCAGGCCTTCGACCGCGGTGACATGCAAGCAACACTCGATGCCTTCTTCCTCGCCATCCATAGCCGCTACGACATCGAGAAGCCTGCGGCCAAGCGCCTCATCCGCCGCAAGCTCAACATCATCAACACGCAACAACAAAGGATAGAAGCTCTGCAGAAACAACTCAAGGAAAAGAACGACTTTCTGAAGAAGCTTGCAGTGGAATATGTCGTCATGGGCAAGGAATGTGAGAAGGAGAAGATGCATGAGGCAGCAATACGTAACTATGAAAAAGCACTTGCCCTCTGTCCCGACATACCCGAAGCCAAACGTAAGCTCAAGAAGCTGAAGCGAAAGAGTTAGAAATTACTGCTTTTACTTGCCCTCCGTGCTGGCAACCCCAACTACAACATCCGTTGTAAAACCTTCGACGTCCCCTACACCCACTTCAACATCTCCGAAGGTTCCACCGTGCCAGTGACGATACCCAGATGTACGCAAGGCTGTTTGTAAGAGAAATAATGCAAGAGGATACGGCAAAAGGAGATGTATCGTAACCATCCGAAAACGAACGCCTTGCCCACCTTCAAAAACATAGCGACCTTTGC
>CAVBFJ010000047.1:0-23912 GCA_963594895.1 bacterium | reverse complement strand
TTTGTATACACATTTAATTGTTCATAAATGTGTCTACCTATATCAGTATAAGACACTTTGTGGCCGATGGTCAGCAACGCCTCACGACTTTGACACTGATACTCATCAAGTTGTATCATCTGGCCATACAATACCAGATGAAGAATATGGAGAAGTGGATCGATTGTAAAGTTGCAGGCTTTAGCGGTAATGGCCAGAACTTCTGGATGAACCATGTGAACAGCTTGAAAACCATCGAGGCTATTTACCAGACAGGTGAGATAGAAAAGCCGGTGGAGGATAACACCACATCGCGCAACATTGTAGCCAATTATGCAGTCATCTCCAGCTATATCAATAAGATGTTTGCTGATGGCGATATGAAAAAGTATGAGGCTTTCGTCTACTACTTCCTGAAGCGCATCCGCTTAGTCTGCTTGAACATCGAACAGGTGGACGTCCCCATGGTCTTTGAGGTCATCAATGACCGAGGCGTTCGCTTGAAGCCTTATGAGATACTGAAGGGAAAACTGTTGGGACAGGTGGACAAGGATGAGATGAACCAACTGGGACTTAACGAGTTGTGGGATAAACACATCGGACTGCTCAACTCTCTAAGCGATGACGAGGCCGACCAGTTTTTCACCTATTACTTGAAAGCTAAGTTTGCTAACACACAAAGCGAGGGCCGTAAGTTTGACAACGACTATCACCGAAGCATTCTTGCCGTGGAGTCTTTGGGCCTTGAGCACAACGACAAGAATGTGAAGCATTTCCTGCTCAACGACTTCAGCTATTATGCCCACCTATATTATAAGGTGAGACGACTGAGAAATGTTTTTGATGCCCAGTTCCCCAATGTCTACTATAACGGCCTGACGCAGATGGACACTCAGTATCTGCTTGTGCTGAGCGCCTGCAAGGTCAACGACCCGCAGGAAGATCAGAAGATTGAGCGGGTGGCCTATGAGGTAGATCGCCTGTTCACGCTCATGCACTTGCAACGCTGCTATAACAGCAACCTGTTTACGACCCTCATCTATGAGATCTCTAGCCAGATCAGAGACGGTGAGGCCGATGACCTGCGCTCAGTGTTTGACGCCTCTCTGCTCAACACCCTTCGCCAGGTGCATGGCAACGACCAACTCACTTCCACATGGAACTATGGATTTTTCCGCAATGTGGGCTATGATAACCTTGACAAACGCTTCATGCGTTATGTGTTGGCAAGAGTGGAACAGTATATTGCTGACAACACAAAGATGCAGATGAAGCGCAGCCTCTACGATTTGGTCATCAATCGTGGTGGCGTTTGGGGCTTCCACATTGAACATATTTTGGCCAACAATGGTGAGAACTATGCGTTGTTTGACAACAATGAGGACTTCTTCCGTAGCGAGCGCAACCGACTGGGCGGTCTGCTCCTGATGAAGGGTCAGGACAATGAGGCCGCAGGAAACGAGCCTTATGCTCAAAAGCTCAAGTCGTATGCCAACACCCTCTATTGGAACGAAACCCTCCGCGAGGACAGCTACAAGAGCAAGCTCGACTTCACCAACTGGATCGCTGCCTCCCACCTCAACTTTCAACCCTACAACACCTTTGGGCGTGAACAGCTCGAACAGCGCCACCGCCTGCTCTTCGAGCTCATCGGCAGGATATGGGCGTGATGTCTCGGGACAATCTATCGAGGATAATAGTCGCTCAGCCTATTGCTATGATGGAAAAAGCAAGAATACATGCTAATAGTCAACAAGCACATTGACATTTTAACGACTCAATGTATAGGTGTTCTCAGAAGTGGCTATACAAAGGATAATGCCCTAAATAGAGTAGTAACAACATATAATGATTTCTCTTTTCTTGGAGGATTCGTAATTATTACATATCTCCGAAAGTAAAAGCCTTGGAGACAGGTTTTAAATGCCCTAAGGATTTATCCTTGGATTACAAGAAAGAAGTTGCGGATGCTTTGATGGAAAAATATCTATGAAGTTATTCTTGGATACCAATGTCTTAATAGATTTTATCTTAGAGAGACCAAAATTTTATCTTCCTGCAGTTTCGGTTATTTCGTATGCCGTGGAAGGAAAGGTGAGGATTTGGTAAGGTTCTATTCTCCTAATGACACAATCGCATGACACAAAACGCATAGCCAAGAACACCATAGCCATGTATATCCGCATGGCGGTTATGATGGTGATAGGACTCTACACGAGCCGTGTCGTCCTGAATGTGCTGGGCGTGGCGGACTATGGCACCTACAATGTGGTGGGCGGTGTGGTCAGCATGTTCTCGCTGCTCACGGCGTCGATGTCGGCTTCCATCAGCCGCTATCTCACATTCTCGTTGGGCAAGGGTGATGAGGGACAGCTTCGTCGCGTGTTCAGCGTGTCGTTGGAGGTGCAGATGTTCTTGGCTGTGGTGATCGTGCTTGCCGTGGAGGCCGTGGGCGTGTGGTTCCTCAACACGCAGATGAAGATACCCGCCGGTCGACTGGTGGCCGCCAACTGGGTCATGCAGTGCTCGCTTGTCTCGTTTGTCGTGAATCTGCTGATGGTGCCCTATAACGCTTCGATCATCTCCCATGAGCGCATGAACATCTATGCCTACATCAGCATCTGGGATGCCGTGATGAAGTTGGTCATTGTCTATGCGTTGTACGTCTCGCCCTTTGACAAGTTGAAGTCGTATGCTGTCTTGCTGCTTGTTGTATCCACCCTCACCACGTCGTTCTACTGGCTTTATTGCAAGCGTCACTTCCGTGAGTGCCGTTTTCGAATCGTCAGGGACAAGTCGCTGATCAAGGAGATGACCAGCTTTGCCGGTTGGGGCATGATCGGTGACGGGGCGTGGATACTGAATACCGAGGGTGTCAACATCCTGATAAACATGTTTTTCGGTGTGGTGCTCAATGCGGCGCGAGGTATCGCCACCACGGTCGACAACATGGTGCAAGGCTTTGTGCGCAACTTCATGGTGGCGCTCAATCCGCAGATTGTGAAGAGCTACGCGGCAGGCGACTATGAGTATATGCACCGCCTCATCTTCATGGGTTCGAAGTATTCCTACTTCCTCATGCTGTTCTTTTTTATTCCCATTTCGCTGGAGACCCGCACCATCCTCACCCTGTGGCTCAAGGTCGTTCCCGACTACGCTGTGGCTTTCACCCGGCTCACGCTGATGTCGACCATGTGTCTCACATTAGGGAACACGATGATACCGGCGGTCCAGGCTACAGGAAAAATCAGAAATTACACTTTGTCAATGGGGTTCATGGCTTTGTCTAATTTCCCCTTGACATGGATAGCCTTTTCCTTGGGTGCTTCGCCAGTGTGGGCGTATGTCATCTATTTCGCAATTTTCTTTAGCATGGTTTTTGTGCGATTGTATATTGTTAAAGGTTTAATACATCTCCCGGTCATGTCGTTTGTGCATAAGGTGTTGTTGAGAACCGCCATGGTTACGATTGCCGCTTTTGCCATACCTGGTATGTTGTGTGCCGTGCAGCAAGACTCTTTCTTCCGTTTGATTGAGGTGTGTGCCGCAAGCGTCCCTTGTTCGCTCTTTACCATGTATTTTGTCGGAATGGATGGACCTGAGCGGATAAAGATAAAGAGAGTTGTGTTAGAGAAGATCAATTGCGCCAAGTGAAACCGCGAGAAAACAAATTGGTGAACATCGAAGCGCATAATGGCCATAACCGTCAAGTGTCCATTGCCAAGGCAATAGGTATCATTTTGATGGTCATGGGACATTCCGGTTGTCCGGAATATCTGCACAATTTCATTTACTTGTTTCACATGCCTTTGTTCTACTTCCTTTCCGCCTATTTTTTTAGGGATGAGAAAGTGATTGGCAATGGGGGTGGGTATGTATTGCGCAAGTTTAAGAATTTGTATTGGCCGTACGTTAAGTGGAGTCTCATCTTCTTGTTGTTGCACAATGTGTTCAGCCGAATAGGCTTTTATGACTACAGCTTGTCTTGGCAGGAAATCTATGTCAATGCGAAGCGCGCGGTCCGAGGAATGTGGCAAGGCGAGCGTATGTTGGGTGCCTATTGGTTCTTGATAAGCTTATTTTGGGAAAGCTTGTTGTTTGGTGTTGTCATTTGGATGAAACACAAGATGCGCTGTCGCTATTTTGACTTAGCGGCCGTCATACTTTTGTTCTTTGCAGGGTATTATGCCCCCATTGACTTTGGTGTAAATAGGGAAATGGTGTTGTTGCCAATATTTTATGCAGGTTATTTGTCAGCAAAGCGAAAAATGGATTTGTCTACAAGAAGGCTTCATCAAAAAATAGCATTGCTGCTTAGTGCTCTTTTGTTGATCTGTTTAGCGTTGTTTGTGAGAATAGAAGTTGGACAAAGTGAATTTGGCAATCCCATATTGTTCTTGCTCGGATCATTTGCAGGCATTTATCTTGTCATGGCCGCCAGTGATTTGCTTGGGCGGACCTTAGTAGGCAAATGGCTTGACGGTCTGGGGGGGTAACAATGACGGTGTTGACGTTCCATTTCTTGTCTTTCAAGGTGCTAACGTTGCTTCTCGTTTCTCTGGGAGTGTATTCGAGAAACGTCTTGTTTCAGTGGCCTGTGCCGGTAGATCATGCTTATAATTATCTTTGGGGACTCTATACGGTTGTTGGCGTTTTAGTCCCTTTCTTTTTTTCTCTGCTTATAGGGTGGTTCTATAAAGAGAATCGTTGAATATTAGAAAACAATTTGGCGGTATGACAAAAATATCTGTTATTATGCCGATATACAACACGCAAAGGTTGTTGCGGCCTCAAATAGAGAGTGTTCTCAGTCAAGACTATGCGGATTATGAACTAATTCTAGTGGATGATGGTAGCACAGATGATTCGGGAAACATTTGTGACGAGTTTTCCAAAAAGGATAAGCGAATCATAGTTGTTCATAAGATTAATGAAGGGGTTGATGAAGCCCGTAATACGGGAATGTCGTTGGCCCATGGGCAATATTTGTATTTTATCGATAGTGATGATGAGCTGTTGCCTGGGGCTCTCCAAACTTTAGTAGATGGAATGGAAAGTCATACAGACGTGGATATTTCTATTGCTGGCTATGTTTATTCGCATGAAGGAAAGGCTGACCCTCCATTTTTACCTATTTCCTTCCGCATGTTTTCTCGTAATGGGATAATGGACGAGTTAATGTGCCCAAAGTTTCAAGGTCTTGGGATGCCTTGGACAAATCTCTATAAAGCATCAATAATTAAGGACAACCATTTAAAGTTTAATAAGAGTATTCATACGATTGATGATCGCGCCTTTATGGTTTCTTACCTTAGTGCGATGAAAGGAAATGCATTCCATACAACTCGCCCCATTTACAAGTATAATTTGGGGATTGGGGTGTCTTTTCAGATTAAGGATAAGTATGACAAACGAAATCTGTCAATATTTGATGGGCAATGTTTGATATATGATACCGTGAGGGGGAACGGTTTCTCTTCTAAAAGCATTTGGTGGGCACGTCATAGAATGATTAATTCGTATGACAAGAAAAGGAAATATTTTCTTAAATATAATGATTCGGAGTCGGTCAAATATCTGGATGATAAATTCTTTGCGATAATTCCCAATCGTGTGTATCGCTTGTTTAAACTTAGGGAATTTGTAAAAGACCTGTTGGTGAAGCTGCGTCTCAAGGATAAATGATTTGTTGTGAACTCAGTACATATGAAGAAACCATTTCTCTCAGTTATCATACCCGTATATAACGGATCACATTATTTGCGGGAAACAGTCAAAAGTGTCCTTCAGCAACCTTGTGAGGATTTTGAGCTGCTCTTGCTTGACGATGGATCGTCAGACGAATCGCTTGCGATCTGTAATGACATAGCCAAATCACACAAAGGTGAAGAACCCGTAATAAGAGTGTTTTCTCACCCAAACATGGGCGTGTCAAAGACGAGGAATAAAGGAATAGCTCTATCTAGGGGAACGGTTGTGGTCTTTATGGATCAAGATGATGCGATGCGCTCAGATTTCTATACGGAACGAACAAAAAAGGCCTTGCGCAAATGGAATGAACAAGGCGTTGACATGGTGATGAATGGGATGTGGAATGCCGACGATAAATTACTAGTGGGCACGTTTGCCTCAATAGAAAAGAAGGTTAGGAGAGGCGTCTATCCCGGCAACTGCCAGAAATTGATGTGGAACTTTCTGTATCCTTTTCATGCCAATGTCTTTTTTAGAACTTTGTTCTTCCAAGGAGAGACGCCTTCACCAGTAAGGTTTTTTGAGTTGCCTTTAGACGTGGAGTCTACTTTCCGGCATATTTCCAAATACGCATCGCGAAAGATATTAGTGTCGGATGAATTTAGTTTCAGCATCCGGCGGAACAATAAAGAGTCAGTTTCTGCTACTTGGGATTGGCTGAAGGTCTATCCTGTAAAAGCAAATGCTTATTATGATATTCTTGAGTGGCATCGCAAATATTATCCAGAAGACAAAAAAGCTATAAAAGGTGCAAAGATTTGGCTTTTGAAGAAAATAGATGAGCTTATAGAAGGTTATTCGAGCGTTCCAACAAAAGAGCCGATGATAGTGGACATGTTGAGGGCATCCAATTATTTTAAAGAGATAGATTCGTTGACTAAAGCGTTCCCAATTCGATCGATGATGTTGAAGGCATGTCTTTCAGGCAAAAAAGTCAAATGTTACATCAAATTTAAGAGGTTTTGCCTTTTTTTATACGCTGGTCTCAAGTGGAAGGTTACACGCATTTTTTCAGTTCAAGAGGAATGCCCAATCGCTATAAAAGGTAATCTGTTGAAGTTATAAAAAGCATTTGGATTGAGATGAATATGATAAAAACATTGGTATATAAACTTTTAGGAGAGCAATATACGCAACTTGCTTTTCTGAAGAGAGACGTCCAAACGAGGGTTTATGCTTTTTTTCATCCCTATCACTGCGTCCCAGGACGGTATGGTGATTGTTTCCTGGATAATCAATCAGAGTATCCCTATGATGACCATTTAAAGGAGAAAGTGGACCGGGTGATCTATGTGTTTTGGACGGGCGACAATGAGATTACTCCCAATAGAGAGCGTGGAATCAAGTCTTTGGAAGAGGTGAGTGGTGTCAAGGTGCAACTCATTACTCCTAAGAACTTACCGGAATATATAGTGGAAGATGATCCTTTGCCAGAGGCCTACCAGTATCTCTCCTTAAATCACCGTTCGGATTTTCTGCGTGGCTACTTCATGTATCATTACGGAGGAGGCTATGCCGACATTAAAACGTATTATCACTCATGGGTTCCCGCTTTTGATAGGTTGGACGCCTCAGAGGCTTATGTGTTGGGCTATCCGGAAGTGGGATGGAAGGGAGCAAAGCATGACGGAATGGAAAATAAAGAGCTGGCCCATGATTTGGGCCTTTACTGGTCTCTCCTTATAGGAAATGGTGCTTTCATCTGTCGGCCACGCACAAGGTTTGTCGCGGAATGGTATACGGCTTCACGTAGGCGGCTCATTGGTTACACGGAGCAGTTACGCCGTCATCCAGCGCGAGATGCTTTTGGAACTAACGCTGATTATCCTCTTCTCTGGGAATGTTTGCAAGGAGCAATATTCCATCCTTTCTGCTTAAAATACCATGACCTCTTGCTCAAGGATAAGGCTTTGATGCCATCATTCAAGGACTATAGGTGAACTTTTTGTGTATGCAGGCACAACAAAGATTGTCAAACATTGAGGTCTTGCGCTTGCTGGCTATGCTGTATGTGCTTGTCGTGCATGCAGACTTCGGCGCTTTCGGAGCGCCGGAAGTTGGCGATGACGTGTCACGTCCTGCAGGTGCCGCAACCCAATATGTTTTTGAGTCTTTAGCAATATGTTGCGTGGATGTGTTCGTGCTTATTTCCGGGTGGTTTGGCATCCGGTTCAGTCTCCGAAAACTTGGCGCATTCCTTTTTCAAGTGGGCTTCTTCTCCTTGGGCCTGTTTATGTTGACATCTCTTTTTGCCCCTCAAAAAGCACTTGGTCTTGAAGGAGTCAAAAGTATTTTCCTTTTTAATGGAAGCGACTATTGGTTTGTTAAGGCCTACCTGTTGTTGATGATTGTTGCGCCCATGATTAACGCTTTTTGTGAACACGCCACGCGCCAGGAATTCAAGACTGTGCTCATGGCTTATCAGGTGATGATGTTCATTTACGGTTGGCTGCAGCCGGCTTCTCTCCATTTCACAATGAATGGGTGCACAGCGCTTTCATTCATGGGGCTTTATCTGATAGGCAGATACCTGAAGTTGTACCGGCCGAAATTCACCAAGTTTAAGAGAGGGACGGACGGGATGATATATCTTGCCCTTTGCCTTTTCATGTCAATATTGAGCTTTGCCCTCCTTCGGTATGGCATGCGAGTCACTCTTGATGGACGCTTGCTGAATTATGGTTGTCCTATGGTTGTCCTCTCTGCAATTTACCTGTTGTTGTTCTTTAGCAAATGGAACTTTCAAAGTAGCGTGGTGAACAAAATGTCCCAATCGTGCTTGGCTGTTTACCTGTTACATTGTAATGTGTTCCTTTTCCCTTTGTACAAGTATCTCGTATGCAAGGCAAACCAAATGGGGGGGGGGGGAATGATCGTGGTGCTCATCGTGTGCGTGTTCTTCATGGCGATTGGGGTGGACAGGATCCGCATTTTGCTTTGGAATCAATTGAGTAAGAGATATGGGGTCGATAAGTAAGCTGATAACCATTTGGGTGCAGTTGAGGGACTTGTTCCTCTATCTCTTCCGTGGAGCCCTGGTGGTCAATGGATATGTAGACGACCACACCTGGTGTGGCATACGGCACCGTAACTGGGGAGACGACCTGAACTATTATTTCATCCGGGAGCTGACGGGACGTCCTGTCGTGTTTTATCATAACTTCAAAGTGGCCCAGTGGTTGCGCCTGGAAAACTATCTCTGCATAGGCACGCTGCTCGATGCCGTGAACTATTCGAATGGACAGACAGTGGTTTGGGGATCTGGTGTTTCGGGCCAAGAAAGAGATTTTGTGCATCCTCGGAAAATCTGTTCTGTGAGAGGGCCGCAAACACGAGGGTTCGTGGAGCGATATGGCGTAGCTTGCCCAGAAATTTATGGTGACCCAGCAATGTTGCTGCCATTGGTTCACTGTCCCAAGTTGGAGAAAACACACAAATTGGGAATCATCCCCCATGTGGTGGATTTACATCATCCCGTAGTCGAAGAGATGCGATCAAGCCATCCCGAGGTGCGGATCATCGACTTAGCCCATTATGAGCATTGGACAGATGTCATTGATGCAATATGCTCTTGTGAGAAGATTGCGTCCAGTTCTTTGCATGGACTGATCGTTTCTGATGCTTATGGCGTACCCAACAGTTGGGTGGAACTGAGCGGAAAGATCAGTGGAGGCTATTTCAAGTTCAGAGACTATGGTGCCAGCGTGGGGCGAGCCATGACGGAACCAGCTCGCCTCACATCTGTTGAGGATTTGATGTCACTCGACGTTTTTGAAGTGCATAGTCCGTCGCTGGATACCCGTTTGGCAGTGTTGAGAGCCTGTCCGTTGCCAATCAAAGAAACTGTTTTGCGATGAACACGTTGATTTCGGTCATTGTCCCGGTCTATAATGCGGAGCGCTACTTGCGCTGCTGTGTAGAATCCGTGTTGACACAAGATGTCAGTGATTTCGAACTGATATTGGTCAACGACGGATCCAACGACGGCTCGTTGGAGATTTGCAGGGAGTATGAGGCGAAGGATACGCGGGTAGTCGTGCTTGACAAGCCAAATGGCGGAGTGAGTTCTGCCCGCAATGCAGCGATCGACATTGCCAAGGGCGAATGGGTGCTGTTTCTCGACTCCGATGATAGTTTGGACGGGCGTTTCTTTGAGGGAGTGAAAGGTTCAGAAGAAGATTTGCTGGTGCGGGGAGCCAGGTTTTATGAAGAGGTGGATCACGTGGTAAGTGGAATGGAGTTTGACGCGAAGATGCCTCAACCTCAGTTGAGCGATTTCGTTAAGCAGTATGTCGGCTCAACGTTGCTCCGTGCCCCATGGGCCAAGTTCTTCCGGTGCTCTTTGATCGGTGACCTTCGTTTCCCCGAGGACATGAAGGTGGGTGAGGATAGCTATTTCGTGCAACGATACTTGGCACGTTGCAACAGTTATAAGTTGCTTTATGGAAGTTGCTATCATGTGAATAAGGGTGAGCCGATAGAGCGCAAGTATGCTTGCACTGTGGAATATGCGGCACAATCATTGACACATCTTGTGGAGTCGTATGGAGCAATGGAAAATCATTTGCATGTCGGTAGGAAAGGATTCTTGACATTCTATGGCTTCTTCAAATTGGTGTCGAAACGTGATTGGTGCAAAAGTCCATGGATATGGTTTTGCAATGAGCAAATAGTGAAAATATCGAGGTTCATAGGGACGGTATTCCCCATTTCCCAAAAAGCCCAGATGCTTATGTGGAATATGTCCATTAGTAAATTATTAACACGTGTCTTATTCAAGTCGAAATGAGTAATATTGAACTATCCGTAATCGTTCCCGTTTATAATGGAGGGCGTTTCCTAAGAGATTTGGTGTCAAACTTTCTTGACAAGAATGGAGCAGTCCGAGATGTAATGGAACTGGTGTTTGTCGATGATGGTTCAGTGGATGACAGTTATAACACGTTATTAGAATTGTCTCGCATATACCGTAACATTAAAGTTCTGCATAAGGATAACGGAGGAATTGCGTCTGCGCGTGATATGGGATTGAAGCATGCGCAGGGGACTTATGTAACCTTTATGGACCAAGATGACAAATTGGAGGGTTCTTACGATTGTTGCTTAGATAAAATCAAGTCTTTTGGTGCAGATATGCTGATATCAGATTATTGGGTTGCGAGTAAGGATGGTTGCATCAGCTCCAGGAACACGGGGGTAGAAGGAGAAATGTTGTGTGAGGCGTCTGGCGCAAGAGATTTGGCATTAAACCTTCTTTGTCCTACTTTGTGTAAAAATAACGCATTAAGCAATGTTCGCATACATCCCAGTATATGGAACTGCCTGTTTTTACGTGAGGCGTTGAATAGGGGGAATTGTCATTTCTTTCGTTTTGTGGATTATGAGGATGATTGGTTGTTTGTTATACAGGCAATTTTGGCCTCTGACAAGGTCGTCCTGTGTGATGAGAAATATTATTGCTGGAAGGAAAATGTAAAGTCGGAAAGTCACACCGCGAAGTACATCCCTAATTTGTTTTGTAAAAAGCAAGCGTTAGAAGATTGGATTCTGAAAACACTGTGCCAACTTTCTACGAATAAAAAGGACCGAGAAGAGGTTGCGCTCCGTTTTGAGGCTCATGGTTTTGTGGAATGCTTCTATAATAGCAGTTTAGCTCTGTCATATGCCGATTACAAACGGGACATGATAATATTAAGTAAACAAGTCAATCCAAGAGTGAGGGAGATAAAGTTGCGCAAAGTGGATAGCGCCTTTAGGTGTTTGTTGCTCCATAAATGCTATTTTGTTTGTTATTTGCTCAATCATTATATTTTTAAGCGCCAATATCATTAATCCAGGCGTGCCACAAAATGGAAGACGGGTCTTTTTCATTGCCTGATGAGGTTATGCTCAGCTGCATGGTCTTTGTTTTTTCCCGGCCTTCACATATTAACGAGCGGTATATTGGTTGCGGAATGTTCCTCACCTACTAAAATAAATCTCAAGCATTTGCAATATTTGTGCAGAAAACAGTAATTTTGCAAAAACTGTAATATATGGAGAACCATCAACCGCAATACATCCGTTTTGACTGGGCCATGAAGCGCCTGCTTCGTGACAAGGCCAATTTCGGAGTGCTCGAGGGCTTCCTCACGACGCTCCTCGGCAAGAGAATCAAGATACAGAAGTTGCTCGAGAGCGAGAGCAACCGGGACGACGAGGACGCCAAGCAGAACCGCGTGGACCTGCTCGCTGAGGACGACCATGGCGAGCTCTATCTTATCGAGGTGCAGAACGAGTCGGAGGTGGCTTATTTTCAGCGCATGTTGTTTGGCACGTCACGCTTGGTGACGGAGTACATCAACCGCGGCCAAAACTATGACCGTGTCCGCAAGATTTATAGCATCAATATTGTCTATTTCAACCTCGGAGGCGGCACAGATATTGTCTACCACGGCAAGACGGAATTTCGCGGTGTGCACAATGATGAGTTGCTGTCGCTTTCGCCTTTCCAGCGCCAGACATTCAAGGTGTCAGCTGTGAGTGACCTCTACCCGGAATATTACATTCTCAAGGTGAACGATTTCAACAAGTGGAGCAAGGTGCCCTTGGAACAGTGGATTTATTTCCTCAATACGGCCGAGATACCCCATGACGCCACGGCGCCCGGTCTTGATGAAGCACGACAAAAACTACGCCTAAGCCAGATGACGAAGTCTGAGCGTGACGCTTATTATCGCCACTTGGACAACGTGTGGGTGCTGAAGGATAATATCTTCACGGCTCGTGGTGAAGGCAGAATGGAGGGCAGAGCCGAGGGCAGAATGGAGGGCAGAATGGAGGGCAGAATGGAGGGCAGAGC
Source organism: bacterium (assembly GCA_963594895.1). Lineage (GTDB taxonomy): Bacteria > Bacteroidota > Bacteroidia > Bacteroidales > Bacteroidaceae > Prevotella. The sequence goes on along the minus strand of CAVBFJ010000047.1, from coordinate 11,341 downwards.
CGAGGGCCGTGCCGAAGGGTTGGCTGAAGGCGTGGCCAAAGGACAGAAAGAAACGTTGATTTCGCTTGTGAAGAACATGAAAGCTAATGGCTTGGACTTTTCTCTGATATCAAGTGTGACGGGCTTGAGCATGGACGAGATTGACAAGTTACTACACTAACTGCCTCATATATGCCAGCCCTATCCATAATTGTTCCCATTTACAACATGGAGAAGCTGATGCGCCGCTGCATCGACTCCCTGTTAGCCCAGACCTTTATAGACTATGAGCTGCTGCTCATTGACGACGGCTCCAAGGATGGCTCGTGGAGCATCTGCCAAGAATACGCCAGACGGGACGGACGCATCCGCATTTTCCACAAGGAGAACGGCGGGTTGAGTGATGCGCGCAACTATGGGCTTGACCATGCCCAAGGCACTTACACCATCTTTGCCGACCCCGACGACTGGGTGAGCCCCGAAGGACTTGACCGGCTCTATGCCACGGCGGAGGCGACGCAAGCCGACTTGACCATGGGCGACCTCTACCGTGAGGATGAGTATAGCCGTCACTATGTGTGCCAGCGGCCTCAGTCACTGAAGGCTGAGGAAGTGCTTAAGGAACTGTTTGGAAACATCCAGGGATACACATGGAATAAGCTCATTCGTCGCGATGTCTACACGCGGTTCGGAATTCGTTACCCCAAGGGCATCTATGGCTGCGAGGACCAGTACACCATGGCCGCCATCCTGCTGCATGATGTGAAGATAGCGTATGCTCCTGTGGCGTTTTACCATTACATGTATAATAGCTCCTCGCTGACGCGCCATTACGACGAACGCACCTATGAGATGGATATGCGTGTGTTGGAGATGTTCCGCACCCTGCTGGAGGGTGATGAGGCGCAGGCACTTGCCGTTAGGGGGAAAGAGGATGCGGCGTTTAGCCGGGCTTTTTGGAATGGCAGGCATTATTATTCATCTGCGGCTTTTAAGAAGCGTTTCGCGGATTTTGCGCCTCGCGTCAGTTCGCTCAATGAGATGGCTGTTGTGAGGCTTTGCATGTCAGCGGCCTGCCGGGGCTGGTACCAACCAGCAGTCAGGGTGGTGTTTTTCTTGTTCCATGTCAAACAGGTGATGAAGCGCATGAGAAGCCTTGTCATCAATAGCCGAAAGATCCATAAAGGATGAAGATACTTGTTGTAACGTGCGCATTCGCACTGTTTTATGTTTTGAGCGTTTACCTTTCGAAAGGGAAGGTGAAGTGGCAAAATCGTTTCTTGATATTGAGCCTTTGCCTGATCACCATCCTGATTGGCTTGCGCGACGGGTGGCCCGACCAGATAGTGTACCAAATCGCTTTTGAAAGGGCTCCGCGTCCATGGGACTTCATCACACAGTGGGTTGAGCCTTATGGCTATGCGGAGACAGGATATCTGTTTCTCGCCTCATTGGTGAAATGCATCGTTAATAGCAACCTTTTTTATTTCTTGTCAATGGGCGGCTTATCCATGTACCTGCTTTATAAAGGCTTGACAAAGTATTGCGCCATTCCATTGCTGGGCCTATGCGACTATGTGGGGCGTTTCCTGCTCAATCGTGATTTCGTTCAGATGCGCTCGTCGCTTGCCATCCTTCTGATTATCCTTGCCATCAAATTCATTTATGACCGCAAGCTGGTCGCTTACATGTTGGTCCTCTTGTTGGCTTACCAATTCCACCATTTGGCATTGTTGGGTGTCCCGCTGTATTTCCTATACAAGATACGCGTCAACAATTACGCCATTATAGCATGCCTGTTGTTGTCCATGCTTTTGTCGCAGTTCATCGGTGGCTCCATTTCGGATGTGGTGGATAGTTACAGCGAGGATTTGCATTATGAAACCTATGTGCAGGACCAATATGTAGAAGAGTCCTTGGGTTTGCGCAACCCGATGATTTATCTGCAGATAGTCATCTTGCTGACTTATGCGTTCTTGGAGAAACAGTTGGTAAAAAAAGTTCAATATTATCACCTGTTTCGTTGGGCATATTTCTATTCCACGTTGATTTTGATATTATTCTGTAATTACACAGCCCTCTCCGGACGCACGTCGACAGTGTTCGCCACCTGTGAGATGTTCATTTTGCCCAGCATAGCGATGGGGCTCAAGAAGCGAAGCCGTTTGTTGTTTTATGTCGGAGTGGGCGTGGTGCTGACTTATTTCTTCTGGAGCAAGTACCGGTCAGCCTTGATGATGATGTCGGGCGGCATGTTGTAGTGTAGCCAAATACGTTGAATGTATGAAGATAGTGATTGTACAGTCGCGCGTTTGCTTTGGCGGTGCGGAGCACGTCGGCGTGATGCTTGCCAATGGGCTTGCGAAGAAGCATGAGGTGTGGTTGGCCACCAACACACATCTGGAAATGTCGTATGGGATTTCCGATAAGGTTAAGGTTTGTAACATCTTTCCCGACATTCCCCATGGGCTGAAAAAGTGGATGGGAGCCATAAGAAGTTTGCGTGAGCTGTTCAAGAAGGAACGCCCCGATGTGGCCATTGGCATTTTGTCGACATGCTCTTTTGTCTGCAAGGTGGCAGGCATGGGGCTTGGCATACCCGTGATAGCCACTGAGCATGACGCCTTTGAGCGCCCAGTCTGTGCGCCCATGAGCAAGGGGAACGCTTTTTCCAAGTTTTTGCTCAATAAGTTGTTTGACGTGGTGACGGTGCTTACCGAGGTCGACAAGAAGGTGATCGGGCGTCGGTTGCGGCATGTGGCCGTGATGCCCAACCCGTTGTCGCTGAAGCCGCTTGCCATAAGCCCGGAGGGATGCCTGACGGACGATGGCGGCGCACCCGTCATCAAGAAACCTGTGGTGCTGGCGGCCGGGCGCCTCGACGCATGGCATTGCAAGGGCTTTGACGTGTTGCTGGAGGCGTGGGCCAAGGTGCTTGAACGAACCAGGGATAAGAATGAATCGGAGAATTGGCACCTTTGCATAGCCGGAAAGGATGAGGCCGCTGGGTTGGACTATCTCAAGTCTATGGTGGCGAAACACCATCTTGGTGACACGGCGTCGTTCCTGGGCTTCAGATCGGATATGGAACGATTGTACCGGGAGGCGTCAGTCTTTGTGCTTAGCTCCCGCTATGAGGGGTTCGGCCTGGTGCTCATCGAGGCCATGAGCCAGGGATGCGCTTGCGTGACCACCGATTACAAGGGCCGGCAGAAGGAGATTCTCGGAGGTGACGACTGTGGAATGGGGTGCCAGCCGGAAGATGCTGACGCACTGGCCGACGCGCTGCTGCGGGTGATGACGGATGGCGGCTTGCGCCACAAGATGCAGAGGAATGCCGTCGAGCGGTCACGTTGTTTTTTGCCGGCTAACATCGTCAAGCGATGGGAGCAACTTGTCACGGAGGTCGTAGCAAGGAAATAAGACACCCAATGATTTTTCTGAACACGAATTTCACGAATATCCCGAATGACATTGGCGTTCATTCGTGCGATAGTACACACCAAAGGTGAGGTCCATCGACCTACATTCGTTGAATTCGTGCAAGCGGATTGATTATGCGTATAGCTTATATTGTCAATCACTTAGGCCCATCGGGGGTTAACCAGGTGGTGGCCGATCTCGTGTCTGTGTTTACAGGGCATGGGCATGAGTGTATGGTCTATTACTTGAAGGGTTGTGACACCCCCATGAGCTATGCCTGTGACACGGTGCTCCTGCGGAGGGTGACGGACCTCTCGGGAGATTTCGATGTGATACATGTCCACGGGCTCGGCCCGATGTTGTATGTGGCGAGACATAAGCGTGCGCTTTCCAAACGTCCTGTCGGCCGCCGCGTCCCGCTTTTCATCACGACGCTCCATTGCTATTGCTTCCAAGACCTGCCAAGCCTTTATGGTTGGGCGAAGGGTGGGCTGATGGCGTGCGCTTATCTCTTGAGTATATTGTGGCAAGACCGTGTCGTCTGCCTTTCCCGTGACATGATGCGCTATTACTCGCGGTGGGTCAAGCGTGGCAAGTTGCACTATGTCTACAACACGCGCATCTTGCCGAGCCAAGAGGGCATCGCCTTTGGCGCAGAAGACATGACGCTTGTGGAACAACTGAAGGCGTGGCGTGCACAAGGGTATCACGTGATTGGCATGAATGGTGTGCTCATCTATCGGAAAGGTGTTGACCTCATGCTTCGTGCCTTGCGGCAGTTAAACCAGCCAAGAGACCAGTATCGACTGGTGCTGGTGGGAGAGGGCAAGGACAAAGGCGATTTCGTGAGGTTGTGCGCCGAACTGGGTCTCAATGGGCAGGTGTTGTTCGCAGGTCATCGTCAAGACGCATACCGTTTTCTGCCTTACTATGACGTGTTGGCTATGCCCAGTCTTTCTGAAGGCTTTCCCTTGAGTTTACTTGAGGCTGCAGCCTATGGCAAGCGTGTGGTGATCAGTGATTTGCCCATCGTCAAGGAGTGCTTTAGTGGAGAAAGTAAGCAGTCAAACAGTCGTGAAGTCGCAATGTTTGAAATAACCACGGACATGAAAGAAACGGTGAGGCATTTGTCAGCGGCTGTAAGTGGGGTTGTCAAGGATAATACTGTAGGTGCTTTACTTCGCCAACACTTTGATAATGACTTCTCTTCCCAAACGTTTTACAAGCGATATGAGGGCGTTTGTTCTATAGTCTGAAAGGTCATGTGCAGAATGACAGTTTTTACACCCACTTATAATCGTGCGTATGCTTTGCCTCATCTGTATAAGACCTTGCAGGAGCAGACGTTCCGAGATTTCGAGTGGCTCATCGTGGATGATGGCAGCAATGACAACACATCTGAAGTGGTGAAGGCCTGGATAGAGGAAGCGTCGCTTCCCATCCGATATGTAAAGACGGTAAACGGTGGAAAGCATCGGGCCATCAACAAAGGCGTGGCACTGGCCAAAGGTGAGCTCTTCTTCATCGTGGATAGCGATGACTGGTTGCCCCGTGACAGCTTGCATTGGATAAACCATTATTATGAGGAGGTGAAAACCGACGACCGCTTTGCGGGCGTGGTGGGATCAAGGTCTTATCCGAATGGAGACAGGATAGGAGGCGCAGTCTCTTATGACATTTTGGACACAGACTATGTGAGTTTTAAAGAGCGGTGTAAAATCAAAGGTGACATGGCGGAGACCTGGCGCACAGACATTCTGAGACAATATCCATTCCCTGAGTTTGATGGTGAGAAGTTTCTGACCGAGGACTATGTGTGGGATGAAATAGCCTTGAAATATAAGCTTCGCTATTTTAATAAACATATTTATACTTGCGAATACCTCCCGGATGGTTTGACCAAGAACATACGCGCCCATCACCGCAATTCTCCTCGTGGCACAATGCTCTTCTATTCAAGGCAGATGGTGGACAAACGATTGAGGTTGGTTAGCCGCATGAAGGCGGCCGCCAACTATTGGCGTTATACGGTGAACTACAAAGGAGTGAGAAAAGAAATTCCATTGTGGAGCTATTTGTTTTATCTTGGGGGATGTTTGTTCTTTCTTATTGATAAGCAAAAGGGATAAAATATGATGAACTTGAAAATTACGATTGATCCGCGTAACAAGATGCTTTTCTCCTCATATTATATAGAAGGGTTGCGGACAATGTATGGAAATGCGGCTTTGGGATTTTCCTTGTCTCCTTTCAGAGGTCTTGACAGAACCAAGGATTTTTCGTATGACCACTATATGTGCTTCGTGATGAAAATGGGGGGGGTAGAACGTAGGATCATTATCGACTTTCATGATTCCACTTCTATTTCCGAAGAGGCTTATCGGTGGTGCGACGTGTATGCGAAGATTAATATCTCGAAGGAGACCCGGATGGAAGATTGGCCTAAAATGATGTCTATTCCTCCCGGGTTCGGCGTCAGAAGCAAAGGCTTTGTGGGCACGTTGGCGGATGGTGTCAAGAACTTGGCGCGCATGCGGCTCCGCTCCATTGATGGCCTATACTGCCAGTTCTATGACACTTATGCGTTGACTTTACGTCGTTCGTTGAGCATGTATGAGAAAAAGCGCATAACACAGGATGGCTATGTTTTTCACGCCTCAACCTTATGGCCTCATGATAACTGCATGCAGTTGACGAATCCTATTCGTGCCACCTTTATCCGTACATGCCGGTCACTTCCCGACATTCATTTTGAGGGCGGGTTGGTGAAGACGCATGGAGATGTTCCCACCGATTATGCTGATGTCACGACCGACAAGCGCTACACACTTGATGAGTATTTTGAAAAGACGATGCGTTCCATGTTTGTGTTCAACACGCCGGCTGTCCATCAATGCCATGGTTGGAAGCTGGGAGAATACTTTGCGATGGGAAAGGCGATTATCTCCACGCCTATTTCCAATCGTTTGCCGTTTCCGTTTGAGGACGGGAGGCACTTGCTTGTCATGCGTGACCAAGAGGAATTGTTCGAGGCTATCAATCGTTTGTCGAAAGACAAAGAGTTGAGGCGTTCGCTTGAGGCATCGTCCCGTAACATTTATGAGCAGTACAGCTCGCCTGTGGCGGTAATGTGTAGGATCATTCGTGCTGCCAAATGAGTCACCAACGATTTTTTTTCATTGACGCCCTCAAGGCGTTTGCCATCGTGCTGGTGGTGATGGGCCACACCGTCGGCTTGTGGGAAGCTTCAGTCTATGAGCTTGTGCTCAGTCCGGTCTTGGCCCTTCTCCTGTGCAAGGCTGCGTGCTCGTGTCCGACGTGTTGCATAGGCTGAGGCTTGGCTTCCTGTTCGGAAGATGATGTTTTAATTTTTTCAGTATGTCAGAGAACACTATGACGGACGGCTTGCGCTTCAGCGTGGCCATGTCCATCTATAAGAATGATGATCCGGGCTATCTGTGGACGGCCATCGACAGTACTTACCAGCAGACGTTGCCGCCGTCGGAGGTGGTGATGGTGGGTGACGGCCCGTTGCCCGAGGCGCTGCTCGCCGTGGTCAGGGACCTGGAACAGGAGTACCCGACGCTGCGGTTCTTGCCGCAGGCGGTGAACCGCGGACTGGGCGAGGCGCTGCGCGTGGCGTGCGAGAACTGCCGCTATGACTACATTGCCCGCATGGACTCCGACGACATCTGCCTGCCCGACCGCTTCGAGAAGCAGATGCGTGTCTTCCGCGAGGATCCCGAGGTGGGCATGGTGGGCGGCATGATCACCGAGTTTGTGGGCGAACCGGAGAATGTCGTCGACAGCCGCATCCTGCCCCTCGACAACGACGCCATCTACCGGATGATGCGGACGCGCTGCGGCGTCAACCACGTGACGGTCATCATCCGCAAGGCAGACCTCATGGCGGCAGGCAACTACAGCGGGCGCTTCCGCCAGGAGGACTTCTACCTCTGGGCGCGGATGATGAAGAACCGCGTGAAGATACGCAACATCAGTGACACGGTGGTCAATGTGCGGTCGGGCGCCGACCAGTTTGCCCGCCGTGGTGGCATGGCCTATTTCCGTGAGCACATGAGGGTGTTCCGCTTCATGTACGATGAGGGTCTAATCTCTTATCCTGTGCTTCTCAAGAACTATGTGTTGCGCTTTGCCCAGGTGGCCTTCCCCACGCGGCTCCGCACATGGGTCTACCAGCATCTCTTGCGCCACAGCCGCTGAAGCTAGAGAGGGTCATAAAAATTAACCTGCGGGAATTATTGGGCGGTTTGCGTCAAATAGTGTATCTTAGCACCACAATTTGTGGCAATGAGATGTCAATGGCAAATTAGGGAAATGTCCTCGTCGCTTCGGCAAGAGCGTGTTCGTCAGTATGCTTCGTGCCTATTATGACATTCGCAACAAGGACCATTTCCAAGAGTTGTTTGGCGACCTGTGGATAGCGCAGCGTCCTACGCCTTTGCAAGGGAAGTTCCAGGTGCTTTACCTCGACTTTTCGCAGGTGGGAGGCAATATAGAGAAGTTGGAAGAGCGCTTCAATTTTTTCCTTGGGGTCGAACTGGATGGGTTCGTGCGCAATTACCATGAGTATTATTCCGAGGAGACCATCCGGAAAGTGAGAGAGACCGAGGATGCGGTGGGCAAGTTGGCCGTTGTGTTGAGTGACGCCAAATACCATAGGTGTTCTCTCTATCTCATCATCGACGAGTATGACAACATCATGCAGTTTGATGGATGGAAGTTACATCAGATGGGGGAGGTGTGAATCATTTTTCTCACACGACACCAGCATGATGCTGAACCCTTTGAAACACGCCTTGTCTCGTTGGCTGCAAGCCCGTTGGTCCATCGCCTTTTGGCGTGACGGGCGCTTTCTGGTGGTGGGCAATCCTTATAGGGACCATTGGTTTGCCGACCCGTTCATTGTCGATGCCGATGAGCGGGAGGTGACGCTCCTGGTCGAGGATTTCTCGCTGGAGGCCTTGAAGGGTTCCATCTCCGAGCTCACCATCGACCGGTCGGCGTGGCGCATCACCCGCCGCAGGCCGGTGCTCGTCGAGCCCTTGCACTTGAGCTTTCCTTATGTTGTCCGGCGAGAGGGCACGCGGGTGTGGTTCATGCCCGAGAGCTCACGGGCGGGCCGCCTGTCCCTCTACTGCTACGACCGTGCCGACGGCCGTTGCCACCGCGAGCGCGACTTGGTGGCGGACGACCTCTCCGATGCCATCCTGCTCGACGGCCATGTGCTGGCCACCTGTGGGGCAGGGGTCAATGGCAACGTGCTCCATGACTATCGGCCCGAGAGCGAGGCCTATGGACCGGCCTGCTCGTTGACGTTCGGCGAGAACGTGGCGCGCAATGCGGGAGCCGTCTTTGCGCACGAGGGCCGACGGTTCCGTCCGGCCCAGGTCTGCAACGAGTGGTACGGTGAGGCCATCAGCATCCAGGAGGTGACAGGCGCCGACGGCCACTGGGCGATGACCGAGGTGCGCCGCATCCTGCCCCCGGAGGGCTTTGAGGGCATCCACACGCTCAACACCTATAAGGGCCTGTGGGTGACCGACCTGAAGTATTATCCGCACCCTTGGCTCTCCAAGTGGGCCTACACCATGCTCGGGAGGACAGACCTGTGAGGATAGCCTACATCATCCCTTCGCTCTATCGCATGACACCCAATCGGGTGGTGTGGCACTTGGTTGAGGGCATGGTGGCGCGTGGCCATGTGTGCCACGTCTATTATTTTGACCCTTCCACGGCCGACTGCATGACGTTCTCCTGCGAGACGACGCGCATCCGCCTCTGGGAGCGGCTGGACTTGTCGGCCTATGACGTGGTGCACACCCACGGCCTGCGCCCCAACGTCTACGTGTGGCTCCATCGCCAGCCTGCCACAGTGCGCACGGTGTCCACCATCCACAGCTATGTCTTCGAGGAGTTTCGTTCCATCTATGGCCGTGCGCTTGGCACGCTTTTCGGCCACCTCTTCGTGCGGACGCTCAGCCGCCATGACCGGGTGGTGACGCTCAGTCGCGATGCCGTCGACTACTACGCGCGGTGGATCCGGCGCTCCCGTCTTACCTATTGTTATAATGGCGTGGAGGCCGCCGACTTGGCTGAGCCCATTCCCCTGTCCGACCGACGGCGCATCCTTGCCCACAAGGGTGAAGGTGTCTTGGTGGCCAATGTCTGTTTCTTCGACAAGATCAAGGGCCTTGACGCGCTCCTGCGCTCCATGGCCCTGTTGCCCCCGACCTTCCGCTTGTTGCTCATCGGTGGGGGAGCGGAGGAGCGGGCCTTGCATAGGTTGGCCGACAGGGTGTGCCCGGGGCGTGTGCTCTTCTTGGGCCGTCGCCGTCAGGCGTCACGCTACCTGCCGCTGGCCGATGTCTTTGCGCAGACCTCCTGGAGCGAGGGTTTCTGCCTGTCGATGGCCGAGGCGGCGCTGGCCCATGTGCCCATCGTCTCGTCGGACATCAGAGGCATGCGCGAGAAGTATGGGGCAGATGAGGTGACCTATTTTCCCGCCGGTGACATGCGCGCCCTTGCCGAGGCCATCCAGGCTGCCGCGGCGGATAAGGACAAGGTCATAAAGGCTTGCCAGACCGTGCGGTCATGTTTCACCATTCAGAAAATGGTTTCTTGTTATGAGTCGATTTACCAAGGCTGAACAACTGTTCCTGCAACTCTACCGCGGAGCCCTGTGGGCCGATCTTCCGCAGGAGGCTCCGCAGCCTGTCCGCGCCGATGGCGCCACGTGGCAGCGAGTGGCCGACCTGGCTGAGGCCCAGACCTGCCAGGGACTTCTCGCTGATGCGCTCTCGTTGTTGCCGGCAGAGAGCCGGCCGCCCAAGCCTGTCTATTTCTCCCTGGTCACGGCCACGGCCGACGCCGAGGACGCCAACCGTAAGATGAACCAAAGCCTGCGCGGGCTCTTCCCCATGCTCGAGCGACAGGGCGTCCGTGCCTGGTTGCTCAAGGGGCAAGGCCTTGCCCAGTGCTATCCGCAGCCTGCCCACCGCATGGCAGGCGACATCGATGTGCTCATCCCTCGCAAGGATGAGTTTGAGCGGGCGGTGCGCCTCTTCTCCGCACACCTCCCCCGCGGCGAGCGGGGTGAGGGGCGTTATGAGCGTGCCTTTTATCTCGGTGATGTGATCATCGAGTTGCACAGCCGCATTGTCACAGACTTCAATCCTCGTCTCCACCGCCACTTCCCCGCCTGGAGCCAGGCTTATTATGGGCGGGAGCCCGTGAGGTGGGGCGATGTGGCCTTGCCTCCCACCGACTTCGATGCCATCTTCGTCTTTGTGCATCTTGCACGCCACTATGTGGGTGGTGGCATTGGCCTTCGCCAGGTTGCCGACTGGATGCGCTTCCTCTATGTGCACCGTGCCGACGGGGGGCAGTGTCCTCTTGATGTGGCTCGCCTGGAGCGCGACATCGACCGTCTGGGCCTCCGTCGCCTGTGGACGGTGTTTGCCGTCATGGCCGTCCGGCACCTTGGCTGTCCCGCCAGCGCCATGCCGCTTTACGACGCGTCGCCTCGTTATCATGCGGCTGCCGATGCCGTGTTGCGCAGTATCCTTGACGAGGGCAACTTCGGACATCACGATGCTGCCATGGACCAGCGCCCGAAGGGCTTCCTGGCGGGCAAGGCCTTTTCCTTCCTGGTGCAGAGTCGCCGCATGGCCCGCAAGCTTCGTTACTTCCCCGTGGAGTCGCTCTATTGCTTCCCCCAGCTTGTGTGCGGCGGCTTGAGCCGACTCGGGCGGAAATGACGGCTTAGCCACGTCTTCTCACATAGGCCCCAACGCAGCAATCCCCTCCATGCTCAAATGAGAGCGTGGAGGGGATTGTTGCGTTGGGGGGATTTCGATCTTCTCACTCCTCCCTTATCTTCCATTCGGCGATGGTTCGCCGCTTGCTGTCGAAGCTG
>CAVBFJ010000046.1:0-24119 GCA_963594895.1 bacterium | reverse complement strand
TCATACTTTTTTTCGAATTATGTATCGCATGTCCACGATATTTGGCTAGGGGGGGCATCCACGGACTATCTCCCCTGAGCCGGTAAATTATCTAAGGACGCATTCTTCCTCGGCGTCTGCATGGCCTACTGTCTCTTGATCAAGTGGAATGTATTCTTCATGATGGGTGGAATGGCCCTTTTGGTGGCTGGCGTCTCTATCAATCGCAAATCCTTCTCTGGCATTGGTTTTGGCGTTCTTGGCATGCTTGTTATCCTTGTGCCGTTTCTCATCTATTTTCTGTCGGCAGGAAATCTGCAGACCTTCATCCAGGAGTATTTCATCAACACACTACAGATAACCGACCGAAACCTGTTTTCCTCTTTCCCGAGAGACAAAGTGGTAATTACCGCAGTGTTTGTTTCACTGGTGTTTTTCTGCCGTCATTTCGGTGTTTCCCGCTGGTTCCTGCTCTCTTTCTTACCGTTCTACTGTTTTCTGTTGCTGCGCGCGGTATTCCTGCATTATTTCGACACGGCCATGCCGTTTATGGTTTTCCCCTTGCTTTTTGTAGCAGACAAGTTGTCTGCCATTGTTGACAGGATGCCGCGTTACCTTTTCAGCATGCTTTTGGTTATGTTATATTGTGGAGCGTTAAGCTTTAACTTTCGCCAAACTTTTCTTCCTACGTCTGACAATAATCAGCAAATACGCAAAGCCGTTATGGCCTATATGACTAAAAAGGAACAACCAAAGATCATGTTCACTGACGGTGACTACGGTCAGGGGTTGCTTGCGCGCGCCATTCCGGCATGCAGATACTGGTCACAGCAAATGGCTGCATCACGTCAGATGAAGATGGCCAGAGAACAAGCCGTCCGTGAACGGAAAGCCGATTTCATCGTTGTCACAAATCTTGCATATACACCAATTGGCTTCATTCCTCTGATGAAGCGGTCGGGCTATCACCAATGCGTGGCCCCTGTGCTCAAGAACGGAAGAAGGGTAATGACTCCCCTCCCACTATATGAGAAATGAAGGGGCTTTTTGCTGGTTTCCCTGCCGTGCAACACTCTCTTTCACCGAATTATAGTAACTTTGCACTGGAATTAACAACATACAGAATGTCAAGAGTAAAAATCAGCACCAGCAAGGGCGACATCCTTGTCCGCCTCTACGATGAAACCCCAAAACATCGTGACAACTTCATCAAGCTCGCCAAAGAAGGTTATTTCGATGGCACACTCTTTCATCGCGTCATCAAGGATTTCATGATACAAGGTGGCGATCCCGATAGCCGCAACGCCTCTATTGGGAAGGTGCTGGGTACCGGCGGGCCCGACTACACCATTGACGCCGAAATAAAGAGCCCCCAACTCTTCCACAAGCGCGGCGCCCTGAGCGCAGCACGCTTGGGCGATGATATCAATCCCGATAAGGCAAGCAGCGGAAGCCAGTTCTACATCGTTTGGGGAAAAGTCTACAAGCCCACCGAGCTCAAGCAGATGGAACGGCAGATGGCCATGCAACAAGAGCAGGAAACTTTCAACCGCCTGGCCAGGGCGCACCGCTCAGAGATAATGACCCTCCGCAAGAGCCGTGATAGTGTGGCCTTGCAGGAATTGCAAGAACAGCTTATTGATGAAACGAAGCGAATCTGCCGGGAGAATGGTTCCCCCATGTTCACATCTGAGCAGACCGCAGTCTATACCACACTTGGCGGCACACCGTTTCTCGACAACGGCTACACTGTGTTTGGTGAAGTGGAAGAGGGACTTGATGTTGTGGAGATTATCCAAAACTGTGAGACCACACGCGACGACCGTCCCAGGGCTGATATCAAGATGCAGATTACGGTAGTGGAAGAATAACCTGGAAAGCGAGAGAAAAAAGATGTCCCACGTTGCATTGTCTGCCTATTCTCTTGCTATTTGCGAAAAATTTGTGTAATTTTACACCTCAAAGCCAAAAGGCAGAAACAAAATAGCACACATGGAACTTGACAACTTCTTAGCTGGTCTGAAAAGGGCAAATCATCAGCATAGAGCCTTCTCTGACAAGAGCAGGGCAAGAGAGCTCTACTTTATGATAGACCGCAAAACAGACGGCAATATTTGGGTAAGCGTTGTAGACGACAAGATGAAACCCATAAACGCAGATTACCGCAGCTTAAGTGGAGAAGAGGCTGTGGCCTTGCGCAGCATGGAACGCATCCACGAGCGCGACTTGTTTCGCGTGGAATGGGGCGCGGAAGGTGACAGCACGAATGCAATAAACATAAACCAAAATCCACAGTTGCTCTACCAACTAATCAGATGCAACAATCTTGTGTGTTCCGACGGCAAACCCGTAAGTGTGAGTCAAGAAAACACGCAGGTCATCTTACGGCTCAACGCAGAAGAGAAGGGCAAGAAGACCATGTTACACCCTCAGTTGTCGCTTGCCGCAACCGAAGGAGAGGACACAAGCCACTTAACCAATACCGAGCCTGTGTTTCTTTCCGATAGTTTCACCCTTGTCGACCACACACTATACCCCACGGCTCCCCTTGGAGACAATTATACCCAACTGAAAATTTTCCTCACACCGATAGACGGCACCATGGTGCAGGAGTACCTGTCGGTGCTTTTTTCATACATTGACAACATTGATGTCGCATATGCTGACTACACCATAGAGCGTCAACAACAGGAAGTCAAACCACGCCCCACCCTACTCTTTGAGAAGGTGGACACCGACCGCACACTTTACCTACGCCTGGTGGAACAGCTCAAGGGGTTGTCTGTCGACTTCATGCAGCGCTTTGATGTCAACACCGTCGCCACGATCACGGACGATCACCGCATCATCGTGCGCCAAGTGGCGAACATACCGATTGACGACTATGCCGAGACCTTACGTCAGCAAATCGTGAAGCATGCCCCGAACCGTGAAGCCGCCAAGCAAGTATACTGCGACGATGACCACCTGTTTGTCATACCCGAGAATGTCGCTGCGCCATTCCTGCTATCCGCCTTGCCACAACTGCTGAGCGACTACCAACTCATCGGCGCCGACAAGCTGCGCGATTACAAGGTGCGTCCCGTCATGCCCAAACTGAACGTGAAGCTCTCGTCAGGCATCGATTTCCTGGAGGGTGATGCCAATGTGGAACTCGACGGAGAGCAGTTTACACTCGGCCAACTGTTAGCCCAATATTCCAAGAAGCGCTACGTAGAACTGTCCGATGGCAACCGCGCCATCATTGACGACGGCTACATGCGTCGCCTTGAACGCATCTTCACACGCAAGAAAGGCAAGGACGGTGGCATCAAAGTGTCGTTCTTCGACCTGCCCGAGATAGAAGACTTGCTCAACCACCAATTGGGAGGTGAGGTGTTCCGCCATCACCGTGAGGTGTATGAAGGGTTCAACACACTGGCCAAGCAGAAGCTCAAGACACCCAAGCTGCAAGCCACTCTGCGCCCCTATCAGCAGGAGGGCATCAAGTGGATGAAGTATCTCTATGACAACAACCTTGGAGGTTGTCTCGCCGATGACATGGGACTGGGAAAGACCGTCCAGACTATCGGCCTACTGACGCTTATCTACCCTAAGGTGAAGAAGCCAACCCTCATCGTCATGCCACGAAGCTTGCTTTTCAACTGGCAAAACGAATTGCAGCGGTTTGCCCCACAACTCTCCTTCTACACTTACTATGCGGGTGACCGCGACCTCGAAGCGGCCATGAAGCACCAGGTAATCCTCACGACCTATGCTCTCATACGCAACGACATCGAGCAACTGCGCCACAAGGCATTCCACATGATCATACTCGATGAGAGCCAAAACATCAAGAACACCACATCGCAAACCACTCAAGCCACGTTCCTGTTGAAAGCCGACCACCGCCTGGCACTCAGCGGCACTCCCATCGAGAACAACCTTACGGAGCTCTACTCGCTGTTTCGCTTTCTCAACCCGACCATGTTCGGCACGGCCGATGATTTCAACTCACGATACACCTACCCCATCCAGCGTGATGACGACAAGGACGCCATGACCTCTCTGCGCCGCAAGATATTCCCCTTCATGCTTCGCCGCCTCAAGCGCGACGTGCTCAAGGACCTGCCCGACCGAATCGAGCAGACGCTCTACGTGGAGATGTCACCCGAGCAAGCCGAATTCTATGAGCGCCGACGCATTTACTACTACGACCAGGTGCGTAAGACCATAGCTGCAGAGGGCGTGCAGAAGTCGCAGTTTGTCATGTTCCAAGCCCTGAGCGAGCTGCGCCGCATCGCCTCCGTTCCCGAGAGCTTGAGCGACGGAATGATCGCATCGCCCAAGCTCGAACAACTCATGGAGGCCGTGGAAGACGCCGTAGAAAACGGCCACAAAGTGGTGGTGTTCTTCAACTTCATCGCCGGACTGGAACTGGCAGGCGAGCGCCTCGAGCAGTCAGGCATCGACTACTGTTCGATGACAGGATCCACGCGCGACCGCCGAAGTATTGTGGAGCGCTTCCAAAACGACCCAGGTTGCCGCGTGATGCTCATGACACTGAAGACGGGCGGCGTGGGTCTCAACCTCACCGCCGCAGACACGGTGTTCATCTTCGAGCCTTGGTGGAACAAGGCCGCTGAGGAGCAGGCCATCAACCGTCTGCATCGCTTCGGACAAAAGGCCAACGTGCTGAGCTACTCCCTTATCACAAGAGCCACCATTGAGGAGAAGATCCAACTGTTGCAACAGCAGAAAGCCGACCTCTTCGAAGGGCTCATCAGTGCCGACTCCTCTTCAGCCAAGCACCTGTCAGAAGAGGACATCCAGTTCATTCTCGGATAACCAGCCCGAATCCTCCACCACATCCTCTTCCCAAAACAAACGACAATGGAAAAACAATTAACACTGAATCTGAAGGCGCTGGAACTACATGACCGTCCTGTCCGATACCTACACAAGCCCAATCTAAAGGAGACAAGATTGATAGCCAGCCAGTTGGAACAAGAGACTAAAAACACTCTGCAACGCAAAGCCGAGCCATTCTTGGCGCTCATTCGAAAATATCGGTTCACATTCAATGAGAAAGGAGACCCCGTAGAAGAGCCGTCCATCGTCAGCATGTTTCGCTCATCCCAAAACCAGTTAAAATCAAAATGGGTAGACTTGCTGGCCCTATTCTATAATCCCCAAAATTACAGCCTCATTTTCGACGAACTATCCAAGCCACAGGTCGACCTTTGGCATGAGGTGCTGCGCCATCATTATGTCATAAGCAGTGATGTGAATAAGATTATGGGGGGCAACTGTTTTAAGAGTAACTATTGGAGTTATAATGACCACCTTATCGAACCTCTCTGCTTTTATTTTTCAGAAACCCGCCACAAAGCCAATGTAGACAAGAGCGGACATTATCGTGACTGGGATTACTTTATTTATGACAAGTTATCATATCGTCAGGAACTGCTCAAGAAGTTTTTCCCCAAGTTGGCAACCATCAGCGGTAATGATAGCCTGCCTACGGACTCTAACCTTAAGTGTTACAACAACGAGAACATTGTATTCGCTAAGCTACCCACCTTGGCCATGCTTTACGATAGCGATCAGCTGCCGCATGTCATGAACAAGCAGACTGCCTCCGTGGTGAAGAAGGCACAAAAAGCACTTTCGCTACCCGATTTTTTCAGCACCTATCCGGACAGCCCCCAAGCGCCCCTCAGCACATCTCTATTGGTCAATTACTACATCTTCTTCCGCATATACATAAAGCAGGAAAAACTGCCCACAGAGCCGGAGTTGTTAATCAAGCGCATCTTCAACGAGACGTTTCAGACAAACTCATACAACGATTTCACACTGTCTGTGCTATTGCCTTACATCAAAGGCATCAAGAAAAACAAACTGGAGACATACAATTATCGCTATGTGATTAATGCCCTGCTCACTCTTCTCCACAAGCACCACAAAAAGAATTGGTTGTCCGTAGATCAGCTTATCATGGGATTACGCACATCAAGCGAACAAAATGAAGAGTACTTCTTGCTTGTCTCCCCATATTACATTGATGACATGGACCTGCGCAATGGGTTCATTGAAGACAAGAAACAAAACCGCTACATCCATCTTGGCAACCTCGTATGCCAGCTGTCCGAGCCTTTTGTCAAGGCTGTGCTTTTTGCCCTTTCCACACTTGGCATCGTCGAGGTGGCCTATCGCGATCCACAGGATGGCGACACTTCACCCTACGACGGGTTGCAATATGTACGCCTGACATCCCTGGGAAAATATGCCCTGGGCATCACCGACAGTTATGAACCTCTGTTCACCAACGACAACACGCCCACCTTCGAGCTCGACGACCAGCGATTGCTCATCAAGATCCTACGCAAGGACTCACCCTTTGTGCAACTCCTTGCCGACTTCGCCGACGGCATCACGCCATCGCTCTACAGTGCCAGCTACGAGTCGTTTCTGCGTGGCTGCACCACACGTTTCGATGTGGACCGAAAAGTAAAGATGTTCAGCCAATACATCTGCAAAAAGCAGCCACAGGTATGGAAACAGTTCCTGACTGACGTGTTAGACCGCTGCAATCCTTTTAGCATTCCAAAAGACGAGTACCTTATTCTTACCATACCAAAGGACAACACTGAGCTGCAGCGGCTCGTGCTCACCTCACCCGCCATCCGCAGATACGTGACCAAGGCCGAGGGCTACTTGTTGCTAGTTAAAAAAAGCGATTGGGGGAAATTGACAACCGCCATGAAGAAACAGGGCTACCTGATCTGAAGGCAAAACCTTCTTCATAACCACATCCTGCAATACAAGACACAACACAATGATTTCATTTGAAAGTGACTATGACAACGGCATGCTGCCGGAAATTCTCGACCGACTTACAACGACCAACGACGACAAGACGTCAGGGTATGGCTTCGACCCTTACACAGAAGCTGCAAAAGCAAAAATACGCAAGGCGATAGGCAACAATGCTGCCGACGTGTTCTTCCTAATAGGCGGCACGCAAACAAACACCACCATGATAGACGCCCTGCTAAGAGGATGCGAGGGCGTCGTATGTGTGGATACGGCACATATCGAGGTGCACGAGGCGGGAGCAGTGGAAGCCTTCGGCCACAAGGTGATAACCATACCTTCAGATGACGAAAGCAAACTTTCGACGGCTTGCCTGTCTGCTTATATGGACAAGTTCCTGTCCGATGACACTTTTCCCCACATGGTGCAGCCTGGCATGGTCTACATCACCATGCCCACGGAACTGGGCATGGTCTACACCAAGGACGAATTGGCCACACTTTATTCCGCCTGCAAGAAATACGACTTGCGGCTTTACATCGATGGCGCCCGCCTTGGCTATGGCTTGATGTCGGAAAAGTGCGACTATGACCTTCATTTCCTTTCCAGCCATTGCGACGCATTCTATATCGGTGGCACAAAAGTAGGCGCCATGTTTGGCGAGGCCATCGTGTTCTCTGGCATGAGAGCCCCCAAACACTTCTTCACCACCATAAAGCGACATGGTGCTTTATTGGCAAAGGGCAGGATGCTCGGCATCCAGTTTGACACACTGTTTACAGACAATCTATACTTCCGCATCTCACGCGACGCAATCCGCATGGCTCTGGGCCTTAAGGCCGTCTTTGCCAAACACAACATACCCCTTGCCTACGACTCGCCCACAAACCAACAATTCGTCATCTTATCCCCCCAACAATATGACAACCTCAGCAAGCACATCGCTTTCGAAATATGGGAGAACAAGAGTGACGGCAACATAGTTTGCCGATTTGTGACAAGCTGGGCGACAACGGAGAAGGACATAGAAAAATTGGACAAATACCTGGAGGCATTATGATTATAGACGAGATCATCAAATACAACGAACGGTTTGTGTCTGAAAAAGGCTATGAGAAGTACATCACGAGCAAGTATCCTGACAAGAAGTTGGCAATTCTGTCGTGCATGGACACCCGGTTGACCGAACTCCTTCCAGCTGCCTTGGGCCTAAAGAACGGTGACGCCAAACTAATCAAGAATGCGGGCGGACTAGTCATCAGTCCGTTCGATTCGGCCATGCGCAGCCTGCTAGTCGCCATCTACGAGTTGGGAGTGGAGGACATCATGGTCATAGCCCACTCCAATTGCGGCGCTTGCCACATGAACGGAGCAGAAATGAAAGAGCAGATGTCACGACGCGGCATCCACCAAGACGTCATCGACACCATCGGACTGTGCGGCATCGACCTCGACCATTGGCTGGAGGGGTTCCACGACACAGAGGACTCCGTACGAAACACCGTCAACACCATTCGCAATCATCCGCTCGTGCCGAAAGACGTCAATCTATACGGCTACATCATCGACTCGCAAACGGGCAAGCTGACAAAGGTAATTGAGGAATAACGCGAACGCCCGACAATGTTTTGATTTCAAACGTTACCGGGCGTTTTTTGTTTTCCTCGTTCAGTCTACATCCTGTTCTATCAACTAAAAATGGACGTAAGCTGTCTGTCACCATTTAGAACATTACCAAACAGTATGGGTACTTACTTCTCGTAGAAGGCCGACAATCCAACAACAAATTAAAAATATCTTGTCCCAAAAACATCATATAGTGTCTAAAAATCAGTACCTTTGCACTCCCAAAGGTAAAAAGAAAAATGCAAAACCAATTTTCTCGTACTCAGCTCTTAGTGGGCAAACCCGCCATCGACACCCTGAGCGGCTCGCGTGTGGCCATCTTCGGTGTGGGAGGTGTGGGAGGCTATGTAGTGGAGGTGCTCGCCCGTTCAGGCGTAGGCTACATGGACATATGGGACGATGACCGTGTGTGTCTCACCAACTGCAACCGGCAGATTCTAGCCACTATATCCACCGTTGGCAAGCACAAGGTGGACGTGGCCGAACAACGCATACACGACATCAACCCGCGCTGCATCGTGCGCAAGCACCAGTGTTTCTACCTGCCCAATAATGCTGATCAGTTTGACCTCTCACAGTATGACTATGTGGTTGACTGCATCGACACGGTAACCGCCAAACTCGACATCATCCGCCGATGCCATGACCTGGGCGTACCTCTCATCTCGTGCATGGGAGCAGCCTATAAGCTCGACGCCACACAATGGCGCGTGACCGACATCTTCAAGACCATCAACGACCCCTTGGCCAAAGTGATCCGCAAGAAACTGCGCAAGACCAACGTCAAGCACCTAAAGGTAGTCTATAGTCCCGAAGAACCCATTGAGAGCATCGAGCAGGAGGACATCAGTTGCCGGTTCCACTGTATCTGTCCCTCTAAGGACATGCGCTCATGCACAGCACGCCACACCATTCCCAGCTCCACCGTGTGGGTAGTGGGCACCGCCGGTCTCATCTGCGGGGGCGAGGTGGTGAAGGACCTCATCCAGCGCGCCCACACCATGCGCATCGACCTGAAACAAGACCCCGACAACGCCCATGCGCAAGCAGCAGCGGAAAAGGCAGCTGCGCACCTGAAAGATTATCACCAAGAAGTGCTGAAGCGTAAACAACAATCATGAGACATGCGGTCACATGGCAAGTTGGACACACCGTTGGTACTTAAACAAAAAACGATTTAATCGGGTCACCCGCTATAACACCCAACTCCCACTGCCTATCGTTTTTTGATGGGCACATACTCTTTGGGGGAGAGAATGTTCTTGTAGGCTGGACGGATGATGCGGCGGCCCTCGAAGTTGAGTTCCTCAATGCGGTGGGCTGTCCAGCCCACAATGCGCGCCATGGCGAAGATGGGCGTATAGATTTCCTCGGGCAGGCCAATCATCTCATAGATGAAGCCACTGTAGAAGTCGAGGTTAGCACAGATAGGCTTGGCGCTCTTGCGGAAGGCCGTGACACACTTCACCCCTTCCTGCTCGATGAGCCTCAGAAAATCATACTCCTCCTCCCGGCCTTTCTCCTTGGCCAACTCGCCAGCCAGCTTCTTCAGTTGGACAGCTCGCGGGTCGCTCATGGTGTAAACGGCATGACCGATGCCATAGATGAGACCAGACTTGTCATAGGCCTCCTTGTTGAGCAGGCGATAGAGATAGGTGTCAATCTCGTCAATGTTCTTCCAGTCGCTAATGTGCTCCTTCAAGTGGTGGAACATATTGACGACCTTAATGTTGGCACCTCCATGCAACGGTCCCTTGAGCGAGCCGATTCCAGCCGCAATGCTTGAGTAAGTGTCGGTACGGGTTGACGAGGTGACCCTCACGGTGAAGGTGGAGTTGTTACCACCGCCGTGCTCCGCCTGGATAATGAGCAACAGGTCAAGCATGCGCGCGTCGAGGTCGGTATAGTCGGTGTGTTTGATCATGTAGAGGAAGTTCTCGGCAATGGTCTTTCCTTCCCTCGGATGGCGAATGTGGAGGCTGCGCCCCTGCACCGAGTGGCGGTAGATGTTGTAGGCATAAGCAATGATGGTCGGGAACTTGGCGATGAGTTCTATTGACTGCCGCATGAGGTTGTCGCGCGAGATGTCATCAGGATTGGGGTCATAGGTGTACATCTCCAGCACGCTACGCGCCAAGATGTTCATGATGTTAGACCCCTCCAGGTCGATGATGTTGACCGTGGTGCGGTGATCGAGCAACATGTTGTCATTGAGCAACTCACGGAAAGCCAACAATTCCTCCTCGTCAGGCAACTGCCCCGACAAAAGCAGGTAGGCGATCTCCTCAAAGCCAAACCGCTTCTCACGGAGCAAAGGCTCCACAAGGTCGTTGAGCTCATAACCGCGATAGTACAACCGACCAGCGCAGGGCTTGAGCGCCCCATGTTCATCACGGTCGTATCCGACAACGTTGCCGATGTTGGTAAGTCCGACTAGAACACCCGATCCGTCCTCATTGCGCAACCCTCGCTTCACCCCATACTCACCAAAGGCCTCACGGGGAATCTTGCACGAGTTCTTCACTTCATCACTTAGCTTATAGATCAGGTATTCTTTCTTCATCTTTTTACGCTTTTAATGTGTCGAATGGACTATTGCATATATGCAACTTAGCCCTCTTTGTATGCAAAAGTACGAAAAAGTGTTCAAATAGAAAGCATTTTACCGAAAAATATCTCGTTACCGAAACACATTTCATCATTTTTGTCCATAAAAGCAAACAAAACCTTATAGTTTTACGATAATTTTGCATCTAAATATTGCATATTGAGCCACGCCACGCCCCATAAGAAAGCATAAATATGCAATCCACAAGGCATGGTTGCCCACAAGGCCATACAACAGGACAAAGATCACAAAAAAGAAACAAGCCGCAAAAGACGAAGCCACCAACATGCCACGCGTGGCCGTCAACCCAACAAAGATGCCATCGTAGACAAACGCAGCTACTCCCGCCACAGGTATGAGCCATGTCCAAAACAGGTAACCGCGAGCCGCCCCAATCACAGTGTTGTCATCGGTCATGACTGACAACAATCCCCCTCCACCCAACAGGTAGACCACGACAAAGCAGAGCGTCAACGACCAGCCCCAGCCAAAGAGATGGCTGACGACACGACGCAAGGCCACGCCATCGGCAGCACCACAGGCCTTGCCGGCAAGAGCCTCACCTGCAAACGCAAAGCCATCCATGACATAAGAGAAAAGGGTGAAGAAGGTCATGAGCAACGTGTTAACGGCCAACATCAGGTCACCCTGGCGCGCGCCAAACGACGTGAAGGAGAGATTGACCACCACCAAACACACAGTGCGCAAGAAGATGTCGAGGTCGCCCCGGCTGGCCCTCCAAGACGACACGGGTGCCGCCACTCGTGACTCCTGGGGCACAGCGCGCAAACGCCGCCACACCATGACAGCCGCCAGCAAGAATCCGCCCCACTGCGCCACCAGCGTACCCGCAGCCACGCCAGCCAGTCCCCAACGCATCCAAAAGACCAAGAACAAAGATGCCATGATATTGACCACATTTTGGAAGATGGCCACCCACATGGGGATGCGGGTGGTCTGCATACCTACCGACCAGCCCGTCAGTCCATAGATGCCCAGCATGGCGGGAGCGCCCCACACCACAATCTTAAAATAAATGGAAACATACGGCCGAACGGCCTCCGATGGGCCCATCACCCACATGGCCAGTCCCAACAAGGGACGCTGCAGTAACAAGAATACAAGTCCTACAGACAGCCCCATCAGAAATGCCCTGTACAGCAAGCGATGCTGGGCCGATCCGTCGTGGCGGCCATAAGCCTGGGCGGTCATGCCACTGGTGCCCATGCGCAGGAACCCCATCAGCCAATACATCACATTGAAGATCATCGTGCCCACAGAAATGGCCGCAATGTGTGTGGCCGATCCAATATGGCCCACGATGGCCAAGTCGACAAGTCCCAATAAGGGTACGGTGATATTGCTCACAATGCAGGGCAAGGCAAGACGAAGAATCTCGCGGTCGATTTCTTTCCATTTCATGACACGACAAAGTTAGCAAAAAGACCAGAAACAAAATGCGGCATAGCAGAAAAATTTTGTACTTTTGCACACCGTAAGAAGGAAAACACCGTGAAAACGAAACACACATCCCACAAGCCCCAAAGCAACCACCTTTGGCACACCTTATCATGCCACTGGTTACTGGCAAGCTTCATCACGATGTCCGTCGCTACCTTGTTGTGGTTAGGCGTTAGGGCCTTGCCCGCCAGCGAAGACAACATGCGGGCATCGGTTTGCCTCGTCGACGGACAGTCTAAGCTATGTGTCGTCATGGGAACCGACACCATCACCGTGATGTCAGACTCCGTGCACGAACAAGGCGTGTGGATCAATCGGCACTGGTGGTGGCCCAGTTGCTCCGGCCGCGTGCTGACCATACAACAAGGCAATGCCCTCACCGACCATGGCGCATGGCTCATCGCTGACAGTCTGCCCCACCTCATCGCAGCACAGACCGATTCACTGGTCGCACTGTTGCAGCGCAAAGAAAACGAGCGCAAGGAGCTGCAATACCACTTGAGTTGCCATGGCGTGCAAGACGAGGGTTATCAGCGCATCGCCATGTACGCCGCCGAACAAGCCCGCGAGACCGACTCGTTGACAACCGTCTGCAAGATCCTGAAGGCACATGAACCTTTCAGAAACGTGCGCTTGGTGCGTGTGGGCCATTACAGCGTGGCGTGGTATGACGGAGATGGCCTGTTGCGGCGAATGCAGTGCGAGCCCGTCATCACCCCCATAGGCCAACTAGGCAACCCCATCATACTGCGGACAATTGACCACTCGAGGCCCCAGACGGCTTACGCCGTGCGCCACACGCCCTTGACCTTCACGCTCTCACGGAAAATCTTCACTGTAAAGGTAAGCGTCGACGACACCATGCATCACACACTAGTCGTTCACGGCAACTATTCGGCAGGCGGCCACCACGACTTTCCCCAATTGTTTGCACCCGACGGTAGCCCTGTATTTACGAACCACGGAAAATTCATTGGCATCATCTCTAAAGATAAAGTGAGAAAATGAGAGGCATGCATTGCAAGACATTAAGGCACACCTGCCTGACCATCACACTATTCGCCTTGTGCGGTTGTGAGATTCACACCTCCGATGTGGTGACCATCAAGCAAGGGAGCACCACCTATCAAGGACAAATGGCAGGCGGCAAGCGCAATGGAATGGGCATCCTGCTGGTGGGCGACTCGCTGGCCTACAGCGGGCAATGGAAGGACGGACTGCGCCAAGGAAAAGGTCAGGTCACCGACTCACTGGGGCGCAGCATCCTCGGCGTGTGGAACCACGACACCATCGTTTCGGGCATACGACACGACTCAGCGGGCGTGTATAGCGGTGGGTTCAACCGGTCCCTCAGTGCCAACGGCTATGGCGCCTATCGCGACAAGAACGGGACGTACTATGAAGGACAATGGAAAAACGACGAGCGCATGGGCTTTGGTTTCTCCTCGCAACGTCGCCGCTTCCGTGTGGGCGAATGGAAAAAAGACGTATACAAGGGAGAAAGACTTAGCTACACCGCTGACCGCATCTATGGCATCGACATTTCAAGATACCAACATGGCAAAGGGCGCAAGTACTACGGCATAGACTGGCAACGACTGCGCATATCCCACTTGGGAACAATCTCCAAAAAGAACATACAGGGTGATGTCAACTACAAGGTGTCATTCGTTTTCATCAAGTCAACTGAAGGCACATCTGTGCTCAATCCCTACTATGCCTCCGACTATGCCACGGCGCGTCGGAACGGCTATCCCGTGGGCACATACCACTTCTTCTCACACCGATCATCTGGCACTCAGCAGGCCCTTTACTTTCTCAACCACTCTCACATCCGGAAAGGCGACTTGCCTCCAGTGCTCGACTTGGAGCCCCTACCCTCACAGGTGAAACAGATGGGCGGCGCCAGTGGCATGTGGCGACAGGTGAGAAACTGGGTGCAGACGGTGGAGAAACACACGGGCATGCGACCCATTCTCTATATCAGCCAATCCTTTGTCAACAAATATCTCGATGCGGCACCCGACATCAAGCACACCTATCCCGTGTGGATAGCGCGATATGGAGAATACAAGCCCGACGTGAAACTGTGGATTTGGCAACTCGCTCCCGATGGCCATGCGACCGGCATCCACGGCACCGTTGACATCAATGTGTTCAATGGGTACGAGGACGAGTTCCTGCAGTGGCTTACGAAGGTGAGAAAACAATGACGCCATTCCGCATCAGCGGATCTTACTCATGTAAATACCATGGCCAGCATCGATGCAGTGCTCGTTAAGATCTAGTCTGTATTCGAACGTTTCACCGTCTCCAAAGTCGCAATAGAGCGTGTTGCGGCGATAATGGAAGGTGCCTTCACTGGTCTCGTCACCCGCCGTCTCTGCGATGGTATTGCCGCTGATTGTCACGTCGATTCCCCCATATTCTGTTTCGGCATGCCAGGACCCCTCCACCCATTGGGGCGTCTCCTCTTCAGAGGAAGAATTCTTTGCAGTGGCCGTGTCAGCCACTTGATCATCGTCTTGGAGGTCATTGTCAGATGCCTGCACACTTTGGTGAGGTGCGCCATTCGACACACTGACATCATGATTCTCATAATGTTTCTCAGAATAGCAGTAGCGCACCGCAATAATGACGACGACAACACAACTGAGCACTCCGACCAAAAGACGGTGCAAGCATCCATGTTTCTTCTCAACCGGGGAGTAGGGCACTGTCCCTCGCGGCGGTTCTCCCACACGGGACGCTCCCCCAAAGACACCTTGCCAACGACCGGTCGTGGTCTTCTTTGGCCCCATTCGCCGGTTTGCGATGCGCCTCTCACCCATCGCATTCTTTTCCGTTCCCTCTGCATAGCGACTGGACGGAATGGGGGGTGAAGCCATGCCCGCATCTGTCGTCAGGGCTTCATTCTTGGGATCTTTGTCTTGGTCTGTATCAAGATCATAAGAAAACGGGTGTCCGCACCGGGGACAGAAGCACTGGATCGCCGTCACGCCAGGCACCAAAGGCATATCAAACCGGTATCTGCATCTCGGACATTTCACTTCCATGGCAAAAATTATCTCAACAATGACATCTAAACGAACCGCACTGTGGCTTTTTTGACCACCTTCCACACATCTTCCGTGAGTTGAGCCACGCCCTCGTCAAGCGTCTCGATGTGCTGGGGCGGGCGATGAGTGTTGCCTTCAATGCGGCAGACGGGTTTCACAAATTGGCTCACACTAATCATAGCGGTGGCAATGGCGTCTGGAGAAGACAACATCACAAAACGCCCATTCACACCATCGTCCGTGTGGAGACGATAGATGCTCTTGCCTACGGTTTCTTGCGTGGTGCCACCGGAGAAGACTCCATCTGGCGATGGTGTGGAGAAGAACCACGTGGAGGCGACGTGACGTGTCCTCTCGATGCATTCTTCCATCACTCCGTCGCTTGCCAAAGACACTGGGAGGTCGGAAAGATGCGCTTGCAATTGCCCAACAGTCTCACGCAGTTCTTCCATCTCGGCGCGAAACGCCGCCAACGCCGCCGCCTGCTGGCCAATAATCTCTTCCAAATCGCCCACACGCTCAAGGATAGGACGCACCAACGTCGCCACCTGCTCTTCCGTCATGTAATCCTTGCTGCCAAACATCTCACAAGTTTTCTATTAAGTTATCACGTATGCTACCAATTATGGGATAGAAGAAGACAGTGTCCTCAATCTTGTCCGACGCATTTCGGTCAGTCTCATTCTTATTGACGAAGTTCCAGCCGTTGACCAAATGATGCTCCAAGTCCTTGTTGACCAGTTGTTTGAACTTAGCCAAGCTTGGGTAGTCGACCAAAAAACGGTCCACTACATGCAAATCATCACACAACTGACTGAAGAAATCATTGAACTCCCTAACGGCCTCCACAATCTGCTGGCGCACTATCGGATCATCCATGTCTGCATAGTCAAGGTTCTCCTTGGCGATGGCCGAATAGTTGTATTTCAAGTGATTGTCAATCCCGTCCATCATGTTATTGAGCTGTTCGACACTGACGCAGCCACTGGCGTCGCGCACCTGCATGAGCGCCCCACGGCACGTTATCTGCTTAGGCTCCTTTCGTTCCATGACAACCGAGAAGCCATCGGAGCCATATGACTCACCATAGACACGCTCAAAAATGGCTTGTGAGATCAAGTCGAGGTCTCGCTTGCCGCCCACAATGTCGAGCACCTTAGAGCCTGTGCCGGAGAACATCACCGAGCGGGGCTTGTCAAAGTGACGGTGCCGCATCATGCGCGCCACATAATAGATGAGCGTGGCGTAGAAGTAAAGGAACACTATCTTCAAGCGGCCATCCTCATTGAGACGCAGGTTGTAGGAGAACACATCATTACCTCCGACCGCCTTATTGTTGATGACGGAGAAAAGGAAAGCGTTGATGTCCTCGCTCTTGCGCTTGGCCATGATGTCTTCAAGGATGCCATTCAGCTCGCCATAACGATCATCGTCTGCGTCGAACAATCGCCGGAAATAGTCGACATATTTCAGCAGCATGGGATTGGTGTCGCCATGTGGAACCTCTGAGAAGCCGTCTCCAAAGAGAACATTGGCCGCAAAGCGGAACGACGTGAGAATGGTAGGCTGCTGAGCATTGGACTCAAAGACGGCCACATCGCTCGATCCGCCACCGATGTCGATGGAAGCGACCGTCGACGCCGAGCCCCGAAACTGGCTACTGGCCCTATAAAAGTAATAAGGCGCCACAGACTCAGGCATATGTATGAGGTTACGCTCATCAGGTTCGAAGCCAAACACCTCGTAGAAGGTCTTACGCCACATGTCGCCCATTTTCCGCACATTGCCCACCTTCATGGCCAACGGGTAGAACCAGACGAGGCGCGTCTTACGGATGTCGCCATTCTCGAGCAGCACTTTTGTGCGCATGAGCAACGCCAATTCCGTCAGATAAGCGCGCACCCGCTTCGACGTGGCTATCTCGGTCGACCACTTCAAGTTAGGCACCACCCGATTGCCATAGCCAATTGATTCCTTCTCATAGGTAAAAGGAATGTTGGCATCGCCCAGCGCCACGACCTCGTCGATGTTCTCCGCATCAAGACGTTCTGTCTCCGAGAGCACTGTGCGTTGCGGAAAACCATAGTTGGCGCCTATGTTCTTAGGCAAGAACTCCTGCTTCAAGATGACATCATAGAGGAGGTGCTCTCCATTGTAAAGTGTGGCAAGCAATCGTTCCTTGGCATCCGAACTAACATTTAGGGGTTCGGGTTGTTGTCCTTGCCGCATATACTCCACATGTGTATTGGTCGTTCCGAAGTCGACGGCAAAGGTGAAAGCGTCGTGGCCTTCGACATAGATGGGCCAGCGCGGACACACCACTCCCTCACAGGCTAGGGACTGACGCTCATCGATGAGGGAGACTGACACATAGTCGAACAGCTCCATAAGGCGATAATAGTCAGCGCCGACGCGCTTCTCACTCTTCAGGGAGCGCGAGCGCTTCACTACCGGAATTTGTCGGTCGACAGACATGTCAACATCCCGTTTGTGGAAATTCAACTGCAAATGGTAGTTTTCCAACGTCCCCAAGGCACGGTCAATCAACTGGACGTTGTATTGTCTCAAGTCATGCGTCCTCACGAACGGGAAGACGCTGAGCGAGAAAGGAACCGTCAGGAAGTGCCCCCTGTCATTGTCGGTGTCGTAGCGCATGTCCATGCCCACGGCAGGCACATAGGTGCGTTCCAAGGTGATGTAGTGTCCCATCTTTCTCACAGGTACCCTTAGCACGGCCTTCACGGTCTCCTGTTGTCCGTTTTGCGTGTGTATCATCTCAAATCGGGGGTGTCCAGCAATTGTGCCCATGAGGTCTTGCGTAGTGAAATACTTGAAGAACGTGGGGCTGAGCGGCAATAGGAAATCATTGGGGTCGGTCTCCCGGCTACCGACAGACAGGTTGCCGTCGAAAAAGCAGTCGCGATCCATCGTGTAATCAAGCTTGATAAGTGCCGGTTGGAAGAAATCGGCCGACGTGAGCCAAGGATACTGGTGCGACGTAGCTGGCAAGATGCGTTTCTCTGGGTCCGGCGCATAGTCGGCAGGCTTGATGGCAATCAGATCGTCCCAGTCGGCCGTGATGTATCGGAACGGATCGCTCTGCGGAGCGTTTAGATGGTTCTGCAAGACTAGGGGCAAGCGCTCGCCATCAGGTTTGATGGTAGGCTCAATGAGGAAGTCGCTCTTCTGGATGGCCTCTTGGATGTCCGTTTGGCGGGCACAATAGAAGGGCACACCAAGGGCCTGGATACCATCGTCCGCCTGTGAGAAATTAGTGGAAAGGAACTGTAACGCCCGGTCTTGACTACCCAAGTCCATGGCCGTTGGCGTACCGATGTCAGTCAGTATCTCCTGCTGCATCTTCGGAGAAAGCATGTCAAAACAAGTTATCAAGTAAGCGTTGACCTCACCGCAGAGGTTTTTCAGTTCCGGATATGCCGTGAAAAGCGCATAGAGACACTTCACAAATTTCGGTTCACGCATATAGAGCGGCCGTGTGAGTTCAAAGAGATTGACATTCTGCTCCACGGGGATGTTGACCTGTCCAGGCTGCGCATTGGGTGTGGCCATGAAGAGCGTGACAGGCGACGTGCTGCCAACAACCTGGTTGCCATGGACCAAGAAATAGAGCCGGTCCATGCGTTCGAAATTGAAAGCTTCCTTGTCTTGCTCGAGAAACATGGCTATGGTATCACCTAGCAACCGATGGCGCGAATCAGCCTGGAGCGCCTGGAGCGCTGACACCTTGTTCCACTCCACCACATGGAGTGTCGAAGACAACTCGGGCAGATTGAAGAACAACTGCGCCACATCAAGCGCATTGCCTACCAACTTCTCATCCATCAACTCGCCATTGAGACGTGAATCCATGGCCAATCGACGAAAAGCATTCTTCACCAGGTCCATCTGCGCAAATGGCGAAGGGATGGCCGTACGCGGTTGCACGGAGAGGCCGCCGTTAGGATCCTCAATCATGTTAATCTCATCGGCACTATATTGGTTGGTGAGAGGTATCCATCCCTCTCCCGACACTTTCTTGTTGTAGGAAAGAATCTTGCTCATGACTAAACTAAACCATTGTACTTTTCGTCGACCAGACTATCAAGCGCCTCATCGAGGAGGGTGAAAAAGCGCAGCACCGTGTCGCCAACCTGGAACCTACCAGCCTTGACAGCGGATTGAGAACGCTTGTTGAGCGCACTCAAGAGCGTCTTGTATGAGATCTCGCCACCAAAGAAACTTTTCTTTGGCACCACCCCTTTGATGGCGTCGGCCATTTGGACGGTAAGCAGGTCGAACGGCTGAAAGCTGCGCTGATTGCCCGCCAGCTCCTTTAGCCACGTGCGATAAGCCACAAAGAAATCAGTGGTCAGCGTGTTGTAGAAGCTAGTGGCGAGAAAACCTTGGGTAATCTCGGGCTTATCCTGGGTGTAACCTCGTCCCACATCCTTGCTAAACTGGTTTGTAACATACTGATAAGCCAAGTAGAACTTAGCCATGGCCTTGTTGACCATCTGACGCGTCCCCACGCCGAAATCCTTCAAGGTGAGGGTTTGCTTGTCGTTGGCAAGGCCATACTCCTTATAGATGGGGTTCTGCGCATTACCCCCACGGGTGACTAAATGGTCGTCAGGGATAGAGAGGAAATCAATAATGGACAGCGCACCCACATACTCCACAACATGAGCGTCGTTACGCTGCCCATTACCTCCAGGATCATTGAAATAGGGCGTCGAGGGCACCTCATCACCAAGATAATAACAGGCGTTGATTTTTGACATGGGCAAATCGATCCCTCCCTGACGTAAACCCGTAAGGTTGTCATGGTAATAGAACAAGGCTGACTTGGTCTTGGAGATGAAGTCGGCACGAGAGATAGGACTGGTCTCGTCTTGCTGCACGTTGAAATAGGGCAACACAGTCAGTGCTCCAATCTTAGCGTCGCGCAAATCGCCACGATTGTTGATCGCTGCGTTGCTGGCTGCATTGCGGATGTTCTTCACGATGATCGGATATCCTGCCGCCCCAGTGCCGCCAAAGATGGACGAAACGATAAAGATGCGATCGGTCTTTTGGAAGACATTGGAGAACTGCTTGAACTCCTCGCTGTCCTTAAACTGGTTGAGAGCCACCGAGCCAATGTTGGGCGACCCCACAAAACCGATGTCCATCTTGGTCTGCAACTGGTCGTTGGAAAACATCATCGAACACAACGCCTGGTTTGCCGTGTCAAGAGTGTTGAAGGATATGAAATCCTGAAATTTCTTCGACTCCACGGCTCCCAAGTTGAAGAGGAACGTGTCGCTCAGCGACGAGCCCGTAGGCAGGATGTCGCTCAGCGTGGATATCTTAACGGAGAAGAAGCCCTTCGTCACGTCAGATCTCGTCCCGTAGAGAGCCGTGCGAATCGACCGATACCAACGCAACAGGTTCTCCGTGCGCTTCAAGTCCTCATTGGCCTTGTGCGGATCGACGATAATAGGTATCACCTCCAAAGGCTTAGGCTGTCCGCCCTCGTCGATGGGATGAATGCCAGCGGCAAACTGCATAATCAGCGGGCGCATGACTCGCGACCCCGTGCCGCCTACAAGAAAAAGGAACAATCGCATAATCTTTTGGTCTTTCGGAAGTTTTCCTAGTCAATGGCGCAGGCCATACCTATGGCACCAGCCACCTATCCACCAGGATGATGTTGATAATAGTCGCCGGCATGGGCGTCCCCTACTCTGGGATGGGGGTATGGCGACAGTTGGAACTCCACCAACGCATGGCGAAGCTGGCCACAACAAAAAGGGTGACGGCCACAATAAAATCAATAATGCAAAAGCCAAACAACTGTGACTTGAAGTCATAGCCCAAATCAGAGAACACGTTGTTGGGATAGGCATAATTGACCACAGCTGAAAGGACTGATGACACGCCCAGCGTGATGAGCCAGTGATACCAACGGCTGAAGCTGACGCTGTTGACCACATAATAGAAAAGAGCGGCAGCCAACCATGCCACGGCAGCTGTCACGACAGCCACGATGAGATAGAGACTCTCATTGTACATCTCATTGGAAAACTCCGTCTCATAATATCCGGCCTCAAAGACCGAGGAAGGGAAAATCAGGAAGAGGAGCGTCAACAGCACTCCCATGCCCAAGCACAATGCGTTCTTCATTTATCCAGTTCTAAATCGAGTTCAAAATAAGCTTGGTCATCGCCGGCGTTACGGTTGTAACTGTCGAAGATGCCACCCAAAAGATATTTCAGGCCAAAGGTCTTCAGACCATCGGGAGCAAGGTCGCTGTCGGTCGACGAGGCGACAAC
The DNA here is from genome assembly GCA_963594895.1 of bacterium. Classification (GTDB taxonomy): domain Bacteria; phylum Bacteroidota; class Bacteroidia; order Bacteroidales; family Bacteroidaceae; genus Prevotella. The sequence goes on along the minus strand of CAVBFJ010000046.1, from coordinate 2,274 downwards.
CCATTGTGGCAGACGGTTGAGGAGTTTGATTTCCACATCCTGCTCATGGCTGATGGCCGTCGCCTGCAACACAAGGATGTGTGTGGCCGAGCCCAAGTATTTCTTCTCTGTGGGTGTTACGTCGCGTTTATTGATCTTTCTGATTTCCTTGATACGCACATCATCGTCGGCCTTCACAACATAGTTGCGCAGATCGGTCAGATAGCGTTGGTCGACAAAGAGTTGGCTGAGGTCCACAGCCAAAGCCAACTGGATATCGCCCGAGTTGCGGTCGGGTTGGATGCCCGTGAGACTGTGCACCTGGCTATCCTGACCACGCTTAGGACGGAAGCGTCCGCGCACATCGTCATTGCTCAACAAGAACGAGTAGTAGGGCTTATAGAGGTCGTCGGCCGTCATGAGGCACATGTTATCGTAGCCGCGCATCTTTTCCATATCGGCAAAGGTGCGCAGTGTGGCATCATGGGTGAGCCTGACCATGTTGGCATTGGAAGCCACTATGATGACGTAGTATGGCCGGCGGCCTACAAAGGGCTTCACACTGTTGTCATAACTGTAATAAGGGCCATTGTAGCTTCCAATCATGCGCACCACGAGCAACGACTTCCGATTCACCTCGTCTTTGAAGACGGCATTGGTCATGCCCCCTATCTCGCTAAACACACGCTGGGGATTGACGCCCTGCATATCGCGCACCGAATAGATGAGGTCTGTGACAAGGATACTCACCTGGTCTTCTGTGGTGCGGTTAAGGATATTATCAAAAATCTGTCTGAAGTCTGTGTATCCTTTCTCGCCCACACTATCAACAGTCGACTTGCCCGGCAGGTTATTTTGCAGGGCCATGACCACCGCTCGAAACGAGCCGTCGCCATCCTTACTGTCGTAAGGACTCATCGAGCCACTGCGCTCCAAATAGATGTGGAACGAGGGCTGCCGCCCACCAATGCCCGCAAAAGTGATTTGCTTGCTAGGACGCCGATGCTTAAAAAAGTCGGAGATATAATCTTCCACATCATCAACATCGAGATGTCCGTGATCATAAAATTCCTTAAAATGGGCCTTATTGCGGTCCAAGTAACCGGCAATCTCCTGCCAGTCGTTGCTGTCGATAGCTTGGTCCTTGTCGGCCAGCTCCAACAGGAGCTTGTTAAAGTCTTTCTTTACCCCATTGCCGCAACTGACAACCAACAACGCAAGGGTCAAGAGGACAATATATGCGATACTCTTCATTTTCTATTCTTACGTACAATTCACGTTATTGTTGCAAATTTATAAAAAAATAACGAGACTTGCAGATTGTCTTTACGAAAAATGCTTAAAATATCTTATTCCTTCAGGGAGGATACAAGTCGCAAGTGCTTTAGATACCTGAAAATGGCACATACTTTACCAAAACGTTGTTCCTTACGGAAAGACACCTCGCCATTAAACCTCTTTTTAACATATCAAACGGTGAATTCCAATTTGGGTGACACATTGACGAAGTCAGGCGTTGCCAAGCGCGCCGTTGTCGCTTTTGCTGAAAAATTTGCAATCTCCATTGCTTGGGCAGTTGTCTGTTTATGCCTCTTACCTCTCGGAGAGTAGTCCTGTAGTCTGTCATTATCCGCTTTAGATGCAATGGTTGAAAAAAAGGAGACAAACTATAGGCTGAAATGTTCGTTATTTCCAACGGACAAATCTTTTGGTGCAAATAAGCGAAAATAGAGAGGTTTTTATAACTCGCTGTCAATCTGGCGCTTATAAAATACCGCCTTTCCTTTTGTCTCAAACGTAAATTCTTTTCATAACGATAGATGCCTTATCGCGTCTCAATATGTGCCTAATCTCACTACGATTAGGCACATATCATGCCGAGATTAGGCACATATCTCACCATGATTAGGCATCAATCTCCCGATGACATGACGGGAAGACATCCGAAACTGGGCAAAATCGCTGTTTTTGCGCGCTAGTTCAACCGAATTCTCGTACAAACTTTTATACCAAATATCACGACAAAAGATTATGTTGCTCGCCTTTCTCCCGTAGTCCCATCCAAGTGAATCCGAATGGAGTGAGATTAAGGCGCTTGAGACCTTGTTGCTTTTACAACTTATACTAATGCTCTGCAAGCAACTTGGCACAAATTTTGCTTGATGCAGGATATGGGGATTCTGCCTGTAAACAACTTAATGTCATAGTTAGAAAACATAAGCATCTTATTAAGGTGTTTTGTCATTTCATATTCATTGATTAGCTTTGCTTGCACAAAATAATAGAACAATATTA
>CAVBFJ010000045.1:0-24161 GCA_963594895.1 bacterium | reverse complement strand
CGTAGGGGCTCGCCCCTACGTTTTAGGGTTTGTGTTTTGACCGTTGCCCCTGTAAGGGACAATTAAATTGAAGCGGTTGAATTATGCGCCCCCTACTGGGGCAACAGACCGCGGACCATACAAATAAAGGCAAGCCCGAGGGCTTGCCTTTGGAATGGAGGAAGGGTGGGGGCTTACTTGCCCAGCACCACCTTCTTGTTGTTCACCACGTAGATGCCGCGGCGCAGTGTGGCCGACGCCTTCTCGAGGGTCACGCCGCTTGCCACGCAAGCGCCCTTGAGGTCGTAGACGTTCACGGTGCGCTGGGCGGACACCTCAGCGGCGCCGATGCCCTGCACCACCGTGGTGTCTTTCTTGAGGTCACTGCTGCCGGTGCCGCCCGGTATGCTGTCGGGAGACACGGGTGTCTTGCTAAACGCATAGAGGTCAGAGGGCTCGGACGTAAACATGCCGCCCCCCGCGCACATGTCCAGGCCTCTCATGGGCTTTATCGAGACTCGGTAGCGCACGTTCTCCTTGTCGCTAGGCATCGCTGCCGTGTAGGATTTTGCGCGGTGTCCTGCGTCTATGCCTCGTTGTAACCACGCCAGGCGATTCCATGTCTCGCCGTTGTCGTACGAGGCTTCGAGTATTATATCTTCTGCGAGAGCAGTGCCGAGGTTGCCGTAGTCCCACTTGATCTCCTGTGTGAACACGTCATTGAGCGCGTCGTAACACGGTGTGCCGACGGGCTTCACGTTTGGCTTGCCTCTCACAAGCCACTTGACGCTAGCGTACTCGGCGTTATTAAACGATATGAACACGTTGTCGCCGCTCTGGTCGCTCTTCACCTGCACGAAGAGGGTCTGCGAGTAGCCCGAGGGAATTTTGCGCAACAACATCTTCTCCCAAAAGCCTATCTCGACGAGCGTGTGATCCACGTTACCCTCGATGTTGGTCTCCGGTACGGAGAAGCTCTTGCCGTCGATGTCGCACCAGAAGTAGGCGTAATCGTCGTTTTGCTTTAAGGCGCCCCATACCTCCACGCTGTCCTCATTCAAGCCAAGCCAATAGAGCTCTGTCACTGATTCAGAGATGCCTGTGCGGACTTGCACGCTCTTGGCATGGTACCGGTAAGCCATGGCATCCGTGGCCAGAAGGGCGAACATGGCTGCCGCCACAACAAAAGTCTTGTAGAATACATTCATAGTGTGATAATGTTTTTGTGTGATTAATTGTGCAAAGGTACGCAATTTATTGGTAACATGAAGAATGAAAAGCCTGAAACAAGCAAATTACATAAAAAATCATCTTCTGCCCGGCAAAAAGCGGGCAAGCGCATGACACTGTGTCGCACGGGCGCATGACACAATTGGCCTGTCCGATGTGTCACAATTGGCAGAACTCCGACTGACAGATGTGTCATGCCAGGCGGCTGAGCCCATTGTGGCACACTTTTCGTAAGACGATAGGCGAGCGCAGGCTCAACAAAAAGAACAAAGAACAAATAAATAAATTGCAATCATGAAAATCAAACCATTAGCAGACAGAGTGCTGGTGCAGGCTGCGCCGGCTGAGGAGAAAGTAGGTGGAATCATCATCCCTGACACCGCCAAGGAGAAACCACAGCGCGGCAAGGTGATTGCCGTCGGCCAGGGCACCAAGGACGATCCCATGGTGCTCAAGGAGGGTGACACCGTGCTCTATGGCAAGTACGCCGGCACGGAGCTCGAGAATGAGGGCGAGAAGTACCTCATGATGCGCCAGAGCGATGTGCTCGCCGTCGTCGAGGATTAACACCCATACGGGAATGGGAGGAGGAACACCTTTTTATATTATAACACTTTAAAGCATCTGAAACAATTATGGCAAAGATTATCAAATACAATACAGAGGCTCGCGACCTGCTGAAGCAGGGCGTCGACCAGCTCGCTAACGCAGTGAAGGTAACCCTCGGCCCCAAGGGACGCAACGTGGTCATCGAGAAGAAGTTTGGCGCTCCCGTCATCACCAAGGACGGCGTGTCAGTGGCCAAGGAGGTCGAGCTGGAGGACAAGTTTGAGAACACGGGCGCACAGCTCGTGAAGAGCGTGGCCTCGAAGACTGGCGACGACGCCGGCGACGGCACCACCACCGCCACCATCCTCACGCAGGCCATCGTCAACGAGGGTCTGAAGAATGTCACCGCCGGCGCCAACCCCATGGACCTCAAGCGCGGCATCGACAAGGCAGTCACCAAGGTGGTCGATTACATAAAGGCCAACGCCGAGGTGGTGGGCGACAACTACGACAAGATCGAGCAGGTGGCCACCGTCAGCGCCAACAACGATCCTGAGATCGGCAAGCTCCTGGCAGACGCCATGCGCAAGGTCTCCAAGGACGGCGTGATCACCGTCGAGGACAGCAAGACCCGCGACACCACCATCGGCGTCACCGAGGGCATGCAGTTTGACCGCGGCTACCTGAGCGGCTACTTCGTGACCGACACCGACAAGATGGAGTGTGTCATGGACGACCCCTACATCCTGCTCTACGACAAGAAGATCTCCAACCTCAAGGAGTTCTTGCCCATCCTGCAGCCCGCTGCCGAGAGTGGTCGTCCCCTGCTTGTCATCGCTGAGGATGTCGACTCTGAGGCGCTCACCACGCTGGTGGTCAACCGTCTGCGTGGCGGTCTGAAGATCTGCGCCGTCAAGGCTCCTGGCTTCGGCGACCGCCGCAAGGCCATGCTCGAGGACATCGCAGTGCTCACGGGCGGTGTGGTGATCAGCGAGGAGAAGGGCCTGAAGCTCGAGCAGGCCACGCTGGAGATGCTCGGCACGGCCAAGAAGGTCACCGTCGACAAGGAGAACACCACCATCGTCGGTGGCGCTGGCGACAAGGAGAACATCAACGACCGTGTGCAGCAGATCAAGAACGAGATAGCCAACACCAAGAGCAGCTACGACAAGGAGAAGCTGCAGGAGCGCCTGGCCAAGCTGGCCGGTGGCGTCGCAGTGCTCTACGTCGGTGCCAACAGTGAGGTTGAGATGAAGGAGAAGAAGGACCGTGTCGACGACGCCCTCTGCGCCACACGCGCTGCCATCGAGGAAGGTGTGGTTGTCGGAGGCGGCACCACCTACATCCGCGCACAGAAGGAGCTTGAGACGCTCAATGGCGACAACGCCGATGAGCAGACCGGCATCAACATCGTGCGCCGTGCCATCGAGGAGCCGCTGCGCCAGATCGTCTACAACGCTGGCGGCGAGGGTGCCGTGGTGGTCGACAAGGTGCGCCAGGGCGAGGGCGACTACGGTTACAACGCCCGCACGGACACCTATGAGGACCTGCGCGCCAAGGGCGTGATCGACCCGGCCAAGGTGGCTCGTGTGGCCCTGGAGAACGCCGCGTCCATCGCTGGCATGTTCCTCACCACCGAGTGTCTCATCGTCGACAAGCCCGAGGAGAAGCCCGCCATGCCCGCCGCACAGCCCGGCATGATGTAATCCGCGACGGATAAGGGACGTGGCGCAAGCCACGCTTGACACACATACTGTGACATAGGGAGAAAGGGTGAGAGGCCTGTGTGCTTCAAGCCCTTTCTTTTTTGTCACATCCTTCACTTTTTGTGGGGATTTATTTGCATGTTACCGAATTACAAGTTAACTTTGCAGCGCATTCGTTTCATGCGAGTTTTGAGTTAATTGACACAACAAAAACATTTTTGATTTGTTTTAGTAGATTAGTTTTTAAGTAGTTTGTTTTTGAAAATCGGTTGTCGTGATGACATCCGATTTTTTTATTCTGTAGCAAAACATAGCGGTTTTACAGTCTTCCGCTCGTGGTATGTCCCCGAAGGGGGCCAACTCTGCATAACCGCGGGTGACCAACGGGAACCTGCGGTTTCCAAATGGTGTCGGGATAGGCGTCCTCGAAGAGGGCGAAATTTGGGCTCAGGGGAGATAGTCCGTGCTTGCCACCTGGTGCCTTGTTGTCTCATGATGACGGCGGAAATGTCTCATTCGACCGAAGCACTTGAAAATAAGGCTGGTCGAGGTTGGTGGTTAGTCTGATATTCCCTAATTTTGCGGAAAGCTAAACACCAACAAACAACCCACGAACCATGACAACAAAGTCTATCTTCTTTACCTTGGCGGCCGCGATGTGCTTCTCTGCGGCTTCCGCACAAAAGAGTTACGAGATTGGCATACCGGGCAATTCCAACTACGATTACCTGAAGGACTACGCCCCCTTGAAACAGTATGTCGACCGCACGAAATACCCCAACTTCAAGTTGGCGGCGGGCATCGGCGTGTATGACTATAAGAATGACGCGCGCGTCAAGGCGATTGCCAACGACTATTATGATGAGGTGGTCTGCGGCAACGCCATGAAGATGGGCAGCTGCGTCGACCAGAACGGCAACATGAGCTTCAGCAGCGTCACCGAGTTTGTCAACAACGCCACGGCTTCCGGCCTCCAGATCTATGGCCACACCCTGGCCTGGCACTCACAGCAGGCCAACGCCTGGTTGCGCAGCCTCATCAAGGACCGTCCGGCCCCCGAGGATCCCGAGGCCAACATCACCGTCTACCAGGCCGTGACGACCAAGGACTTCCGCACCGACAAGACGGTGGGCTGGCACTCCGACACCGAGCAGTATGCCTTCTCGCTGACCTTCTCCGACACCAACGGACTCCGTGTGCACACCACCAAGCAGCTCGGCTGGTGGGAGGTGCAGTACGTGGCCATGACGGGCCTTCCCCTCGAGGAGGGCGTCGACTATAAGCTGACCCTCGAGGTGCGCGCCTCGAAGGCCGGCACCATCCACTCGCTGCTCGGATCATGGAGCGGCGGCGTGTCGAAGGACATACCGCTCACCACCGCCTGGAAGACGGTGGAGATCGACTACAAGAATGCGAAGGGCGGTGACTTCCTGCTGATACAGTGCGGCGACTTCATGGGCGACTACTATGTGCGCAGCATGACCCTCTCCAAGGCCGTCAAGGCGCGCCAGGTGACCGAGGACCGCCGTTGCATCGTGGTCAACGCCAGCAAGCGCACAAGCAATGTGTGGGACAACCAGTTCTGGATTGTCACGCCGGGCTTCACGAAAGGCTCCAAGTATGAGTTCTCCGCCGATGTGCGCGCCGATGTGGCCGCCACGGCCTCCACGCAGATCCACAACGCGCCGGGCGCCTACGTCCATTGGGATGCCATCGGCAACGTCTATTTCACCAACGAGTGGAAAACCGTCACCAGCTCCGGCACGCTCTCGAGCGACGGCAAGTCCATCGCCTTCAACCTCAGCGAGCTGGCCGATGCCAACAAGTACTACTTCGACAACCTCAGCTTCAAGGTCGACGGCAAGGAGCTTCTCGTCAACGGCGACCTGGAGGGAACGGACGTCTCCTCCTTTGCCGTCAACGACTCGCTGATCCACTTCGGCAGCCCAGCCATCGCCGAGCAGATATCCTATGTGAAGCTGCCCACCACCATACCCCTCTCCTCCGAGGAGCGCCACGACACCCTGGTCTACGCCATGGACAAGTGGATCAAGGGCATGATGGGCGCCTGCCAAGGCAAGGTGAAGGCCTGGGACGTGGTCAACGAGGCCATCAGCGGAGGCGACAGTGACGGTGACGGATACTACGACCTGCAACACGCCGACGGATACAAGTCGGGCGCATGGGACGTGGGCGGCGACTCCTTCTACTGGCAAGACTTCATGGGCGACCTCGACTATGTGCGTCAGGCTGTGCGCCTGGCCCGCAAGTATGGTCCCGAAGACGTGAAGCTCTTCATCAACGACTACAACCTCGAGTCATACTGGGATGACAACAAGAAACTGAAGTCGCTCATCAACTGGATAGGCAAGTGGGAGGCCGACGGCGTGACCAAGATCGACGGCATCGGCACGCAGATGCACATCTCCTGCTCGATGGACGACGGCACGCTGAACTACCGCAAGAAATATGTGGAGAAGATGTTCCGCCTGATGGCAGCCACGGGCCGCCTGGTGCGTGTGAGTGAGCTTGACATGGGCATGGACGACACCAACGGCAAGTCTGTTGCGACGGCCGACATGACCGAGGAGATGCACCAGCGCATGGCCGACTACTACGAGTGGATCGTGAAGAAATACCTCGAGATCGTGCCGGTGGAGCAACAGTGGGGCATCTGCCAGTGGTGTATCTGCGACTCGCCCGTGGGCAGCGGCTGGCGCGCCAACACCCCCGTGGGCGTATGGACCCAGGACTACTACCGCAAGCATGCCTATGCCGGTTATGTCAGGGGACTGGGCGGCGTTGTCTCAGGCATTGAGACGGTCAACCAGGACACCAAGCGCGCCCCCAAGGGCATCTACACCCTCGGCGGACAGAAGCTCGACCGCCTGCCAGCACATGGCGTCGTCATCGTCGACGGAAAGAAAATCGTGATGTAAACTTTTCATAATGCAATGGTTTTTCGGTGCCCGACTCGTCAGACTGCGTGTCTGATGGGCCGGGCGCCATCCGTTTTGCGGCCAGCGGGCGCCTCGCCCTTTACTGCGCTTTTGCCCTTGGCCTTTTTGTCATCCTTCCCTCATCCTTTGCCTTGCGCCGGGCCTTGTCTTTTTGTTGCCCCACGCCGCGCATGCGGCGGGGAGTGTTTTTCGGCGCAACATGGTGGGTTTTACGTGAAAAGCGTTAACTTTGCAGCATGAAAGCAAAATTTCACATTGATTGGAAGAAATGCCTTGTCTTCCTGTTCGTTTCGGCGAGCCTCTATGCCATTACATCGTTCACCATGACGCTCGGCATCATGCTGCTGCTCATCGTGGCCGACTTCGTGTTGGCTGACTTCGACGACACCCGCAAGCGCAAGCGCGAGTGGCGCGAGTTTGAGGAGGAGTTGCGCAAGGACCGCGAGGACCAGCGGGCCGACGAGACGCAGCAGAAGGGAAAGGATCGGCAATGAACGAGCTGCTCATCCTCTCAAGCGAGTTTCGCGGCGGCTCGCCGTTGCCCTTCGCCTCGGGTGGCGTGAAGGCGGGCTTTCCCAGTCCGGCGCAAGACTACATGGCCGAGAGCCTCGACTTCGACAAGGATCTCATCGAGCACCCGGCCGCCACGTTCTACGCCCGTGTCGTCGGCGACTCGATGGTCGACGCCGGCATCAGCGAGGGCGACATCGTGGTCATCGACAAGGCCCTCGAGCCTGAGCAGGGCGACATCATCGTGGCCTTCATCGACGGCGAGTTCACGTTGAAGTTCATTGACCTCACGCACAAGGAGGACGGATACATCGAGCTGGTGCCAGCCAACAAGAAATACAGCCGCATACGCGTCTATCCCACCGACAACTTCAAGGTGTGGGGCGTGTTGGCATGGAGCATCAAGCCGCGCAGGGCCACGTCGATGAACAGGCTCATGAGATGACGAAAGGGCCAGCGGCCACAATGTGACACATTTTTATTACCCCCCACCATGGAACAACTCATCAAACTATATCAGCAATGGGCCGGAGCGGCACCTGCGCAAGTGGACAAGCTGGCTGGCGCCGGCAGCAACCGGCAGTACTGGCGTCTCACCGCCGCCGACGGGTCGACGGTGGTCGGCGTCGTGGGCACCAGCCGCGAGGAGAACCACGCCTTCGTCGCCATCGACCGCCACTTCACGCTCCGCAAGTTGCCGGTGCCCACACTGCTCGCCGTGAGCGATGATGAGATGCGCTATCTGCAGACCGACCTCGGGCACACGTCGCTCTTCGACGCCATCCGTGGCGGGCGCGAGGCCGGCGGGCGCTATGACCTGGCCGAGCAGACCCTGCTCAAGCGCACCATACGCGCCCTGCCCGACCTGCAGATACGCGGGGCGCGGGGCCTCGACTGGAGCGCCTGTTACCCGCAGCCGGAGTTTGACGAGGACAATGTGCTCTTCGACCTCAACTATTTCAAGTACGACTTCCTCAAGCTCACGGGGCTCGACTTCCACGAGATGAAGCTCGAGGCCAGCTTCCGCCGCTTTGCCAAGGACCTCACGTCGGAGCCGTCGGAGAGCTTCATGTACCGTGATTTCCAGGCGCGCAACGTCATGCTCGACGCCGAGGGCAACCCGTTCTTCATCGATTTCCAGGGCGGCCGCAAGGGACCTTATTATTATGACCTCGCCTCGTTTCTCTGGCAGGCGTCGGCACGCTACCCCTACAAGCTGCGACGCGAGCTGGTGGCCGAATACTATGACTCGCTCAGGCAGTACACCGAGGTGCCCTCGGTGCGCCATTTCGCCGGCCGGCTGAGCCTCTTCGTGCTCTTCCGCACACTGCAGGTGCTCGGCGCCTATGGCTTCCGCGGCCTCTATGAGCGCAAGCAACACTTCATCGACAGCATCCCCATGGCCATGGACAACCTGCGCGACCTGCTGAGCCTGCGCGAGGAGGTGCTGCCCTATCCCTATCTCCGCGAGGTGCTGACGCGTCTCGCCGCCCTGCCCCGCTTTGCCCATCGCGAGGAGCCTGCCCGCCAGCGCGCCGACGGCTACAGGACCACCGACCGCAACGTCTATCCCACCCACCCGCAGGATGGCCCCGCCACATTCTCCAAGTACGACGGCAAGGGGCCGCTGGTGGTGCGTGTCTACAGCTTCTCTTACCGCAAGGGCATCCCCGAGGACCCGTCGGGCAACGGCGGCGGCTATGTCTTCGACTGCCGATCGACCCACAACCCCGGCCGCTACGAGCCTTACAAGAAGCTCACGGGCCTGGACGAGCCGGTCATACGCTTCCTGGAGGACGACGGCGAGATACTCGAGTTCCTCGACCACGTGTACGCCCTGGCCGACAAGCATGTGGCGCGCTATGTGCAGCGCGGCTTCACCAGTCTCATGTTTTGTTTCGGGTGCACGGGTGGGCAGCACCGCTCCGTCTACAGTGCGCAGCACCTGGCGGAGCATATCCACGCGAAGTTTGGCGTGGAGGTGCGTGTCTGCCATCGCGAACAGGGCATCAGCCAGACGCTTGCCGCCACGAAAAAGGCAAGCCAAACCTTTGTCGGTTAAGAAAGAATAGTTACCTTTGCACGTATGAAGCAAGCCATGATTTTCGCCGCCGGTCTGGGCACGCGCCTCAAGCCCCTCACCGACACCATGCCCAAGGCCCTCGTGCCCGTGGGCGGTGAGCCCCTGCTGCGGCGTGTCATCTGCCGCTTGCGCGATGCCGGCTTCATGCGCATCATCGTCAATGTGCACCATTTCTCCCAGCAAATCATCGATTACCTTGCGGCCAATGGTAACTTCGGCCTCGACATCATCGTCAGCGACGAGACGGCCCAGTTGCTCGACACCGGCGGAGGCTTGCGCAAGGCCCAGCCCCTCTTCGCGCCCCACTGCCCCATCTTGATACATAATGTGGACATCCTCAGCAATGTCGACCTCGACCGCTTCTACCGCGCTGACTGGCGGGTGACGTGCGCCGACTGCGGCGTGCCGCACCTCATGGCTGGCGCGCGGCTGCTGGTGAGCTGGCGCAAGACCCAGCGCTACCTGGTCTTCAACGACCGGATGCTGCTCGTGGGATGGGTCAACACGGCCACGGGCGACGTGAAATCGCCCTTCGCCGAGGTGCGCGCGGCCCTGCGAGGGCTCACCTATCCGCTTGCCATTGGCGACGAGCCGATGGTGGTGGCGGGCCATCTCCACCTGTATGCCTTCAGCGGCATCCATGCCTTCTCACCCTCACTGTTCCCGCAGATGGTGGGCTGGCCGGCCAAGTTCCCCATCATGGACTTCTACCTCAAGGCATGCGCCACCACGCCCATCATGGGCTACACCCAGGCGGACCTGCGCCTCATGGACGTCGGCAAGATCGACACCCTGGCCGACGCCGAGGCGCTGACCGTCTGACCGAGGCGCCGGGCGAAGGCCGTCAGAGACAAGACACTCACACTTTTTACACTCTATATGCAACAGAAGATTATCATCCTCGACTTTGGTTCACAGACCACGCAGCTCATAGGCCGGCGTGTGCGTGAGCTCGACACCTTCTGCGAGATCCTGCCCTACAACAAGTTTCCCAAGGACGACCCCTCCGTCATCGGCGTCATCCTCAGCGGCTCGCCCTACAGCGTGCACGACAAGGAGGCTTTCCGCATCGATCTCGACGAGGTCATCGGTAAGTATCCCGTGCTCGGCATCTGCTACGGAGCGCAGTTTATCAGCAACACGCTGGGCGGACGCGTCGAGCAGACCGGCACGCGCGAGTATGGCCGCGCCAACCTGGAGGCCATCGACGCCGCGTCGCCCATCTTCAAGGGCTTCGACAAGGGCTCGCAAGTGTGGATGAGCCATGGCGACACCATCACCGCCATCCCCGAGGGGTTCCACGTCACGGGCTCCACGGCCGACGTGAAGTATGCCGCCTTCGCCAACGACGAGAAGCGCGTGTGGTGCGTGCAGTTCCACCCCGAGGTGTACCACTCGCTGCAGGGCAAGCAGCTCCTGCGCAACTTCGTGGTTGACATCTGCGGCAGCCGCCAGGAGTGGAGCGCCGCCAGCTTCGTGGAGTCGACCGTCAAGGAGCTCAAGGAGCAGGTGGGCGACGACCGCGTCATCCTCGGCCTCTCGGGCGGCGTCGACTCGAGCGTCTGTGCCACCCTGTTGCACAAGGCCATCGGCAAGAACCTCACCTGCATCTTCGTCGACCACGGCATGTTGCGGAAGAACGAGTTCGAGAAGGTCATGGAGGCCTACAACGGGCTCGGCCTCAACGTCATCGGCGTGGACGCCAGCGAGAAGTTCTTCAAGGACCTGGAGGGCGTGACCGACCCCGAGCAGAAGCGCAAGATCATCGGCCGCGACTTCGTCGAGGTGTTCAACGCCGAGGCCAAGAAGATCACCGACGCCAAGTGGCTGGCCCAGGGCACCATCTACCCCGACCGCATCGAGAGCCTGAGCATCACGGGCATGACCATCAAGAGCCACCACAACGTGGGCGGCCTGCCCAAGGAGATGAAGCTGAAGCTCTGCGAGCCCCTGCAGTGGCTCTTCAAGGATGAGGTGCGCCGCGTGGGCTACGAGCTGCAGATGCCCGAGAGGCTCATCAAGCGCCATCCCTTCCCCGGACCCGGCCTGGCCGTCCGCATCCTGGGCGACATCACCCGTGAGAAAGTGCGCATCCTCCAGGACGCCGACGACATCTACATCGAGAAGATGCACGACTACCGCATGCCCGACGGCACGTCGCTCTACGACCATGTGTGGCAGGCCGGCACGGTGCTGCTGTCCACCATCCGCTCCGTGGGAGTGATGGGTGACGAGCGCACCTACGAGCATCCGGTCGCCCTGCGCGCCGTGACATCGATGGACGCCATGACCGCCGACTGGGCCCGCCTGCCCTACGACTTCATGGCCGACGTGTCCAACGAGATCATACGCAAGGTGAAGGGCGTCAACCGCGTCTGCTATGACATCTCGTCAAAACCGCCTTCAACAATCGAGTGGGAGTAAGCCCGTCGACCTGTCGTCACTGTCATGGACCGATGAAAGTTTACACACGCTTTGGCGCCGACGACGAGGCTCGGCGCGACGAACTGATACGAACCATTGAGCATAGTGTGGAGCGGCTGAGGCTCGCGGAGCTCGAGGCGCTCTACTATGACTTGGTGGCGAAGGACTACATCCGAAAATAAGAACCAATAACCCAAGCCCCTTCATCCAGGAGGGGCTTTTGTCTTCTTCCCCCAGGAGAACGGGAGCGCGACCCGGATGGGCGTGCGCATCTGCGACAAAGGGGTGACATGGCCACTTGGATAGGCATGAATGGAAAAATGACATGGTGGATAGGACTGGCCCTGGCCTGTTTGGGGCTGATGCCAAGCGCACGCTGCCGGGCCGGCGACTCGCTCCGGTGGCTGCACTGGGGTGGGGCGCTCTCGGTGGTGCCGGGGCGTGCCGTTATCATGGACACTTACCAGCAGTCCTGGCAGAAGGGCAGGGACAATGTGGCGGTGGCCCTGGAGGCCAACTACACCCCCTTGCCGTCTGACAGCGACGCCTTTGCCGCCGACTACGGTTACCCCACGCTCAGTGCGGGCGTCCGCTATCATTGGAACCACGGGGTGACGATGCACAAGAGCGAGAGCGCCACGTGGGGCATGGCCCAGGAGGTCGACTACGACTCGCGCATGGGCAATGCCGTGTCGCTCTATGGATCCTTCACGCGCCCCTTCTTCCGATCGCGCCACTGGATGGCCGACTATTCCCTGAGCTTCGGGACCACCTATTCGCCACGCAAGTACGACAAGACCAACAATGTCGATAATGAGTTGGTGGGCTCGCGGTGGCTCATCTATTTCGGGATGGGCCTTCACCTGACGTGGCGACTGGCCGACGACTGGGGCCTCCGCGTGGGACTCGACTATTACCATCACAGCAACGGCGCGCTCAACCGGCCCAACAAGGGCGCCAACTTCGTGGGGCCGTCAATGGGCGTCGTCTACCTGCCCTATTATAAGGATGTGACAAAGGCGGACGGCGCGATCCGCCCCCGGCTGTTCAAGCCCTATTGGTATGTGGACTTGACGGCGGCCGTCGGCGCCAAGACGCTTGAGGAGGACTGGAAGAAGACGCAGTTTTACACCTCGCCTGACGACCCCGACTATCGCACCGGGCACTTCAAGCTGTATGCGGCCTATGCCCTGTCGGCCGACGTGATGTGCCGCTACCGGCGCCGCTGGGCCTCAGGCCTTGGCGTCGACGTCTTCTATGGCAGCTACGCCTCCCGTGTGCGCCAGATAGACGAGGGCCGCGGCTACCAGGAGCGACACTCGCCCTGGAGCGTGGGCGTCGCAGCCAAGCACGAGGTGTTCTGGCACGCCGTGTCGCTCAACATGGCGTTTGGCGTGTATATGTGTCGTCACATGGGCCATACGGCCAGCGCTTTGGAAAAGCCTTATTATGAGCGCATCGGGTTGCGCTATGCCTTCAAGCGGTTGGGCGGCCTGCAGGTGGGCGCCAACGTGAAGGCCCATTACTTGAAGGCCGACTACACCGAGGTGACGGTGGGATGGCCCATCCGCCTGTGACAACATGAGACGAGCCATCCTTGCCCCCAGTGGGCGAGGATGGCTCGTCTCATGTCTTGCAAAAGCCCGATTGCGGCCTTTCTCCTGTTCGCGTTACTTCTTTTCCTTCATCAGGTCACGTATCTCGGTGAGCAACTTCTCCTCGGCCGAAGGCTCGGGGGCGGGAGCGGGCTTCTCTTCCTCTTTCTTGCTGTGTGTCAGCTTGTTGATGATCTTGACCAGAAGGAACACGCAGAAGGCGATGATCACAAAGTCGATGAGGTTTTGCACGAAGTTGCCGTAGTTGATCGTGGCCGACTGCATCTCGATGCCCTCCGCGATCTTCTCCGAGGGCAACTTCACCTTCAGGTCCGAGAAGTTCACGCCGCCGATGAGCCAGCCGATGGGCGGCATGATGAGGTCATCGACAATGCTGGTCACAATCTTGCCAAAGGCGCCGCCGATGATCACACCGACCGCCATGTCAACGGCGTTTCCCTTGACGGCAAACTCCCTGAACTCGCTAAAAAACTTTCCCATGATATTCGTTGATTTGTGTGTTGGTGATGGGTCGCCGAAAGGCACCGTGAAGCCCCATGGCGAACCTGCGGATTGTCATGTCAGTGTTGCACTCGCGCACGTTCGTGCCCCCATGGGGGCGCTTCCGTCCTTCCCACCTTTTCTTTTTTAATATATTTAATACTCTTTTCGTCTGCAAAATTAAAAAAATATTTGTATCTTTGCGGTCGAAAAAGGGAAAAATTAGTGGGGCGTGACAACAAGCGCGCCGCTGAGGCGTCCCTCTCGGGAGAGCCTACGTGTGAGCGAAGCGATCGCGTCAGGGTTCGCTCGGCAGAAAGTTATATTTTTAACAACTATAAAAAACAAGAAAAATGGCAAATGTTAAAGTAGCTATTAATGGTTTCGGTCGTATCGGCCGTCTCGCATTCCGTCAGATGTTCGAGGCCGAGGGTTACGAAGTGGTCGCTATCAACGACTTGACTTCTCCTAAGATGTTGGCTCACCTCCTGAAGTATGACACCGCTCAGGGTGGTTTCGCTGGCAAGTACGGCGAGGGCAAGCACACTGTTGAGGCAACTGAGAACTCTATCATCGTTGATGGCAAGGAGATCAAGATCTCTGCTGAGAAGGACGCTGCAAACTGCCCCTGGGCTGCCAACAGCGTTGACGTTGTCCTCGAGTGCACTGGCTTCTACACATCTAAGGAGAAGGCTTCTGCACACATCAAGGCTGGTGCCAAGAAGGTCGTGATCTCTGCTCCTGCCGGCAACGATCTTCCCACCATCGTCTACAATACCAACCACAAGACCCTGACAACTGCTGACACCATCATCTCTGCAGCTTCTTGCACCACCAACTGCTTGGCTCCCATGGCTGACACGCTGAACAAGTATGCCGCCATCCAGTCTGGTATCATGTCTACCATCCACGCTTACACAGGCGACCAGATGATCCTCGACGGTCCTCAGCGCAAGGGTGACCTCCGTCGTTCACGTGCAGGTGCTCAGAACATCGTCCCCAACTCAACAGGTGCTGCCAAGGCCATCGGCCTCGTCATCCCCGAGCTGAACGGCAAGCTCATCGGCTCTGCTCAGCGCGTTCCGACTCCCACTGGCTCAACCACTATCCTGGTTGCTGTTGTCAAGGGCAAGGACGTCACTGTTGAGGGCATCAACGCTGCCATGAAGGCTGCCGCCAACGAGAGCTTCGGTTACAACGAGGACCAGATCGTGTCTTCTGACATCGTCGGCATGCGCTTCGGCTCTCTGTTCGACGCCACTCAGACCATGGTCAGCAAGATCGACGACGACACCTATCAGGTGCAGGTTGTCTCTTGGTACGACAACGAGAACTCTTACACTTCACAGATGGTTCGCACCATCAAGTACTTCGCTGAGATGAAGTAATACCTGTAAGGTTTCCAACATACACAAACCGCTCTTCCTCATTGGGGAGAGCGGTTTTTTTTTATTATTCTTGCTCATTTGCAAGAATTTAGCTACATTTGCGCCATGAAGATGATCACCATCCTTGGCCCGACCGCCTCGGGCAAGACTGCCATCGCCGCGCGGCTGGCCCACGATATCGGGGGAGAGATCCTCTCGGCCGACTCGCGGCAGGTGTACCGCGGCATGGACATCGGCACGGGAAAGGACCTGGAGGACTACACCGTCGACGGTCAGCCGGTGCCCTATCACCTCATCGACATCGCCGACGCCGGCACGAAGTACAACCTCTTCCAGTATCAGCAGGACTTCCGCACGGCCTACGACGGCATCGTCGGCCGTGGCGCGACACCCATTCTCTGCGGTGGCACGGGCCTCTACATCGAGGCGGTGGTCAAGGGCTATGCCCTGTCGCCAGTGCCGCAAGACCCCGCATTGCGGCAGCGCCTCGAGGGCATGACGCTCCCCGATCTGACGGCCATGCTCCAGCAGCTGAAGCGGCAGACGGGCTCGACGATGCACAACACGACGGATGTGGACTCCTGCCAGCGCGCCATCCGCGCCATCGAGATCGAGACACACAACCTTGAGCACGCCACTGAGCTGCGGCGGATGCCCGCCATCGACTCCGTGATCATCGGCGTGGGCGTGGACCGTGACCTTCGGCGCCGCAAGATCACCGACCGCCTCGACCGGAGGCTCCGCGGGGGCATGGCCGACGAGATACGTGGCTTGCTCGACAGTGGCGTCAAGGCCGACGACCTCACCTATTACGGGCTGGAGTACAAGTATGTCACCGAGTATGTGGTGGGCCGCTTGTCCTACAGCGAGATGCGCCGCCAGCTGGAGATAGCCATCCACCAGTTTGCCAAGCGGCAGATGACCTGGTTCCGAGGCATGGAGCGGCGGGGACTCACCATCCACTGGGTCGACGGCCAACAACCGATGGAGCGCATACAGGCCGACATCCGCAGCCTCATCCGTTGAGACGCCAACAACACAAGACAACCTGCGGCCCGCACCCCTTGGCAGGGCCGAAAGATACTACTATATGGAAGATAATCGTTGGGGCATCATCTATTGCCCAAAGTCGGGACTTTTCGGAGGGTCTGCCAAGCGGTGGGCCAAGATAGAGGCGTGCCTCAAGGACAACGGTGTCCGCTATGACCATGTGACCAGCGAAAACGCGGGCAGCGTGGACCGCCTGGTCAAGATGTTTGTCAACAATGGCTACCGCACCATCGTCATCGTGGGGGGTGACAGTGCGCTCAACGATGCCGTCAACTGCCTCATGCAGGTGGAGAAGAGCGTGCGCGACAACGTGGCGCTGGGCATCATACCCAACGGCGTGATGAACGACTTCGCACATTTCTGGGAGTTTGACGAAGACGACTACGCGCAGACCATCCACTGGCTCAAGGACCGCCGTGTGCGCCGCATCGACCTCGGCTGCATCCGCTACACCAACCGCAAGGGCGAGGCTTGCCGCCGCTACTTCCTCAACTGTGTCAACGTGGGCCTCATCGCCGCCATCATGAACCTGCGACGCCAGACGCGCCACTTCCTTGGCTCGCGCTCGCTCTCGTTCCTGTTCTCCTTCATCCTGATGGTCTTCCAGCGGCTCGACTACCGCATGAAGATCAAGATCAACAGCGACCGCCTCGACCGCCGCATCATGACAATGTGCGTGGGCAA
The DNA here is from genome assembly GCA_963594895.1 of bacterium. Lineage (GTDB taxonomy): Bacteria > Bacteroidota > Bacteroidia > Bacteroidales > Bacteroidaceae > Prevotella. Next base: position 7,502 of record CAVBFJ010000045.1, on the reverse strand, counting down.
CGCCACGGGCTACGGGCAGACGCCCAATGCCGTTCCCTACAACGGCTTGCTCGATGTCTCCGTGGTCTACCATCCGGGCGTCACGCAACTCTTCGAGGGCATCTACCTCTTCCTCAAGGGCAAGTTTCTCAACCACCACTCGGTCCACCCCTACCGCACGCGCGAGATTGTGGTCGAAAAGGCGGAGCACGCCCTGGTGGGCATCGACGGCCGGCTGATGCACACGCCCGTCGGGCCGTTTCGCATCACCGTGGAGCAGGAGGTCATCAATTTCCTCATTCCTGAGTAGGGACGGCAAGGGGGCGGCTCGTTGTCGCTATTGCCTTTATTGCTTCTATTGCCTCTATTGTCGTCCCGCCATCCATGTCGTCTTAACCCTATTGTCGTAGCATCGCCCTTTTCGTTCCCCCCCCCGTTTTGTGTTCCTGGCTTTCCTTTGCCATTTTGTTCGAGGGGCGTTTTTCCATTTTCCCCCATTGTTGTTTTTCGGTCGCCCACACCCTGCACTCGGGTTGTGTGCGTAGACAACAGGGCGGCCCAACGGAAAACCGTGTTTCGGACATCCGAAAATGCAGATTTTCCATTGTTTTGGTAAAAATAAGTTCATTTTTGTTTTGCGCTCTGTTTGTTTTTTATTAACTTTGAGCACAAAAGGAGGCCAGGAGCTTACCCCTGACGGTGTGCCCCTTACCTAATGGAAAATAATCTAAACCACATAAAAGCCTGAATTGAGAACTATGAGTTATCTTAGATTCGAAAGAGCGTTGATGACCAACCTGCAGGATTCGCTGGGCAAGGAGATCCTCCGGACCAACCGGTCGGGAGCCTACTCGTGCTCCACGATTGTCGACTGCAACACGCGCAAGTACCACGGGCTGCTTGTCGTCCCCGTCCCCGACCTGGACGATGACAACCACGTGCTGCTCTCGTCGCTCGACTGCACGGTCATCCAGCACGGTGCTGAGTTCAACCTCGGACTGCACAAGTATCAGGGCAACAACTTTAGCCCCAACGGTCACAAATACATCCGCGAGTTTGACTGCGACAAGGTGCCCACCACCATCTACCGCGTGGGAGGGGTCATTTTGCGCAAGGAGGTGGTCTTCCAGCATTTTGAGGACCGCATCCTGATACGTTACACCCTTGACGACGCCCACTCGGCCACCACCCTCCGGTTCCGGCCCTTCCTCGCCTTCCGCAGTGTGCGCCAGTTCACCCACGAGAACGCCGTGGCCAGCCGCGCCTACACCGAGGTCGACAATGGCATCAAGACATGTATGTATGCCGGCTATCCCGACCTCTTCATGCAGTTCTCCAAGAAGGGCGAGTTCGTCTTCCAGCCCGACTGGTACCGGGGCATCGAGTATCCCAAGGAGCAGGAGCGCGGTTACGCCTCCAACGAGGACCTCTACGTGCCCGGCTATTTCGAGATGTCTATCCGCAAGGGCGAGAGCGTCGTCTTCGCCGCCTCCACGTCGGAGAGCAAGACACGCAGCCTGAAGACCCTCTTCCAGAATGAGGTCGACGAGCGCGCGCCGCGTGACAACTTCTTCCACTGCCTCGTCAATGCCGCTCACCAGTTCCATGTCGAGGACAAGGGCGGCGACACCTACATCCTCGCCGGCTACCCCTGGTTCAAGGCTCGTGCGCGCGACACCTTTATATCCCTGCCCGGCCTGACGCTCTCCATCGAGGAGACCGACTACTTCGAGGCCGCCATGCAGACAGCCGAGAAGGGCCTCCGCCAGTTCATGGAGAAAAAGCCCGTCACCGTGAAAATCTATGAGATCGACCAGCCCGACGTGCCCCTTTGGGCCATCTGGTGCATCCAGCAATACGCCAAGGAGACGAGCATCGGCAAATGCCTCGAGAAATACGGCCAGCTGGTCTGGGACATCCTCCACTTCATACGCGAGCAGCAGCACCCCAACCTCACCGTCGAGGCCAACGGCCTTGTGCGCACCGACGGCAAGAGCCGCGCCGTCACCTGGATGAACTCCACCGCCAACGGGCGCCCCATTGTGCCCCGTACGGGCTTTGTCGTGGAGTTCAACGCCCTTTGGTACAACGCCCTGATGTTTGGCGCTGAGCTGGCCCACGCCGCCGGCGAGGGCGACACCGCCGTGCGCCTGGAGATGGCCGCCGAAAAGGCCAAGACCGCCTTCCAGGCCACCTTCGTCAATCCCTACGGCTACCTCTACGACTATGTTGACGGCGACGTGCGCGAGCAGAGCGTCCGACCCAACATGATCTTCCCCGCCGCCTTCGACTATTCGCCCCTGGAGAACGCGCAGAAGAAGAGCGTCATCGACTTCTGCACGCGTGAGCTGCTCACGCCCAAGGGCTTGCGCTCACTCTCGCCGAAGAGTGGCGGATACAACCCCATGTACGTCGGCCCGCAGGCCCAGCGCGACTACGCCTACCACCAGGGCACGGCGTGGCCATGGCTCTTCGGCTTCTACATGGAGGCCAGCCTCAAGCTCTACAAGCGCTCCAGGCTGAGCTTCATCGAGCGGCAGATGGTCGGCTACGACGAGGAGATGCAGTACCACTGCCTTGGCACCCTGCCCGAGCTCTTCGACGGCAACCCGTCCTTCCATGGGCGTGGCGCCATGTCGTTCGCCATGAACGTCGCCGAGATCCTGCGCGCGCTCGAACAACTCGAAAAGTGTAATTTTTAATCATTAGGAGGACACGTCTATGAAAGTCTTAATGTTTGGATGGGAATATCCTCCTCATGTGTATGGAGGTTTGGCCACAGCCAATTTCGGCATCTCCGAGGGACTGCACGCCCAGGGGGATGTGGACATCACCCTCTGCCTCCCCAAGCCCTGGGGCGACGAGGACCGCACGTTCGCACACATCGTCGCCATGAACTGTGTGCCCATCGCCTACCGCGATGTCAACTTCGACTATGTCGGCAGCCGCATCGGCAACCTCATGGATCCACACGACTACTACCGCTACCGCGACCACATCTACGCTGACTTCAACTTCATGCACGTCAACGACCTGGGATGTATGGAGTTTGCGGGAGGCTACCCCGGCAACCTGCACGAGGAGATCAACAACTACTCGATCATAGCGGGCGTCGTGGCGCGCGCCGAGCAGTTTGACATCATCCACGCCCACGACTGGCTCACCTATCCCGCCGGCATACACGCCAAGCAGGTCAGCGGCAAGCCGCTCTGCATCCACGTGCACGCCACCGACTATGACCGCAGCCGCGGCCACGTCAACCCCACTGTCTACTCCATCGAGAAGGACGGCATGGACCATGCCGACTGCATCATGTGTGTCTCTGACCTGACGCGCAACACCGTCATCAACCAGTATCACCAGGATCCGCGCAAGGTGTTCACCGTCCACAACGCTGTCTATCCCCTCAGCCCCGAGAACGCGGCCATACCGCGACCCGACCACACGGGCAAGGACAAGGTCGTCACCTTCCTCGGCCGACTGACCATGCAGAAAGGTCCCGAATACTTCGTCGAGGCGGCCAACATGGTGCTCCACCGCACGCGCCACATCCGTTTCTGCATGGCAGGGTCGGGCGACATGATGGACCAGATGATCAGCCTCGCCGCCGAGCGCGGCATCGCCGACCGTTTCCATTTCCCGGGCTTCATGCGCGGCAAGCAGGTCTACGAGTGCCTCAAGGACTCGGACGTCTACGTCATGCCGTCGGTCTCCGAGCCGTTCGGCATCTCGCCCCTCGAGGCCATGCAGTGTGGCACACCCACCATCATCTCCAAGCAGAGCGGGTGCGCCGAGATCCTCAACAACTGCATCAAGGTCGACTATTGGGACATCCACGCGCTGGCCGACGCCATCTACAGCATCTGCCACAACGACAGCCTCTTCCACTTCCTGCAGGATGAGGGAAAGCGTGAGGTCGACCAGATCACCTGGGAGAAGGTGGGGCGCTGGATCAAGGAGCTCTACATGCGCACGCTACACTGGACATGATGCCGCACCGACATCACCCATGAGACAACTAACGATAACCTTCATCATTTAAACACATAACCCCCTCCGCCCCACGTCCGATGACTGGGCAGCGCGGCGGAGCCCAAATCTCAAAAAGAACAATGAAAACAATCTGCTTATATTTTGAGATACATCAGATCGTCCATCTGAAACGTTACCGCTTCTTCGACATCGGTACCGACCACTATTATTACGACGACTACGAGAATGAGCGCAGCATCAACGACATTGTCGAGCGCTCCTACATGCCCGCACTCAACACCATCGGACAGATGATCCAAGAGAACGGCGACTTCTTCAAGGTGGCCTTCTCGCTCTCCGGTGTGGGCATCGAGCAGCTCGAGATGCACGCGCCGCAGGTGCTCGACAAGTTGCAGGAACTCAACAAGACCGGGTGCGTGGAGTTCCTCGCCGAGCCTTACAGCCACGGCCTCAGCGCCCTCAAGGACGAGGAGTGCTTCGCGGCCGATGTCCAGAAGCAGTGCCAGAAGATCAAGGACTATTTTGGCAAGGCCCCGACCGTGCTGCGCAACTCATCGCTCATCTACAGCGACGACATCGGCCTGCAGGCCGCACAGATGGGCTTCAAGGGCATGCTCACCGAGGGTGCCAAGCATGTGCTCGGATGGAAGAGCCCACACTATGTCTACCATTGCGCCATCGCCCCGCAGCTCAAGCTCCTCCTGCGCGACATCACGCTCAGCGACGACATCAGCCTGCGCTTCAACAACACCAACTGGGAGGGCTATCCGCTCTTTGCCGACAACTACATCGGGCGCATCGCATCGCTCCCCGAGGGCGACAATGTCATCAACATCTTCATGGAGCTGTCGGCGCTCGGCATCGCGCAGCCCCTCAGCTCCAACATCCTCGACTTCATCCACGCGCTGCCGGCTTGTGCCAAGCAGAAGGGCGTCGCCTTCGCCACACCGTCGGAGATCTTCGACGCCACGCCCAGTGTGGGAGAGGTCTGCGTGCCCGACACGCTCTCATGGGTCGACGAGGAGCGCGACGTCAGCTGCTGGCTCGGCAACCCCATGCAGCGCGAAGCATTCGAGAAGCTCTATAGCGTGGCCGAGCGTGTGCGCATCGCCAACGATCCGCGCATCAATGTCGACTGGGACTATCTGCAGGCCAGCAACAACTTCCGCTTCATGACCACCAAGCCCTCCAATGTCGGCCTCGACCGCGGCATCTACAGCAGTCCTTTCGACGCCTTCACCAACTACATGAACATCCTCGGCGACTTCATCACGCGTGTCAACGACCTCTACCCGCCCGAGATCGACAACGACCAGCTCAACTCGCTCCTCACCACCATCAAGAACGAGGGCGACGAGATCACTATGAAGGACCAGGAGATACAGCGTCTCCAAGCCAAGCTTGAGAAGAGTGAGGCGGCGCTCGAAGCCCTGCGCGAGAAGTATGAGGGCAAGGCTCCCGCGGCCAAGAAGGCTCCTGCCAAGCGTGCCCCGCGCAAGAAAGCGGAGCAACCCAAGGAATAAGCCAGGGAAGAGAAGAAATAAGGGTGGTCCTATAATTACCACCCATAAAAAAGAATTAGAAAAAGGAATAGAAAAGGAATCGGCAGGCCGCCAGGCCTGTCCCGTGTTCCCCATCCATCAGTGAGCCACATACAAGGTCAGTCAGCAGCCGACCTCGTCTGTGGCCTTTTTTGAATCAGTTGTATTTTGGAGGTCTATGTTGAACAAAAAAAAATCCCACCGTTGAAGGACGATGGGAAAGGACCTAATGTTTTCACAACGGAATAATCCTTATTGTGATTTGCTAAAAATCTGCAGCAAAAGTACAAAGTTTCTTTCAAAGGAACAAATTTATTCGATAATTTTTATATTTTTGCAAAAATTTATTTCGTATCATAAATCTATTCAATCTATGGGAACCAAACATATTCTTGGTCTCGACCTTGGCACAAACAGCATAGGTTGGGCTGTAGTGAACCGTGAAGATAAAGAAGAAGCCGTTTCCGTGCTTTCGGGCATTGCAGATGCTGGTAGTAGGATCATACCCATGGATGCTGCCATGCAGAGCGACTTCGCAAAGGGCAACACCGTCTCACAGACAAAGGACAGGACACAGTATAGGGGAGTGCGCAGACTGCGCGAGCGACACCTGTTGCGCCGCGAGCGCTTGCACAGGGTGTTGGCGCTGATGGGCTTTCTGCCCCAGCACTATGCTGATGCCTTGACACGCTACGGTAAGTTCAAGGTCGGCATCGAGTGCCGTCTGCCCTGGGCCAAGGACAACGAGGGAAAGCCCTTGTTCCTCTTTGTCGACTCCTACAACGAGATGCTGCAACAGTTTTGGCGGGAGCACCCCGAAATGATGGAGGCAGGGATGAAGATACCCTACGACTGGACGATATACTACCTCCGGCAGAAAGCGCTGCATGAAGCCATAAGCGGCCAGGAGCTGGCATGGATACTCCTCAACTTCAACCAAAAGCGCGGTTACTACCAGACGCGTGGCGAAGAGACAGAGACCGACAAGACCAAGGAAGAGAAGTACTACGCCCTTAGGGTTGTCGATGTGGTGGACAGCGGCGACAAGAAGGGCAAGGACACGTGGTACAATGTCATCCTCGAAAATGGTATGGTGTATCACCGCCCAGCCAAAGAGAAGCCAGACTGGGTGGGCAAGGTGAAGGAGTTTATCGTCACCACCCAGCTGAATGAAGACGGGACGCCGAAGACGGACAAGGACGGCAACGTGAAGCGAAGTTTCCGCATGCCTGGAGAGGATGACTGGGGACTGTTGAAGATTAAGACCGAAGACGACATACACACTTCCGGGCTGACCGTCGGAGAATACATCTTCGGTGCTCTTTTGCGCAACCCCAAGCAGAAAATTAAAGGAGAGTTGGTCCGCACCATAGAGCGCGAGTTCTACAAAGACGAGCTGCGCCTTATCCTTGAAAAGCAGAAAGAGTTTATCACCGAGTTAAGCGACAGAGACTTGTACTTGGAGTGCGTCAGCGAACTGTATCCGCAGAACGAAGCCTATCGCCAGTCCATCGCCGCAAAGGACTTCACCTACCTCTTCCTTGACAACATCATCTTCTACCAACGTCCGCTCAAGAGCAAGAAGTCGATGATAGACGAGTGTCCCTACGAATACCACGAGTGCCAGAACAGTGACGGCAAGAGGATAAAGAAATACGTCAAGTGCATCTCCAAGTCGCATCCTCTGTACCAGGAATTCCGCCTGTGGCAGTTTGTCGGCAACCTGCGCATCTACAAGTCTGGTGTGGACAGTGCCGGGAGACCCGTGGATGACATAGACGTAACAGCAGATTTCCTGCCCGATGAGGAAAGCCGTGCCCGTCTGTTCGACTGGCTCAACGACCGTGCGGACATCAAGGAGACGGATCTGCTCACAAAATACTTCAACGTGAAGAAGCCCAAGGGAAAGGGCGCCGAACTGCCCTACCGCTGGAACTATGTGCGCGACAGGGCTTATCCCTGCAACGAGACGCGTGGCAACATCTTGGC
>CAVBFJ010000044.1:0-25462 GCA_963594895.1 bacterium | reverse complement strand
CGCAGACATGCCATTCTTCATGTATCGCATGTCCACGATATTTGGCTAGGGGGGGGCATCCACGGACTATCTCCCCTGAGCCGAATATCGAGATTGGTTTTCCAACTTTATCGTGTAACTTTCAGTGTGTGAGCATTACCCACACAACTATTAGGCATCTGGATGTGGAGCAGTTCGCAGACGGTAGGTGCAATGTCTACAATGTAGGTCGGCACACTACTTTGGCCATGTTGCACGCCCCATCCCAAGAGCACAAAAGGAATATGAGAGTCATAGGGGTTCCATTGTCCATGAGTGGTGCCCACATAGTCAGGCGAATTGCTTACATTTTCCCATCCGGCCTTGGCAACATAGAACAAGTCACCACTACGTTTTTTGTTGTATCCATTTACAATGCGCTCGCGAATGGGTTGTGGAATGGAGGTGGTGAGGGCTTTGTCATAGTCGACCACGTATAGGATGTTGTCATCTTTCTCCAGTTCCTTGATTATGGACTCTTTCACCTCATTAAGCGATCTGCCACTCTTCTCAATAAGATCGTGGTCGAGGTAGATGCGGCCTGCATCCTCATCCTTGATGACTTTACCTGCAATACCAAGTTCTTGGCTCAGTTGTGCTTGCAGCGATTTCCAATTACTCCAAGTTTCGAGGCCTCCTGCTGGCATCCCATGAGCTTTCAGTACGTTGGGATTGTGGGAAGCGCCATGATCGGCTGATAGGAAGAGCAGATAGTTGTCGCGCCCCACTTTTTGGTCAAGCATTTGCAGAAAATTGGCTAATTGGCTATCCAACGCCATGTAAACGTCATAGTTCTCCTTGCCTCGAGTGCCAAAAGCATGTCCGATAGCGTCGGTGGAGGAAATGCTGATGGCCAGCAAGTCTGTCACACTATCCTCTCCGAGATGCTCGTTGTTGAGCAAAGCCTCTGCCATTTGAAACGTCTTTGTCACACCTTGCGCAGTTGTTTTCACGTCAGTTCCTGGTTTTACGCCTATCTCCTTGTTAATTGCTTTCACCCACTTGGGAAGTTCATCCATATAATAGGTTGACGAGACAAAGTGACCAGCAGACGTGTCCCACCAGTAGGCGGCATCGGCCGCATGACCTGCAGGAAGGATGGCAGCTCGATCCTTCAAGGCTACACCAAACACCTTGGCCTTGTAGTCGGTCGCAATTTTCAGCACATCCCCAATGCCTGAGGCGATAAGGTTGCGTGGCGACATCTGCCCCTCACGACTTTCTGACCCAACGCTTGCCACCGTCGTATCAGCGCAACAATAGGTTCTGTGCCCATCCTTCCAAAAGTTGTTTCCGGCAATACCAGTTAGAGCTGGCACCGACCCTGTGTAGATGCTTGAGTGACCGATGGCTGTAACCGTAGGCACATAGTTAATCATGGTGTTCTCAAAACTGTAGCCCTCATCCACAAGACGTCGAAGTCCTCCGTCTTGAAATTGGTCATAATAGTAGTAAAGGTAGTCCCATCTCATCTGGTCTACAACTAATCCGACGACCAACTTAGGCCGTTGGATGGCGGAGAAGCCGGGCAATGCTAAAGCTGCCGTAAATAGGAAAGTTATGATTCTCTTCATCTTATAGGATTGAATTTGTATATTGCAAAGTTACACAACTTTCTTCAAATTACAGGCTTTCAGCCTTTACAATTTCAGGCTTGTGGGGGAAGAACATTGAACTTTCCGTGGCTATCAAAAATCGTTCATGGAACAACAAAAGCATCATGTAATCAAGAGGAGGAATATGTACTTTATATGTCCAATAGCCAAAACCTATCTGTTCTCATAGAATATTTTCTTAACCCAACTTTGCCACTTGCTCATCTTATTAGTTTTGAGACTTGCGGGAAACATATTGCCGAAATTATGTTCAGTAAAGGATAGCCCAAACTTGTTGTTAGTCTAATCTTCGAGGATGCCGGTTTCTTTCCACTGGCGTACTACCATTTCCGCATCTGCCAAGGCTGTGCTCATGGGTAGGGGCGTGTTTTCGTCGATTTGATAATTGTCAGTAAGCATTTTGGCCAAGTCCTCAATGGAGAAATCTTTGCCTTGGATTTCGTTCCACAAAAAGGCCGAACTTTCATTCATGCTTATGATATTGCTGAAGTCCATATTCTCTTTTCCTTCGGCGACAATGATATTTTCTCCGCATACATTACGGATATTGAAACCGGGTTTTGCTTTCATTTTTGTATTGTATGTTATGGTTTAAATGTCTGGTAATGTTAGATTGCCCCAAAAAGGGGGATCCATATCTTCCGGTAGAAGGCCAGCAACCATCTACGGATGGGGTAGAGGCGTGTCCAAAAGAATGAGTAGGTTTTCCATTTCCGTCCGTCTGTCCTGTCTAGAAAAGTTCTTCCCTTTCGGTAGAAGCCTATAACATCCCCTTTGATGTCCTTTAGTTTGCAGTGTTCACAATTTAAATTCCCGTCCCCTCTCAAAACAACAGATTCACCCTTGATGCTGACGATGCGGTGCAGTACATACACCTGTGGACTGATTTCGGCCAAGACCGGATCGCCCACCTGGGGACAGTCAGCTTTCTTCATCAAGGCCTTGTCGCGGTTGTCTTCCAGAAAGGGACGCATGGAAAAGCCCCTTAGTCTGATGGTTACCGTATGCCCCTCGTCCATCATTTTCACGATTTCAGGCAGCAAGATGGCATTGGGGTATTGCTTTTCTACGATGCTGACGTGGCGAGATGATGAACTTATTTTATTTTGATTGTCTTGTTGCATAGGATGGCCGATTCTGGGTTTGGTAGGCAATGGAGTGCGTAGATGCCAGTGGTTTCCACCAAATTTGCTATTGTGTCGCACGTTTTTCCATATATTAGTTTGTCCCATTTCATAGTTGAGCACGAAGGCAATATCGTTGCGAATGCTTGGATTGCCCCTAATTTTTCAACAGAGTTGCAGTTTGCTCTGACTATGCTCGTAATGGCACCCAGTGGTGCTTTTGCACGACGGTAGCAAGGCGTCTTGCCGCTCCATGGGCTTCCATAGATGTAGGGTTTCCCGTCGATGATGCGAACTATTGGATTGTCATCATTCATCAAGTCGCAATTTGGAAGGTGGCGAAGCCACATGCTCACTTGTGTGGATTTTCCTGTGCCACTTTTAGCCACGAAAGCATATCCATATCCATCTTGCCTGACCAATGATGCATGTACTAACAAGCATTGTCGCTGACTTCCTGCAACGGCGAATGCTAACATTAGAGCGTTGTTTAATCCGAAACACCTCATGTTATAGTTGCCATTCAGCGCACAACGGAAATCGGTGAAATTTTCGTTTGTGCTGAGTAGGCAACAGTCGTTTCCCTCCACATTTCTGATGATGTATTGGTATCCACCATTCTCCAATCGGTCAACGACAGTTATTCCATTGCCAGTATCGAAATCGCGTATGTGTTCTCTTTGCGCCTTTGGGAAGGGTTTGAGAGCATCATCCACTAGCAGGGTGAAGAGCATGGGGTGTGTTCCTCGTTCCTCAAGAAATGTCATGAAGGAGGGAATCAGACGTAGCGAGTTTTCCGTCTTTCCTTGAAAGACGATTTTTACACCTAGGTCAGCAATGCTAAAGTGATAGGCATTCTCCATAAGCAACTCTACTTGCTTACCTCTATTTTGCCAGAGATAGCTTGGAAACGGAAGTCTTGCTCTTTCAGATAGTTGATGTTGTATCTCCCCCCCTCTAGATACTTCTTTCTTAAAGCCAGATATTTCTTTTCGGCCTCTTTTCTGGTTGTAGAAAAAGAAGTAGTACAAGTGGCGTTCTTAAATCCCACATTGTCCAAGTAGTCACGCAGTTGGTAGGAATAGTTTTCACGGCTATAGAGAAATTTAGTCTTAGAATCTATGTAAGCCGAATCAACCTGCTGTATGTCTGTGAAGTAAACGGTGGAGTCGTTAAATGATGCTGCAAAGCCATAGACAAATATTGTCTTTGGCCTCAACTCTGCCCATGCGCCTGTCGCAATGAACATGGCCGCTAGGGTCAAAATGTTTTTTTTCAATTTCATTATCCTTAATCTTTGTGATTACATGTTGTCTTAATGTCTGCTGGCGTTTTCCAACCGTGTCCCAGTCAACCCAAGAAAGTCTTGAGCCTTTTGCTGTGCGCGTCGTGTCTCAACCTTCTGATAGCTTTCTCCTTGAGTTGCCTAACCCGTTCTCGCGTGAGCCCATATTTTGCTCCTATTTCTTCCAAAGTCATCTCAGGCTGTCCTATGCCGAAAAACGCCTTTAAGATGTTTCGTTCTCTTTCGCTCAGCATCTCCAGTGATCGTCCTATTTCATCTTGCAAGGACTCTTGCACCAGCAGGTTGTCGGTGTTAGGCGTGTCGGTGGGTAATACCTCCAACAGATTGTTGCCGTCCTCATTGGCTAATGGTGCGTCCATGGATATTTGCTTCCCTCCCACATTCATCACTTCCTTGAGTTTGTCTTCGGGAATATCCACTTCCTCCAGCAACTCGCAGAGGCTGGGCATTCTTTCGTTTTCCTGTTCAAACTTACTGATGATGCGCTTGATCTTGTTGACTGACCCCACCTGATTGAGCGGCAACCTTATGAGGCGGCTTTGGTCGGCGATGGCTTGTTGGATACTCTGCCTAATCCACCATACAGCATAGGAGATAAACTTAAATCCCCGTGTCTCGTCAAATTTTTCCGCAGCCCTAATCAGTCCAAGATTCCCCTCGTTAATGAGGTCAGACAGAGACAATCCCTGGTTCTGATATTGCTTGGCAACCGAAACCACAAACCGCAAGTTGGCTTTTGTCAAACGTTCCAATGCTTTCTTATCACCGTTTCTGATGCGTCGGGCCAATTCTTCCTCTTCATCAGTCGAGATGAGTTTTTCGTGCCCGATCTCCTGCAAGTATATTTCCAAGGACGCACTGTCCCTGGTAGTGATAGAGTTTGTAATTTTCAGTTGTCTCATTGATAGGTGTGCAGTTAGTTTATGCAAAGTTACAAAAAGAAAGATTTAATCCTTCCATTTTTCAAGTAAATTTTAGTGTCACCCTCAAAAAAAGTATATGGCGGAGTGCCTCCTTATGCGCTCCGCCACATATCATATCATAGGGACTTCCCCAATGTTCTTATTCGCCCACTCTGACTGCCTTGTAGTCGGTTTTCCCAGAGGGCCACATGCCAGTGATGAAGAGCACGGGTTTTTTGCTTGTAGAAGCGTCCTTGACGGCCTTTTGCAGGTCGGAGATTTCCTTCATTTGCTGGTCATTGGCGGTGAGGATAATGAAACCATCGCTAATGCCCGCATCCTTAAATGCTCCGCTCTTCACGTCTTTTACTTGTAGACCATAGCTTATGTCAAGCTGTTTCTTTATGTCATTGCCAACAGGTATGACTTTGGCCCCCAGCACATCTAGGTCCGCTGTCTTCAGCACCTTGGTGTTTCCCTGTGCGTTTTTCACCGTGACCGTCTTGCTCAGTTTTTTCTTGTTGTGGAGCCATGTCAATGTGATCTTGTCTCCAGGACGCTTGGCATTGATGACTTCTTGGAGTTCAGACATTTTCCCAATGTTTTTCCCGTCGATTGCCACGATGACATCGCCCTTTTCAAGACCTGCATTAGAGGCGGCACTTCCGTCTTCCACCTTGTCCACGTATACGCCCTCATTAGTTCCGAGGTCCACTTCCTTGCCGGCGTCTTTCTGTTGGTTTATGTAGCTGAGCACGTCACCGCCTGTGATGCCGAGCATTGCGCGCTGTACCGTGCCATATTTCTTCAAGTCGTCGATGACTTTGTTCATGATGGTCGTCGGGATGGCGAAACCATAGCCTGTGTATGAACCCGTGGGAGAGTAGAGCATGGCGTTGATGCCCACCAGCTCACCCTGGACATTAACTAATGCCCCACCTGAGTTGCCGGGATTGATGGCTGCGTCTGTCTGGATGAAGCTGGATATGCTAGGACCATCGCCTTGTCCGCCTAGGCCACGGGCCTTGGCTGAGACGATGCCTGCCGTCACAGTGTTGTTGAGGCCAAAAGGGTTTCCGACAGCAATGACCCATTCGCCCACTTTCAGCTTGTCAGAGTCACCGATGGGCAGGGTGGGAAGGTCCTTGCCGTCCACTTTGATGAGGGCGAGGTCTGTCGTCGGGTCTGTGCCAATGATTTTTGCATTGAACTCACGGTTGTCATTGAGCGTGACCGTCAGTTCGTCAGCTCCATTCACCACGTGGTTATTGGTGACAATATAGCCGTCGCCGCTGATGATGACTCCCGATCCTGTGGCTTCCTTCTTTGGGGTTTGGATTTGGCGTTTTTGCTTGCCACCGTTACCTTGTGGATTTCCAAAAAATCCAAACGGGTCAGAGAAGAAGTCTGAAAACGGGTCACTCTGTACCTCTACTGTTTGCACTTTGGAGTTTTGCACATATTTAATGTGCACCACAGCTGGCAACGCCTTTTGAGACGCATACGTGAGGTCAATGGGCTGGCCTGCGATGGCTGCCTGCTCGGTGGCGGCTTTCACCTGAATAAATGATCCCGCCGCGAATGCCATTGCAATAGCGCTAAAACCTACAACCAAGTAATTGAAATGTTTTTTCATACTTTTATTTTTGTTTTTGGATTGTCATTCTCTTGGTGAAAGAAGAAATGCCAGACATGGCGTCTTTCTTCATCACGGTTTAATCGTGTGCAAATATAGGCGCAAAAATTGTTAAAGTGTCATGATGTCCGATTACTTTATCCCATTTTAACATTTGATTTTTAACACTTAACGCTTCTTTAATAGAAATCATTTCAAATTTACATTCATTTAATGTCATGCATGCCATTTGTTCCTGAAGGTTGTGTGTTAGGGCAATACTGTAAGGCATAACAGTAAGTGAAAACGGCTTATCCTCGCAAAAACATGTATTTCATTGCGCGCGTCTCATAATATTTTGCTACTTTTGCAAAATGTAAGGCAGTGCCCCGGCTTCATCGCTGGCATCCGTGAGAGGTGCGAGAGGAAAGTCCGGGCAGCATAAGGCGCTCCACTTCTGAAAATGGAAGCTGTCGGCGACGGCAGGTGTAGGCAGAAGAAAATGACCGCCTATCCTTTGGGGACAGGTAAGGGTGAGAAGGTGGTGTAAGAGACTACCAGCCTGTGGGCGATCACAGGGCTGTGCTGGCTGGAGGCTGCAAGTTCATGTAAACCATCGTCAATCAGGGTTGCCTGCCCGACAGGCTGCGAGCCTGACGATGGAGGGTAGAACGCTTGAGCGGCAGGGTGACTTGCCGACTGGATAAATGATGAGCTCCCAGTTCTTCGCGACGGGAAACAGAACCCGGCTTATCAGGGCACTGCCTTACTTTTTTCAATGTTTTCTCTTTTACCTAATTCCATTTTTGCTGTACCGCGTTGTTTAGGACATGAAAAGTGACAAAATCTTTTTGCTCTTGACAATAAAAGATGGTTGGTTTAAGTTATACTTTTGTTACTAATTGTTATTGTGCAGAGACATGAAAGATTTGCATCCTAACTTGCTTAACGATTTTGAACACCAAGTGCTGGCGAAGATGGATCGTCATGAAAACGATCCGTTTTTCCCCCAGTTGGAAAACTATCGTTTGACGCATAAGATACTTGAAGATTATCTTTGCGACTATCAAATTATACTCGATCAAGAGGGATCTCAGCGAGCACAATTGACAGTCTATGGCATCATTGCTATTGTCCCAACAATAGTGCTTAGTGCATTCCCTGAAAGCACATTGCCATGGGGGAAATGGTCTCTTTTGATGGGGGTGGGCATTGGCGTGCTCCTGGCTTTGGCCATCAAGGTGGTGAGGATGACTGTAACGCGGTTAAAGGTGAATCGCCATCGAAACGCCTATCCAGACGCAAGCAACTATGTCGATGCTGTGATGCGTTATGCGTTGAAACATGAATAAATCACAAAACAACATGAGATATGGAATTACCAGATTTTATGTCATACAAAGACAAATTCACTGAAAATGGATTTGTCGACAAGATTTCGCGTGTGGCTAAGCGGGCGGGAGCCAAATTGGTCTATGCGTCCTTGATCCTTTACTATACGCTGGAGAGCGATAAGGTCTCTTACAAAGACAAGGCCATTATTATAGGTGCCTTGGGTTATCTCATCTCACCACTTGACGTGGTTCCCGATGCGATACCCATCGTTGGACTGGGCGATGACTTGGGCGTCTTGATTTTTGTCTTGAAGAAAGTGTGGGGAGTGGTTTCCGAGGATGTGAAGGAAAAGGCTCATGGAAAACTCTCCAAGTGGTTTGATGATGACGAAATACTTGAGGCCGATCATCTCTTTGACAAAAATGCCGAGGCCTAGCCTTTAGGTTAGGTCCCAGCGTCGCGTATGCATGTGAAAGGAGTTACTGTGCATTGCGGTTTCTTTTTTTCAGACACCACTTTACGGTGAGATAGGCGATTGCCATGATCACCAAGGCGATGATGATAAGCTTGATGTACTCGCCGTATTCCATGATTTTGTCATTCAGCTGTTCTTCCGGGACAATGGTGTGGAGATACCACCCTAATGCGGCCAGAATGCAGTTCCAAGCACCAGCGCCAATTGTGGTGTAAAGCAGAAACTTCCAATAGGTCATCTTGGCCAGTCCGGCTGGGATGGATATTAGGTGGCGGATGCCGGGGATGAGACGCCCTGTGATGGTAGCCACCAATCCATGATTGTTGAAATACGCTTCACTCTTCTCTATTTTCTCATGCGAAAGCATACAGAGTTTGCCTAGCTTGGAGTCGGCGAAGCGCCAAATGGCGGGACGCCCCAATAGCCAGCCTGCCACGTAGTTAATGGTGGCGCCTGCATCGGCTCCTAGGGTGGAAAACAAGATAACTAACATGATATCAAGGTTGCCGCCTGCCGAATGGTATGCGGCAGGCGCCACAACCAGCTCAGATGGCACTGGGATGACAGTGCTTTCTAGGAGCATGAGTATGAAGATGGTACCATAGTTGAGATTGGAAAGAAGGGAGGAAATGATGCTCATTTTCTTGATTTTTGTTTTCTTGAATATTTTAAAAACATAAAGATGAGTTTTGTCTATTGGTTAAAGCTCATCTTTCTTGCTTGGCCATGCTCCCAGTTCGGGATGCTCATGGGCGTATTTCTCATAACACTCAAACGGCAGTCCCTCAGGAAAGATGCTGTCGAGTAGGGGGCGAGACTTTGTGGGGCCTTGCTGAATGGCCTGGTGCAAGTCTGAAAGAAACTCCTGTCGTAAGCCCAAGTCTGCGTCACACAGGGCAAGGAAAGCCCACCCCTCTGGCACATCCTTACCCAGGGAGTTGTCCATGATTTCGCGGAAAAGATCGTGGGCAAACTGCGTGTAGCCGCACTCGTAGGTTGAATAGGCCACAAGCGTCTGTATGCGGATGTCGTTACCAGAAACCTCCATGGCTCTTGTGAACCAAGCGTGCGCATTGTCAGGCTGGTTGTCCAAAAGGTAGAGGTAGCCGCGGAGCACATTGTTCTCGGCTGTATCATGACCAGGAATAGCGTCCATCTTCCGGATGTTGGCCAAGGCTTCTGCAAGTTTCCCCAACTGGGCGTTGAGGATACACTGCTGCCTGATGATTTCGAGTTTGTTGAGCGAGGTGTCTGGGGCGAGGCGCTCAGCTTGTCGCAAGTGTAAGAGAGCCTCTTGGAAGCGATTTTGTGCAGTGAGTACCGATGCGATGCCCATGTCGGCCGATTCGTTGTAGGGTTGCAATTGATGGAACATCTGATAGTTTCTGATGGCCTCATCGTAATTGCCTAAGGTTGAGAGGGCATTGGCTTTGTTGATGAGGGCATCGACATTCATCGTATCAATTGCCAACGCGTAATCACAACTTTCGATGGTTGCAGCCATGTCTCCCTGCTGAAATTGAGCTGCCGCCATAGAATTCCAGTAGTCGGTGTTGTAGGGATCCTCATCGATGAGTTGGTCAAAGAGCCTTTGGCAGATGTCATACTGACCCTTGGCCAGTGCCAGGCGTCCCTGCAACTCGCGATACTGTGGGTCTTCGGTTTCGTTGCTTTTTGACAACCACTCTTCCGTAAAATCTGCGCATGAATAGTCGGCAAAGAGTGTTGCCACATCGAGATAGTAGTCCTCTATGTCTTCTTCGTCTATTTCGCGCTCCTTGTCTTTTAGGTATAGGTCAGCTTCGTCTATTCGCTGGTCAGCTATCATGATTTCGGCCACAATGTAATAGTAGTCGAGATCAGTCTTGTCTGCTATTTGTTCTACCCATTTGGTTGCCTCGTGTGCATCCTTGTTGATCAGGATGGCCATGCGTGCGCGAAAAGCTAAGGGTTGTGTGGCACCCGGAAACATGGTAATGGCAAGATCGATGGCATCGGTGGCCTCCTTGAGTTTGCCGTGCAGATGATAAAATTCGGCTATCTCGGTAAGGTCATCGGGTTCCAAATAAATGGAGCTACCCGCAGAGCGGGCAGCTTCATATCGTTTCAAGTTGTCATCAAAATTGTTGTCCATATCATGATTCTCAGCAAAGTGGAGCCATTCCACATTCTCAGCAAAGTGGAGCCATTCCACTCTGCGGCGGCTTACTTGTTCTTTTTAGCCCAGGCATCCTTGAGGCCTACCGTTTTGTTGAATACGGGTGCGTCGTCAGTGGTGTCGGGGTCTGCCATGAAGTAGCCAATACGTTGGAATTGCAGGTATTCGCCTGGTTTACGTGTGGCGGCATAGTTTTCGACATAGCAGCATTTGCTGACATGGAGCGAGTCCGGGTTGAGCAATTTATGGAAATCGCGCTCGTCGGCCGATGGGTTTTCCACGAAGAACAACCGATCGTACTCGCGCACCTCAGCCTTGACACAACGGTCTGCGCTCACCCAATGAAGTGTGCCCTTCACCTTGCGGTTGGCTCCTGGCAGACCGCTCTTGCTCTCGGGGTCATACTCAGCTTGAATCTCCACCACATTGCCCTCGGCATCCTTGGTGCACCCCGTGCATTTCACGATGTAAGCGTTCTTTAAGCGCACTTCCTTGCCCGGAGTCATACGGAAGAACTTTTTGGGAGCGTCTTCCATGAAGTCAGCGCGTTCGATCCAAAGGTTTTTGGTGAACGTGATGTTGTGCGAGCCGGCAGCTTCGTCCTCGGGATTGTTGATCGCTTCCATCTCTTCCGATTGTCCATCAGGATAGTTGGTGATGACGAGCTTTACGGGATCGACCACTGCTGACACGCGAACGGCCTTCTTGTTGAGGTCATCGCGCACGGCTGCTTCTAGTAAGGCCATGTCATTGAGCGCGTCGAACTTAGTGTATCCAATCGACTGGATGAAGTTCTTGATGGATTCGGGCGAGTAGCCACGACGGCGCATGCCACATAGAGTCGGCATGCGTGGATCATCCCAACCGTTGACAAGGTGCTCATCGACTAGCGTGTGGAGCTTGCGCTTTGACATTACGGTATAGGTGAGGTTCAGACGATTGAACTCAATTTGGCGGGGGCGGAAATCACCAAGTCCCTTGGTTGCCGTTTCGTCATATTCCTTGAGGAAGTCGACGAACTTGTCGTATAGTGGACGGTGAGGCACAAACTCCAGCGTGCAGATGGAGTGGGTGACACCCTCGAAATAGTCGCTTTGGCCGTGGGCAAAGTCATACATGGGGTAGCAGTGCCACTTGGTGCCTGTGCGATGGTGAGGAGTTTGGATGATACGATACATGACGGGGTCACGGAAGTGCATGTTCGGGTTGGCCATGTCGAGCTTAGCACGGAGCACCATGGAGCCTTCCACGGCCCCCGGGGTGTTCATGGCCTCAAACAAGCGCAAGTTCTCCTCAATGGGACGGTTGCGATAAGGGCTGGCCACACCGGGCGTGGTAGGCGTTCCTTTCTGTTCTGCAATCTGCTCGGAGGTTTGCTCGTCCACGTAGGCCATACCCTTCTTGATCATCCAAATGGCAAAGTCCCACAACTTCTGAAAGTAGTCGGAAGCATAGTATATGTGGCCCCACTTGAATCCCAACCAAGTGATGTCATTGAGAATGTTCTCCACATACTCGTTGTTCTCCTTGGAGGGGTTGGTGTCATCGAAGCGGAGGTTGCATACACCGTTGTACTTCTCGGCCGCTCCAAAGTCCATGCAGATGGCCTTGGCGTGACCAATGTGAAGGTAACCGTTGGGCTCTGGCGGGAAACGTGTCTGGATGCGACCACTGTTTTTGCCTGCCGCGAGGTCTTCCTCTATCAGCTGCTCCACAAAACTAACGCTGCGCTTTTCTTCGCCTTTGTTGTCTTTGATTTCCATCTTATGTAGTTTTAATTCTATTATTTGGTGCAAAGTTAATGATTTATCCGCGAAAATCTCACGTGAAGGCGTTAAATAATGCAACAAATACCAAGCCTAATCATTTATGGTATTATCGAAGAGCCCTTGAGGAGAACAAGCCATTATTTGATGAGCGCAGAGAAGAGCTGTTGTATACTTTCGAGACATGGGTGGAGGAAAGAAAGACATCCAGGGGTTACAGATGTGCTTATGTGGGTGGCAGACGAAACGGAGCCCAGCCTTCTGCACGATTTCTGTAGTGACATGCCTGGTGGCTACGTTAAAGGGCTCCTAAGGACCTGTTATTGGAAACTACCCTTCGGTAACCACAATATTTGTCGTGATTTTTGGCTAAAAAGTGTGTTCAAAAAATCAGTTAAGATAGCGAGCGAAAGTTCCGTTTCTCACCCTTTTCGGGAGTGCGAACTGCCATCCGACTGCAAGAATGTGCCGAATCATCATGCGATAAGTGCCTAATCTCACCATGATATGTGCCTAATGACAATGAGATTAGGCACATATCATGGTGAGATTAGGCACTTATCATGATAAAAAGTCTTTACGATTGGTGACTTATATCGGGTTAAATTTTGTAAAACGCTGATAACTAACCACTTGCGAAAACCTCT
Source organism: bacterium (assembly GCA_963594895.1). Taxonomy (GTDB): domain Bacteria; phylum Bacteroidota; class Bacteroidia; order Bacteroidales; family Bacteroidaceae; genus Prevotella. The sequence continues at coordinate 12,500 of CAVBFJ010000044.1, read as the reverse complement.
CTATTTTTGCGTATTTGCGCCCATAGATTTTCTCGTGGGAAATAACGGATGTTTTTGTCTATAGTTTGTCCATATATTTGCACTATATACGCATCTTGTTGCTCATGGTTCGTCACCCATGAGCTTATATGAGCGTTTTGTCCGTCAGGCCAAATTTGCCGTAGGCTTCCTTCAGATTTCACATAACGAAGAATAGCCTTGCCTCATCAGATGCGTTGCACCTGCTTGACGCCCTTCACGGTTTTAAGTTTCTTGATGAGTGACTGAAGGCGCGTGGTGTCCTCCAGTTGTACCACGAGATTGCCAGAGAACAGACCATCGTGACTGTCGATATTGATGGCTCGCATGAGAATTTTTTCATCTTTGGAGATGATGTTGCTGATGTTGGATATGATTCCAATGTCATCGTTACCGATTACCCTCAGGGTGATGGCATACTGTGATGTGCCCTTTCCGCTCCAGCGAGCACGCACTACCCTGTATCCAAAGCGCCTGCGCATCTCGGGGGCGTTGGGACAATCCAAACGGTGAATCTTAATGCCACCACCAGCAGTGACAAAGCCAAAGATCTTGTCACCGTATATGGGGTGGCAACAAGGTGCCAGCTGGTAGTCGATCCCCTTGAGGTTGCGGTCTATGGTGAGCACGTCATCGCTTTGGTGTGCGAGTTCCTCTTCGGGGTTTTCGTATTCAAACTCTTCTGCCGATCGTGCCTCGTGTTCCTTGCCGTGGTTCTCTTGGTGGGTACGCAACTCCACATACTTGTCGATGACGTCATTGGGGTCGAGTTTTCCGTCGGACACCTGCTTGTAGAAATCAGACACCTCCTTGTATCCCATTTTCTTGATGAGGTGTCCCATGATGCTCTCGTCTATCTCTATCTTCTTGTTCTTGAACCTGCGTTCCAGCAGTTCCTTGGCAAACAACCCGTCCTTGGCTTGTGTCTCCTTTAAGGCTAGCCTGATTTTTGAGCGAGCCTTGGGGGTAGTGGCAATGTTGAGCCAGTCGCGCTTAGGAGTTTGATTGCTTTGGGTAATTACCTCTACGCTGTCACCAGAGTGGAGCTCTTCGCGCATGGGAACCACTTTTCCGTTGACACGCCCTCCCACACATTTGTTACCAATCTTGGAGTGGATTCGATAAGCGAAGTCGAGCACTGTGGCGCCGGTGGGAAACTTGAATAAGTCACCCTTCGGTGTGAACACATAAACTTCCTCGGGAGCGAGCGACATCTTAAACCGGTCCATAACTTCCAAATTGTTGCCAGCCTCCAAGGCTGACCTGATGTTGGCCAGCCATTCATCCATCTGCCCTCCGCTCTTGACGCCTTTGTAGCGCCAATGGGCGGCCAGTCCATGCTCGGCTATGTCGTCCATGCGCTCCGTGCGTATCTGCACCTCCACCCACTTGTTTTCTGGGCCCAACACGGTGATGTGCAAGCTCTCGTATCCATTGGATTTAGGCACTGACAACCAGTCGCGTAGCCGCTTGGGATTGGGCTGATACATGTCCGTGACGATGGAGTAGACTTGCCAACACTGCTGTTTCTCCAGTTCGAGAGGCGAATCGAGGATAATGCGAATGGCAAACAAGTCGTAAATGCCCTCAAATCCACACTTCTGCTTCTTCATCTTCTGCCAGATGGAGTGGATAGACTTGGTGCGTCCCTTCATGTGGAATTTAAGCCCTGCCGCTGTAAGCTTTTCCTGTATGGGGGTGATAAACCTCATGATAAAGGCATCGCGTGACTGCTTGGTGGCGTTCAGCTTGTCCTTGATCATGTAGTAGGCATCATGCTCCAGGTATTTGAGCGACAAGTCTTCGAGCTCGCTTTTTAGTGTGTAGAGACCCAGCTTGTGCGCCAGGGGCGCATACAGGTAATTGGCCTCTTCTGAAACCTCGCGGCGTGCGTCATTTTGCGCGACATCCCGTATCTGTCGCATGATGTTCACACGGTCGGCTATCATGATGAGAATGACACGCATGTCTTCGGCGAAACTCAACAATAGATTGCGGAAATTCTCACTTTCTATGACAGGGTTCTTCTCATAAAGTTTCTGTATCTTGACCAGCCCCTTGACGATGCGTGCCACACTGTCGCCAAACAACACTCCGACCTCTTCATGGTCGCTCTCATCTGCGATGCTGCCATAGAGCAAGGTGGCGATGACACCGTCGCGTCGTAGTCCGATCTCGTCGACGGCAATGAGAGCCGTCTGCAAGGATGTGAGGATGGGATTGAGCCCGAACACATCGCGATGCACATGACTTCCGAGTATGGCTTGGCGTATGTATTTACGAATGTTTTGCTCGTCATTGTCTTCCAAAGAGTTGCCGATGGCCTTACGCAGATGCTGGACGATTCGGACTGACGTCCTGGCTTCCTCTGGTGTGAATGTGAATTTCTCCATGGGCATTATTTTTTGTGTAAATGTTGTCAATCTCTCCATGCAAAGTTATGAAAAAATGAAGATGTAGAGAAAAGGAAGTAACAAAAAATTGTTAACTTTGCACAATGAGGACCCGGCAGCGTCTCCTTCGAGGCACTCCACAAGGATACAAGGGGCCACGTGAAACAGAGAGCGAGAGTGCAAGTTTTTTTTTGTTAGTAGTAATTTCTTAATGTAAGATTTTATGGGAAAGATAGCTTTGATTACAGGTGCCACGAGTGGAATAGGGGAGGCTTGTGCCCGTCGTTTTGCCCAGGGTGGTTATAATGTCATTCTTACTGCACGCCGTGCAGCCCTGCTCAAACAAATAGCAGACCGATTGTCCGACGAGGGCGCAAAAGTACTCACGTTGGCATTTGACGTGCGGGACCGTGGAGCAACTCGTGCAGCGCTGGAAAGTTTACCGGAGGCTTGGCGTGCAATTGATGTGCTGGTAAACAATGCGGGATTAGCCAGAGGTCTCGACTCGGCCTACGAAGGCGACTTTGACGATTGGGACCAAATGATCGACACCAATGTGAAGGGCCTGCTGACGATGACCCGCCTTGTTGTGCCGGGGATGGTGAAACGTAACCAGGGGCACGTTATCAATATCGGGTCAGTGGCAGGCGACGCAGCGTACGCAGGTGGTAATGTTTATTGTGCCACTAAAGCTGCGGTGAAAGCCATCTCAGACGGGCTCCGCATTGATGTGGCGGACAGTTGTGTCCGTGTGACGAATGTGAAACCAGGACTAGTGGAAACCAACTTCTCCAATGTGCGTTTTCATGGTGATGATCAGCGGGCCCAGCGTGTTTATGAAGGCATAACGCCCCTTACGGGAGATGACATAGCGGACGTGTGTTTCTATGCCGCCGCCGCTCCGCCTCATGTGCAGATTGCAGAGGTGTTGGTGTTGGCCACCCACCAAGCCAATGGTTCGGTCATCAAGCGCAATGTGTGATAGTCCAATAGCCATACAATGACGGTTTGAAAGAACATGGAAACTGGCTGACAATTAAAAATTGCTAAGAAATGTTCTCTTCCTTTGAGGATAGGAGTTATTTCATTAAATTTGTCACAGAATATGGGCATTTTATATATAGTACCCACCCCCGTGGGGAACATGGAAGACATGACGCTCCGAGCCATCCGCATCTTGAAGGAGGCCGATTTGGTGTTGGCGGAAGACACGCGCACATCGAGCGTCTTGCTAAATCATTTCGACATCCACAACCGGCTGATGTCGCACCATAAATTCAACGAGCATGGTACGTCTCCTGCCATTGTCAATCGGTTGTTGGCGGGCGAGACGATAGCGCTGGTCAGCGATGCGGGCACGCCTGGTATCAGTGACCCTGGGTTTTACTTGGCACGTGAGGCCGTCAAGGCGGGAGTCTCCGTCCAGACATTGCCAGGTGCCACAGCCTGCATACCTGCCTTGGTGTCATCTGGACTGCCCTGTGACAGGTTCTGCTTTGAGGGCTTCCTGCCGCAGAAGAAAGGGCGCCAGACCCATCTTGACAGCCTGAAGAGCGAGGCGCGCACCATGATCTTTTATGAGTCTCCCTACCGTTTGCTAAAGACACTCAAACAGTTTGCGGAAACATTTGGAAATGTTCGGAAGGTGAGCGTGGCTCGTGAGGTTTCGAAAGTGCACGAGGAACATGTTCGTGGAACGCTCGAGGACGTAATAGCTCATTTTGAGCAGCATGAGCCCAAAGGCGAGATAGTGATTGTGTTGGCAGGCAATGACGACATTGTCGCGGATGGAGGAAAAGCCGTCCGCAATGGCAAGAAGCCCTCGGTCAAAAGCAATGAGGAGCTCTTGCACGAGATGCTCTATGGAAAAAAGAAAAATTAACCTGCTAGGTCTTACCTAAAGCGAAAAAATATGAGAACATGGTTGATGACATCTGTTATTGTGATGTTGTGCGCATGCATGGCCGGTTGTGGGGAAAAACGCGCACGACAAACCACCTTCCACAGGGTGGCGTCAAACGATTCGTTGGAGCAGATCATAGCCCAGCGAGACGATGAGATCAACGACATGATGGCCACGCTCAACGACATCCAAGTGTGTTTCAGGGAAATCAATGAGGCCGAAGACGAAGTAAACTTGGCCAAGAATGGGGAAGGTGTCGACAAGGCGCAACTGATACGCGAAAACGTCAAGTTCATCTCAAGTCGAATGGATGAAAACCGGGCTCTGATTAAGAAGTTGCAGTCTCAGTTGAGAACCAGTGGTTTCAAGGGCGAAGAGCTGAAGAAGGTCATCAGCAATATGATAGTTCAGCTCAAAGACAAGGACAAACAATTGCAAAGATTGCGAATTGAACTGGACGCTAAGGATATCCACATCGCCGAGTTGGACGAGACCATCAACAACCTCAGCAGCAACGTCTCGGAACTGCGGACAGAGACTGAGGAAAAGATGCAAACCATAAGCAACCAAGACAAGTTGCTCAATACAGCATGGTTTGTGTTTGGCACGAAGAAAGAATTGAAGGGCCAGCACATTATTGTAGAAGGAAAAGTGCTGCAGTCCAGTTTCAACCACAATTATTTTACGAAGATTGACATACGGGTTACCAAGGAAATCAAGCTCTATTCCAAGTCTGTCACCTTGCTGACCAACCATCCCATCGGTAGCTATACACTACAACGTGATGCCACCCAGCAATATGAGTTGCGTATCACCAATCCCCAACTATTCTGGAGCACAAGCAAATACTTGGTCATGGTGGTGAAGTAGGCCTGAGGCTTCAAGCTATCTTTTCGATTGGAAAAAGGCTTGCATCATGCTGCGGCAGTCTTCTTCGAGCACGCCAGACGTCACGTTGCACTTGGGATGTAGTGATAGGGGGGCGAAACGTTGGTATCCTCGTTTCTCATCAGTAGCGCCAAACACCACTCGCCTTATCTGCGCCCAACCGATGGCACCGGCGCACATAACGCACGGCTCCACTGTGACATACAAAGTGCAGTCCGCCAAGTATTTGCCACCCAAGAGGTTGGCGGCTGCTGTGATAGCCTGCATCTCAGCGTGTGCGGTGACATCATTCAGGGTCTCGGTGAGGTTATGAGCGCGCGCGATAGCTCGGCCGTGGGAGACGATGATGGCCCCGATTGGAATTTCGCCTTCTTCTAAGGCCCGCAGGGCTTCTTGTATGGCTAAGCGCATGAAATGCTCATCAGTTTGTTGTTGGATGGTGGATGTCATGATGATGATGATTTTTTAGCAAAAGTACGAATTTTATTTTGATAGGTAATCGCTTTTTGTTATTTTTGCATGGTGAATCATCATTGACAACATGGCCGAACACAATGACTTGGGAAAGTGGGGCGAGGAATATGCAACCATCTACCTGCAGAAACAAGGATACATCATCATGGACCGCGACTGGAGATACGGCCGCAGTAAGAGTGATATTGACATCGTCTGCAAAACACCCGATATGAGGACAGTAGTGTTTGTGGAGGTGAAGACCCGTTCGCATGAGGAAATCCTGGCACCAGAAGACGCCGTCAACGTGCAGAAGATTCGAAGACTGGGGCGTGCCGCCGATCATTATGTGAAGATGTATAACATTGTTGAGGAAATTCGTTTTGACATTTTTACTATCATTGGACGAAAAGATAGCAACAATATCAAAATTAATCATATAGAACATGCTTTCAATCCACTCCTTGTTTGAAAAACTCGCCCCCAAGGACAAGCCGAAAGACTACTTGTTGGTTGAGGTTGATGAGACCGACAGCACGAATTTACATGTGCGCGAGTTGGAGCAGCCCCATGGGAAAGTGGGGGCTGGGGCGACGGCACCTATTGTGGTATTGTCGACCAATTACCAGACGGCAGGGCGTGGACTGGGGAGCAACACATGGGAAAGTGAACGGGGGAAAAACCTGTTGTTCTCCGTCTTGATCCATCCGACGATGGTTCCCGTGCAACGGCAATTCCTACTCTCGATGATGGGTGCGTTGGCGCTAAAGGAAGCTCTGCAGGTCTACGTGAGTGAAGACATCTCTTTGAAGTGGCCCAATGACATCTATTGGAAAGACCAAAAGATTAGCGGAACGCTCATAGAGACTTCGCTTTTAGGAGGACATATTAAGGACTGCGTATTTGGTATTGGGGTTAACGTGAACCAATCTTCATTCTCCACCACCTTGCCCAATCCTGTTTCCATGTGCCAAATTGTAGGTCATGAGGTGGACCGGAAAAAAATGCTGGCTAACATCATGAGTTCATTCGTCAAATATTTCAAATTGATGGAAGAAGGTGGATATGCCGACATATCAGCGCTGTACCATGAGGCATTGTATCGAAAGCATGGTTTTTTCTCCTATAAGGACATCAATGGAATCTTTTCGGGGGCTGTGGTCGAAGTTGAAGACAACGGACACTTGGTACTACGCGATCGTGAAGGACATATCAAGGAATACGCCCTCAAGGATGTTCAATTTATAATTTAGCACAAAAATGACTTTTCAGCATTAAATTTAATCTAAAATAAACCATGGCAAGATTTAATCGCATACTTCTAAAGTTGTCAGGCGAAAGCCTGATGGGAAAACAGAGTTACGGAATAGATCCTGAGCGGTTGGCAGATTATGCCCGCCAAATTAAGGAAATCCATGAGATGGGCATCCAGGTTGGCATCGTCATTGGAGGTGGTAACATTTTCCGTGGGCTATCGGGATCGCAAAAGGGATTTGACCGAGTGAAAGGAGACCAAATGGGCATGTGCGCAACGGTTATCAATTCGTTGGCGCTTAGTTCGGCCCTTGGAGCCCTCGGTGTGAATACCAAGGTTATGACAGCCATTCGGATGGAACCCATTGGGGAGTTCTACAATAAATGGAAGGCTATTGAGGCCCTTGAAAATGGCTATGTCTGCATATTCTCTGCTGGTACTGGAAATCCTTATTTCACAACAGACACGGGAAGTTCGCTTCGTGGTATTGAAATTGAGGCAGATGTGATGCTGAAAGGTACGCGTGTGGACGGTGTCTACACAGCTGATCCCGAGAAAGATTCCTCAGCCGAGAAATTTACCAAGATCACCTACCAAGAAGTGTTGAAGCGTGGCTTGAAGGTTATGGATCTCACTGCTATTTGTATGTGCCAGGACAATCATCTGCCCATTTACGTGTTCAACATGGATGTCGTTGGCAACTTGAAGAAGGTGCTTGACGGAGAAGAGATTGGCACGTTGGTATACTAAGACAATGTCGCGAAATGCCCTTTTCGGCTAAACACAATAGAGACTATCTAATTAATTCATTGGGAGATAAGACAAAAAGACACATCACCAAATGTAATAATTAGCAAATGCAAGTGGGGGGATAATATTAAGAAAAAGCGAAAAGGTTATGCAAGTAGCTATAATCGCAATGCGGCATGACCAACGCATGTAATTGCCAATTTGCAGTCAAATAAAAAAAGGCCGAGAGAGATTAAAGCTGGATTCCTCACTGGAATTCAGCTTTTTTAGTTGTTCCTGCAAATAATACGACAATTACGAGCAAAGCATTCTAACGTATAGCTGGAGTATGGACAACTGTTAGATTTGCTTGACTCGTCTGTAACTTTTGAAAAGTCGATATGTATTCAGACTTTTATGCAGGTAGTCAATGACAAGGTGCGTTGTTCGGCTAAAAATCAGCAAGCATTAAAAAATATTTAAAAATACCAAGGGAAATCTTTGGCGTTTTAGAAAATATTATGTACTTTTGCAAACGTTATCCTGAATACAATCTTTTTACCTTAAAGAAGACTAATGCCTATTGAGAGTAAATGGCGCTTGCTGTGAAGTAAGCGCCATTTTGTGTATGCTCGGCATGAGCATTGGCTAATGGGTATTTAATTGGACACTAATTGTTATACAAACTTTAGAGTTTACAAACCACTAGCCTGTTGAATAATACCTATCCTGTAAAAGTGAGATTTTGCAGACGTTTGCGAAGCTCTTCAGCTTTGCTTTTCCTAATAGAAAGAATAATTTCGCAATCGTTGTTGAAGGTCTGTGAGATGATTTTAGGCTGCATATCTTTCACTATAGCCATGACACGGTTCATCATGGGATATGTGAAGCGATATGTAACTTGTTCTTGAACCAGCCGCGTGACAATTTTACTATGGGCTATCGCATCCGCCGCCGCCGCTCTATATGCGGTGATCAACCCACCTGTTCCCAAATTGACCCCGCCATAATAACGGATTACACATATGAGTATATTTGTCAATTTGTGAGAATTAATTTGTCCCAAAATTGGCTTGCCAGCCGTAGAGCTGGGCTCACCATCATCGAAGGCCCTATACTCTTGGCAGTCTGCACCAAGGACATAAGCATAACAACAATGACGAGCATCGAAATACTTCTTTCGGTAATTTGCTATGAACGCTTTGGCTTGCTCAATGGAATCTACGTGATGAGCGTAGGCGAGGAACTTACTACGTTTTTCGGAGTAATATCCCTCGCCAATTGATATTTCCTCAATTGTTTGATACGAATCCATTATTTCAATTTATGTACGACTAATCCAGATCGCAGTTTAGGTTCAAACCATGTGGCCTTGGGGGGCATAATTTTTCCACTATCCGCAATATTCATGATTTGTTCCATGGAAACTGGATAAAGCGCCAATGCCCAACGCATTTCTCTGCTATCCACACGACGGCGCAACTCTTTTAAGCCGCGCAAACCGCCTACGAAATCAATCCGCTTATCAGACCTCAAGTCCTTGATGTCCATCAGTTTGCCAAGAATAAGGCGACTGGAGATATCCACGTCTAACACCCCAATAGGGTCGGCCTCATTGTAAGTGCCAGGGCGAGCTACAAGACTATACCACTTGTGATCCAGGTAAAGTGAGAATTCATGGATATGTTGGGGTTTATAGTCTTTGTTCCCCTTATCAGTAATTACGAAGTTGGTCTCAAGCGCTTTGAGGAATTCCTGGGGTGTCATCCCATTGAGATCCTTGACCACACGATTGTAATCAAGAATGGTCAATTGTGAAGCTGGAAAACATACTGCCATGAAGTAGTTGTATTCTTCATCACCCTTGTGATTAGCATTCATTCTGCGCTTCTCGTCTCCGACAAGAGCTGCTGCCGCTGAACGATGATGACCATCAGCTATATAAAGATGGGGCATCTTGCGGAATTCCTCAGTAATGAGATCGATATCTTTTTTCTCTGAAACAACCCAAAACTGATGGCGAAAACCATCTATAGGAGCCACAAAATCGTATTCGGGTGGTATGGTTGCATACTTCTTCAACAGGTCGTCAAGAACGACATTGTCTGGATAGGCAAAAAACACAGGTTCCATGTTTGCGTCGCACGCCCTTACATGCTTCATGCGGTCTTCTTCTTTATCACGCCGCGTCAACTCATGCTTTTTGATGACACCAGACATATAATCGTCAACCCATGCTCCCACCACCAATCCATATTGGGTTTTCCCGTCCATGGTCTGCGCATAAATATAGTAGTGTTCCGTTTTGTCCTGGACCAACCAACCTTTATCTTGGAATTTTTGAAATTGCTCGGCTGCACTCTCATATACGCAGTCAGCATACTCTGAAACGTCAAGGGAAAAATTGATTTCAGGCTTAATGATGTGGTAAAGCGACATTTCGTTGTCGCCCGCTTCTTTACGTGCCTCTTCAGAATTAAGGACATCATAGGGCCTCACCTCAATTTTTTCAACTAAGTTCTTAGGTGGTCTCAAGCCACAGAAAGGTTTTACAGTAGCCATAGTAATAGAATTTAGACAAGATGGAAAAGACTTTGGCCCCAATTCGTCTCATGAACGAAAAGAGCCAAAGCCTTTTATGCTAATATTATTTGTTCACGCGGAATGTCTCATCTCCATTGGCAAAAAAGGAAACGATTTGTTTGGCAGCAGCAATGCCTGCATTGATGTTCGCTTCAGATGTTTGAGCCCCCATCTTCTTGGGTGTAGAGAAATACCTACCATCCATTTTTTTAAACTCCTCATCGGCATCGGGCTTGATGTCAGTGACATACTTCAAGTCTGCGCGCTCGTTCATGAGCTTCAACAGTTCAGCCTCGTGTATGATTTCTTTCCGAGCAGTGTTGAGTAAGACACCGCCTTTCTTCATTTGGGCGACGACCTGGTAGTTGATGCTTTGGAGTGTCTCACCTGTTGCGGGTATGTGCAACGACACGATGTCGCATTCCTTGAATAGATCGTCCTTGCTATCAACGCCATGAACTCCTTGGGCCTCTATTTTGTCCTTAGAGACAAACTCATCAAAAGCATAAACTTCCATGCCGAATCCCTTAGCTATGCGGGCAACATTGCGCCCTACATTGCCAAAGGCAAGAATGCCCAGTTTCTTCCCTTTCAATTCGCTTCCGCTTTTTCCGTTGAAAAAGTTGCGAAGCGTGTAGACCAATAAGCCGAAGACAAGTTCTGCGACGGCGTTAGAGTTTTGTCCTGGTGTGTTTTCAACCACAACTCCATTCTGCTTGGCATAATCTGTGTCAATAGAGTCATATCCTGCGCCTGCGCGCACAATTATCTTGAGATTTTTGGCTGCGTCAAGCACATCTGGTGTGACCTTGTCAGATCTTACTATTAAGCCGTCGGCATCTGCAACTGCGTTTAGCAACTGTTGTTTGTCGGTATAACTTTCAAGCAGCACCACTTCATGGCCTCCAACTTCCGCTTCTTTCTTGATGCCCTCTACGGCAACTGGGGCAAAAGGCTTCTCTGTAGCTACGAGTATTTTCATAGAAAATGATTTTTAATTAATGTTGCGCCTCAAAATCCTTCATGGCTTTTACGAGAGCATTCACCCCTTCAATTGTCTGGGCGTTATAGCAACTTGCACGGAAGCCGCCCACGCTGCGATGTCCCTTGACGCCGACCATACCACGCTCCGTCGCAAACTCCAAGAAAGGCTTCTCAAGATCAGTGTATTCGTCGTTCATCACGAAGCAGATGTTCATGAGTGAACGGTCTGCCTCAGCCACTGTGCCACGGAACAACTTGTTCCTATCTATCTCATCATAAACAATCTTTGCACGTTCCTTGGCTCGGCTATCCATTTCCTTGACACCACCTTGCGCCTTTACCCAGCGCATAGTCTCAAGAAGAGAGTAAATGGGAACCACAGGAGGAGTGTTGAACATGGAACCTTTCTCCACATGTGTGCGGTAATCAATCATTGTAGGGAGCTCACGTGGAGCCTTACCCAACATGTCGTCCTTAACAATCACAACGGTGACGCCTGCCATGGACATATTCTTCTGTGCACCCGCATAAATCGCAGTGTATTTAGAAACATCCACGGGGCGACTCATGATGTCTGAACTCATGTCGGCAATCATGGGGACAGAAGCATCAAGATCTTTGCGAATCTCTGTGCCGAAGATTGTGTTATTAGTGGTGATGTGGAGATAGTCCAAATCTGAGGGAATTACAAAATCATGAGGCAGATATGTGTAATTCTTGTCAGCTGAACTTGCGATTTCCACAACCTCACCAAAATGTCTTGCCTCTTTCATGGCTTTTTTTGCCCATGTTCCAGTATTCAAGTATCCCGCTTTTTTAATAAGGAAATTGGCGGGAATCTGCATGAACTGCAATGAAGCACCACCGCCGAGGAAAATCACAGAATATCCTTCAGGAATGTCAAGCAATTCCTTGATGAGCGCTTCCGCCTCATCCACCACAGGCTGGAAATCCTTGGCACGATGGCTTATTTCCATCAGGGATAGGCCGGAGCCATTGAAATCCAAAATTTGTTTCGCTGTGTTCTCAATGACTTCACGTGGAAGCATTGAAGGGCCCGCATTAAAATTGTACTTCTTCATCTCGTCAATTTATTTTTAGGATTAATAAAGTCTACGTTGCTTGTTTCTGTTGCGAAGATACAGATATTATCTTAATAAAACAAATTTATCCAAGATATTTTCTCAATGTTTTAATTTAAGAGTCCACTTGAAAAAGTATCCCATCAAACAAAAAATCAACATACATTACTCTTTGAGATTTTGCAATCTGGAGATTTTTTAGTATCTTTATA